>CAIPZV010000030.1 GCA_903869595.1 uncultured beta proteobacterium | reverse complement strand
TTTGCTTGTGTAATCAATAACTTCTACTCGGTCAGCTCGCGAAGCTGCCCACAAGGCAGCGTGATGAAGGCTTTTTTCAGTAATGCGGCGGCAGTTCATCGCGCAAACTGCGCGGCGTGTCGCCTTGCGCGTTGCCGATTTGCTGGCGCAAGTGCAGCACCTCGCTTATCAGCGCGTCAATTTGCGTTTGCTGGCGGATCACCGTTTGGTCCAGCTTGTCCAGCAAGTCTTCGGCAAAGCTGGCTTTGATTTCCAGGGCGGTCAGGCGCGCTTCGCTAGGCGATTAGGGCGTTTCGGCGGGGGTGGTGTGCGCAGTCATCCGGCCATTGTGCCTTCGGTTCCTGAGTTGAGCTGCTGCACCTAGCCGCCGCTTTAGGCTGGCGTATGACAACGTTCGCGCAAGTCCTGGGTCAGGCCGATCGGTCAAAATGCGTGCTGGCGTCGGCAACTTGCCCTTGATTGGTACTGCCGCGCTTGCATCTGCCGGACTGTTTCCGGTACCGGCTTTTTAGTTCCATGGAGAAATTGCGTGAACAAGATTTATCCCAGCGCTAAAGCGGCGCTTGATGGCGTCGTGCAGGACGGCCAGCTCATTGCGGTGGGTGGTTTCGGCCTGTGCGGCATTCCCGAGGCTTTGATTGATGCGGTGCGCGACAGCGGCAAGCAAAACCTAACGGCGATTTCCAATAACGCCGGTGTCGATGGCTTTGGCCTAGGCAAGTTGCTGGAAACCCGCCAGATCAAAAAAATGATTTCCAGCTATGTGGGCGAGAACAAGGAGTTTGAGCGCCAGTACCTGGCCGGTGAACTGGCTTTGGAGTTCACACCGCAAGGCACGCTGGCCGAGAAGCTGCGTGCCGGAGGTGCAGGCATCCCCGCCTTCTTCACTAAAACCGGCGTCGGCACCCTGGTCGCCGAGGGCAAGGAATTGCGCGAATTTGATGGCGAAACCTATGTCATGGAGCGCGCCTTGGTGCCTGATGTATCGCTGGTCAAAGCGCACCGGGCGGATAAGTCGGGCAATTTGCAGTTCCGCCTGACGGCGCGCAACTTCAATCCGGCCGTCGCCATGGCTGGAAAAATAACGGTGGTGGAGGTGGAAGAAATCGTCGAGACCGGCGCTATCGCCCCGGACGATGTGCATTTGGCCGGTATTTATGTGCACCGCTTGGTGCTCAATGCCACCCCGGAAAAACGTATTGAAAAACGTACCGTTACCGAAGCGGCGCACACAGAAAAAGCAGGAGCCTGAACATGAGCTGGACACAAGACCAAATGGCCGCGCGCGCGGCGCAAGAACTGGAAGACGGTTTTTATGTGAACCTGGGCATTGGCATCCCCACGCTGGTGGCCAACTTTGTACCTAGCGACAAAGAGGTTTGGCTGCAAAGCGAAAACGGCATGTTGGGCATTGGCCCCTTTCCCACCGAAGACGCAGTGGATGCCGACCTCATCAATGCGGGCAAGCAAACCGTGACCACCATCAAAGGCTCTAGCATTTTTGGCAGCCACGAGAGCTTTGCCATGATTCGCGGCGGCAAGATCAACCTGAGCATTTTGGGCGCCATGCAAGTGAGCGAGCATGGCGATCTGGCCAATTGGATGATTCCCGGCAAGATGGTCAAAGGCATGGGCGGCGCGATGGATTTGGTGGCGGGCGTCAAGCGCGTCATCGTGCTGATGGAGCACGTGGCCAAAAAGAAAGACGGCACCGAAGACCTGAAAATTTTGCCCCAATGCACCTTGCCGCTGACCGGCGTGGGCGTGGTGGACCGCATCATTACCGACCTGGCGGTCATGGACGTTACGCCGCAGGGCCTCAAAGTGGTGGAGTTGGCGCCGGGGGTGACGCGCGAATTTGTGCAGTCCAAGACTGGCGTGCCGCTGCGCTAAGCAGCTTAGTTCTTTACATTACTTTGACGGCGCGCAATGCGCCGCACGCAGGGACTGCCTAGACTGGGTGCATAACGAGCACTTCGGTGAGAGGCGGTTTTTGTGGATAGTTTCTTAATGGCCCGGCGTCTGGGGATGGCGCTGGCGCTCACCTTGTCAGCGGGCTTGGCGCTCGCTGACAGCCCCGCTAATTTGTTAGATACCTACAAGGCCCAGGCCAAGGCGGCCGGTGTGGCCGCAGGCGATGCGGCACGCGGCCAAAGTTTTTTTAACAGCACCCACGGTAATGAATGGAAATGCGCCTCTTGCCACGGCGCGCTGCCCACGGGCAAGGGCGAGCATGCCATTACCCACAAAGTGATTGAACCCCTGGCGCCTGCCTTTAACGCCCAGCGCTTTAGCGATCTGGCGAAGGCGGATAAGTGGTTTCGCCGTAATTGCAAAGACGTGCTGGCGCGCGAATGCAGCGCTGCCGAAAAAGCCGATGTGCTGGCCTGGCTCATTACCCTGAAATAACTTTTTAATTGGATCTCTATGGCTAAAAACCGCTACCTATCCTGCTTGCAGACCGCCGCCTTGGCGGCCTTGCTGGGCCTGGCCTCATTCACTGCGATGGCGCAAAGCAGCACCGGCCTGAAGGGCGCACCCGCAGCTTTCAATACCGAGTGCACCAGCTGCCATATCGGCTATGCGCCGGGTCTGACCGGCGAGGCCAACTGGCGCGGCATCATGGGCGGGCTGGATAAGCATTTCGGCGTCGATGCCTCTATCGACGAAAAATCGCGCCAGACGATTAGCGCTTGGCTTATCGGCCATGCTGCCAAAGGCAGCCAGTACGCCAGCGCCAGCCCGGAGTTTCGCATCAGCAAAAGTAACTGGTTTGTGCGCCAGCACGACGAAGTGAGCAGCAAAGTGTGGAAGCGCGCCAGCATCAAAAGCCCGGCTAATTGCGGCGCCTGCCACGGCGGCGCAGACAAAGGTGATTTTGATGAAGACCGCGTGCGGATTCCCTCATGAGCGCGCCCGACACCCTGCCCGAACAAGTCGCTTTGGCAGAACAAAAAATTTGGGACCTGCCGACACGGGTATTCCATTGGCTCTTGGTGCTGTGTTTTGCCGGTGCCTGGCTCACGGCAGAAAGTGAACGCACGCAACTGCTGCATCTAACGCTGGGCTATTGCGCTGGCGCCTTGGTGCTATGGCGGGTGATATGGGGTATGGCGGGCAGCCGCTACGCATTGTTCAGCGACTTTGTGCGTAGCCCAGCAGCGGCGCTGCGCTATTTGCAGGCTTATCTGCCCGGAGGCACCTTAGCCCCCCCACGGCGCTATGTGGGCCACAACCCGGCGGGTGGCTGGGCGGTGCTGGGCTTGCTGGGGCTGATGGCCGCTGCGGTAGCCAGCGGATGGTGGGCGTACCAATCGGGCGCGCCGGATGCGGCGGGTGATGCCCACGAAGTGCTGTCCCACGCTTTGCTAATCTTGATTGGCCTGCATGTGGTGGCCGTGGTCGCCACCGGATTCAAGCACCGCGAAAACCTGGTGCGCGCCATGTGGACTGGCCGCAAGCGGGCTTTGCCTGAACAAGGCATCCGGTCCTCGCATGTGTTGACCGGCCTGGTGTTGTTTGCCGCTGTGACTTGGCTGGGCTGGGCCCTATACGCAGGTCGCCTGCCCGGCCTGACGGCCTGAGCTCGCTTAGCAGTGCTTCGCCGAGCGGATGCCTGCCGCGCAAGAACCAACCCAGGCAATGAGCGAAGGCTTAATGCGCGCCCGCCGCATCTGCCGTAGGCTTGGCCGATGGCACAGCTTGCGGCGGTGGCTGCATGGGTTTTGCCAGCCAGATAATCGGTATCAGTAATAAAAAGATAAACGCAGACGCCATAAAAATATCGTCCGCCGCCATGGTGGCGGCTTGCTGGTCGATCAGCCGGTTGATACTGGCCAGGCCTTGTTCCTGGCTCATGCCTGCGGCCGCAAAATTGCTTATCGCGCTGGTCGTGGCCTGGCTGCCTCGGTTAATAGTTTCGGCCAGTTCGGCGTGGTGCATGGCCGTACGGTCTTGCCACAAAGTGATGGTGACCGAGGTGCCAAAAGAGCCGCCCAAAATCCGCATGAAGTTGGACAGGCCCGATGCCGATGGCATTTGGGCCGGTGCAATGCCGTTGAGCGTCAGCGTGGACAGCGGAATAAAGAAAAATGCCACCGCAATGCCCTGGATGATGGTGGGCATCATGATGGTCATGAAGTCGGCCTGGGTGCTAAATTGCGAGCGCATCCACAGCACGATGGAAAACATCACAAACGAGAACGTGGCCAGTTTGCGTGGGTCAAATTTTTGGACGTTCTTGCCCACGATGGGCGAGAGCAATATGGCAAACAAGCCTACCGGGGCGAGCATCATGCCGGCCTGGGTCGAGGTATAGCCCATGAACTGTTGTAGCCACAAGGGGAACAGCACAAGGTTGCCGATAAACAGGCTGTAGGCAATTGCCAGGCAGATCGAAGCCCAGCGGAAGTTACGCAATTTGAGCAGGCGCAAGTCCACCACTGGGTGTTTATCGGTAAGTTCCCAGGCGATGAAAAATGCGCCGCAGATAGATGCCACCAGACCGAGCACAATGATTTCGCTGGAATGAAACCAATCGACTTCTTTGCCCCTGTCGAGCATGATTTGTAAAGCGCCCACGGCCAGCACCAGCAGCGTCAGGCCCACGGTATCGATGGGCAATTTTTGCCGGTGCGATTCACGCTTTTTGTAAATCGTCCAGGTGATGAACGCCGCCACTACGCCGACCGGGATGTTGATATAAAAAATCCAGCCCCAATGCGCGTTGTCGGTAATCCAGCCGCCCAGCAAGGGCCCCATCACCGGAGCCACCAGCGTGGTCATGGCCCACATCGCCATGGCAATACCGGCCAGGGCCGGTGGGTAGCTAGACAGCAGAAGGGTTTGGGCCAAAGGCATCATCGGCCCTGCCACAAAGCCCTGAAAGGCGCGCATCGCAATCAGCGTTGGCATATTGGGAGCCAAGCCGCACAACCAGGAGGCCAGCACAAATAGCAAAACGCTCAAGGTAAACAAACGCACTTGCCCGAAGCGCTGCGATAACCAGCCGGTCAAAGGTACGGCAATCGCATTGGCCACGCCGAAACTGGTGACCACCCAGGCACCTTGGTTGGGGCTGACACCCAAATCGCCAGCAATCGCGGGCAGTGACACATTGGCAATTGACGAGTCCAGCACATTCATAAACGTGGCGGCAGACAGCGCAATCGTGCCCCAGACGCGGGCGGCACCGCTCAGCGGTGCATTGGCAAAAGGTGGCGGGGCAGTGGCCATGGTGCGCTTAAGACTTGCCAGCGGGCGCAGGCGCTGCTTTGCCACCACCCATGTTGTTGGCAATCACGCGCTGGATTTCGGCAGTGGCTTGGCCGTCCAGCAATTCATACACCTCGGTTTGCACCGCAGAGGCCGCTTGCCCGCCTTCTGCCAGCGATTTACCGTCTTGCGATTTCACATCGACCGTCACTTCCATCGACAGGCCAATGCGCAGCGGATGCGCACTCACCTGCGCTGGGTCCAAGGCAATGCGTACTGGCACGCGTTGCACTACCTTAATCCAGTTGCCAGTGGCGTTTTGCGCCGGCAGTAGTGAAAAGGCAGCGCCGGTGCCCGCCCCGAGGCCGACCACAGTACCTTGGTATTCCACTTTCTTGCCATAGACATCCGCTGTCAGCGTGGCGCTCTGGCCGATGCGGATGGTGCGCAACTGCACTTCCTTGAAGTTGGCATCCACCCAGGGCGCGCCCAGCGCTACTACGGACATCAAAGGCGTGCCCGGTGCAATACGCTGGCCTAGTTGTACCGTGCGTTTGGCGATGTAGCCATCCACCGGCGCAGGCAAGGTGGCGCGATGCAGCGTCAGAAAAGCCTCGCGCACTTTGGCGGCGGCTGCGACTACGCTGGGATGGTTTTGCACTTGCGTGTTGTCGGTCAGCGTGCGCGCGCTTAGCAATTGGTCGCGCGCTGCCAGACTGGCTGCCTTGGCCGAAGCCAGCCCATTTTGCGCTTGCGTTATCTGCGCTTGCACATGCGAAATTTCTTCGGCCGAAACCGCGCCAATACCGACCAGCGACTGACGCCGCGCCAGGTCGTCGCGCAAGCGGTCGATTTCATTTTGCGCTTTGGCAATGTCGCTGTCGCGCACCGTGATTTGCGCTTCCAGCGTGGTGTTATTGGCATACAGATTGCGCACCTGGCGCACCGCTTGGGCCAGGTTGGCCTCGGCCAAGTCCAGCGTCATTTTGGCGTCGGCAGCGTCCAGCTTGACCAGCGGTTGACCGGCTTTTACAAAATCGGTGTCGTCGGCCAGGATGGCGGTGACCGTGCCGCCGATTTGTGGCGTGATTTGAATCACATTACCTTGCACATAGGCGTTGTCGGTGGACTCCTGGTTACGGCCCAGATACCACTCGTAGCCGCCATAACTTAGTCCGGCCAACACGATGAGGCCGACGATGGTCAAGGCCTTTTGCCGACCGCCGCCCGAAGGTGCAGCGGGCGCTGCCCCGTGTTGCGCGCCGGGGCTTGCCGCGGGCGCTGCTGCCTGCGGCGCCGCAGCGGGTGATGGATGCGTACTTGCGCTTGGGCCGCTCGCAGCTTGCGCCGCCGCCGGGTCGGCAGCAGGCCCTGCGCTTGCAGCAGCCGATGTAGCTTGCGCAGGCGCAGGATTGCCGGATGGGGCAGAGGAGGGAGATGGCGTGTTAGCTTGGCTCATACAAAGTATCTTTAGAAAAATCAGGGGGTGGTGTTCGATGCGGCGCTGGCGCTGCCAACGGTGTGGGTACTGCCGTAGCCGCCGCCTAGCGCGCGCAACAGCTGGGCTTGTACGTCCAGCGCGCGCCCTTGCAATTCAATCGCCTGGCGTTGGTGTGGCACCAGTGCGCTTTGCGCATTAATCACTGCTGAGCGGATCACCAGCCCTGCCGCAAAACGCTGCTGCGCAATTTGCAGCAAAGCCTGTGCATTGGCCTGGGCCAGTTGCTGCTCGCGCTGTTGTTTGGCAATGCCTTGCAGGCTGCTTAGTTGCTCGCTCACATCGCGTACCGCCTCTAAGACCAGGGCGTTATAGCTTTCAATAGCGCCATCGAGCTCGGCGGATTTGCCGTGCAAATTGGCGCGCAGCCGCCCGGTTTCAAAAACCGGCAGGCGCAGCGCCGGGCCCAGGCCCCATTGCTCGCTACCAGCGTGGGTGATATTGCCCCAGCCCACGCTGTTCAGGCCCACAAAGGCTGTGAGGTTGATATTGGGATAAAACAAAGTTTTGGCGTAAGCCATATCGGCCCCTGCCGCTTCCACCCGCCAGCGCGCCGCCACGATGTCGGGCCTGCGGCCTAGTAAATCCATGGGCACGCTGTCTTGCACAGGGCTGGCGCGTAGCGCGGCCATCGCGTCATCGGGTACTTCCAGGTCCAGGCTGGCCTTGCCGCTAAGCGCAGCCAGGGCATTGCGCGAAAGGGCAATTTGCTCGCTCAGCGCCTCAATTTGCTGGCGGATTTCGGCCATGCTGGTGGTGACGCTCAAAAACTCATAGTCGCTGTCCAAGCCCGCGTCTTTGCGCGCTTTGCCGATGGCATTGGCCTGCACGCGCTGCGCCAGGTATTGCTGCTGCAAAGCCCGCTGCGCCTGCAAGCGCACCATAGCCAAGTAAGTGCGCGTCACTTGCGTGGACAGCAGCAAGCGCGCTTGTTGTGCATCGGCAATCGCGGCTTGCGAAGCCCCAATCGCAGCGTCCAGCGCTGCGCGGTTTTTGCCGAACAAATCCCATTCGTAGGTCAAGTTCATCTGCACATTGGCGGTTTGGTACACCCCGCCGGCCAGCGGCGGCGGGTACATGCCGACTGCGCTAAAACGTTGCTGGGTAGCGTCCAGGCTGGCCAGGGACTGGACTTTGTCATTGGCCCCCTGGGCCTCGATCACCGCCTGCGCGCGCGCGATGCGGGTCTGCGCGGCTTTGAGGGATGGGTGGTTTTCTAGAGCCTGGGTCACCAAGGCATCGAGCCGCGGGTCCTGAAAGCTGCGCCACCAGTTTTGGTCAAAGTTGTTTTCCTTGCTTGCAGCCGCTGCGCTCGCTCCACCGGCAGGCGCGGGGCTTGCAGCGGCGGGCAGGGGCACGGCGCGCAGGCCCAGGCTTTCGGGCAGCAGGGCGCGCGCCATGGGCGCAATGCCCGAAAAATCAGCGCAGGCACTAAGCAGCACGCTGGCGCACACCAGGGCCAGCCGCCCAGGTCGCTTCAGGCTGGACAGCGCGGCGGAGAAGGCGCGGGTCATGGAATGGCCCGGCGCGGTCAAAGTGGTAAATAACAGAGGTGTCATGGTCGGTTCAGGGCTAGGCCTCGCTATCGCCGGGCGGCAGTGGGCCGGACTGGGCCTGCAAGGCCTGTCCGTTGCTCAGCATTTTTTGTAAAAGAGTTTTCAGGGTTGCAAATTCGTCTGCGCTCATACCGGCTAAATGCTGGTTCAGCACCGCGCTGAGCACGCCGGGCAAGGTTTGGGCGGCGCGCTGGCCGCTGTCGGTCAGGGAGATGTGCACCAGGCGACGGTCGCGCTCTGAGCGGCTCCGGCTGCACAGGCCTTTGGCCTCTAGCCGGTCCAGCATGCGGGTCATGGCACCGGCGTCGAGCTGGCATTCACGTGCTAGCTCGGCGGCGGTCGAGCTGTGGCCTAGATACAGCTTCATGATGGGCAGCCATTGGGCATTGGTGAGCGCGGAACCGGCCAGTTCGGTCTCAATACTTTGCGCCAGGCTGAGCAAAATGCGCCGCATCATGTAGCCCACGCTGTCCTCGGGCTGGTATTTGTCGGCTTGGTAAAACGCGTGGCTGACCAAGGCGGGCGCTGCGCTATCCGCTGTGCTGGGGTCGGTGAAGCTAGGGTTTTCCATGAGACGATGATTCTAATCATTGCATAGGCAATGATTGACATGGCATGGATATAAACCCGAGCCAAGCGCAAGGTCATTGCGCTTGCCGCGAAAGGCGACAATCAGCGCTTGCGCCATCGAAAGCTCCCTTTTTGTCCTCCTCTGTAAGCCCCGACGCTGCGCTCCCTCGCCCCCCATCCCCCCGCCTGGCCAGCGGTTTGGCCCTGGCGGTGCTGGGTGCGGTGGCCTTTAGTGGCAAGGCCATCATCGTCAAACTGGCCTACCGCCACGGGGTGGATGCCGTCACCCTGCTGATGCTGCGTATGGCCCTGGCGCTGCCGTTTTTTGTGCTGATGGCCTGGTGGGCCGGGCGCGAGCGCCAGGGCGTCAAGCCCGATGCGCTGCATTGGCGCGATCGGCTGGGCATCGTTTGGCTGGGCTTTACCGGCTACTACTTGGCAAGTTTTCTGGACTTTGCCGGGTTGGCCTATATCAGCGCCGCGTTTGAGCGATTGATTCTGTACCTCAACCCCACGCTGGTGGTCTTGCTCGGGGCACTGCTGTACCGGCGCAGGATCAGCGCGTACCAGTGGCTGGGTCTGGCCATCAGCTACGGCGGCGTCTTGTTAGTTTTCGGGCACGAGGCAAATTTATCGGGCGAGGGCGTTTGGCTGGGCTCGGCGCTGGTGTTTGGCAGCGCGGTCAGTTATGCGCTGTACTTGTCCTACAGCGGGGAAATGGTGCGCCGATTGGGCGCTTTGCGCTTGGTGGGCTGGGCCAGCGCAGTAGCCTGTATTTTGTGTATTGCGCAGTTTCTGATGCTGCGGCCCGTCGCCGGTTTATGGGACTTGGCGCCGCAGGTCTGGACCTTATCGGTCATTAATGCCGCGTTCTGCACCGTGGTGCCGGTGCTGCTGGTGATGTTGGGCATTGAGCGCTTGGGGGCGGGGCTGGCTGCGCAAGTGGGTATGGTCGGCCCCATGTCCACCTTGATGATGGCAGCCGTATTTTTGGACGAGCCCTTGACCGCCTGGGTGCTGGGCGGTACTGTGCTGGTAATGGCCGGTGTGTTTGTTTGTACGCGCAGCCCGGTAGCTGCGCCTGCGGCTTGATTGGCTTAGAGAGCTTTGCATTAGCAAAAACTTGTCGTTGCGAGGCAGAAGGCCGTGGCAATCCATGGCTTCGTACTTTGGCGGAAGTGACCTCATTCCAGCATGGACTGCCGCGTCGCTTCGCTACTCGCAGTGACGGGTGTGGCAGCGACGCTATGGGGTTTGGCGCTTCGCGTGTGTAACTATTTTTTGTTCTTTGGAGTAAAGCATGGATTTAGGTTTAACAGGCCGATGGGCTTTGGTATGCGGCGCCAGCCGGGGTTTGGGTTTTGGCTGCGCGCAGGCGCTGGTGCGCGAAGGCGTGCATGTGCTGATGGTCGCCCGTCGCCCTGATGTGCTGGCCGCTGCGGCTGCGCAACTGGCCGCTGGCGACGCCGCTGCCAGCGGCGCGCAAGTGCTGCATTGCGCAGCCGACATCACTACCCCCGAGGGACGCGCGGCCGTATTTGCCATCCGCGCAGACTTTGACATTGTGGTCACCAACGCCGGTGGCCCGCCGCCCGGCAGCTTTCGCGACTGGGACCGAGAGGCCTGGTTGCGCGCCCTGGACGCCAATATGCTCACGCCCATCGAACTCATCAAAGCCACCGTCGATGGCATGGCGCAACGCGGCTTTGGCCGCATCATCAACATCACCTCGGGCGCGGTGAAAGCGCCCATCGACATACTGGGCTTGTCCAACGGCGCGCGCAGCGGCCTTACTGGTTTCGTGGCGGGGCTAGCGCGCTCCAGCATCGCGGCGCAGGGCGTCACCATCAACAATTTGCTGCCCGGCCCGTTTGACACCGACCGCTTGCAAGGCCTGTTTGCCAGCTCGGCGCAAAAAACCGGGCAAAGCGTGGAAGCGCTGGCCGCGACACGCCGCAAAGGTATACCCGCACAACGTTTTGGCACACCTGAAGAATTTGGCGCCGCTTGCGCGTTTTTATGCAGCCCGCTGGCGGGCTTCATTACCGGGCAAAACCTCTTGCTTGATGGCGGGGCGTTTGGCGGGACTTTGTAATCGCATTGCGTTTACCGTCACCAAGCTTGTTGCTTGCCTATTAGCTCGCTTGGTACAAATGGTCTCGGCGTGGTATGCGCCCATCTAGGCGTCCGTTTTGACCGGTGCCGCCTTGCGTGCCGACAGCACAATGCCGGCCGCAATTAACACAAAAGCCACCGCATGAAATAGCTGCGGCGATTCACCCAAAAATAGCGTGGACAAGAGCGCGGCAAACAAGGGGATCAGGTTCATAAAGAACCCGGCTACCGAGGGGCCGACCAGGGCCACGCCAGCGCCCCAGGCGCGGTAAGACAGCACTGCGGGCCCCACCCCAATAAATGCCAGCGCGGCGGCCAGCGGCCAGCCTAGTTCTAGGCGGGCATCGGTCAGGGTCCATTCCAGCGAGGCGCAGCCCAGGGCGCCGACCAGGCCAAATACCGTTTGGGCCAATAAAAATGCCGCCCAGTCGGCACGAATCGGCGCTGATTCCGCGCTTGGGTGTGCCAGCATCCAGCTGTAAAACGCCCACCCAATGGCGGCGATCAGCATGTACACATCACCGGCGACCAAATGAAAACCGATCAGCAGGTCCCATTCGCCCCGGCACATTACCAACACCACACCAGCGATAGACAAGACGGCGCCCAGCAGTTGGCGCGCAGACACCGGTGTGCCAAAGAAAAAACGCCCGATGAGCAGCATCCACACCGGCGTGCTGGCGCCGACCAAGGTCACGTTCATGGCGGTGGAGGTAGTTAGCGCAAGGTAGAGCATGGCGTTGTAACTGGCGATGCTCAAAGCACCCAGTAGCGCGAAACGCCGCCATTGGCTCCACAAGGGACTGTCTTTGCGCAATACCCAGCGCGCCATGGGCAGCAGCACGCAAAAAGCGATCAGCCAGCGAAACAAATTGAGCGTCATGGGCGAAATTAGGTGTTGCACCATGCGGCCAATGACGGCGTTGCCAGCCCAGAGAATGGTGGCCAGCGTGAGTAAGAGCGCGGCTTTGCCGCTCATACGCAGGGGGGAAGGTGTGTTCATGGCTGCACTGTAACCAGTCCTAACGCTGGGGCAATACGGCCGCCCGCGGACGCTTTGCGCGATGGCGGGATAATCGCAGGCTTTATTCAACTACCCTTCGCTGGAGCCCATCTATGTCCTCATCAATGTCCCGTTCTATCCAAATCGACCAGCACGGCGGCCCCGAGCACATGCATCTGGTGCACATCGCGGTCGGCGAGCCTGGCCCGGGCGAAGTGCGCATCCGCCACCACGCGGTCGGTCTCAATTACATCGACGTCTATCAGCGCAGCGGTTTGTACCCTATGAACCTGCCCGTGCAACTGGGCATGGAGGCCGCCGGCGTGATCGAAGCCGTGGGCGAGGGCGTGACCCACCTGAAGGTTGGCGACCGCGCCGCCTACGCCAGCCAGCCCCCCGGCGCCTATTGCGAGCGCCGTGTCATGCCCGCCAAGTGCGTCTGCAAATTGCGCGATGGCATTAGTTTTGAAACCGGCGCGGCCATGATGCTCAAAGGCCTGACGGTGCAGTACCTGCTCAAGCGCACATTGCCCCAGGGCGGCTTGAAAGCCGGTGACTTCATTTTGTTTCACGCCGCTGCCGGTGGCGTAGGTTTGATCGCCTGCCAATGGGCCAAAGCCCTGGGCTTGCAACTGATTGGCACCGCAGGATCGGACGAGAAATGCGCGCTGGCCAAGGCCAATGGCGCGGCCCATGTCATCAACTACGCCAAGGAAGATTTTCTGGTGCGCGTCAAGGAAATTACCGGCGGCAAGGGCGTGAAAGTGGTCTATGACTCGGTGGGCAAAGACACCTGGGACAAATCGCTCGATTGCCTGTCACCCTTTGGCCTAATGGCCAGCTTTGGCAATGCGTCTGGCCCCGTGGCGCCTTTTTCGCCTGGCATTCTCGGACCCAAAGGCTCGGTGTATGTTACGCGCCAAACCCTTTTCAGCCATATTTCCACCCGTGAAAGCACGCAAGAAATGGCCGATGATTTGATGGACGTGGTGGAAAGTGGCAAAGTCCATATCCATATCGGCCAACGCTACGCTTTGGAAGACGTGCAACAAGCGCACCGCGACCTAGAAGCGCGCAACACCACGGGTTGCACCATCCTGACCCTGTGAGCACCAGCCCTGCCATCAGCCTCAGCCCCGGCCTGACTCGAGGGCTTTTGGCGCTGGTGGCACTTTCGTTGCTGGTCAACGCGGCTAGCATGCTCACGCCCATCATCAACGAGGGCGACTCGGTACTTTATGCGGCGCTGGCGCAGCATATGCTGCAAACCGGCGACTACCTATCGTTAGTGCTGGACGGTAAAGACTGGCTGGACAAGCCGCATTTCCCGTTTTGGATGGGCGCGCTGTTTTTCAAGTGGTTTGGCATCAGCGCCGGAAGCTATATATTGCCGGGCTTTTTGTTTCATGTGTTGGGCGGCTATTACAGCTACCGCATCGCCCGCACGCTGTATGGCCGGGAAACCGCCTTGCTGGCCTTGCTGGTGTATCTGTCCACCTACCATGTGATGTACACCACCAGCGCCTTGAAGGCTGAGGCCTTTTTGAATGGCAGCGTTATGGCTGCTTGTTATTACTGCCTGCGCCTAGACGCTACGGGTCGGGCTAAGCACATGGTGCTAGCCGCATTGTTCAGCGCGTGTGCACTCATGACCAAAGGCGTTTTCACGCTCGTCACCATCGGCAGTGGATTGTTTTGTTTGTGGGTTTACCAGGGGCGTTTGAAGCAACTGCTGCGCCCGCGTTGGTGGCTGATGCTGGGCTTGACTTTGCTGTTTACCGCACCCGAGCTCTTCGCTTTGTACTGGCAGTTTGACTTGCACCCAGAGAAAACAGTTTTCGGGCGGCAGGGCGTTTCGGGCATCCGTTTTTTCTTTTGGGATAGCCAGTTTGGTCGGTTTTTTAATTCCGGCCCCATCACCAATGATGGCGGTAACCCCTGGTACTTTGTGCATGTGTTTCTCTGGGCTTTTCTGCCCTGGGTTGCGGCCTTTGGCGCGGCGGTGTGGGCGGGCGCGCGGACGTTTGCGCGCTCGGGCAGCGCCGAGCGCGATGCCTTTGTCTACTTGTGCGCCAGCTTTTTTGTCAGCTTTGTGATGTTCAGCGCCACATCTTTCCAGCTGGACTATTACACCGTCATCGTGTATCCGTTTGCGGCGATCTTGTGCGCGCGTTTTTTACTGGGCTGCTTGTCAGCCGGACCGAGTCGGGCGATTTGGATAGGGCAACTGGTATGCACGGTAGTGGCCCTGGGTTTGGGTCTCGCCGTGGCTATCCAAGTGGGCGATACGGGCTTGCTGTCCTTGGTGCTGGGCGCTTGCGCCCTGGCGGTGCTGGCCGTCTGGCGCTGGCGTCTTTGGCAAAGGGCCGGGGTACTGCTGGCATTGCCGGTGCTAGCGGTGAATATTTTGTACGCGTCATTGGAGGGTATGACCTATATCGCCCATACGCGCTATAGCGTGCCCTACAACGTGCTTCAGGTGCTGGCCACCTGCCCGCAAACGCCGGTGCTGGTCTATGGCATGGATTCGATTGTGGCCTGGGAAATTGGTCTGTACCGCCGCAGCGCTCCTAGCCTGCGCATGGAGGCTATGGACGCTGCCAATGAAAAGCCCAAGGACTACTTTTTACTGATTAAGAGCGATGCGCTGCCAACCCTGAGCGCGTCTTTAGGCCCGTACCGCCTAGTGCATCAAGGCCAGTGGGTGGACCATAAAACTGGCTTGCTGCCGCGCCAGATTAATTTGGCCAGGGGCAAAGAACCTTTGGAATCTTTCAGCGTGCTGCGCGTGGGGCCCGTCCAATAAGCGGTGGCTGAAGTTTGTAGAAAGTCATGGATTGCCACGATAAGCAAGCAATGACCAGCTTTTGGCGTGGCCAGCAACTCGTCCAAACTTCACCAAAATTAGCGGCTGCGACGCACGCGCAGTAGTTCGTCCAGGATCAGGCAGGTGGCGCCTAGGGTGATGGCGCTGTCGGCGGCGTTGAAGGCGGGGAAGTGCATCGCCATCCAATGGAAATCTAAAAAATCGACCACGTAGCCGTAGAGCACGCGGTCGATGACATTGCCCACCGCGCCGCCTAGCACGCAGCTGATGGCAAAGCAAAACAATTTTTCACCGGCGTTGCTGTGCAGCAGCCAGACCATGACCACAGCAGCCACCGCCCCCAAGCCGGTAAAAAACCAGCGCTGCCAGCCCGATGCATCGGCCAAAAATGAAAACGCAGCCCCGCTGTTGTGCGCGCGCACGATGTTGAAAAAATCGGTCACCGGGCGGCTGTCGCCCAGTTGCATGCTGCCCACGATGAGCAGCTTGGTGAACTGGTCGGCCAGCACAATCAAGAGCGCAATGGCCAGCCAATGCAGCAAGCGCATGCCGCCGCGATAGCGCGCCATCAAGCCACCAACCGGCTCTCGCCGCTGCCAAATAAGTTGCTGACGCAGCGCCCGCAAATCGTGGGGTGGGCGGCGTCAACTCCCGGCGCCAGGCTAGTCTCTTCCACATAGTGCCAGCAGCGTTCGCATTTGGTCGCACTGGCAGCGCGGGCCTGTACGGCCAATATCTCGCCTTGCAGCAGCGCAACGGTAGAGCTGATGAACACATAGCGCAAGTCATCGCCCAGGCTTTGCAGCAAGGCCAGGTCTTGCGCGTTGGCGGTAATGCTGACCGCTGCTTGCAGCGAGGCGCCCACTTGCCCGGCTACCCGGAGCACTTCGATTTCTTTGTTCACCGCTTCGCGGATTTCGCGGATGCGCGCCCACTTGGCGTTCAGCGCTTCGTCCGCTGCCAGCAAAGGCGTGTAGGTGGCTAAGAAGATGGATTCCTGCTGGCCCTGGGGCGCTTTGCCTTCAGCGGCCAGCGTGGCCCAAGCTTCTTCGGCGGTAAAGCTTAAAAACGGCGCCATCCAGCGCAGCATGGCTTGCGTGATCTGCCACAAAGCGGTTTGCGCGCTGCGCCTTGCGTGCGAACCGGCGGCAGTGGTGTACAGCCTGTCTTTGAGCACATCCAGGTAAAACGCGCCCAAGTCTTCCGAACAATAAATTTGCAATTTCGAGACCACCGGATGGAACTCGTAACGCCCGAAATGGCCGCCTTCAAACACCTGAAGCTCTTCATTCCACACGCCCGCAATATCCGCTTGCAAGCGCGCTGCGCGGCTGATTGCATAGCGGTCCACTTCCAGCATTGCGTCAAACTGCACCGCGTCTTTGGCTGGGTCAAAATCGCTGACGTTGGCGAGCAAAAATTTCAGCGTGTTGCGCACCCGGCGGTAGGTGTCCACCACCCGCGCCAGAATTTTGTCATCGATGTTTAGGTCGCCCGAATAGTCGGTGGACGCCACCCACAAGCGGATGATTTCGGCGCCTAGTTTTTGCGACACCTCTTGCGGTGCAACCGTGTTGCCCAAGCTCTTGCTCATCTTGCGGCCTTGGCCGTCGGTGGCAAATCCGTGGGTCAATAAACCACGGTAAGGCGCGCGATCGTACAAAGCACAGCCCAGCAACAGCGAGCTGTGGAACCAGCCCCGGTGTTGGTCGTGGCCTTCCAAATACAAGTCAGCTTCGGGGCCGGTTTCGTGGAAGGGCGATCTGTCGTAAGCGTCTTTGTGGCTGCCGCGCAGCACGTGCTCGAAGGTGGAACCCGAGTCAAACCAGACTTCCAGAATATCGGTGCTTTTGCTGTAGTCGTCGGCTTGGGCGGTCTGGCCTTTGCCTTGCGCTGTCAACAAAGCTTGGACGTCGTTCACACCGGCGCGGCTCCAGGCTTCGATGCCACCTTGCTCCACCATGCTGGCTGCAATGTCCAAAATGGCCATGGTGTCCGGGTGCAATTCGCCGCTGTCCTTGTGCAGCAAAAACGGCACTGGCACGCCCCAGCTGCGCTGTCGCGAGATGCACCAGTCGGGCCGGTTGGCAATCATGTCGCGCAGCCGGGTTTTGCCGTTCTCGGGGTAAAACTTGGTTTGCTCGATCGCGTCCAGCGCCAATTGGCGCAAGGTCTTGCTTGCTTTGTCTTTGGTGAACACGCCCACGCCTTCGTCCATGCGTACAAACCATTGCGCAGCCGCACGGTAAATCACCGGGGTTTTGTGGCGCCAGCAATGGGGGTAGCTGTGCGTGATGCCGTGGGTGGCCATCAAGCGTCCGGCGTTCTTCAAGGTTTCCAGAATGTCGGGAATCGCTTTCCAGATGTGCTGGCCGCCAAACAGCGGGAAGTCTGCGGCATACGCGCCGTTGCCTTGCACCGGGTTCAGGATGTCGTCATACGCCAGACCTTGGGCGACGCAGGAGTTGAAATCTTCTACGCCATAAGCGGGTGAGGAATGCACGATGCCGGTGCCGTCATCGGCGGTGGCGTAGTCCGCCAAATACGCGGGAGCGGTACGGGCGTAGCCTGCGTCCACATGCGATAGCGGATGGTGAAAGGCGATGTGGTCCAGCGCCTTGCCTTGGCAAGTGGCTACTGCTTTGCCGCTGAGTTGCCAACGTTCTAAACATTTCTCCACCAGCGACTCGGCGCACAAAAAGTAGCCGCGCTCGGTGTCGACCAGCGCGTAGTTCAATTCGGGGTTGAGGTTCAGCGCCTGGTTGGCGGGAATGGTCCAGGCGGTGGTGGTCCAGATAACAGCAAAAGCCTCTTTGTCCAGCTTGGGCAGACCGAAGGCCTTGGCTAACTTAGCTGGTTCGGCACACAAAAAGGCCACATCCAGCGTGTCACTCTTCTTATCCGCGTATTCAATTTCAAACTCTGCCAAGGACGAGCCGCAATCAAAACACCAATACACCGGCTTCAAACCGCGGTAGACAAAACCGCGTTCGATCACGCGTTTGAAGGCGCGGATTTCACCTGCCTCGTTGGCCGGGTCCATGGTGCGGTAAGGACGCTCCCAGTCGCCCAAAACGCCCAGGCGCTGAAAGTCTTCGCGCTGCTGATCGATTTGCTCGGTGGCAAACGCGCGGCTCTTGGCTTGCATGTCGTCGCGGGACAGCTTGCGCCCATGCAGTTTTTCGATAGCGTTTTCAATCGGCAAACCGTGGCAGTCCCAACCGGGGATGTACTGCGCATCAAAACCGGCCAATTGGCGACTTTTGACGATCATGTCTTTGAGCACTTTGTTCAGCGCATGGCCGATGTGCAATTTGCCGTTGGCATAAGGCGGGCCGTCATGCAGCACGAACAGCGGCTGGCCGTGGCGCGCCACGCGCAGGCGCTTGTACAGGCCGGCTTCGCTCCAGGTCTTGGCCCAGGCCGGTTCGCGCTTGGGCAAGTCGCCGCGCATGGGGAAGGGGGTGTCGGGCAGGTTCAGGGTGCTGCGGTAGTCAACGGGTTCAGTCATACAAGTCTCAGGTGCTGGCTTTGGGGCCGTTATCGGGGGCTGCGCTGCGCCAGGGTGGGCGTCGGCTTGCGCTGTGGGAGGCGCTTGGCGCGGGGCAAGGTGCGCCGGTGTGCCCTGTCAAATTCGGGCGGCGAGCCAGGCGCGGGCATCGTCGCAGTCGCGCTGTATCCCTTGGGTCAGGGCGTCCAGGCCGTCGTACTTGAGCTCGTCGTGTAGTTTATGCAGCAGTTCCACGCTGACAATTTTACCGTAGCCCCCGTCTTGGCCCAGGCTCGCGGGCCAGTCCAGGCAATGGGTTTCCAGCAGCACGCGCCCGCCGTTCACATCACTGGGGTCTAGCGAAGGGCGCACGCCCATATTGGCCACACCAGCAAGCGGCTTGTCGGCCAGCCCATGCACCAGCACCACAAAGATGCCGCTGGCAGCGGGCTTCCAGCGGGGAAAACGCAGGTTGATCGTCCGAAAACCCAAGGTGCGCCCGAGCTTGCGACCGTGCACGATGTGCCCGGAAATGCGGTAAGGGCGGCCTAGCAAGCGGGCCGCCTGCGCCATTTGGCCTTCGTCCAGCGCCGTGCGCACCGCCGAACTGGAGACGCGCAGGCCATGCACCTCGTAGCTGTTCATGCGCGCCACGTCAAAGCCATGGGCCTCGCCGGCGGCGTCCAGCATCGCGTAATCGCCCGCACGCTGGGCGCCAAAGCGAAAGTCGTCGCCCACCAGCACATAGCGCGCGCCCAGGCCTTGGACCAACACTTTTTGCACAAAGTCTTGCGGGCTCTGGCTGGCCAGGGCCGCGTTAAAGGGCAGCACCACGGTTTGGTCCACGCCGCACTGTGCCAGTTCCTGTAATTTGTCGCGGAAGGTGCCTACCCGGCTGGGGGCTAGCTCGGGTTTGTGCAAGTGCAGGGCGAAGTAGTCACGCGGATGCGGCTCAAAGGTCAGCACGCAGCTGGGCACGCCGCGCTGCTGCGCTTCGCTGCGCAAGAGCGCCAGCATGGCCTGGTGGCCGCGGTGTACGCCGTCAAAATTGCCAATGGTCAAGGCGCAGGCCGGGGCGAGACCCGGATGCTGGTAGCCGCGGAAAAATTGCATGTGCTTGTATTTTGTTATCGGGGGCGTGCCATGGGGAAGGACTGCAAAGCCCCGTTGTCGCGAGCGGCACTGCGCTGCGGCGATCTATAAGCGTTTGATTCATAAGCCAAAAGGGATTGCTTCGCTGCGCTTGCAATGACGGGTTTGGACTTATGCATATCTTCTCAAGGGCTTGGCCGTGGTGTCACTGAAACAGGGTATATTGTGACGCAGCCTCTCTCCAGCCTTTAGGGCCCGCAGCGGGGTCGCCCAGTGTGACGTGGTTTTCCCGGTGTCTTTGCTGATCTGGAGGAATTGCTTGAAAGTACTGAAGTTGTCGGCCCAGGGGCTTCCGCAGTCCTGGATTTCCCTTGAGCAAGCGGTCGTCAATTACGCAGCAGGCGAAGTGCGCTGGGAGTCCGGCGGCGAGATCGCCGTCTTTCGCGGCGGCCACAATGCCGTCACCGGCCTGCAGTCGATGATCCGGGTCAATAGCATCATCGGCACCCGGGGCGTGCCCAATATCAACCCCTTTAATTTGCGTCCGGGCCTGACCAACAGCAAGCTCTTTGCCCGCGATCGCAATGTCTGCGCCTACTGCGGCGGACATTTTCACGAGTCTGACCTGACGCGCGAACACATCATCCCCTTTGCCCAAAATGGTGTGGACAACTGGATGAACGTGGTCACCGCCTGCCGCCCCTGCAACCACCGTAAGAGCCACCGTACGCCCGAGCAGGCTCACATGCCTTTGCTCTTTGCGCCCTACGTGCCCAGCCTGTGGGAAGACTTCATCTTGCGCAACCGCCGCATCCTGGCCGACCAGATGGAGTTTTTGATGTCCCACGTGCCGCGCTCCTCGCGGCTGTTGATATAGCTGCGCAGCTTTATTACTTACAAAATTGGATACAGTTAAGCCCTAGGCGGTGCACAACGCGCCGTTAGCAGGGGGAACTATGAAAATCCAAGACCGTACAGCCGTCCACGCGGGCAGTTCTGCGCAAATTTTCCGAATCAAGGCGATTGCCCTGGCAATTGCGAGCACCTTGGCCTGCTGGCCGGGGCTGAGCCGGGCTGCCAAACATGCGGGTGCCGAGGCAGCGCCCAAAGCGCACAAGAGCGCACCCGAAGCCAAGCAGGCGAATCAGGAAATTCCGCCGGCCCGGGACGGCTCGCTGGCTGAATGGGCGACATCCTGGGAAAAACAATTAGACGCGCGTGCCTATGCACTCAGCGAAAAACTCGATGGGGTGCGCGCTCTGTGGGACGGCAAAAAACTGCGTTTTCGCAGCGGCCGCGAGATTGCAGCACCGGCCTGGTTTTTAGCCGCTTTGCCGCCAGAGGCGCTGGACGGCGAGCTGTGGATGGGCCGAGGCAGCTTTGACCGCCTGTCCGCTGCGGTGCGCAAGGCCCAGCCGGTGGACGAGGAATGGCGTGCGGTGCGCTACATGGTGTTTGACGCGCCCGCCACCGGTTTGACCTTCCGCCAGCGCTACCAACGGGCGCAGGACTTGCTGTCCGGCACCGAAGCCAAATGGCTCTTGGTCGTGGCGCAGGCCAAAGTGTCCGAGGCGCATGAAGTGCCTGATCGCTTGCAAAGCGTGGTGGACCAAGGTGGCGAAGGCCTGGTCTTGCACCAATGGGACGCGCTGTGGCAACCGGGGCGCAGCAAGGCGGTTCGCAAACTCAAACCCCAGCCCGATGAAGAAGGGCGGGTGATAGCGCTGGTGCCCGGAAAAGGCCAGTTCAAGGGCCAAATGGGCGGCCTTTTGCTGGAGACACCGGACAAAAAGCGCTTTACGCTGGGCAGCGGCTTTAGCCAGGCCGACCGGCGCACGCCGCCTGCGGTGGGCAGTTGGGTCACTTACCGTTACCGCGAACGCACGCCCCAAGGTATTCCGCGCTTTGCTAGCTTTGTGCGGGTGCGGGGGGAGGAGTAGGATTTCCCTAATTGTGGCCCTTGGGAACTGGGGGGGCATGCTGATATCAATGGACGGCGGCTGTGGCTACTTCAGATACAGGCTACTTCCAGTTATTTGCTGGTAGCATGAAGTGCTGGGACCGATAAACGACCATGTAAAAAATGGCGGAGATAGACCAAGGCATGTTATTCACGCAAATCGCATCCCGTTCGCTGCCCAGTGCCGCCGCTTTCTTGTTTGTTGCCGTGGTTTTGTTTCTTACCGGCTGCAACCCGGTCCTCAACTCCCCCCACCCCTTAGGCTCCGAGCGCGAAAACACCTTGTTTTTCCCGGCGCTCTACCACTCACCCAAATTTTTGGATCCAGCCAGCTCTTATTCCAATGACGAGACGCCTTTTACTTACCAGGCCTACGAGCCACTCTATGCGTACCACTACCTGAAGCGTCCCTACGAGTTGATCGGGCGCGCGGCCCAAGAGGTGGCTGCGCCACGCTATTTGGACAAGGACGGTAAGCCGCTGCCCGACAACTCGCCACCGCAACAAATTGCCGAGTCGGTGTATGACATCCACATAAAGTCTGGCATTTTGTTTGCCCCGCATCCGGCTTTTGCCAAGGATGCGCAAGGTGCTTACGCTTACCACGCGCTTTCGGCTAAGGACCTGGAGGGTAAGCATGTCTTGCCCGATTTTGCGCAAACCGGCACCCGCGAACTCACGGCGGATGACTATGTATATGCCATCCGCCGCCTGGCCACGCCCCGTGTCATTTCGCCCTCGTACTCCACGCTGGCCGAGTACATCGTAGGCTTTAAGGACTATGGCGCCCGCGTTGCCAAAGCGGATAAAGCGTTGCGCCGCAACCTGCCCCCTACCCAACGCGATTTGCCGCACCTGGACTTTCGCCAACACCCTTTCGAGGGCGTAAGCGCACCGGACAAATACACGCTGCGCATCCGGGTGCTGGGGAAGTACCCGCAGTTCAAATACTGGTTGGCCATGACTTTTTTTGCCCCCATACCCTGGGAAGCCGAAGCTTTTTACGCGCAGCAAGGCATGGCCGAGCGCAACTTGTCGCTGAACTTCTGGCCTGCGGGCACCGGCCCCTACATGCTCACGGAGTACGCCACCAACCGGCGCCACACCATGGTGCGCAACCCCCATTACCGGGTCGAGCCCTATCCTTGTGAAGGCGCGCCGGGTGACAAGGAAAAAGGCCTGTTGGACGACTGCGGCAAGCCCACGCCTTTTGTGGATAAGCTGGTATTTGAAATCGAGAAGGAATCCGTGCCCCTGCACGCCAAGTTCAAACAGGGTTTTTATGACTCGCCTGCCGTCGAGCGTTTAGACATGGGTACCCAGTACCTCACGGCCATGGCCGACGACCCAAAAAAAAGAAAAGAGTACCGCGACAAAGGCTTCCGTTTGCCCACCACGGTGGAACCTAATAACTGGTATCTGGCGTTTAACTGGATGGACCCGGTGGTTGGCCAGGGCAAAACTCCCGACCAAGTCGAACGCAACCGCAAGCTGCGCCAGGCCTTGTCGATTGCACTGGACTGGGAAGAGTACGTTTCCATCTTCTGGGACATGCAGGGCGTAGCCGCGCACGGCCCGCTGCCGCCATCGCTCTTTGGCTACCGCGAAGACGGCCCCAGCGCCTTTAACCCGGTGGTTTACCGGAAGCAGCCAGACGGAAAAGTAGTGCGGCGCAGCATCGAAGAGGCTAAAGACTTGTTGGCCCAAGCGGGGTATCCGGGCGGGCGCGACGCCAAGACGGGCCAGCCGCTGGTGCTTAACTTCGATTTTCAGTTGGTGGCGACCGGTAAAGCCAAGGCCGAGCTCGATTGGTATGCCCGCCAGTTCGCCAAGCTAGGTATCCAGATGGAGGTGCGCGCCACCGACTACAACCGCTTTCGCGACAAACTTAAAACAGGTGGAGTGCAGATATTTTTTGCTGGCTGGCTGGCCGATTACCCGGATGCAGAAAACTTCTTCTTTTTGCTCTATGGCCCCAACGCTACCGCCATGACAGAGGGCAATGGCGAGAACAGTGCCAACTACCAAAATCCGCAGTTTGACGCGGCTTTTGAGCGTATGGAACTGCTGGACGATGGCCCTGAAAAGCAGGCCGTAATAGACAAAATGATAGAAATTACCCAGCGTGATGCGGTCTGGAGTTTTGGCTATTTCCCAACCTCAGCGGCGGCCTATCAACAGTGGGTATTCAACGGTAAACCGACCCAGATCACCCGTAACCATATCAGCTATCTGCGCTTGGATGCGCCCATGCGCGCCGCCAAGATGGCCGCTTGGAATGTGCCGGTGTGGTGGCCCTTGCCCCTTTTGCTGTTGGTAGTGGCGGGCCTGATCGCCCCGGCCATCTGGTTGTGGCGTCGTCGTGACCGAGAGACAGCGGCGCGAACTTTGGCTTCTGTGGAGTAAGCGCATGTTTAATTACATTGTGCGCCGGCTGCTCTATGGCGTACTGGTGTTGGTTGGCGTTAATTTGCTGACCTTTGTTCTCTTTTTCGCCGTCAACACCCCTGACGATATGGCGCGCATGAATATCGGTGGCAAACGGGTAAGTGCTGATGCCATCCAAAAGTGGAAGGCAGAGCGCGGCTACGATAAACCTTTACTGTGGAATGAAAAAGCGCTGGGGGCTGAAAAGCTAACCCAGACCCTGTTTTTTCAGCGTTCCTTGCCCTTGTTTGTGCTGGATTTTGGTGCCACCGATACCGGCCGCGATATCGCCTACGAGTTGGGCCAGCGTGCTGGCCCCTCATTGGCGGTGGCGCTGCCAACTTTTTTGCTCGGCGTTTTTGTGGTGGTGGTGTTCTCGCTGGTCTTGGTGTTTTTCCGCGCTACGTATTTAGAGCTCTGGGGGGTGGCTTTTTGCGTTTTCTTGCTGTCCATCTCGGGGCTTTTCTACATCATTGCCGGGCAGTTTTTGTTTTCCAAAATGCTCAATCTGGTACCTATTTCCGGCTATTCGAACGGGCCGGACTTGGTCGTCTTTTTGATTTTGCCGGTGTTGATAGGAATTGTCTCCCGCTTGGGGGGTGAGGCTTTGTTTTACCGCACCATGTTCCTGGAAGAAATTGGCAAGGACTATGTGCGTACCGCCCGCTCCAAAGGGCTGAGCGAAACCATGGTGCTCTTTCGCCATGTGCTGGGCAACGCGCTGTTGCCGATTTTGACCAGCACGGTCGCCGTGCTGCCGCTTTTGTTTATGGGTGCTTTGATCATGGAGTCCTTTTTCGGCATTCCGGGCTTGGGCAGCTTCACCATTGACGCCATCGCCGGACAGGATTTTGCCGGCGTGCGGGCCATGGTATTTCTGGGCTCCTTGCTCTATATCCTGGGCCTGGTGTTGACCGACATTTCTTATACGCTGGTCGATCCGCGTGTGCGTTTAGGCTGAGGTACGCGCACCATGCCTAAGTTTGTTTTCCTTGCCACCGACCTGGCCTTGTACGCCCAATTGCTGGTGCTTGCAATGTATTGTGTGCATGCCTTGCGCACCCCTTTGCTGCGCCAGACGTGGCGCTATGTGCAGCGCGATGCAACCGCCATGGCCTGTAGCGTCATCCTGGGCCTGTTTATGCTGATAGCGGTGCTGGACTCGGTGCACTTTCGTCCTGTGCTGCCCGCTTTGCCGGACGCGAGCGCAGGGTCTGCGCCGGCTTATTCCATGCAAACGCTGTCGGTCCTGGACGCAGTGCTGAGCGGGCCGCGCCAGGCGCGTGAAAAGACCTATTCCCGCCCCTTGGCAACGCACCAGTTTGCCAAAGAGTCTCTACAGCGCGATGGGGTCACGGTGCGCGACTACCCTCGCCTCCAATTTGGTGGCCGGCATTTGCAAGATCCTGCGGTGCAGTGGGCCTCGGACCTGCTTTCTCTTACCGCGCGTGGCCTAGCTTGGGGGGCACTTACTTGCCTCATTGCCATCGTGTTGTTCGTGTGGGCACTGTCGCTTCGCCGCACACAGGCGTTTGGCGAAGCGGCGCTGGCGGCCTGGCGTGGGGAATTGGACGTTCCCTGGCGCGCCATTGCGCTCACTTTGACTGCGCTGATTTTGACTGCATCTTGGGTGGCAACCGTCTGGCCCCATTACCATGTGCTGGGCACCGACCAGACGGGCAATGATGTGCTCTATGCATGTCTGAAATCCATCCGTACCGCGGTGGTGATCGGCTCGCTGGCAACCATCGCCACGCTTCCATTAGCTTTGGTGTTTGGCATATTAGCGGGTTACTTTAGGGGGTGGGTGGACGACGCGATTCAGTATTTCTATACAGTGCTTTCTTCGATACCTTCAGTGCTGCTCATTTCTGCATTTGTGCTGATGATCCAGGTCTTCATCGACAAAAATCCGCAGCTGTTTCAGACCGGTTTAGAGCGCGCCGATATCCGTTTGTTTTTGCTGGCCATGATTTTGGGTATCACCGGTTGGGCCCAGTTGGCGCGCTTACTGCGGGCTGAGACACTCAAGCTGAGCGAGCTGGACTACGTCCATGCGGCACGCGCTTTTGGCGTGTCCGACACCGGCATCATGCGCCGCCATATCCTGCCCAATCTCACTCACATCGTGGTGATCGTCGCAGTGCTTGATTTCTCCGGGCTGGTGCTCTACGAGGCGGTCCTCTCCTATGTGGGTGTGGGTGTGGACCCTAACACCAACAGCTTTGGCTCCATGATTAACACCGCCCGCCATGAAATGTCGCAGGATCCCTTGGTGTGGTGGAACTTGGTTTCCGCCTTTGGCTTTATGCTGGTGTTGGTATTGGCCATGACACTGTTTGCCGGTGCGGTGCGCGAGGCTTTTGATCCGCGTGCGCGTGCTTACCGGGTACGCCGCGCAGCGCAAATCGCAGCGCCCCTAAAGGAGGCTGCATGATCGCGATCGAGGACCTGACTACAGAGTTGGTATCGGACACTGGGCTGGTGCGTGCGGTTGATGCGTTGTCGCTGACGATTGAAAGCGGCCAGACCTTTGCCTTGGTAGGTGAGTCCGGTTGTGGCAAGTCAATGACAGCGCTGTCTTTATTGCGCTTGCTTCCCGATAGCGGGCGCGTGGCTGCCGGTACGGTGACCCTGGACGGTACCGAGTTGATGGGCCTGCCCGAACGCAGCATGCGCAATATCCGCGGTCGACGCATCAGCATCATCTTTCAAGAACCCTCCACCAGCCTGAACCCAGTGATGACGGTGGGCCAGCAAATCATAGAAGTCATAGAGCGACACAC
This sequence comes from uncultured beta proteobacterium, assembly GCA_903869595.1. Taxonomy (GTDB): domain Bacteria; phylum Pseudomonadota; class Gammaproteobacteria; order Burkholderiales; family Burkholderiaceae_C; genus Allorhodoferax. The sequence continues at coordinate 909 of CAIPZV010000030.1, read as the reverse complement.
CACGCTGCGTGGCGATGCAGCGCACAGCAAAGCGCTGCAGTGGTTGGAGCGCGTGGGCATTCCCGAATCTGCACGCCGTGTGGATAACTACCCTTTCCAGCTATCGGGCGGGCAAAAGCAGCGCGTGATGATCGCTATTGCGCTGGCTGCCGAGCCCGATCTGCTGATTGCCGATGAGCCTACCACCGCGCTGGATGTGACGATTCAAGCGCAAATTTTGGACTTGCTCAAAGAACTGCAGCAGAGCCAAAAAATGGCCATGCTGCTGATTACCCACGACCTGGCGGTGGTATCCCAGATGGCGCACCAGGTGGCCTTGATGTACGCTGGGCAAATTGTGGAATTGGCGAGCGCAGCAGACTTTTTTGCCAGGCCGCTGCACCCTTATGCGGTCAATTTGTTGGACGCGCTGCCAGACGCGCAACAACGCGGGCGCCGCCTGGCGGCGATTGCCGGCAGCGTGCCGGCCCTGAACCAGCGCTTTAGGGCGTGTCGCTTTGCCGACCGTTGTGCCGACGCCAACGCGCTTTGTCACAGCGCTGAGCCTGCCTTGCAAACCTTGCCAAATGGTCATGCGGTGCGCTGCGTGCTCTACCGCGACCCGCAGGCGCCGGGTAGGGCCACCCGGCACAGCGACCTGTTGCATGAGGCCACACAAGATGCGCAAGTGCAGGGCGCGCAGCCCACCCAGGCGCTGCTGCAAGTGCAGGATTACCGCGTCTGGTTCCCCATCCGAAAAGGCTTTTTGCAGCGCACCGTGGGTTATGTGAAAGCGGTCGATGGCGTGAGTTTTAGCTTGGATAGTGGGCGCACCCTGGCCCTGGTGGGCGAGTCCGGCAGCGGCAAAACCACGGTGGGTAAAGCCTTGTTGCAGCTCTTGCGCGGTACGGCCAGTATTACGGGCCAAGC
>CAIPZV010000029.1 GCA_903869595.1 uncultured beta proteobacterium | reverse complement strand
TGGAATATGCCGATTCGAGACTGGAAGGCTGCGCTGAATCGGTTTAGTATTGAGTTTGAGGACCGGGTCCCTCAGCAATGACCCTTAACTCCGTTTACACAAAAATTCGGACACCCTCTGGCTGCGCCGTTTCGTGGCGCGTTAGTTCCACCTTCGTGCGCTTATAGCTATGTGCTTGCGAAGGCTAAAATTGCTCTGCACATCGATAAAGCCACAGCGCATTTGCGTACCCATGCTGGTACCGACCGTTGAAGACGCTCCCAGATTACAGAAAGCCAGCTCGTGACGATTGACGCACCCCCTAAACCTACCATTAGCCCCTACAAACACTATGTGCTGCTGTGTACAGGCCCGCGGTGCTGGGAAAAGGGGGCAGGGCAGGCGCTGTATGGCTGAGTCTGTTGGTTTGCCCCAATTCATCTCTATGCCCGGTGCTGCGTTGAAGCTATTGCCATGAGCGCCCGCTGCGTCATGGTGCTGGGTACCACCAGCGGCGCCGGCAAAAGCTGGCTGACCACCGCCTTGTGCCGCTATTACGCGCGCCAGGGCTTGAAGGTTGCGCCCTTCAAAGCGCAGAACATGAGCAACAACGCACGTGTGGTGGCATCCGGCAACGGCCAGGGCGAGATAGGCAGCGCGCAATACTTTCAGGCGCTGGCCGCGCGCGCCTTGCCCGATGTGCGCATGAACCCGCTGCTCTTAAAGCCCGAGCGCGACACGCACAGCCAGGTGGTCATGCTCGGCCATGTGGATGAGGTGCTGACGCGCATGCCCTGGCGCGAGCGCAGCCTGCATGTGTGGCCGCGCATCGCCGCCGCGCTGGACGAATTGATCGCGGACAACGATGTGGTGGTCATCGAAGGCGCAGGCTCTCCTGCTGAAATCAATTTGTCTGGAAGCGACATCGTCAATATGCGCGTCGCTTTGCATGCCAACTCCGCTTGTTTGCTGGTGACGGACATCGACAAAGGCGGTGCGTTTGCGCACTTGTACGGCACCTGGGCTTTGTTGCCGCCACACGAACGCACGCTGTTGCGCGGCTTTGTGCTGAACAAGTTTCGCGGGGACGCGGCACTGCTGGCGCCCGCGCCGCAAATGTTGCAAGACTTGACTGGCGTGCCCGTGGTGGCGACTTTGCCGATGTGGTGGCAGCACGGTTTGCCCGAAGAGGACGGCGTGTTTGACGAACGCAGCATTGCCAGCGGTGCAGTGCAAACCACCATCGCGGTCATCGCGTATCCGCGCATCAGCAATCTGGATGAGTTCCAGCCCTTGAAAAATATTCCGGGTTTGCGCTTGCAATGGGTGCGCAGCCCGGTGGACTTGGCAGGCTTAAAACCAAGCGACTGGATCATCCTGCCTGGCTCTAAACACACCAGCGGCGACTTGGCCTGGCTGCGCGCGCAAGGCCTGGATGCGGCGATTGCGCAGCACGCACAACAGGGCGGAGCGGTGCTGGGTATTTGCGGCGGATTACAAATGCTGGGCGAGGCTTTGATAGACCAGCACGGCATAGACGGCAATGCGCCAGGCCTGGGGTTGTTGCCACTGGTCACGGTGTTTGAAACCGACAAAACCGTGCGCCATACACAGGCCCGATTTTCAGAGGCGCTAGCCTCTTGCACAGCATCGCCGTTTGCGCCGCTGGCAGGCGTCAGCGTGACCGGTTATGAAATCCACCACGGACAGACGCAGCAGCATGCGGGCATGGCGCAGACCGGTGTCGTGGCGCAGGCGGCCTTGCCCGATGGCTTGGGTTGGCACAACGCGCAGGGCAATGTGCTGGGCCTGTATTTGCACGGTCTGTTTGAAGATGCTGCGGCAGTGCAAGCCTTGTTTGGCGCTGGCCGCGCGCAACCGGTGCCCACCTTGGACAGCGTGTTCGAGGGTCTGGCAGCCTATGTGCAAGCGCACTTTGCGCCCGGCGTGCTCGATGCGCTGATTCGTTGACTTTTTACTCTGACTTAGAAAATTACAAGACTATGCAAACACCCCTACCAACGCTTTCGAATCTACGCACTCCCGCGCTGCACAGCTTGTTGCAGTCTGCCATAGACAACAAAACCAAGCCTTTGGGTTCGCTCGGTCGCCTCGAAGCATTGGCCGTACAGATCGGCGAAATACTTGGCACTGACAAACCGGTGCTGGCCCATCCGCAAATGGTGGTGTTTGCTGCCGACCATGGCCTTGTTGCGCAAGGCATTTCGGCCTTTCCTGCGGACGTGAGCTGGCAGATGGTAGAAAACTTTCTGGCCGGTGGCGCAGCTGTCAGCGTGCTGGCGCGTCAGCATGGCCTGGCTTTAACCGTGGTCGATTGCGGCGTGAACCGCGATTTTCTGGCAGGTCTGCCTGCGGGTACGCAACGCCCAGGTTTGATGGTGCGCAAAGTGGCGGGCGCAGAACACGGCACGGCAGATTCTTCGCAAGGCGTGGCCATGTCTGAAGCGCAATGCGAACAAGCCATGCGCAATGGCGTGGAACTGGTGCGCGGCTTGCCCGGCAACGCTTTGCTCTTAGGCGAGATGGGCATAGGCAATACCTCGGCGGCGTCTTTGCTGCTGGCGCGTCTGGCAGTGCTTGATATTGAGTTGTGTACCGGCGCAGGCACCGGCCTGGATGCAGCGGCGGTAGCGCGCAAATGCGATGTCTTGCGCCGGGTGCTGGCGCTGCATGCGGATGCCACACAACCCTTGGACGCGCTGGCCGCGTTCGGCGGATTAGAGATAGCCACCATGACCGGCGCGGTACTGCAAGCGGCAGCGCAGCGGCGTGTGATTCTGGTGGACGGTTTTATTGCCAGCGCGGCGGTGCTGGTGGCGCATGCGCTGCAACCGCTGGTGTTGCAGCGCTGCGTGTTCGCGCACCGCTCGGGCGAGCGCGGCCATGAATTCATGTTGCAGCACTTGGGCGTACACGCTTTGCTGGACTTGGGTTTGCGCTTGGGCGAAGGCTCGGGTGCGGCGCTGGCCTGGCCGCTGTTGCAGTCGGCCTGCGCGATTCTGCGTGACATGGCCAGCTTTGCCTCGGCCGGTGTGTCTGAAAAATCTTCGTCAGTCACTGCATGACAGCGCTGCGCCATTTTTTGCTGGCGTTGCAATTTTTCACGCGCATCCCGGTGACCGGACGGCTGACCGATTGGGTGGGCTTTAGCCCGGCCATGTTGCGCGCCAGTGCGGCGTATTTTCCGGCGGTCGGCGTGGTCATCGGTGGCTTGGTGGTCTTGTTGACGGCGGCGCTCATGCATTACTTGCCCACAGCGTATGCGCCCTTGGTGGCGGCAGCGCTGGGCACGGCTTGGAGCGTGTGGCTGACCGGTGCTTTTCATGAAGACGGTCTGGCCGATGTAGCCGACGGTCTGGGCGGCAGCTATGACCGCGAGCGTGCGCTGATCATCATGAAAGACTCGCGCGTGGGTGCTTTCGGCGCGATTGCTGTGGTGCTGGCAATTCTTAGCAAAGTGGCACTGCTGGCCTTGCTGGGAGCGGTTGGCGCGCTGTGGATGTGTCTGGCTTTGATGGCTGCGCATGTGGTGTCGCGCACCTGGCCTTTGCTCGTCATTCGCTGGCTGCCGCATGTGGGCGACGATGCGGGCTCTAAGTCCAAACCGCTGGCCGATCAGATCAGTATCGGTAGTTTGGCGGTCGCTTTGCTCTGGTGTGCAGGCGCGCTGGCTTTGAGCGCTTGGGTCGCAGCTTCAATGTTGTCAGGAACCGATGTGCAATTGCTGGAAACGGCGCAAG
>CAIPZV010000028.1 GCA_903869595.1 uncultured beta proteobacterium | reverse complement strand
GCGACGCGAGTAGCGCAAGGTACCCCGAAGGGGCACGGCCTTTGGCTCGCCTTTCTTTTGCTTATCTTTTCTTTGGCGAAGCAAAGAAAAGTAAGGCCCGCGGCAGGCGCAAGCCCTGTGGCAGGTCAAACACAGAAGGCTACTGGCTCGCCTTTTCTTTGGCTACTTTCTTTTGGCGAAGCAAAAGAAAGTAACTCGGCCTTCAAGGCCGAAACCGGTATTCAAAACTCACGATCTCAAAAACGCGCCTAATGCTTTAACCGAGGCATCGGCCTCCGCAAACCGTCCCGTAAATATCTGCCAAACATGCCACATACCTTCAAACTCTTGCAGCTGTACCGGTGACCCCGCCGCTTGCATATTGACGGCCAGTGCGTGCGCGTCGCCTAGCAGGGCTTCATGTTCTCCCACATGAATCAAAGTGCGAGGCAGGCCGTGCAGCGCGGCGAAGTGGGGCGAAGCCAGGGGCTGCGCCAAGCCCTGGGTGCCGGCATAGAGTTGCGCTGCCATCGCCAGCGTGGAGGTGTCGGGGAAAAACGGATCCACCGCCGCTTTGCTTTGGTGCGTGGGCAGGCTAAGCGTCAAGTCCGTCCAGGGCGAAAGCAGCGCCATGGCGCCGGGTGCGGGGTGGCCGGTATCGCGCAAACGCAGGGCCAACGCCAGTGCCAGGCCGCCACCAGCGGAGTCACCGGCCAGCACGATGCTGCGCGCAGGGTCTTGGTGATGCAGCGCCAGGTAGGCGGCGTGGGCATCGTCCACCGCAGCGGGGAATGGATGCTCAGGCGCGAGGCGGTAGTCCAGTAAAAAACAATCCAGGCCCGCCGCTGTGGCTAAGTGCCCCGCCAAGCCACGGTGGGTGTGGCAGGAGCCAGTGATGTAGGCACCGCCATGCAAATACAAGATGACCGAGCCAGCCGCAGCCCCCGCTGGCCGCAGCCACTCGCCGGAGCAGCCGCCCAACTCGGCAGTTTGCACTTGCACGCCTTTGGGCTGGGGAAACATGCGCTGCGAGGACTTGTCGCGCGCCGCACGTACTTGCTCCAGGCTGCCGCTACGCAAAGCGAATTTACGCAACTGGCGCCTGACGGCATAGTAAAAAAAGCGAGACTTTAAGGAAGGCAAGTCAAACTCCAAGAAGACCGCTAGGCGGCGCTATAACGTTAAATCCGCAAGCCGCTTTTAGGCGCCGCTGCCTTGCGCCAATTGCAGTGCAAAGGTGCGTATGCCACGCAGCAGCATCTCAATGGCCACCGACACCAACACCAGACCCATCAATCGTTCGATGGCGGTCACCACGCGCGTGCCGATGACACGTTGAATGCGCTCAGCAGACACCAGCACGACCGCGCTGATTAGCATGGTCACGCATAGCGCGGTTACCCATTCCAAGCGCTTTTCCGGTTGTTGCGATACCAGTAACAAGACCGTCGCCAAGGCCGACGGCCCTGCAATAGAAGGCACGGCCAAGGGCACGATCAAAGGCTCTATCAGCAGCTCGGCTTCGGCCTGCGTGGGCGGTGGAAACACCATGCGCAGCGCGATCAAAAACAGAATCACGCCACCGCCAATTTGCAGCGCCAATTCGCTTAAATTCATCACCTGCAAAAAGCTCTCGCCGACAAACATAAAGGTCAGCAGCAAAAAGAATGCGATAGAAATTTCGCGCAAGATAACGCGTGGCTTGCGTGCTTGCGGTACGTGCTTGAGCGCATTGGCAAACACCGGAATATTTCCCACCGGGTCGGTAATCAGCACCAGCAAAATGGTGGCCGAGACAAAGGTGTAATTCATCATGCCGCGTACACGGTCGCCAGCGACGCAAAGCCTTTGATCTCTAGGGGGTTGCCGCTGGGGTCTAGAAAAAACATGGTCCATTGCTCGCCGCTTTGCCCGGCAAAACGCAGCTGCGGCTCCATCACAAAATTTACCTGCGCATCGCGCAAACGCTGTGCCAGCGCTTGCCAATCTGGCAGGGCCAGCACCAGGCCCAAGTGCGGCATGGGGACCAAGTGGTCGCCCACGTGTCCTGTCAGCGTCGTCTTAAACGGTTCGCCCAAATGCAGTGAAATTTGGTGGCCGAAAAAATCAAAGTCCACCCAGGTATTTGTACTGCGGCCCTCGGCGCAACCCAGCACGCCGCCGTAAAAAGCGCGAGCCGCTTGCAAATCGGTGACGTGGTAGGCGAGGTGAAACAGGCTGGAAGGTGTGGCCGGGGGCATGGCGGGATGATAAGCCTTGGGCTATTGCTGGAATGGCCTTCAATGCCCCAGCGCGATTTCGATCCAGCGGCCCGTGCGCAGCAAGTGCGCGTCCTGTCGGTACGCCGCTACCAATTGCAATCCCAAGGGCAGCCCGTTGGCCGCGTGGCCGATAGGAATATTCAAAGCCGGTAGGCCCAGGAAACTCCAAAGCGCACAAAACACCGGGTCGCCCGTGGACGCCAAACCTTCTGGCGCGCCGCCGGTGGCAGGAACGGTGAGGAAGGCATCAAAGCCCTTGAGTTGCGCCGTGGCGTCGGCGCGTAAGCGGGTTTGTAGATTGCGCGCGGCCAGGTATTCAAATGCAGAGCGGGCAGCGCCTTGTGCGACCAGTTCTTTGATATGGACACTTAGGCGATCGGGGAAGCGCGCCACATGCTCGCGGTGCACCGCGCCGCCTTCGGCTTCAAGCAGGCAAAACATCGCGTCCACGCCGGTCCAGTATTCATCGGGCAGCGCAAACTCTTCTACGACGGCCCCTTGCGCGCGCAACCTGGCAATCGTCGATTGCATGGCTTGGTGTTGGTCGGCGGTGATGCGTTCATCAAAAGGCGTGCGCACATAGGCCAGCCGTGGCGAGGCCAGGGGCTCCAAGCCGCTTTGCGCATCCATGGGCACTTGTGGCACAGCGATGCTGTCGGGCTCGGTGGACGTCAGGTTGCGCAGCAGATTAAAGGCATAGGCCACATCGTTGACCGAGCGCGCCAGAAAACCCACGTGATCTAGCGCATCAGACACCGGAAATGCGCCGGCACGCGGCACCGCGCCAAAGCTGGCCTTCAAACCCACAATGCCGCAAAACGCCGCCGGGCGGATCACCGAACCCACAGTTTGCGTGCCCAAACCCAAGGGCAGAATGCCTGCGGCCACGGCGGCTGCCGAACCGCTGGACGAACCGCCAGGCGTATGCCCCGGGTTTACCGGATTGACGGTAGGGCCGGGGTGGCGCCAGGCAAATTCGGTGCTCACGGTTTTGCCAAAAACCGCCCCGCCCAACTGGCGCACGCGCGCCACCACCGCAGCGTCATAGTCCAGCACCTGGTCGGTATAAATGGCCGAGCCGTAGGTGGTGCCCAGCTCGCGTGTGGCGATCAAATCCTTCACGCCCACGGGGATGCCAGCCCATGGGCCTTCGCCGATGCCATCGAGCAATTGCTGCGTGGACGTGCGCGCCACAAAAGCATGCAAAGCGGGCTCTAACTGGTCGGCCAGGTCAATGCATTGCTGCATATAGGCGTGGGGCGACAGCTGTCCGCTGGCAATGGCACGGCTTGCTGCAAATAGGCCTAGGGGAAGTTTTTTCATAAAAAGCCTCAAGGAAATGTGGGCAAAACAGAAGGCTGTGGGCCGGACGCAAGCAGGTGCCCGATGCCAAGCCGACGGCAGTTGATGCATCTTATTTCAAGCGCATGGATTTTCGCTTGTCGTCGCAGCGTGTTGCCAAAGCGTGCCATCGACGAGGGCTTTAGCTTGGGCATTGCCTAGGCTGCACGCTGCCATAATCGCGCCATGTCCTTGCATACCCTGCGCAATTCAACTGCTTTAGCGCGTTGGGTATTGCTGTGGTGGTGCATGGCGCTGGGCGTGGCGGTGGCTGCGCCCTGGGTCCAGCCGGTGCAGCACACGCTGGTGTGCAGCGCCTCGGGCAGTGTGACGGTGCAGGACACGGGAGCGCCTGATACGCCCCTTGCCCAGCATCTCGATTGCGTGCTCTGTCTGGCCGCTGGTGCACCGCCGGTTTCCATCTCGGCTTTGCCGGTGGCCAGCGCCACGCCACTTTTGGGTACGCGCCAAGCCGCAGCGCTTGCGCCGCACCGCCTAAGCGCCGCCCCGCCGCCGGGACGCGGACCGCCCCTGGCTTAAAACCAGCCGCTGCGCAGCCTGTGATGTCTGCATTGCGCCGCGCCATGTTTTAAGCGCATGCGCCCGGCGCGGTATTTCTAAATCAATGTTGTCGATCTAAGCGCCGCCTTGCGCCTGCGCGCTATCGATGATTTTTTCAATCTTAAAAATTATTTACTATGCATTTATTCAAAAACTCTTTAGTGTTGCTTGTCAGCGCCCTTTCCTTGGCCAGTATCCCGGCACAATCCCATGTGGTGTTGCAAGATGGCGCCGCTGCCGCCAATAGCAGCTACCGCGCTACGTTTCGGGTTGGCCACGGCTGCGATGCCGAGTCGACCACGGGTATCCGCGTGACGATTCCTGCCGGTTTCAACGGAGCGCAACCCATGCCCAAGGCGGGTTGGACTGTGCGCACCGTCACCGGCACTTTGCCCGTGCCCTATGAAAGCCATGGCAAAAAATACACCGAAGGCGTGCTGGAAATAAGCTGGACCGCCAACAGTGCTGACAATGCCTTACCGCATGCCTATTACGACGAATTTGTGCTGCGCGGAACCACGCCTATGAAGCCTGGTCCTTTGTGGTTCAAGGTAGTGCAAAGCTGCGCCAAGGGCTCAAACGACTGGGTGGAAGTGCCCGCAAGTGGCGCCTCGACCAAAGGCTTGAAGATGCCCGCAGCATTGCTGGAAGTATTGGACGTACAGGCCGCTGGCGGCCACGCCCATTGATGGTTTGCGCCGAACACTCGCCTGCAATGGTCGGCGCCACGCTTTTTATTTTTAAGAAAGAATCCGCTATGAACAACAAATCACTTATTCGCACATTGCTGCTTTCCAGCCTGATGGTTTCAAGCGCCTGGGCGCAAAACGTCAGCGTGCAAAGCGCTTGGGCACGTGCCACCGTACAAGGTCAAAAAGCCACCGGTGCCTTTATGACGCTGACGGCCAAAACCGATACCAAGCTGGTGGGCGTCAGCACCAGCGTGGCTGGCGTGGCCGAAGTGCATGAAATGAAGATGGACAACAACGTCATGCAAATGCGCGCGCTGCCCGATGGGCTGGCGCTGCCTGCAGGCAAGTCGGTGGCATTGCTGCCCGGCGGTTTTCACGTCATGCTGATGGACTTGAAACTGCCGCTGCAAAAAGGTACCACCATTCCCCTAACCTTGCGCTTTAAAGACGCCAAGGGGTTGGAAAGTAGTTTGGATATCAAAGTGCCGGTGTCCCAAACAGCGCCCGCTGGCGGTAAATCACACCAGCACGGCGAGCACTGAGCAGGTGCGCCTTAGCTGGTAGACACGTGCGTGGGCAGCTTCCTAGAGCGCCAAGTGACGGTATACCGCCGTGCATGGGTGTGGCTGCTACTTGGCCTCATGCTGGTGGCGCCGCTGCTACCCGGGCTCATCGCACCGTCGACACGCGCCACCTTAGCCAACTTAGCCAACTTAGACATATGCAGTAGCAATGGTGCCTTGGGCGCTGGTGAGATTGCGTTTGCCAAACCCGTGCTGGCGGGTGACCATGCGCCTACTTCGGATAGCCACCAGGGCGCTGGAGGGCATTGTCAGTGGTGTTTCGCCTCTTCCCACGCATTTGGTCCGCATACTTTTGCCCAAATAGTTTTTTTTGACACCCTCGCCAAACTGGCACTTCCCGCGTCGTACGGACGGCGACCAGGTTCGGCGGCCGTTCTTGAAGCCGCTTTCCCGCGCGGGCCTCCGACCCTAGCCTGAGCTGACATAGCTGCCTGCCATTGCAGGCGCATCACTTGGATGCTTGCTCGGGACGCTTTTGCCCCGCGCTGTGACATCTATTTCGAATCCCTTATTGAGTAAATATTCATGCAACATCGATTAATTCCGGTGGCCATAGCCATCGGCCTCTCTACATCCCTGGGTGCTGGGGCACAACCAATTTCCACAGACCCTTCGCAAGAGCAAGCGCCAGTGAAATCTTTGGGCATAGTGACCGTTTTCGGCGGCCGCCCCAGTTCCTTGCCTACGCAAATTCCCACTACCATCGAAGGTATTACCCGCACGCAAATGGAGCAAACTATTAACGCGACAGACAGCGAAGACGTGCTCAAGTACTTTCCCAGCCTGGTCGTGCGGCGGCGTTATATCGGCGACTACAACCATGCAGTGCTTTCCAGTCGGGCTTCCGGTACCGGCAATAGTGCGCGCTCGGCCGTCTATGCCGATGGCATTTTGTTGTCCAACTATTTAGGCAATGGCGCCACGTATGCGCCGCGTTGGGGCATGGTCACGCCTGAAGAGATCGAACGCGCAGACGTGATGTATGGCCCCTTTTCCGCAGCCTACCCCGGCAATTCGGTGGGTGCGGTGGTGGACTATGTCACCCGAATGCCCAAGCAGTTCGAAGGGCACGCAAAAATCGTGGTCTCGCAGCAAAACTTTGACTTGTATAACACGCACGAGACCGACTTTGCCACTCAGGCCAGTGCCTCGTTAGGCAGCAAGAGCGGCGACTGGGCGTGGTGGGTGAACATCAACCGCACCGATAGCCAGGGCCAACCGCTGGTGCTTGCGACCAGATCCTTCACGGTCGATCCGACCAAGAGCAGCAATAACGGCGCGGTGTATGGCTTGGATAAAACCAATACGCCTTGGTACATCCTAGGCACCAATACCCAGTACCACACGGTGCAAGAGCACGCCAAACTCAAATTGGCCTATGACTTGTCCCCCGCCGTACGCGCAAGTTACACGCTGGCTAATTGGAGAAACACCTCCGACGGTACGGCCAAAAGCTACCTGACAGACACGGCCAATCCTTATGGTGGCAATCATGTCATCAGCGGGCAGACCTTCTCCGCCAACGGCTTGTTCAATGCCACCAAAGAGCGCTTAGACCATTGGATGCACGGCCTGTCAGTCAAGAGCAATACCAAGGGCCGGTGGGATTGGGAGCTGGCTGCTAGTTGGGTGGACTACGGCACTGACCAGGCCCGCCAGTCTTCTATCAACAGCGCCGCCAATCTCAACGGCACCATGGTCAACGGCAATGCCGCCACATTGACCGACCAAAAGGGCACGGGCTGGACTACGCTGGCGGCCAAAGGCATTTGGCGCCCACAAGGCCTGCAGGGCGCGCACCTGGTGGATTTTGGTGTCCAGCAAGATAACTACCAACTGCGTGTCCTGAAGTCCAACCTGAGTGCTACTGACAGCTGGTTTACCAGCGGCGCGGCCAGTTTAAGCTCAGACGTAGGCGGGCAAAGCAAGCTGCAAAGTATTTACGCGCAGGACGCTTGGGCGTTTGCGCGAGACTGGAAAACCGTACTGGGCTTGCGGCTGGAAAATTGGAGTGCATCGGATGGCTATGCCAAGACTGCTGCGGCCACCGACCGTTATGCCGAGCGCAAGGAGTTTTTCGCATCGCCCAAAGCCGCATTGGCTTACCAATGGTCAGAAGATACGGTGCTCAAAGGCTCGCTTGGGCGAGCGGTTCGTATGCCAACCGTGTCTGAACTCTACGGCGCTACTGCGAGCAAATGCGCGGACATCAACCCCGCCAAGAAAATTGTTACCAGCGCCTGTACCAGCGGGCAGACGTGGTTGAACGACCCCAATCTGCGACCGGAAAAATCCTGGACAACAGAGCTCACATTGGAAAAGGAACTGGGTAATGGACTCTTGCGGCTGACCTATTTCAATGAGGATGTGACAGACTCGCTTTACTCGCAAGTGGCGGGCCTCAAGACCGACAACACCCCTGTCAACATGGTGCAAAACATTGACGCCATCGGCACACAAGGCCTAGAGATTGCATTTCAGGGAGATAACTTTATCACCGATGGCCTGGACCTCTCGGGCAGCGTGACCTATGCCGACTCGCGCATCAAAGCGAACAGCTCCTACGTGGCCACACCTGGCGACACCATTAACAAATTGCAGCCCCGTGTACCGCAGTGGCGTGCCAGTGCGCTAGCCAATTACCACTGGAGCCCCCAACTGAGCACCTCCTTGGGCTTGCGTTACAGCTCCGACCAGTTCAGTAGCTTGAACAACACGGATATCAATGGCTTTGCTTACACCGCAGCTAGCCGATTTACCGTGCTGGACCTACGGGTGCGCTATGCCATCCAGCCCAAACTGGTAGCCGCCTTTGGCGTTGACAACCTGACCAATCAAGAGTACTGGAACTTCCACCCCTATCCGGGGCGCACCTTGGTTGCAGAGCTGAAATACGACCTGTAGGTCTTGCAAATCGTGCGCTTGGCTAGGAAGTGGCCAGCGCCTGGTCAAACACTTGGTCGAGTGTCGTCCGCCATAGCACTTTGTCTGCATCAGCCGCAAAGCTAGCGTCAATACTGTTACGCGCCAGTTGCCAAGCATCCTGCCCGCTCAGTTGCGGCAGAGCAGCAAACACGGCTTCAAAATTGGTAAGCAGGTAGCCACCAAAATAGGCCGGGTCATCCGAGTTGATCGTGATGCACAAACCCGTGTGCAGCAGCGTGGCCAGGTTGTGCTCTTGCATGGTGTTGAACACGCAGAGTTTCACGTTAGACAGCGGGCACACGGTTAGTGGCATGTGGCTGGCGGCCAGGCGGCGCACCAGCGCCGGGTCGTCGCTACAGCGCACGCCGTGGTCTATGCGCTCTACCTGCAACACATCAAGCGCGCTTTCGATATAAGCCGGTGGCCCTTCTTCCCCCGCATGGGCCACGATACGCAAGCCCAGCGCACGGCATTTGGCAAACACGCGCGCAAATTTCTCCGGTGGGTTGCCGCGTTCGCCGGAGTCCAGGCCTATGCCGATAAAGTGTTTTCGGTAAGGCAAGGCGGCTTCTAAAGTATCGAAGGCGGACTCCTCGGATAAGTGCCGCAAAAAACACAAGATCAGGCTGGCGCTGATTTCATACTGAACCTTGGCATCCGCGCAGGCGCGGGCCAGGCCTTCAATGACTGCGCCCATAGGCACGCCGCGTTCGGTATGGGTTTGCGGATCGAAAAATAATTCAGCGTGCACGATGTGGTCGGCATGCGCGCGCGCAAAGTAGGCCATGGCCATGCGGTAAAAATCGTCTTCCTCTATCAGCACCGAAGCACCGGCGTAGTACAAATCTAAAAAGCTTTGCAAGTCGGTAAACGCATAGGCTGCGCGCAAAGCTTCCACGTTGGGGTAGCTGAGCGCGATGCTATTTTTTTCGGCCAGGGTGAATATCAACTCTGGCTCTAAAGAGCCTTCGATATGGATATGCAACTCGGCTTTGGGCATGCGCGCCAGCAAGGCGGGCAGGTGGTCGCGGGCGATCGTGGCGTAGGTCATTGTGAGGGGCTCCCGTAAAGCGTTCAGGCCAGTGGTGGCAAAGCCGCTTCCATGGCTTGCAGCTCTTGCAGTGGCGGTATGGTGGCCAGCATCTGCGGGTCCAGCATATCCCAGACGATGCCGCAACGTGGCTTGTGCGGGTTGGTCACCTCGATGGTGCGCGTGGGCGTAAAAATCGCATCGGCCACGGTGTCAAAAATCTCGGGGTACAAAGTCTCTTGCAGCACCTGGCAGTCGTGCACCAGCGCTGCCGTGGGCGTTTGCGCATTAATCACGCCAATGCGGTAAAGCATGCCCCATTCGGCATCAAAAAAGCCATGGCCTTTGCCAAAGCGTACACCGTGTTCGTTGATCGCGCCGGTGCCGGTAATCATGTAGTCCAAGCGCGGTAGCTCGGCGCGGATTTGCGCCAGCGTCATGTGCCGCCCGTGGCGCTCCATGCCGTCTAGCGTCGCCGCATACAGCAAGCGGTCTTGGGGGATGGTGGTCGGGTCCAGCAGCCAAAAACCCCGGCGTATGGAATAGGTGGTCATCAAGATGCGCTTGCCTTCACACAAAGTGCGGTAGCGCAACTCTTCGATACAGTTGTCCGGGGTGATGAAAATGCACTCGGACTGTTGGTAAAAGCGGTGCGCCATCAAGCGATCGGTGGCGGCGCTGCTGCCTACAAAGTCGGTGATGAATTCGCCGAAATCAAAATGAAAACGGCTGTCGGCAAAGGCTACTTCGCGCAGCGCTGCAAACACGCGCTCGCGTACCGTGTGTTTATGGTCGGTGTGTTCCATAGGCTTCTTTCAGGTAATCAAAAAAAGGGGCTGCGCACTCAGGCCGCAGGCGCCATGGCGTAGCGTTGCAGCACATAGCGCTCCAGCACCACGACCAAGCTGTTAAGCGCCACGGCGATGAGGATGGCCACCACCGCGACGCTCCAGATCATTCCGAAATCGAGTACGCCGCGCGATACATTGAGCAAGTTGCCAATGCCGGTGCCAGTGGCCAGCCATTCGGCAATCATCACACCCAAAAACGCGCGCGGTGCCGCCAAGCGCGCAGCCGCGCACAAATAGGGCAAGGCCCAGGGCAGTGAAATCAGTCGCAGTTGCCGCCAGCGCCCGGCGCCATAGACGCGCACAAAATCCGTCGCGCTGCTAGGCACCAAGGCCAGGCCTTGCGCAATCGTCACAAAGGCCGGAAAAAACGTCACCGATATGGTGATCACCAAGATGCTAGCCGTGCCTCGCCCAAACACCAGCACCACCAAAGGCGTCAGTGCCACCAGCGGCATGGACTGGCTGACCAGTGCCACCGGCATCAGGCTGTGGCCCAGCGCTTTATAGACCGTGGTGCCCACCGCCAGCAGCAGCGCCACCGCCAGCCCGGCCAACATGCCCAGCACGGTGTAGGGCAAGGTTTGCGAGAGCGCATCTAGCAGCGCCTCGCGGTTTTCGCCGGCCTTGTCCACGCTGAACAAATGTTCCAGTACGCCCACCGGTCCGCGCAGCACGATGTCGGACACGCCCAGCAGCGTGAACAGCGCAATGACGCCGTACCAAAGCACAAAAGGCATAGCCACCGTGCCCAGGCGCATGGCCCAGCGCGTGGTGGCGCTTTCGGTATCCAAGCCCGCCTGAAAACCCAGCGGTGTGCTGGCGCTTTGCGTGTTGCCCGCAAAGCGCGCGGCGATCAGGCCCGCGCAGCCGTAGGCGATGCCGCTGATCGCCGTTGCTGTGAGGCCAATGCCCCATAAACGCTCCGGGTTGGCGCGGCCCAGCGAGCCAATTAAATACGTGCCCAGCCCGGCGTTGCCACCACTGCCAAACTCGGCCAGCAGCGAACCCAGCACCGCAGCAGGCGCGGCCACGCGTAAACCGGCTAGCAGCGTCGGCAAGCCGCTGCGCAAACGGATGCGGCGCAGCACTTGCGCGTCACTGCCGCCATACACGCGCACCAGGTCCACCAAGCGCGCGTCCACTTGTGTCAGGCCCAGCACCGTGGCCACCATGGTCGGGTAATACACCGACAGCGCCGCCAGCACCACGCGCGGCGTATCGCCTTGGAGTGCGATGACCAAAATCGGCACCAGCGCAATCGCTGGCATGGCAAAGAGGGTGACGTTGACACCGGCCATCAAGCGCCCCGCCGGGCGCCACCAGGCAAACCACATACCCATCAGCACCGCCACCGTATTGCCGATCACAAAACCCGCAAACGCGGTCTTGAGCGTGCCCCAAATATGTGGCGGGTAGTCGCCCCGGTCTTGCCACCATTGGCGCAAGATGCCGCTAGGCGCAGGCAGTGCGCCCTGGCCCACCCATTGGGCCTGGCCCGCCACTTCCCATAGCAGCAGCATCAGCAGCAAGCCGGGCACAGCAGCGCGGTGGCGGGTTGGGGTATCCATACACTGTGCGCTAAACCGTGCCGTACAAAATACCGGAGACTTGCTGCTCCAGCGCCCGAAACTCGGGGCTGTTAAACAAGTCCACTTTGCGCGGCCTATCAAACGGCACTTCCACGATCTGCGCGATGCGTCCGGGCTGGCTTTGCATCACCGCCACGCGGTCGGCCAAAAACAAGGCTTCGTCGATACCATGCGTCACCAGCAGCGTCGTGGTGGGCCGCTCCAGCCAAATGCGTTGCAGCTCCAGGTTCATGCTGCGGCGCAAAATTTGGTCTAGCGCCCCAAAAGGCTCGTCCAGTAAAAGCACTTCGGGCTGCGTTACCAGTGCCCGCGCTATCGCCACCCTTTGGCGCATACCGCCGGATAGTTGCGAGGGCAATGCGCCCTCAAAACCTTTCAGGCCCACCAGCTCCACCAGGCTGCGGATGCGCGCCATGTCCACCGGTGCGCCGGTGACATCCAGCGGCAAGCGCACGTTGTCCACCACCGAGCGCCAGGGCAAGAGCGCCGCGTCTTGAAACGCAATACCCAGCGCGCCGCGTTGTTGCAAAGCCAGCGGTGTTTCCTCGCCGATACGCACCGTGCCGCCATCGGGCTGCTCCAAGCCAGCCACCAGGCGCAGCAAGGTGGACTTGCCGCAGCCCGAAGGCCCGATCAGCGCGGTAAACGAGCCACTGGGGCAGTGCAAAGAAACATCCTCCAGCGCCACCAAAGGCGCAGCGCCGGAGACTGCGAACACGCGCCCGACCTGGGCTATGCGCAGTTCGCTGTTAGGCATCAGATTTCTTTGAGCAAGCTGGTATCAAAGTGCGATTTGTCGGCCTTCACATCGACCGCGTTGAGCGCGGCAATGCAGTTGGCGATAGACGCATCGCTCATGGCAAATATGCCACCCGCATTCACCATCAAAGCCTTTTGCGCTTCGTTGAAGAACAACTCGTTTTCTACGCTGCGGCCCGTGCCTTTGAACCAGGTGTCTTTGAACTTGGGCGGATAGGCCTTGGTGTCTTTGAAGTTCTCGTCCCAGCCTTTGCGGCTGGCGCGCATAAAGGCCACGATGTCTTTGCGGCGGGTCTTGAGGGTCTCTTGCGTGACTACCACCACGTCGTTAAACAGCGGCAGTTTGAAGTCCGCCAGCAGGAAGCTGGTGGCGTCTTTGCCCATGCTCTTGATGGTGAAAGGCACGTTGGTGGTGAAGTCCAGCGAACCGTCGATTTCGCCTTTGATCAGCGGCGTCGGGTCGTAGGCATAAGGTACGATTTTGACCTTGGCTTTGTCGATGCCATTGAGCTTGAGCATGGCCTCGACCGTCAGGCGGTTGACCGGCGGCACGGCAATGGTTTTACCGATCAGGTCTTGCGGTGTTTTGAGGGGCTTGGAGGCCAGGCTGACGATGCCCACCGGGTTCTTTTGGTATTGCGCGCCGATGATGACTAGCGGTGCTTTTTGGTCGGTGATGGCCTTGATGGCTGTCTCCACCGTGGTCAGGCAGACATCGGCTTTTTTGGACAAGAGCGAGGCCTCGGGGATCACGTCCGGGCCGCCGGACAGATACGTCAGGTCCAGACCTTCGGCTTTGTAAAAACCTTTGTCCATGGCCACAAAGTAGCCCATGAATTCGGCGTCGTTCACCCATGCGGCTTGCATGGTGAGTTTGGCAGCGCTTTGGCTCCAGGCGCCCATGGGCGCGATAGACGCCAAAGCGGCGGAAGTGGCAAGAAACTGGCGGCGTGATGCTTTCATGGTGTCATCCTTTGAAGGTGAAAAGTTAAAAAAACAAGGGGCGGGGAAATCGTAATAGTTTGAAAACAAAAATAGGCATTTAAGCCAGGCCGATGATGCGCCGCAACTCGGCCAAAGCCGGTATGGCGTGCACTTGCTCGGGCGTGATGTCTTTCCAGTTCAGGCCGCGCGGGCGCTGGGTTTCGCGCGCCACTTGCAAGCTGCGCGTGGGGGTGCAAATCCAGTCCACCAGCACGTCATCGGGGCTGGGGTAAAGCTTTTTGTCTAGTACCTGCACATCGTGCACCACGGTTACCAGCGGCGTCAGGTTGTCCACCAAGCCCATGTCGCTAAAGATGCGCCACTCCAGATCAAAAAAACCATGGCCGCGCCCAAAGCGCACACCCGAAGTAGCTACCGCCGAGGCGCCCGTCGCCACAAAATCAAAAGCGCCCAGATCGGCCAGTGCGTTGAGCGAGAGTGGCTCGCCAAAATGCGCCAGCCCGTCGGGCCAGGCGCCATAGAGCTCGTGGCCCTTGGGCACTGCGCCTGGGCGCAGCAGGTAAAAGCCGCTGGCCATGTTGTAGCTAGACACCACCAGGCTCACGCCGCGCGCCAGCAGGCGCTGGCGCAGCCCGGTCAGGCTGTTGTCCGGCGTCACAAACACATGGCGTGCCGCATCAAAACCGGGCAGCGCCCATAAGCGGTCGATGGCCGCGTCCGAGCCGGTGAAGTCGGGGATGAATTCGGAAAAGCGCAAATGAAAACGTGAGTCTGGCAGCGCTACGGCGCGCAGGCCGTCCCACAGTTGTTCACGGGCAAAAGCGGAAGCGGCCAATCGGTGTCCTTGTGCGCGGGTTGAGGCAAATTCGGGGCTTTCGGCCCGGCCTGATCGCAGCGCATCAAGCGGCCGCGAGGCTGGAACCGTTGTTTCAGATAATCATAGTATCATGGAATGATTGTTTCAACCACCGCCTTTTGGCCCCATGACCACCCGCCTGACGCTGGCTATCCAAGAGCACTTTGAGCAGCTCTCGCCCAGCGAGCGCAAGCTGGCCAAGCTGTTGCTGGAGCGCGCGGACGACATGCTCACTTACTCGGCCACCGAGCTAGCGGCCATGGCCGATGTGTCCAAGGCCACGGCAGCGCGTCTGTTTCGCAGCCTGGGCTATGCCGATTTCAATGAAGTGCGCCTGCAAGCGCGCGAAGAGCGCAACCTGGCCCCGCCGTTTCAGGCGCCGCGCACCGCAGACGCAGCGGCGCCGGTGCGCAGCCATAGCATTAGCGCGCATTTGCATACTGAGTCCGAAAGCCTAGCGCGCACCTTTGAGTCGCTGCGCAGCGACACCTTGTTGGCTGCCGCCAGCTTGCTCGCCAAAGCGCCCAAAGTCTGGCTGCTGGGGCTGGGCATGGACGAGGGCTTGGTGCGTTTTGTGCGCCCGCAACTGGCGCGCATCCGTCCCGAGGTGTATGCGCTGGGCATGCAAAGCGGCGTTTGGGCCGAAGACCTGGCCATGGCCGGCCCGCGTGATGCGCTGCTGCTTATCATGACGCAGCCGCGCGACAGCGCCATGGACCGCCTGGCCACACACGCCGGCACCACCCGCGTGCAAACCGTGGCCGTGGTCGATGTACGCCACAGCGCCTGGGCGCAGCGCTTTGCCAGCGTAGTGCTGCCCTGCTACAGCAGCAGCACCGACCACGCCTTTTCGGCCATGGCCGCTGCCAGCATGCTGCAACTGCTCAGCCACCACGTCGCCATGCGCCTGGGCAAACGCGCCCAGCAACGCCAGCAACTGGTGGACGATATTGCGCAGGAGCTGGGGGGCGATTAGCGCGGCTTGACCGCCCGCATGGGGCTCGGACTGCCCGCTGCTTTAGGGTCGGAGCCCAACGCCTCGCGCACCCTGCCGCTGGCCACGCGGCTTCGGCGTATGTGCTCCCCAAGCATGTCGCCCCGCAGTATTGGCCGCAGGACAAGAATGTCATAACATACAAACATTCTGCTCGGAGGCCGACCATGACTGTGCAAACCTATTCCAGCCGCGACTTCACCCGCGACGTCAGCGCCGCCAAGCGCGCGGCGGCCCATGGCCCGGTGCTGATTACCGATCGCGGGCGCCCGGCCTACGCTTTGTTGTCTATCCAAGACTATTACGCGCTCAGCGGAGCGCAACAAGACAGCCTGCTCGATGTCATGGACGCCATTCCCGGCGGCGTGGGCATTGAATTTGACCCGCCCAAAGCGCACATTGCGCTGCCCGTGGCGGACCTTGGCTAGCGCGCCATGTATTTACTCGACACCAACGTGATTTCTGAACTGCGCCAGGGCAAGCCCCACCAGTCCGCCGCAGTGCGGGTTTGGGCGGCGGGCGTGCCAGCCGGGCAGTTGTATCTGTCGGCTATTAGCATTCTGGAATTGGAAAAAGGTGTGATGTTGCTGGAGCGCCGCACACCCCCGCAGGGCAGCGCATTGCGCGCTTGGTTGGGCGCCACGGTGCGCGCATTTGAAGGGCGCGTCCTGCCTTTTACCGGCAACACCGCCGCACTCTGCGCCGCGTTGCACATCCCCCACCCCCGCCCCGAACGCGACGCCATGATCGCGGCCAGCGCCTTGGAACACCGCATGACGCTAGTCACCCGCAACACCAGCGACTTTGCCAACATGGGCCTGCAAGTGCTGGACCCGTTTGCTGGGTGACCTAATCCCTTAGTTCAGCTTGGGGTCCGCCAGCGCTTTTGCTGAGGTGTAAAAAGTCCCGCTCAAGTTATTGCGCCACGTCGTTTTCAAGCACCAGGCGCACATAGCGGGTGTAGGGAATGCCTTTGGCTTTGGCCTTTACCTTCAAAGCATCGAGCAAATTTTGGGGCAGGCGCAAGTTGAGCGCGGCGGCCTTGGGCTCAAATTCAAAGCGGGTCGGCTTAAAGCCCGATAAGTCGTAATGCGAAAGGTCTGCTTCACTAACGAAGTGCTGCGCCTGAGCATCATTGGTCAGCGACGGCAACGGTTTAAGTTTGGTTTTCATAGTGAACAATCTCTTTCTGATGCATGTAGCGGGCACTAATGGGGCGGAGCAATTTTTGGCCATCGCGCTCGCGCAACATGAACACCATAAATACGTAGCGCCCTGTCGCCGTGCGTCCAATCGCCCGCATGCGCGGCTCATCGGGGTGCGGGTCGGGCATCACGGCGGGCGTGCTTGTAAGCACCTGCTCGATTTCTTCGCGCGAGACACCATGCTGGCCGCACTTCGGCCAGTTACCGCTGTCCCAGTCAAACCCCCTGATTTGCATCGCGCCATGGTACACGTTTGTATACACATTTTCCAGTACGCTCGCACCGCGCCGTGGAGTGGCTCTACCCTACTTCAAGCTCGGGTCCGCCAGCACCTTCCCCGGCTTTGGCAAACCCGTAGGGCCGATGTGCGAAACATGCGCCTCCACTTTTCGCACCCCGTTTTTATCCAACTCCATGCGCAAGGCCCAGCCGATGTAGTTGATAGGCAGGGGAAAGCCGTCGAACACAAAATTGCCCAGGCTGTAAAAAATCGGCTTGCCTTGGTAGCGCTCGGTGTCTTGCAGTTGGTGCGGGTGGCCGCCTATCACGGCGTCAGCGCCGGCGTCGATCATCAGCCGGGCGAGTTGGCGCTGGCGGTCGTTGGCGATGGGGTCTTCCCAGCCCCAGTGCATGACCGGAATCACCACATCGGCTTTGTGAATGGTGCGTGCGGCGCGGATGTCCCGCAGCACCTGCGAATCTTCGCTCCAGGCCACGCCCGGGCGGTCGGTGTCGGCTTCAAAGCTGCGCGGCTGAAACTCGTTGTAGCCCAAGATGGCGACGCGCACGCCTTTGCGCTCGATGATCCAGGGCGTGTGCGCCTCGGTCAGGTTCATGCCGCCGCCATAGAAGCCGATGTGGTGTTGCTTGAGCAAACCCAGCATCTGCGCAAAAGCCTGCGGCCCGAAGTCGCCCGAATGGTTGTTGGCCAGACCTACCGCGTCAAAGTGGCGTTTGATGTACTTCAAGGCGCGCGGATGCACGCGAAACACATTGGGCTTGTCGTCCTCTGGGCTGCCGGTGGTGGCGACCACGCATTCCAGATTGCCAATGCGTATGTCGGCCCCGGCAAACAAGTTGGCAAAACCAGCGTATGGGTCTTGCCCTTTGCGCATGGCGTCCATGGGTCCGTCTTCCAGCATCATGTCTCCCACCACGACCAAGGAGAGTGGCCCCGCAGTGTCCGGCCTGCGCGCGCTTGGGTTGGCCTGCTTATTGGAAGTGTGGTGCGCTTTGTCTTTGTGCTTTTTCGCAGCGTGTACGTGGGCGGGCTTGGCTGTGGCTTGGGTCGGGCTGGTTTCTGCCGCGCACAAGGGCTGCGCCATAAAGGCCAGCAGCGAGAGGCCATAGGCGAGCGGGGCAAAAAGTGCGCGCCCCTTCATTGCGCTAGTGGCCAGCGCGGCGCTATGCGCGCGGCGCATCATGGCGCCACCTCGGCCAGGGCGCATTGGTATTGCAGCTCTTTGCCCAGCAGCGGCGAGTACAAAGCCACCCGGCCCGTCAGGGCGTCGGGCTGGGGCGCCGTCTGCGCCACGGGTTGCAAAAAGCGGGTGTGCTGCATGACCATGGGCTGGCGGCGCGTGTTGTAGTACACGTACAAATTAATACTCTCCAGGCCCGATGCGCCCCCGGCGTCCGGCCCAGCAGCCAGCACGATGGCCTTGAAGCGAAAGCGGTTGCCAATGGGCACCGCCTCGGTGGTGTAGGGGTCGGTCACCACGCCAAAGGTTTTGTGGTGGGTCTCGGAGTTCACGTCAAAGCTGCACTGCAATTGCGGCGCGGCCAGTGCGGCCAGCGGGCAGGCCAGCAGGGCCAGGCCTAGCAGGGCGGCGGCGCTTGGCAGCGGGCGCTGCGCTTTGTTTGTTTGCAAGGATTGAAGGGCCATGGGGCGCGGGGTGGAAATGGCGACGGGGGGAGTGTATGCGGGCCGTGCTGCAGCGGGACGCATTACGAATGAGCGCTGAAAGCGGGAACCCTTCAATCTCGGTAGGGGAAAATTGTTTCAAGAATCGTTTCATGAATTGTCTCAAGGATAGGCTCACTATCGACTCAACAATCGTTTCAAGAATCGTTTCATGAAACCTTCTACTTAAACGACGGAGGACTCCCTGCACCAGGCAGCGCAGATGTGACCTGGAATTTTGCGGACTGCGTACCAATACCGCCCGGTGGGTCGACCGCACCGGTTGCTTGTAAAAGAATAAAAAAAAATTTTGGGCTACGGGAAATACCGGGACTGACACCTAGGACCGTGGAAACTTAAAGTTGGCCTTTGGTTTTGCAGAAAATGCATGGGCAAGCGGCGTCCTATTTACACGGGCGGCCGCTAGGCAACAAGACGCTGGTCGGTCTAGCGGTTGCCCTTTACCCGATTGTGCGTCTTGCACAGCATCTGGCAGTTTTTCTTGTCGGTGGCGCCACCCTTGCTCCAAGCCGTGACGTGGTCTGCGTCCATGTCCGCGAGGCTCCATATTTTTCTCTTGCTAGCCTCAGGGCCCTCGGCGCAGAGCGGGCAGTTGGATTTATTCTTTGCCTTCGCTTTTATGGTCTGCGCTTCATAAACCACTTTTTTAGTCATCTCATCAAACGCGCGGATTTCTAACAGTTTGGTATCCGTGCAGCCGCCCAAGATATATTCAAATATCCCTTTGCGGTCTTTCACATAAGCATCGCCATAGAGTTCTTGCAACTTTGCTGAAACCGCTTTGGCATCGTAGGGCTTGTGGTGATGTTCTTCGTATAAGCGGCCCCAATCTATGCCACACATTTCTTTCTCGACATCCGTAAATACCGACTCCACCCATTGGATCACCGTATGAAAGTAAGTGGCTAGTTGCTGGATATTGGCCGCGCCCCTGTGGCTAGCCATATAGGTGCCAACATCGCCTTTGCTCACCCACTTCAGCGCGCAAGCCAAGAAATCTTGTCGGATGGCTGTGCCTTTGATGTAAGTGCTCCATTTATGGATGTTGGAGTTTTGGCTGTTGCTAAAGGCCTCTTTGGCCAAGCTAACAAAAGGCCCCGAATAGACGGCGTTAAGTAGCTCTTGGTCATTGAGCGGTACTCCGGCGATGTTGATGGTTTTGAACCATTCCTTGATTTCGCTCTCCGTTCCTTCGCATGCATAGACCAGCAACTTGGTGTCCAAAATCAAAGCACGTTTGTCTGCGGCCATGCCGCTGAAATATTGCTGATGCCCTTGCCCATCCCGAATGGCGAATTTGTCTGTCACAAAGCGCCCCAAGCTGGTGATGCGTTGCTGCCCGTCTAAAACTTCAAACCTATCGTCAGCAATTTTGTTGAAATAGATAAGTCCGAGTGGATAGCCCCTTAGCACCGATTCAACGACGGCTACCTCTTTTCCTCCGCCCTCTGTGGCGTAGATGTAATTGCGCTGGTATTCAGGCTGTATGGTCAGTTTGCCGGACAAGCCAAATAGGCCTTTGCCTTCTAGCTCGTTGTAAACAAAGCCTGTGCAAATGGCTTGAATACTGATATCCGTTCGGAGATTTGTGTGCATTTCAAACCCCCCTATGCTTGATGAAAATTCTTTGGTAGGCAGATTGAATCATGCGACCTTTAGAATTTATGAAGTAATTTTTCTTTCCATCATTGCCAACCAAATTGGCGTTCTCATTTGTTTTTCCGCCACCAGAACCAGTTGCTGTACCGTCTTGCCTAACTTCCCAATAATCATCGTAGGTTTTGGTATCTGGAACGGCAGCATGGCAGCCGCGTTGAGTCGCTCCTAATATTTCAAACTGGCCTGGGTTGTATTTATCCAAGAAGCTTATGGGCACTCCCATAACACCTTTGAAATTACTTGGAATGGCATCCGTGAATGGAACTTCAATCGCGTCATAGTTATCGTATTTTTCGTATTTTTTCTTTCCCTTGATTTGCTTGTGCCGGCTGTATTTCAAGTTGTCGGTCATGGTCATTAGCGCAAGCGGTTGGTGGCGGCGACCATGGTCTAAATTAGTAAACCAACATGAGTTGCCTAGTCGCGTGTAATCGCCTACAAAACCTAGGCGCGCGGCTTTCTGTCTGTCACTTTCTGCAATCTCCGCGCCATTGGGTACCGCAAAAACCATGTCATTTCCATTGCCAGTTGCCCCCAGCCAAATTTTGTCGTCCTTGATCAGCGGAAATATTTCTTTGTAAGTGATGGCGTTCATGTTGCCAATCACTGCAAACCGCTTGCCGTGCTCCATTAGTTGTTTCACATAGTCCCGAAATAAACTAAATGGTGGATTGGTTACGACAATATCTGCCTGTTCCAATAATTGGATGCACTCTGGACTTCGAAAATCGCCATCACCTTGCAGCGGCGCCCATGTGTTGACCTTGTTCGTTTTGAGCTCTTCGGCTACATCCTTCAAATTAAAGCCGCCATTGCCGTTGATCGCGTGCACTTTGTTGATGATGAACTTGTTGGCGTTGACTTTTGGTCGTCCTTTAGCGGGCGCAAGCGTGCTGTCATTGCCAAACAAGGGCAGTTGGGTGTTGGCCAAGGGCGAGGGCTTATAGCTGGTGGTGATCAGGCGCTTGAGCCCCAGCTTTTTAAAGTTCAACACGAAGTAACGAAAGAAGTTGCTCTCGTAGGGGTCGTCGCAGTTGCAGTAAACGACTTTGCCTTTGAAAGTTTGGGCGTCGTACTCCAAATAGGCTTCCATTTCTCTTTGGATATCAACGAACTGCGTATAAAACTCGTCGTTTTTTGCCCGCTTCGCGTTGGATAAGTTGCGATTCGCCATAACTCAATAGATTGAAAATGTGAATTCATAGTTTATTAAGTAATGAATATTGAAATAGTTATTTTTAGTATTTTTCGGGAATCAAAATGGCAAATTCATTTACCGGCTGAAAATATTTTTTAGCCACTGCCCACGGTGCGCGACTGCGGTGTGGAGGCTGCTTAGGTCGGCTATCTCGCCTGAAGTACAGTACGGCGGCCTTTGCGCTGCACGCCCATGTCCCCACCCCACATCACCCTCCTAGGCGGCATCAACATGGATGTCTCCGTTTATGCGCACAGCGCGCTGCGCGCGGGCGATTCCAATCCGGGGCGTGTGCAGTGCAGCCCCGGCGGGGTGGCGCGCAATGTGGCGGAAAACTTGGTGCGCCTGGGGCAAGACGCGCGCTTGCTGGGGGCGCTGGGCGACGATGTGTTTGGCCAGGCTTTGCGGCAATCGGGCGCGGCCATGGGGCTGGATATGCGCGCCTGCCTGACGCTGCCCGGCCAGCGCAGCGCCACCTATGTGTGCCTGCACCGCGCCGATGGCGATATGGATGTGGCGGTCAACGACATGGACATCATGGATGCGCTCACGCCTGCGCTATTGCAGCCGCAAATGGCGCTCTTGCGCAGCGCGGCAGTGCTGGTGGCGGACTGCAATTTACGGCCCGATGTGTGGCAGTGGCTGGCCACCGAGGTAGCGCACCCGGCGCTGTTTGCCGAGGCGGTGTCGGTGGCCAAGTGCACGCGTCTGGGCGCGGTGCTGGCGCATGTACACACGCTGAAGGCCAACCGCTTGGAAGCGCAGGCTTTGTGGGGCCGTGCTATTGCCAGCACGCAAGACGCCTGCGACGCCGCGCTGGCCTTGCACCGCCAGGGCGTGGGCCGGGTGCTGATCAGCCTGGGCGCGCAAGGCGTAGCCTGGTGCGATGCCGATGGCCGCTGCGGCCACCGCGCGGCGCGCGCAGTGCCGGTGCTCAGCGCTACCGGCGCGGGCGATGCCTTGATGGGCGGCTTGGTGTATGGTCACTTGCAGGGCTGGCCGCTAGAGCAGGCGCTGGCATGGGCCATGGCCTGCGCCGAAATTACCTTAGGTAGCCCCGCCGCCAATGCCCCGACGCTGAGCGTGCAGGCCGTGCAACACCACATGCAACACACCACACCATGAACCCCTATTTAGACATCGCCCCCGAAGTGCAAACCGCCCTGGCCCAAGGGCAGGCGGTGGTGGCTTTGGAGTCCACCATCATTTCGCACGGCATGCCGTATCCGCACAACGTTGAGACGGCGCTGCGGGTCGAGGCCGAGGTGCGCGCCCATGGCGCCGTGCCGGCCACGGTGGCTATCGTGCAAGGGCGTTTGCAAGCCGGTTTGTCCGCCGCGCAGATCGAGCGACTGGGCCACGCGGGCCATACAGTCACCAAGGTCAGTCGCCGCGACATGGGTTTTGTCGTGGCCGCAGGCGCTGATGGCGCGACTACGGTGGCCGCCACCATGCGCATCGCCGCGCTGGCGGGCATACGCGTGTTTGCCACTGGCGGCATCGGCGGCGTACACCGGGGCGCGGAGCAGAGTTTTGATATTTCGGCGGACTTGCAAGAGCTGGCGCAAACCCCGGTGGCGGTGGTGTGCGCGGGGGCGAAGTCGATACTGGATTTGCGCCTAACCTTGGAGTATTTAGAAACCCAGGGCGTGCCGATAGTGGGCTACCAAACCGAGGCCTTGCCCGCATTTTTTACCCGCGAAAGTGGTTTTAAGGTGGACTACCGGCTGGACTCGGCGCACGCTATTGCGCAAGCCATGCACGCGCAGTGGGCGCTGGGCCTGCCTGGCGGCATGGTGGTGGCCAACCCGATACCCGCCCAGCACGCCATGGAGCGGGACACCATAGACCGCGCCATCGCCCAGGCTCTGCAAGAAGCCAGCGCCCAAGGCATCAGCGGCAAAGCCAGCACCCCGTTTTTGCTGGCCCGCGTCAACGAACTTACTGGCGGCGACAGCCTTGCATCGAATATCGCCCTGGTGCTCAATAACGCTCGCCTGGCCTGCGCGATTGCGCTGGCGTATGCGGGGTTGGGGCAGTAGGTATAGCTGTTTAGCCGTCGCGCAGCGGCCCATCACCCCTTGATGGGAATATGCGTGCTATTTTTCACTTCTTCCATAACCGCATAAGTGCGCGTTTCGCGCACGCCGGGGAGTTGCCAAAGCACGGTGCCCGCGAAGTCGCGGTAGGCGGCCATGTCGGCCATACGGGTTTTGAGCAGGTAATCAAAGCCACCGGCCACCATATGGCATTCCATGATTTCGGGGCGCACTTGCACTGCCGCCTTGAAGGCCTCAAATACATGCGGCGTGGTGTGGTCTAGCAGCACTTCTACAAACACCATCAGGCCCGCGCCCAGTTTGACCGGGTTCAGGTGCGCCTGGTAGCCCAAGATAAAACCCTCTTTGCCCAGGCGCTGCACCCGCGCCAGCACGGCCGTGGGCGACAAGGCCACGGCCTCGGCCAGCTTGAGGTTGGAGATGCGCCCGTCTTCCTGCAGGGCGCGCAGAATCTTCAGGTCGGTACGGTCTAGGCTGGCGGCAGGGGTGCTCATACTGAGTTATTCACTATAAATTAAGAAAAATAAAGATAAATATTTGCCTTAACAGGTGGGAATATAGCGGTTTACACCACACCCGCAGCCCGCAGCCCGCAGCCCGCAGCCCGCAGCCCGCAGCCCGCAGCCCAAAGCCGCAAGCCGCAAGCGACAAGCGGCAAGCGGCAAGCGCAAAGTGCAAGGAGCCATCCCCATGTTGATGCAGCAACGCCTTCCCCAGCCCTACCTTCCCGAAGCCGAGATCGTGGCAGAGCGCCTTCGCAGCTTGCAAGACAAGCTGGACTGGGCCGCCGCTGCGCAAGTGGCTGCGCCCTGGATGCAAACCGTGCGCGACCATCCCGCGCCGTTTTGGGCCATGGAAAGCTTGTTGCAGGAATACCCCATTTCCAGCGCCGAGGGCCTGGCCCTGATGCGCCTGGCCGAAGCACTACTGCGCGTGCCGGACATGGACACTGCCATCGCCCTGACCGCCGACCAACTGGGCCGCGCCGACTTTGCGAAAGCGGGCGACCAAGTGCTGGCGCGTTTGTCCCGCGCAGCGATTGCCATGTCCAAACACTTTTTGCCCGATGCCCAAGGCAGCGCGGGCGACGGTGGCCTGATGGGCCGCTTGGGCGCGCATACCGTGGTGGCCGCCACGCTGCGCGCGGTGCAGTTGCTGGGCCGCCAGTTTGTGCTGGGCCAAACTATGCCCGAGGCCATGCGCCACGCCGATACCGCCCGCCAGGCGCAAAGCCAGGGATTGCGTTTTTCGTATGACATGCTGGGCGAGGGTGCGCGCACAGATGCCGACGCGCTGCGCTATTGGCAAAGTTATAGCGACGCGATCAGCGCTCTGGCGCAGGCCGCCGTGCCCGGTCGTGGGCCGCAAGGCAACGACGGCATCAGCATCAAACTGAGCGCGCTGCACCCGCGCTACGAAGACGGCCAAAGCGCGCGCGTCATGGCCGAGTTGCTGCCGCGGGTGTGGAGCTTGTGCGAGCAGGCCGCACGCGCCGACATCAACCTGACGATAGATGCTGAAGAGGTGGAGCGCCTGGAGTTGTCGCTCGAAGTGTTTGATGCTTTGTTGCAGCGCGTGGCGCAGCACTGGCCGCAGTGGCGCGGCCTGGGCCTGGCTTTGCAGGCTTACCAAAGCCGCGCCTTGGAACTGGTACATACCGTGGTGGCCATGGCGCGCCAACATGGCGTGGGCCTGATGTGCCGCTTGGTCAAAGGCGCGTATTGGGATGCCGAAATCAAACGCGCCCAGGAGCTGGGCCTGCCGCATTACCCGGTGTTCACGCACAAGCACCATACCGATATTTCTTACCTGGCCTGCGCTGGCGCCCTGCTGGACGCGCCCGATGTGATCTACCCCCAATTCGCCACGCACAACGCAGCCACGATAGCGGCCATTGCGCAAATGGGCGCGCGCAGCGGCGGCGCGTTTGAGTTGCAGCGCCTGCACGGCATGGGCGAGGGCGTGTACCGCGAGGTGCTGAAAAATCCGCTCATGGCCTGCCGCGTGTATGCGCCGGTGGGGGCGCACAAAGACTTGCTCGCTTACCTGGTGCGTCGCCTGCTGGAGAACGGCGCCAACTCGTCTTTTGTGCACCAACTCGCCGACCCCAACTTAAGCGTGCGCGATTTGCTGATCTCGCCGCTGCGCCTGGAGCCCTCGGGCGCTTTGCCCCTGCCGCCGCAACTCTTTGGCAGCGGCGAAGGCGCGCGCGCCAATAGCGTGGGGCTGGACTTCACTGTGCCGGACATGCGCGCGCCCTATCTAAACGCACTGGCGCAGCCCCTGCCAGCTGCGCTGGCGCCGGCGACTATGCAGGATGTGCAAAACGCGATGCAGCGCGCAGCAGCCGGATTCAAAACCTGGTCGCGCACACCCGTGGAGCAGCGCAGCGCGGCCTTGCTGCGCGCCGCCGACAGCCTGGAGCAACACAGCCCGGCGCTGTGCGCTTTGCTGGTGCGCGAGGCGCACAAAACCTGGGGCGATGCGCAATCTGAAGTGCGCGAAGCGGCGGACTTTTTGCGCTATTACGCGCACGAGGCGCTGCGCATCATGCAGCCGCTGTCCATGCCGGTGGCGCACGGGCACGCATGGTCAGGCGTGGGTGCTGCAAGCGGCTCCGCCGGTCAGCAAACCGACAGCGCGCACTGGCAACCCGGCGTGACGGGCGAGACCAATACGCTGCAACTGTGCGGGCGCGGCGTGTGGGTGTGTATCAGCCCCTGGAATTTTCCGCTGGCTATTTGTGTGGGGCAGATTGCTGCGGCGCTGGCCACCGGCAACACCGTGCTGGCCAAGCCCGCCGAACAAACCCCGCTGATCGCGGCGGAGGCGCTGCGCTTGCTGCACGCGGCAGGCATTCCGCAAGACGCATTGCAGCTACTGCACGGCCCGGGCGAGAGCGTTGGCGCGGCGCTGGTGGCGCAGTCCGGCGTGGCGGGCGTGGTGTTTACCGGCTCTACCGAGGTCGCCAAAATCATTCAGCGTGCGTTGGCACAAAAGCCCGGCCCTATCGTGCCCTTGATTGCCGAGACCGGCGGCATCAACGCCATGGTGGTGGACTCATCGGCACTGCCCGAGCAAGTGGTCGATGCGGTGATCAGCAGCGCATTTCGGTCTGCCGGACAACGCTGCTCGGCGCTGCGCCTGTTGTGCGTGCATACCGATATTGCAGACACCGTGTTGGAGATGCTGCACGGCGCGGCGCAGCAACTGCGCGTGGGCGACCCGGCAGACCTGGCCACCGACCTGGGGCCGGTGATTGACGCGGAGGCAGCGGCCACATTGCAAGCACACATCGCGCGCCTGCATGCGCGGCACAGGTGTTTGTTTGGCCCCGCTTGGCAGGCGGCGTTGGCGCAGGATGGTTGTGCGCTACCGAACCGCATCGCGCCACATGCATATGAAGTGCAATCCGTAGCCGAGGTGGATGCCGAAATTTTTGGGCCAGTGCTGCAAGTGCTGCGCTGGCAGGGCGATCCGCTGGACACCGTAGCGCAGATCAACGCCCTGGGCTACGGCCTGACGCTGGGCATCCAAACCCGAATCGACAGCCGCGCCCAGGCCATGGCGCAGGCGGCGCATACCGGCAATGTCTATATCAACCGCAACATGATCGGCGCCGTGGTCGGTGTGCAAGCCTTTGGCGGCGAAGGCCTGAGCGGCACCGGCCCCAAAGCCGGCGGCCCGCACTACCTGTACCGCTTTTGCGCTGAGCGCACGGTGACGGTCAACACCACCGCAGCGGGTGGGAATGTGGCTTTGTTGGCTTGAGGACGGCGCCTGCCGTCACAGCGCCAACAGGGTTTTAGGGGCAATAGCGCGGGCCGGGCTGGATTTTGTATGTCATATGTACTAACATCCCCGCCATACTTTCCCGCTCCATGAGGTCTGCCCATGTCCGCCCTAGCTCCCGCCAGCACCCGTTCCGCCCGTTTGGGCCTGCGCGCCACCCAAGAACAAGAGCTTGTCTTGCGGCGGGCTGCGGAGGTGGCGCACAAGTCGCTGACCGATTTCATTTTGGACAGTGCCTGCCTGGCAGCTGAACAGACCTTGCTCGATCAACGCCTATTCATGGTGTCGGGCGCTCAGTACCAAAGCTTTGTAGATTTGTTGGACCAACCCGCGCAAGCCAACGAAGGCTTGCGCGATTTATTCGCCCGCCAAGCCCCCTGGGAAACCCGGTGAGTTTGCGCAGGCCAGAGCTGCTGGCGCCCCGCCATAAGCTGGAGGAGTTTGATTGCGGCAAGCCAGTGCTTAACGATTGGCTGGTGCGCCACGCCAGACAGGCCCAAGGCGCAGGCTCCACCAAGACCTTTGTCGCAGCCGATGAAGACCAGGTACTGGGTTATTTCAGCCTGACAGTAGGCCAGATCGATACCTTTGAGGTGCCCGAGCGCATGCGCAAAGGCATGGGCCACTATCCCTTGCCCGTGGTTTTGTTAGCACGATTGGCGGAATCTACTAGCGCACAAGGGCGCGGCTTGGGTTGGGGTCTTTTGCAAGATGCCATTGCGCGCACCGTGCTCATCAGCGAACAAGCCGGTGTGCGCGCCATGCTGACGCATCCGCTGGACCAAGAAGCCGCCGCCTTCTACACCCGTTTTGGTTTCGTGCCATCGCCTTTGCGTGCGCAGCAATTGCTGCTCTTGCTCAAGGATGCCCGGCAATTACTGAAATAAGCCCCTTTCCATGTCTGCCGCAAGACATAGTTGTAAGCCCATCTGAAGGAAATAACCCATGCTCCGTCCGCTCTCTTTCGTGGCAGTCGCAGTCACCGCATTGGCCCTGGCCGCCTGCGGTAAAAACCAAGGCATAGGCGGTGCCAGTAGCGACGCTAGCGCCAGCACGCAAAAGGGAAATGCCACCTTTGTGCAGGCCATTGCCGCTGCTTCAGGGCAAGACTTTGAAGACGCCAAACGTGGCCTGATTGCGCGGCCCAACGGCAAGATTTTTGCGGCTGACGGCAGCGTATTACGCGACTTTGCGGCCTATGATTTTTTGCAAGGCGCAGCGCCCGATACCGTTAACCCCAGTCTGTGGCGCCATGCCCAGCTCAACGCGAATATTGGCCTTTACAAGGTGATGGACGGCGTGTACCAGTTACGTGGTTTTGACATTGCCAACATTACGCTCATCGAAGGCAAGACCGGCTGGATCGTGGTCGATGCGCTCACCTCGCGCGAGTCCGCAGCGGCGGCTATGGCGTTTGCTGAGCAGCACTTGGGCAAAAAGCCGGTGACTGGCTTGGTGATGACGCATGCGCATGCCGACCACTTTGGCGGCGCGCTGGGTGTTTTGTCTAAGGAAGATGCGGCGCAGCGCAAAGTGCCCATCGTGGCCCCTGCCGGTTTTATGGAAGAGGCTACCAGCGAAAACGTGCTGGTGGGCACGGCCATGGGCCGACGCTCGGTGTACCAGTTCGGCCGCGACCTGCCGCGCAGCGCCAAAGGCAATGTGGACACCGGCCTGGGCAAAGATGTGATCTACGGCAGCATCGGCATCTTGACGCCGACCTGGCTCATTTACCAGGCCAATCAGCCGATGCAAATCGACGGTGTGGATTTTGTATTTCACAACGTACCCAATGCCGAATGTCCTGCGGAGCTGAGCTTTTCAATTCCTTCCAAAAAGCTGTATGACGGCGCAGAAAACCTGTCGCAAACCATGCACAACCTGCTGCCCATACGCGGCGCCAAAGTGCGCGATGCTTTGCGCTGGGCCACCTATATGGAACAGGCCCTAGAGCAAACGCGCGAGGCCGAGGTGTATATCGCTTCGCACCACTGGCCGATTTGGGGCAATGCGAACATTCAGCAGTTCATCACCATGCACCGCGATGTCTATAAATACACGCATGATCAAACTGTGCGCCTGATGAACGCGGGTTACACGCCCTCAGAGATTGCCGACAAAGTGCAGCTACCCAAATCGCTCGCCGACTTTATGGCGGTGCGCGGCCACTATGGCGATATGCGCCACAACGTCAAAGCGGTGTACCAGTTTTACCTAGGCTTTTTTGATGGCAACCCGGCGCACCTCAATCCGCTGGCCCCGGCGGATGTGGGCAAGCGCTATGTGGAACTTGCCGGTGGCCCCGACAAAGCCCTGGCCGCTGCGCAGCAGGCTTTTGACAAAGGCGATTTCCGCTGGACTGCCGAGCTGCTCAACCATGTGGTGATGGCCGACGGCGCCAACAAAGCCGCTAAAGAGCTGCTGGCCAAAACCTATGAGCAAATGGGCTACAGCGCCGAGTCCGCCACTTGGCGCAATGCCTATTTGAGCGGCGCACAAGAATTGCGCAACGGCCCACCGGCTAAAGGCATGTCTAAGGCTGGCGCCATCGATTTACTGCTGCAAACGCCGATGGAGCGTTTTTTAGAAGCCATGGCCGCCAGCCTGGACGGCCCGGCGGCGGAGGGTAAAAACTACCGCATCAATATTATGCTCAGCGACCAGAAAGAAAGCTACGCGTTGTGGATAGACAACGCGGTGCTCCATTTCAAACGTGGCCAACACCCAGAGGCCAATGCCACATTGACATTGACCAAACCCTTGTTCGTCAAAATCATCGCTGGTAGCGCGGGCATCCAAGATACCTTGCTCAGTGATGATTTGAAAGTGAGCGGCAGTAAAGTGGACCTGGTACGCTTTTTCGGCTTGATGGAAAAAGCGCCGGGTACGTTTGGCATCGTGTCGCGCTAGAGGCGCTTACAAGCTTGTTTTTCTGCGGGCGGCTTAGCCTGCCGGACGCAAAAACCGCAGGTAGGTACTTAGTCGCCCATCAAAACCGAGAGGCCCCGCACCTTGGAAAAGTCGCGGTCGTGGGTGACCAGCGCATCGGCACCGATGTCTAGGGCGGTGGCTACCTGAATGGCGTCGGGTAGCTTGAGCGCAAAGCGTGCACGTAGTTGTGCGGCCAGCACCGCAATGGGTGCGCTCAGCTCTACCACGCGGTAGCTGGCAAGCGCTTTTTCATAGCGCTTTGCCAAGGCGGTGTGCCCGTTTTTGTAAGGTCCGGCCAGTATTTCAGACAGGGTGATAGTCGAGAGCGCAAGTTCCAGTTCTTGCTGCGCCGCAGCTTCAAACAAACCGGTAAATTTTTCAGCGAAGCGTGGGCGCCCTTCCAGGACATAAATCCAGGGCGCGCTGTCCACCACTACCGTGCTGCCCGGGGCTAAGCCGCCCCAACTAAGCGTCGTGCCGGCGGCCATTTAGCTCAGGCCCATTCGTCGCGCAATTGCGCGATCGTGCCGCTGGACTTCTTGCCCCACAAGCCTTTTCCACTGCCCTGTAAGTTCAGAATGCCCTTATCCGGTCGCTTGCGTGCCTGCGCTACATCCGCCAGCGGCACTATGGCCGCATAGGGTTTGCCATGCTTGGTAATGATGCTGGCCTGCCCTGCATGGGCCTGGGCCATCAGCGTGGGTAATTGGGCGCGGGCTTGTTCAAAGCCGTAATGCGTAGGTGCAGACATAAGGCCTCCAAACTGTACAGTCCGTACAGTTTAACCTGCACCCCGCCAGGTTACAAGCCCCAGTCGTAGTCGATGCTGATAGGCGCGTGGTCTGAGAAGCGCGTGTCTTTGTAGATAGCGTGCTGACGCGCACCTGCTGCCAGCGTAGGGGTTGCCAAGTGGTAATCCAAACGCCAGCCCACGTTTTTGGCGTAGGCCTGGCCCCGGTTGCTCCACCAGGTATAGGCCGCGTCGGTGGCGGTGGGCTCGAGTTGGCGATAAACATCGACTAGGCCACCTTCGCTCAATAGCCGGGTCATCCAGGCGCGTTCTTCCGGCAGAAAGCCCGAGTTCTTACGGTTGCCTTTCCAGTTTTTCAAATCGATTTCCTGGTGCGCAATATTGATGTCACCGCACAGCACAAACTCGCGCGTGCGTTTGAGATCTTGCAGGTGCGGGTACATGCCTTCCAGAAAACGGTATTTGGCCTCCTGCCGTTCCTCGCCCGAAGAACCGCTGGGGAAGTAACAACTAATGATGGACAGCTTGCGCTTGGGCGTATCAAAGCGCAACTCCACATAGCGGCCCTCGGCATCAAATTCGGCAGAGCCATAGCCCACGCGCACATCGCTGGGCGCGTGGCGGGTATAAACGCCCACGCCGGAGTAGCCTTTTTTCTCGGCAAAGTGGAAATGGCCAGACATGCCGGCGAGGGTCTCAAATCGCCCGGCTACATCCGCAGCCTGCGCTTTGACTTCCTGTACGCACAAGCAGTCGGCTTGCAAGCTATGAAGCCAGTCTTGCAGCCCCTTGCTGGTGGCCGAGCGTATGCCGTTAAGGTTCAGGCTGGTGAGTGTGAACAAGCGGGACTCCCGTGGGCTATAGATAAGCGTGGAAGATAACCGATTGCCCAGTAGTACAGCGACGCCGCGATCCATGCAGGTTGGAAGCCATCGGTTGCCACGGCCTGCGGCCTCGCAACGAAGGGTTTGGACTTATGCAGACTGGCCCTCAGTCAAGCAGGCACCTCCAAACCCGCACGTGGTTTACTTCAAGTGGTTCACCGCCGCCTGCGCATACACCGGCGTAGACAGGCCTTCGTAGCGCGCTTTCAGTTGCAGCGATAGGAATTGCGAATAGTGTCGGCTCTGGTGCAAATTACCGCCATGAATCCAGAGCTGGGCCTGGTTCGTCGGCTTCCACATATTGCGCAGTTCGCCCTCCCAGGGGCCGGGATCTTTGGTGGTGCTAGAACCCAGGCCCCAGACCTTGCCTACGCGGTCGGCCACCTCGGGGGATACCAAATCGGCTAAGAACTGGTTCATCGAGCCGTAGCCGGTGGCATACACAATGACATCGGCCGGCAACTCGCTGCCATCACTCAAGGTAACCGACTTTGCGTTGATGCGCGCGATGTTGACGCCGCTGCGCAGCTTGATGCTGCCATTGGCCACCAGTTCGGAGGCGCCTACGTCGATGTAATAGCCCGAACCACGGCGCAGGTATTTCATGAACAGGCCCGAGCCGTCGTCGCCAAAGTCCAGCATGAAACCGGCTTTTTCCAGACGTCCATACAAGTCGGCATCGCGCCGCTTCATCTCTTCGTACACCGGGATTTGAAAGCTGTGCATGATTTTGTAGGGCACGCTGGCAAACACCAGATCGCCCTTGTGGTGGTCAATGCCGTTCTTGACCGCCTCTTCGCTGTACAGGCCGCCCAGCGCCAGCTCCATCAGAGAGTCCGAGGGTGCAATATGCGTGCTACTGCGTTGCACCATGGTCACGTCCACTTGGTGCTCCCACAGCGCTGCACAGATATCGTGCGCCGAGTTGTTCGAGCCCAGCACCACCACTTTTTTGCCCAGGTATTTGTCCGGCCCTGGGTGCTTGCTGGAGTGGTGTTGCTCGCCTTGAAAACTTTCGGCGCCGGTGATATGCGGCACATTGGGGTAGCCCGACACGCCCATGGCAAACACCAGTTGTTTAGGCCGCAGGGTGATGGTTTTGCCTTCGCGCTCCACCTGCAATTCCCATTGCCCAGTGGCCTCGTCAAAGTGCGCTTTCTTGGCTTCGGTAGAGCCCCAGTAGTTCAGCTCCATGATCTTGGTGTACATCTCCAGCCAGTCGCCGATCTTGTCCTTGGGCGCAAACACGGGCCAGTCGTCCGGGAAGGGCATATAGGGCAGGTGGTCGTACCAGACCGGATCGTGCAGGCACAGGCTTTTGTAGCGATTGCGCCAAGAGTCGCCGGGCTTGGCGTTTTTCTCAATGATAATGGTCGGTACACCCAGCCGCCGCAGTCGCGCCCCAAGCACAATGCCGCCTTGCCCGCCGCCGACGATCACCACATAAGGCTGCTCGCTAAACCCCAAGGTTTGCTGCTCATGCGCGCGCGCTTCCAGCCAGCTTTTGCGGCCTGGGTGTACGCCGTGTTCCGCGCCCTTGATACGGTGCGTGCCGGTTTTCTCTTCAAAGCCTTTGAGCTCGGTCATGGTGGTCAAAAGCGTCCAGCCTTTGTCGCCCTGGTCGGTGCCTTTAAGGCGCAAATGCCCACGCCCGCGCGCCAGCCGGGTTTCGAAGGTGAACCAGGCATCGACCACGCCATCGGCCTCGGTGGCCTCGCCTTCCAGCGCGAAATGGCTGGCCGCCACATCACCGCCACGCGCCTGGACCATCTTTTCGATAGCGCCTTGGCCTTCCTGGGTGCAAATATTCCAGGTAAAGGCCACCAGATCGCGCCAATAGCAATCTGCGTCAAACAGCGCGGCGGTGGCCGCAGCGTCATGGCGGCCCAGCGCGGCGCCAAAGTGGTCAAGCCAGGCGCTGGCGCGCCCGGACGGACTGGTCTGTGTCATGTGAAAGCTCCTCTGATGTGGTGGATTTTTAAAACCGCAGGCCGGTAGCGCAAGCCGCAAGCAAACCAATCCCCGTGCCTGCCTCCAGCGTGAGGCCGCAAGACGGTGCCGTCAAGTACGCAAATACCCTAATGGCGACCCTACTTACTGTTCTAGGTTGCGGTGGAAGTCGCCCGCGTCGTCTGCAACATACCCCGGTAAATTTCCTCATCGCCCACCACACCTACAAAGCGACCTGCTTCGCACAGCAACACCGGGCGGCCGGTGGCGTGGCGGATATGGATGATGTGTTCGAGCAGCATGTCTGGGCTGGCGATGGCAATGCTGCGCCCATCCAGGCCTGCTTGCACGATGTCGAGCTGCGGGTGGTAAGCCAGCAGTTGGCCGGGTCGGCCTTCTATGTCGGCGCGCTCGGGCTGGCCGCTTGCGCCCAGTTGCAGCCAGTGGTGGCCGGTCCAGTCCAGTTGCACCCGCAGGCCTTCGTACTTGAGTTTTTCTAGCGGCGTCATCAGCGATCTGCCGCGTAACACCTTGATGGGGTTCATGTGCGCCACAAAGTCGCGCACATAGGTATTGGCCGGGTTGAGCACCACTTGCTCGGGCTCGCCCGATTGCACAATGCGCCCGCCTTCCATGATGGTGATGTGGTTCCCCAACTTGATGGCTTCATCCAGGTCGTGGCTGACAAAGACAATGGTTTTTTTCAATTGCTTTTGCAGTTGTAAAAGCTCTTGCTGCAAGTGCTCACGGATCAGCGGGTCTAGCGCAGAAAACGGTTCGTCCATCAGCAAAATGTCTGCGTCCGTGGCAAAGGCGCGGGCCAGGCCAACGCGCTGTTGCATACCGCCCGATAGCTGGTGTGCGTATTTTTTGCCCCATTGCTGCAGGCCCACCAACTCTAGCTTTTCAGCGACTATTTTTTCGCGCTGTGCTTTGGGCATGCCGCTGAGCTCCAGGCCCAGGCCCACGTTTTCGGCGACGGTGCGCCAGGGCAGCAGCGCGAACTGTTGGAACACCATGGCCACGCGTGTGGTGCGCAGGCGGCGCAGGGTGGCGGCGTCGCAGCGCGTCAGGTCTACATAGCCGCTTTGCCCGGCGTGCGTGTCGCGAATTAGCACCGCGCCCCGGTTGGCTTGGTTTAGACCATTGAGGCAGCGCAGCAGCGTGGATTTGCCCGAACCCGACAGGCCCATGAGCACCGAAATTTCACCCTCGGCGATTTGCAAATTGCAGTCCGCCGCGCCCAGCACTGCGCCGGTGGCGTCCAAAATTTCTTGCCGGGTTTTACCCGCGTCCAGCAGCGCCAAGGCTTGCGCGCTGTGCGTGCCAAAGACTACGTCGACATGCCGAAACTCGGCCATAGGAAGCGCGCTACTCTGCGGGCAGGGGCCTTCAGTCATGGCTGCGGGTTTTGCACAAGCGGTCGAGCACGATGGCCACAATCACAATCGCCAGCCCGGCCTCAAAGCCATCTGCGATGTTGACCGAGTTGAGCGCGCGCACTACCGGTTTGCCCAGGCCGTCGGCGCCCACCAGCGCGGCGATCACGACCATGGACAGGCTGAGCATGATGCATTGCGTAATCCCGGCCATGATGTTGGGCAAGGCCGAAGGAATTTCCACTTTAATTAGCAACTGCCAGCGTGTGGCACCAAAGGCCTGCCCCGCCTCGATCAGTGGGCGAGGCACCGAGGCAATGCCCAGCGTGGTGAGGCGGATTGGTGCGGGTAGCGCAAAGATAACGGTAGAGATCAGCCCAGGCACCACACCCAGTCCGAAGAGGATGAGCGTCGGTATCAGGTATACAAAGGTGGGGATGGTCTGCATTAAATCTAGCAGCGGACGCAACGCCGCCTCGAGCCAAGGCCGGTGTGCCGCTGCGATACCGATAGGGACGCCGATCAGCACGCATGTCAGCGTGGCAAACAACACCAGCGACAGCGTCTCCATGGTCTCGGTCCAGTAGCCCATATTGATGATGAGCAGCAGCGCCACGCCCACAAACACCGCCAGCTTGACTGAGCGTTGCAGCGCCCAAGCCAGCGCCGTGAGCACCGCCACCATGATGAGCGGCTGCACCCACAACAGCGCGCCGGTAAAACCCAGTACTAACGCGCTGAGGTTTTCGGACACCGCGTCAAACAA
Organism: uncultured beta proteobacterium; assembly: GCA_903869595.1. Classification (GTDB taxonomy): domain Bacteria; phylum Pseudomonadota; class Gammaproteobacteria; order Burkholderiales; family Burkholderiaceae_C; genus Allorhodoferax. The sequence goes on along the minus strand of CAIPZV010000028.1, from coordinate 35,092 downwards.
CCAGGGGGCGCTTTGGGTAATGCGATCGACCCCCGCCGCAATGGTCTCGCCCAGCGGGAGCTTGTTGTCGGTGAGCCACGCGAGCGCGGCTGCCAGACCGGCCGCCATGGCTTTACTTGCTGATCATCGCGGGGGTCACGTCCTTGCCGTCAAAGGTTTTGACGCCAGCCAGCCAGTTGCCCCAGGTGGAGGCATTGCCCTTAAGCCAGGCTTGGGCCGCCGCTTCAGGTTTCATTTTTTTGTCCAGGATAGAGGACATGATTTCGTTTTCCGCTTCCAAGCTGAACTTGGTGTTTTTTAGCAGCTTGCCCACATTGGCGCATTCGGTGGAATAGCCTTTGCGCGTGTTGGTATAGACCGTGGCGCCGCCGAAGTTGGGGCCGAAAAAGTCGTCACCACCGGCCAAATACGTCATTTTGATTTTGCTGTTCATGGGGTGGGGCGCCCAGCCTAAAAACACAATCCATTCTTTCTTGGGCACGGCGCGCACGACTTGCGAGACCATGCCCGCCTCGCTGGACTCGACGATCTTGAAGCCGCCCAGGCCAAAGGCGTTTTTCTTGATCATGTCCAAAATCAAGCGATTGCCGTCATTGCCAGGCTCAATGCCATAAATCTTTTTGCTGAACTTGTCGGCGTTCTTGGCCAGGTCGGCAAAGGTTTTGACGCCGGCCTCGGCCACATAGTCAGGCACGGCCAGGGTGTACTTCGCGCCTTCCAGGTTGGCACCAATGGTTTCCACCGAGCCGTCTGCCGCGTAGGGCTTGATGTCGCCTTCCATGGACGGCATCCAGTTGCCCAAAAACACGTCGATCTTTTTCGATTTCATGCTGCTGTAGGTCACCGGCACCGACAGCACTTGCGCGGTAGGCTTGTAGCCGATGCCCTTGAGGATTTCGGACATCACCGCAGTGGTGGCGGTGATGTCGGTCCAGCCTACATCGGCAAAGCGCACTGCTTGGCAGGAAGCGGGCTCAGCCGCTTGGGCCTGCCCGAGCAGCGAGAAAGACGCGGCTAGCGCAGCAGCGGCCAGGGTGAAGGGGCGGGTAAAAGAGGAAGTGTGTGACACGCGAGTCTCCTTGGAAAATGGTTGTAGTCCATGCCCGCGTGCCACAGTGACGCAGGCATGCGCAAGCAAGAAATTTCATGGTACACCGACTGCACACCAAAAAACCCGAAAAGCCGCAAATTTGCCGCCGCCGTGCCAATGGCTGCCGCTCCATACAATGGGGAAAGCCCCCTATCAAGCCACCGCATGACCACTTCCAGCACCAGCGCCGCCGCCCCCCCGCCCACCGAAAACAGCGCATTGGCGCAGGAGTTTGTGCAATTTGCCATCGCATCGGGCGTATTGCGTTTTGGCGAATTCAAAACCAAGGCCGGGCGCCTAAGCCCCTATTTTTTCAACGCCGGTTTGTTTGACGACGGCGCCAAGCTGGGCCGTCTGGCGCAGTTTTATGCCCAGGCTTTGCTAGCCAGCGGCGTGCAGTTTGATATGTTGTTCGGCCCGGCTTATAAGGGTATTCCGCTGGGTGCGGCGGTGGCCGTCGAGCTGGCGCGTTTGGGCCGCAACGTGCCTTTTGCCTACAACCGCAAAGAGGCCAAAGACCATGGCGAAGGCGGCACCCTGGTAGGCGCGCCCTTGCAAGGCCGGGTGCTGATCGTCGATGACGTGATGAGCGCAGGCACCGCTGCGCGCGAATCGATTGCCCTCATCCAAGCCGCCGGTGCCAAGCCGCATGCGGTGGCAATTGCCCTGGACCGCCAGGAAATGGCTACCGAAAAGCAGGCCGACGGCAGCACCCAGGATGTGCCCTACAGCGCAGTGCAATATGTGCGCCACAACCTGGGTCTGCAAGTGTGTGCGATTGCCAATTTGGATGACTTGCTGGCCTATTTGCAAACCCAAAGCGGCGACGCCATGGGCGAACACCGCCAGCGCGTGCAGGCCTATCGCGCGCGCTATGGCGTGGCTTGAAGGTTTGTAGGCTTCAAGCGCCTAGTCGGTCACTATTTACACCGGAGTCTTTCATCATGCAACAACGCGCACTAGGTCCTTTCACCGTCAGCGCCATTGGCCTGGGCTGTATGAATTTTTGCCACGCCTATGGCTCGCCGGTGTCCGAAGCGCAGACCGAGCGCGTGCTGCTGGCCTCGCTGGATGCGGGCATTACCCACTTTGATACCGCCACCTTGTACGGCTTTGGCCAATCCGAGCTCTTGCTGGGCAAGTACCTGATGCCCCACCGCAAGCGATTTACACTGGCCAGCAAATGCGGCATCCATGCCGTCACCGGACCGGATGGCAAAAAAGTGCGCGCCATCGATGGCCGCCCGGCCACGCTGCGCCAGAACTGCGAAGACTCGCTCAAGCGCCTGAACACCGACGTGATAGACCTGTATTACCTGCACCGTTGGGACAAGGCGGTGCCGATTGAGGAAAGCGTGGGCGCACTAGGCGACTTGGTGAAAGCTGGAAAAATACGCGCCGTGGGCTTGTCCGAAGTGTCCGCGGCGACGCTGCGCAAAGCGCATGCCGAGTTTCCTATCAGCGCGGTGCAATCAGAATATTCGCTGTGGACGCGCAACCCCGAAATCGCAGTGCTGCAAGCCTGCGCCGAGCTGGGCGTGGCCTTGGTGGCCTTCAGCCCGGTGGCGCGTGGTTTTCTGACCAGTGCGCCGCCGGACATCGCGACGTTTGACGTCACCGACTTTCGTAAAAACATGCCGCGTTTTGCGCCCGAAACCTACGCCACCAATTGCAAGTTGCTGGCGCCGTTTACAAAGGTAGCGCAAGAGGCTGGATGCACCCCGGCGCAATTGGCTATCGCCTGGCTGCTGCACAAGGCGCCCCATATATTGCCCATCCCTGGGACCACCAGCGTGGAACATGCACTAGAGAACGCAGCTGCGGTAGAGAAGGTGTTAACACCCGAAACCCTGGCCGCTTGCGAAGCCTTGATCAACAGCCAGACGGTGCAGGGTAATCGCTACCCGGTGCAAGCGCGCAGCGAGGTGGATACGGAAGAGATTCCTGGCACGTAGGCAAAGCCCGTGTGCGCAAGCGCGCATCAGCGTTTGGTATAAATCTGGTCAAAGCTTGCGCCTTCGGCAAAGTGTTCTTTGTCTGCCTTCTCCCAGCCGCCGAAGGCTTCATCTATGGTGAAGAGTTTGATCCTCGCAAACTGGTGCGCGTACTTGGCTTTTGCCCTCTCAGACACTGCCGGGCGATAAAAGTTTTTACCGGCGATGTCTTGGCCTTCCTCGCTGTATAAATACTTCAAGTACTCCTCGGCCACAAGGCGCGTGCCTTTGCGGTCCACGTTTTTATCCACGACGGCCACAGCAGGCTCGGCCAAAATGCTCAGTGATGGTACGACCACATCAAATTTTGCGCTGAATTCTTTCTCCAATAAATAGGCTTCGTTTTCCCATGCGATCAGCACATCGCCTTGCGCTCGCTGCCCGAAGGTGATGGCCGCGCCGCGTGCGCCGGTATCTAAGATGGGTACGTTGCCATACAGCTTGGCAACAAATTCTTTGGCTTTGGCGTCGCTGCCATATTTGCGTTTTGCAAATTCCCATGCCGCCAGGTAATTCCAACGCGCACCGCCCGAAGTTTTCGGGTTGGGTGTGATCACTTTGATGTCCGGGCGGATTAAATCGTCCCAGTCTTTAATCCCTTTGGGATTGCCTTCACGCACTGTCAGCACGATGGTGGATGTGTAGGGCGAGGCATTGTGGGGCAAACGCTTTTGCCAGCTCGCAGCGATCCAGCCGCCGTTCTTGACGATAGCGTCGGTGTCGCCCGCTAGGGCCAGCGTGGCCACATCGGCATCGAGTCCGTCAATGATGGCTCGAGCCTGCTTGCCAGAGCCGCCGTGGCTTTGCTTGATGCTGACATCTTGGCCGGTTTTGGTCTTCCAGTATTTGGCAAATGCCGCGTTAAATTCGATGTACAGCTCACGCGTGGGGTCATAGGACACATTGAGAAGAGTAAGCGCTTGCTGCGCGAGGGCCAGCGGGCTCCACAAAGCACTAAGTGTGATGACGAATATGGCAATGAATATGCGCAATCGTAGAGACTGAAGGTTTTGTCTAATTCCTTGCATGGCATGGCTCCAAAAAAGTTTGAAGCGCAAATTGTTAGCGCAGCAAAGCAAAATTCAAACGATTAATTAGGCATGTTCTTATAGGCATAAGCAAAGAGGAATAAGCTCAATACCAGCGTGAATATATTGGACGCTACTGCGGCCTGAGGCGCTGCCAAAACCGTGCCATCAAACCGCGATATAGCTGAATAACTCTTAGCTTATGCGGTATATAAAAATAAGAATTCAATCGTTTGTAATCTAAGGCCATGCGATGAAAATTGCGCTTCCAAAAACAAGTCGAAGCGTTCGGATGGGCCTTTATGCATAGCGAAATTTCTATTCACCAGCGCAGCTCTGCGCCGCAGCGCTATGCCCATGCAAGCGATCGGTTTAATGAAAAATTGACGGCGACGGAGCAAGCCTTGCGTGACGCAGCCGCGCACTACCAACCCCTCACCCAAGCCTCTAGCCTGGGCGCCGAAGATGTAGTGATCAGTGACTTAATCCGTAGCCTTGGTTTGAACATTCCGGCCTTTGTTTTGGAAACCGGCGCCTTGCACCAAGAGACCCTGCAACTGTTGGAACGTGTGCGGGCGCGGGCGGTGGTACCCATTCAGGTGATTCGCCCCGATACCGATGCCGTCCTGGGTTTTGTACGCGCTAATGGCGAGGATGCGATGTACCGCAGCCTGTCGCTGCGCAAAACCTGCTGCCGCATCCGCAAGATGGAGCCGCTGCGCAAAGCCTTGCAAGGGCAAAAAGCCTGGGTGACCGGACTGCGCCAAGAGCAATCCGAAGCGCGCGCCCAAGTGCTGCTGCTCGATACCAGCGAAGTGGCGCAAGGCGGCTTAGTCAAGTGCAACCCCTTGGCCGATTGGACGTGGGGCGATGTATGGCACTACATCCAATTGCATGGCCTGGACTACAACCCCTTGCATGACGACTTTATGCCCAGCATCGGCTGCGCCCCCTGCACACGCGCAATCAGCGACGGTGAAGACTTTCGCGCCGGGCGCTGGTGGTGGGAATCTGAAAACGCCAAAGAGTGCGGTTTACACGTCAAGGAGTCCAGCACATGAATGCTATCAACCAACAGGAATTGCAGTCTCTCAGCAATGCGCAACTCGATGCATTGGAAGAGGAAACCATCTTCATCTTGCGCGAAGTGGCGGCTAGCTTTGAGCGCCCGACTCTTTTGTTTTCCGGCGGTAAAGACTCTTTGGTATTGCTCAAGTGCGCTGAAAAAGCCTTTGGTGGCAAGGATGCGGGCAGTGGCAAAGGGCGGCTACCCTACCCCTTGCTGATGATTGATACGGGGCACAATTTTCCCGAAGTCACCCAGTTTCGCGACCACCGCGCAGAGGAGTTGGGCGCGCAGCTGATCGTGCGCTCGGTGGAAGATTCGATGCGGCGTGGCACCGTGCGCTTGGCGCATGCGGGCGAAAGTCGCAATGCGCACCAGTCGGTGACCTTGCTCGAAGCGATTGAAGAATTTGGCTTTGACGCCTTGATCGGCGGTGCGCGACGCGACGAGGAGAAGGCGCGTGCCAAAGAGCGCATCTTCAGCCACCGCGACGCTTTTGGCCAATGGCAGCCCAAATCGCAGCGGCCCGAGTTGTGGAATTTGTTTAATACCCGCTTGCGCAAGGGCGAGCACTTTCGTGTGTTCCCGATTTCCAATTGGACCGAGTTGGACGTGTGGCAGTACATCAGCCGTGAACAGATTGCGCTGCCCTCGATTTACTACGCCCATCAACGCCAGGTGGTAGAGCGCAGGGGCTTGCTGGTGCCGGTGACCGATTTAACCCCGCCGGCTGCAAACGAGACTGTGCAAACCCGCACCGTGCGTTTTCGCACCGTTGGCGACATTACTTGCACCTGCCCGGTGGCCAGCACGGCGGCCAATGCAGAGCAGGTCATTGAAGAGACCATCGCCAGCGATATCAGCGAACGCGGCGCCACGCGCATGGACGATAAAACCTCGGACGCTTCCATGGAGCGGCGCAAGAAAGAAGGGTATTTCTGATGCAATTACCGGAGCACATTACCCAGGGCCTGGCGCCCTTGCGTTTTATTACCTGCGGCTCGGTGGACGACGGTAAGAGCACTTTGATAGGCCGCCTGCTGGTAGACAGCAAATCGGTACTGCAAGACCAGTTAGCTGGCGTGCAGCGCGCCGGCGAGACCGATTTAGCATTGCTCACCGATGGCTTGAGCGCCGAGCGCGAGCAAGGCATCACCATTGATGTGGCTTATCGCTACTTTCAAACACCGCAGCGCAAGTTCATCATTGGCGACACGCCCGGCCATGAGCAATACACCCGTAATATGGTGACGGCTGCGTCCACGGCGGATGCGGCGGTGCTTTTGGTCGATGCACTCAAACTCGATTGGGAGAACCCGCAACTGACGCTATTGCCGCAAACCCGGCGCCACGCACAGTTGGTGCAACTGTTGCGTGTGCCGAGCATTGTTTTTGCGGTGAATAAACTCGATGCGGTGGCCGACCCTGCGCGCGCCTTTGACAACATCAGCCAGGCCCTGCGCAGTTTTGCGGCGCAAGCGGGCATCACGATTGCAGCGATGGTGCCAGTGTCGGCGCTCAAAGGCTGGGGCATTGTGCAATCGGGCGCGCCCGATTGCGTAGCCTGGCCGCATTACAAGGGGCCGGGTTTACTAGAGCTGCTAGAGGGCTTACCTGCCACGCCCACGGATGCGCACTTGCCTTTGAGCTTTGCAGTGCAATGGGTGGAAAAACAGCATGACAGTGGCGTTACCGAACAAGGGCGCCGCATATTTTGGGGGCGTGTAGGCTCCGGGCAACTGCGCGTAGGACTGCAAGTGCGCCTTTTCCCCGGCGGGCAAAGTGCGCGTGTTAGCGCAGTGCTGGATGCGGCGCGCAATCCGGGTACCGTGACTGCGGGTGCCAGCGCAGGCATTATTTTGGACAGAGAAGTGGATTTGTCCCGTGGCGATAGCGTGGTGGAAGAGGCTTTAGCTGCCAATGACACTAAACAATTGCAAGTGACGCTGGCCTGGATGGATGAGGAGCCGCTAGTGCCCGGACGCACTTATTGGGCGCTGCATGGCCACCGCTGGATCAAAGCCAAAGTAGCGCACATCGCGCATCGCCGCAATATTCACACACTAGAACAAGAGCCGGCCGATAGTTTGGCGGTGAACGAAATAGGCAGCATCCGCTTGCAATTGCAGGAGCCTTTGCTGACATTGCCCTTTGAACAATCGCGCACATTGGGCGCTTTGATACTCGTGGACGTGAGCAGCCACGCCACCGCCGGTGCAGCCCTGGTGCAATAATCGATTCCCTGCCTCTATGCGCCTTTCAAGGCTAAACTCTTAGCGAGAAAAACAATGTCACTGCGTAACTTCCGCTCATCACTCGTATCCATCCTTGCTGCCACTTTTTGCCATCTAGGCTTAGCGCAAACCGTTTTGCTCAATGCCTCTTACGACGTAGCACGCGAGTTCTATAAAGACATCAACACCGCCTTTGTGGCCCAGTACAAGAAAAGTACTGGCAAAGATATTCGCGTAGACCAGGCCCACGGCGGCTCCAGCGCACAGGCGCGGGCGGTGAACGATGGACTGGAAGCCGATGTGGTGACGATGAATACCTCTACCGACGTCGAATTTTTGGCGACCAATGGCGTAGTGGCCAAAGACTGGACCCGGCGCTTTGCCCATAACGCAGCGCCCACCAGCTCGACCATGCTGTTTTTGGTGCGCGAAAAAAACCCTAAAGGCATCAAAGATTGGGACGACTTGATCCGCCCGGGCATTCAGGTGGTCGTTGTCAACCCTAAAACCGGTGGCAATGGGCGCATGGCCTATCTTGCGGCCTGGGGCCAGGTACGCAAGCGCGGCGGCACCGATGCCCAAGCGGCTGAATTTGTGGCCAAGCTTTATAAAAACGTGCCTGTGCTGGCCAAAGGAGGGCGCGATGCGACCACCATCTTTTTGCAGCGCAACCTGGGCGACGTGCTGATCACCTTTGAATCAGAAGTGGTATCGGTGGACCGCGAGTTCGGTGCGGGCAAGGTCGATGCGATACACCCTAGCGCTTCTATCGTCGCTGAAAACCCAGTCGCTGTGGTGGAACGCACGGTAGCGAAGAAAGGTACGCAAGACGCTGCCAAAGCCTATCTGAATTTTTTGTATTCCGACGAGGGGCAGGAAATCGCAGCGCAACACGCGATCCGTCCGAGCAACCCCGCCATCCTAAAAAAATACGCCACTACGTTTAAGCCTATCGCGCTGTTTACCGTGGAAGACTATTTCGGCAGCGCGGCTGAAGCGCAAAAAGTGCATTTCAATGACGGCGGTCAGTTTGACCGGCTATACACCGTCAAGTAACCCCCACCGTATGCAAACCTTAGCGGCTGGCACGCCGGCAGTCTCCGCCGCTGGGCGCGGTAAAAGCCTGCGCGTGCTGCCAGGCTTTAAGCTCACACTGGCCTTCACGCTGTTTTACCTGAGCATTATTGTGCTCATCCCTTTGTCGGGCTTGTTCGCCAAAACGCTGACGCTCGACTGGCAGCAATTTGTTTCCGCCGTCAGCAGTCCGCGCGTAATGGCTTCCTACCGCTTAACCTTTGGCGCTTCCTTGATTGCTGCCCTGATCAATACGGTGTTTGGCTTGGTCATCGCCTGGGTGTTGGTGCGCTATGATTTTTTCGGCAAAAAGTTGATCGACGCTTTGGTGGATTTGCCCTTTGCACTGCCCACGGCGGTGGCGGGTATTTCACTGACCGCATTGCTGGCAAGCAACGGTTGGGTTGGCAGCCTGCTCGAGCCCTATGGCATTGCCCTGGCTTTTAATCCCAACGGCGTGGTGATTGCCCTCACCTTTATTGGCCTGCCTTTTGTAGTGCGCACCGTGCAACCGGTTTTGGAAGATTGCGAACAAGAGTTGGAAGAGGCCGCCATGTGCCTGGGCGCTACGCCATGGCAAAGCTTTGCGCATGTGATTTTTCCAACGATTGCACCCGCTTTGTTAACCGGTTTTGCCATGGCCTTTGCAAGAGGCGTGGGCGAATACGGCTCGGTGATTTTTATCGCAGGCAATATGCCCATGGTGTCGGAGATCACGCCACTCATCATCATCGGCAAGCTAGAGCAGTACGACTACGCTGGCGCCACCGCCGTGGCCTCTGTTCTGTTGGTGGCTTCCTTTGCGATGTTGTTTGTCATCAACGCCTTGCAAACCTGGCAACGCCAGCGCCTGGGAGCATCTTCGTGAGCGGGCAGGCCCGCCACCCGGCCAAGCACGCGGCGCGAGCCGAGCCCACGTGGGTGCGCTGGGCGCTGCTGACGCTGGCCCTGGCTTTCGTGTTTTTGTTCCTCTTGCTCCCTTTGGCCGCCGTGTTTGTCGAGGCTTTTCGTAAAGGTCTGGACGGCTATCTCAGCGCTTTGGCCGACCCCGAGGCAATGAGCGCGATTGGCCTGACGCTGTTGGTTGCGGTGGTGGCTGTGCCTTGCAATTTGGTGTTTGGCGTGTCGGCGGCATGGGCGATTGCCAAGTTTGAATTTCCCGGCAAGTCCGCGCTCACCACCTTGATCGATTTGCCTTTCTCCGTGTCGCCAGTGGTGGCCGGTTTGGTCTATGTGTTGATGTTTGGCGCACATGGTTGGTTCGGCCCTTGGTTGATGGCGCACGACATCAAAATCATTTTTGCGCTGCCGGGCATGGTGCTCGCTACGACTTTTGTGACCTTCCCCTTCGTGGCGCGCGAGTTGTTGCCCTTGATGCAATCGCAAGGTACCGACGAGGAACAAGCCAGTATCGTGCTGGGCGCCACGGGTTGGCAAACGTTTTGGTACGTGACCTTGCCCAACATCCGCTGGGCTTTGATTTATGGCGTGATTTTGTGCAACGCCCGCGCCATGGGTGAGTTTGGCGCGGTGTCGGTAGTGTCCGGGCATATACGCGGGCAAACCAATACCATGCCCTTGCATATTGAGATTTTGTACAACGAATACCAATCGGTCGCGGCCTTTGCCGTGGCTACCTTGCTCACCCTCTTGGCGCTGGTGACCCTGGTCATCAAAAGCCTGGCGGAGTGGAAATTTGAGCGCCAGCAAAGCGCCGCCCAAAGCCTTTCCCCCGAGCGTCCTGTCAGCCCTTAAGGCCACCTTCTTATGAGCATTTCCATTGAACATGTCAGCAAGCAATTTGGCAATTTCCAAGCCTTGGACGATGTCAGCCTAGAGATTGCATCGGGCGAACTGGTCGCTTTGCTCGGGCCTTCGGGCTGCGGCAAAACGACTTTGCTGCGCATCATTGCTGGCTTGGAAAGCGCCGATGCCGGCAGCATTTATTTTTCCGGAGTCGATGCCACCGCCGTGCATCCGCGCGAGCGCAACGTGGGTTTTGTGTTCCAGCACTACGCCTTGTTCCGCCACATGACGGTGTTTGACAACGTCGCCTTTGGCCTGCGCATGCGCCCGCGCGCCAGCCGCCCCACGGAGGCGCAGATCAAAGACAAAGTGCACCAGTTGCTAGATCTGGTGCAACTCGATTGGCTGGGTGACCGCTTCCCGGCGCAACTCTCGGGCGGGCAGCGCCAACGCATTGCCTTGGCCCGTGCGCTGGCGGTAGAGCCGCAGGTCTTATTGCTCGATGAACCTTTCGGCGCACTCGATGCCAAAGTGCGCAAAGAGCTGCGCCGCTGGTTGCGCCGCTTGCATGATGAGCTGCAGGTTAGCAGCGTGTTTGTGACCCACGACCAGGAAGAGGCCCTCGAAGTGTCGGACCGCGTGGTGCTGATGAACCACGGCCGCATAGAGCAGGTAGGCACGCCGCAAACGGTGTGGGAGCAACCCGCCAGCCCGTTTGTGTTTAGCTTTTTGGGCCAGGTCAACCGTTTGCAAGGGCAAATCGAAGATGGCAGCTTGCGCATTGGTCAAGGCCAGGCGCGCATTGCCTGCCCCGAATTACGGCAGGCCGCTGCGCAACAAGCGGGCTATGCCTTTGTACGGCCCTACGAACTGGAGCTGCGCCCTGCCGCCACGCCCGGCGCGGGCGATGCGACCGGTTGGATAGCAGGCCAGGTGCTGCGCGTGCTGGCAGCAGGCCCGCTGGTGCGCCTGGAAATTAGCCCGCAGGACGCATCCATCCTGCCCCAGGGCGAAGTGCTGGAAGTGCATCTGGGCTTGCAAGAATTTGCCGCCATGCCGCTGCGCGAGGCCGACCTGGTGCAGTTGCGGCCGCGCGGGGGGCGGGTGTTTCTGGCTTAAGACCTGCGGGATCACCGTAGTGGGGTAGCAAAAACGCTGGCAATATCACCCACAGGAATAACCTCCACACCCTCGGCAAACGGCCAGCGTTGCTGTACTGGTGCAACGATATAGGTTTTGTGAGGCTGTATGTCCTTGAGTGATTGCCAAAAACCTTTACTCACTTTGGGCGCAACGCTGAATTTGATTTCAAAGGCGATGATGTGTTGGCCTGATTCGACCACTACATCGAGCTCAGCCCCTGCTGCCGTTCTGTAAAACGACATGAAGGCCCCGGCGGGCAGTTGTGCAGCAATGTGATCCATGACAAAGCCTTCCCATGAAGCGCCGGTCATGGGGTGGCCTTGCAAGTCGGCGACGCTGGTCAGGCCAAGCAAGCTGTGCAGCAGACCGCTGTCGCGCACATAAACCTTGTGGGACTTGACCAAGCGCTTGCCCAAGTTGGCGTGAAACGGTTCGAGCCTTCTCACCAGAAGCGCCCCCACCATGTGGTCAAGCCAGCGGGTGACCGTGGGCGCACTCACATCCAGCGAATTGGCAAGGGCAGACGCATTGAAGAGTTGGCCATGCACATGCGCGAGCATGCGCCAAAAGCGGCTAAGGCTGGTCGCATCCACGTTCAAACCGAGGGCAGGCAAATCGGTGTTCAGCAGGTGGCGAATGAACGCCTCGCGCCATGCCCAAGAGGCTTGTTCGTTCACGGCGGTGAAACTGGGAGGAAAGCCTCCGCGTAGCCACAATGTTTGCAGGGTGTGCTGATCGGAACCCACTTCATCGACCAGCAGCGGAAACATGTCGATCAGGCTCAGGCGACCGGCCAATGATTGGGACTGGCGAAGCAACTCAAACGATGCCGAACCCAAAAGCACAAAGCGCCCTGGACGACGAAGGCGGTCAATCTCTCCGCGTAATACTGAAAAAAGCCCGGGTGCGTTTTGCACTTCGTCAAGGATGATCAGTTGATCTGCATGGGCTTGCAAAAATAGCGGCCCTTCGCCCAACCGGGCCTGGTCTTGGGGTGACTCCAAGTCCAAATAAACAGCGTCGCTGTGGCTTTTTAAGAGCGAGCGCGCCAGCGTGGTCTTGCCGATTTGGCGCGGCCCGAGAATGGCAACCGCCGGACTCCAAGTCAGTTGGGCGCTAAGGGATGGTTGAGCGATGCGTGTAAACATCCTTGCATTTTAAATATGAAATATTCAAAATGCAAGGATTAATTACTCAACCTCTTCACCCTAACTTCTTGAGAAGCAATGCATTCACTTGCGCCGGATTGGCCTTGCCCTTGCTGGCTTTCATGATGGGGCCAACTAGACCGTTCAAGGCTTTGGCGTTACCGGCTCTGAACTCTTCGACGTTTTTCGGATTGGCGGCCAGCACCTCGTCAATGATGGCTTCTAGGGCGCTGGTGTCGTTCATTTGCCTAAGGCCTTTGGCCTCGATGACGGCATCGACCTCGCTCACCGCACCAACTGCGCCAACCCCTGTAATGGCTACTGTTACATCGTTCGAAGTCGAGGTCCACAACGCGTCAAAAACCTGACGCGCTGCGTTGTTGCTGATGGTGTTATCAGTGATACGACCAATCAAAGCAGCCAGTTGCGCGGCGCTCACAGGTGTCTGTTCGAAGGTCATTTCGCTGGCATTTAGGCGACGTGAAACTTCACCCATGATCCAGTTACTCGCCAACTTCGCTTGTCCGCAAGCCTTGGCCGTTTCTTCAAAATAAGCCGCCATGGCTTTGCTTTGCGTCAGCGTCGTGGCGTCGTATTCGGGCAAGCCGTATTGCGTGACAAAGCGCTCGGCCATCACGCGCGGCAGCTCGGCCATTTCACTGCGTACGCGCTCCACCCATTCGCGCGAAATCACCAGCGGAGGTAAATCCGGGTCGGGGAAGTAACGGTAATCGGCGGCATCTTCTTTGGTGCGCATGGCTCGGGTCTCGCCGGTATCCGGGTTGAACAACACCGTCGCTTGTTGAATCGCGTGGCCGTCTTCGATCTGCTCGATCTGCCAACGCACTTCATAGTCAATCGCCTGCTGCATGAACTTGAAGCTGTTCAAGTTTTTGATCTCACGGCGTGTGCCCAGCGACGCACCGGGCTTGCGCACCGACACGTTCGCATCGCAGCGGAAACTGCCTTCTTGCATATTGCCGTCGCAAATGCCAATCCAAGTCACGATCTTGTGCAACTCTTTGGCGTAGGCCACGGCTTCTTCGCTGGAGCGCATATCGGGCTCGGTAACGATTTCCAACAGCGGCGTACCGGCGCGGTTCAGGTCGATGCCTGATTGACCGATGAAATCCTCGTGCAGCGATTTACCCGCATCCTCTTCCAGATGCGCGCGCACTAGCCGAACGGTCTTCTTCTCGTCACCCAAAAAGAACGACACCGCGCCGCCTTGCACCACCGGTATTTCAAACTGGCTGATCTGGTAGCCCTTGGGCAGGTCGGGGTAAAAATAATTTTTGCGCGCAAACACGCTGCGCTCGGCGATGTGCGAACCCAGCGCCAGCCCGAGTTCAATTGCGCGTTCGACCGCGCCCTTGTTCATCACCGGCAGCGTGCCCGGCAAGGCCAGGTCCACGGCGCAAGCTTGCGTGTTCGGCTCGGCACCGAACGCAATGGACGCGCGGCTGAAAATCTTACTTTGCGTGGAGAGTTGGGCATGGGTTTCAAAGCCGATGACGACTTCGTAGCCATGCACTAATTTAGGGGCGCTCATGGGGCACCTCCAGGGGCTTGTGTGTGATGGTCTGTATGCAATTGGTATTGGTGCGCCACGTTCAGCAATTTGGCTTCCTGCAAATAATTGCCGATGAGTTGCATGCCCACTGGCATACCGCTTGCACCAAACCCGACCGGCAGGCTCATGCCCGGCAAGCCCGCGAGCGATGCGGGCAGCGTGAAGATGTCAGCCAAATAGTTTGCTAGCGGATCGTCTGATTTATCGCCCAGCTTCCATGCGGTGGTCGGTGCGACTGGACCGGCAATTACGTCGCATTGGTTAAAGGCTTGCTGAAAATCGTCTGCAATCATCCGGCGAATTTTTTGCGCTTGTAAATAGTAGGCGTCGTAATAACCGTGCGACAACACATAACTGCCTATCATGATGCGGCGTTTCACTTCTTGTCCAAAAGCTTCGCTGCGGGTTCTTTCATACATGTCGGCCAGGTCTGAAAAGTTGCTGGCCCGGTGGCCAAATTTCACGCCATCAAAACGGCTGAGGTTGCTTGATGCCTCTGCCGGCGCGATGATGTAGTACACCGGAATAGATAACTCGGTACGCGGCAGAGCGATAGGCACCAGCGTGGCACCTTGGGATTGCAATTGTTTTAACGCCGCGTCAATGGCGCTGCGCACATCGTTCGCTAAGCCTTCGGCGAAAAATTCACTGGGTATGCCTACACGCAAGCCTTGAAGCGGCTGCGTTAATGCACCCGAAAAATCTTCGTTCGCCACATTCAAGGAAGTAGAGTCTCTGTCCAAATCTGGCCCGCACATGGCCGACAACAACAAAGCGCAGTCTTCGGCACTGCGCGCCATCGGCCCGGCCTGATCCAGGCTGGAAGCAAACGCCACCATGCCGTAGCGCGAGGCACGGCCATAAGTAGGCTTGATGCCGGTGATGCCGCAAAACGCGGCGGGTTGGCGAATCGACCCACCTGTATCTGTGCCGGTGGCCGCAGGCGCCAAGCGTGCTGCCACAGCCGCCGCGCTGCCGCCGGACGAGCCGCCGGGAATGCGCGTCGTGTCCCAGGGGTTGGTCACCGTACCATAAGCCGAGTTTTCATTGGCCGAGCCCATAGCGAATTCATCGCAATTGAGCTTGCCCAAAGTCACCATGCCGGCTTCGCGCAGCTTTGAAACCACCGTGGCGTCAAACGGCGAGCGGTAGTCTTTCAATATTTTCGATCCCGCCGTGGTGGCGAAATCTTTGGTTACAAAGATGTCTTTGTGCGCAATCGGCACGCCTTCTAGTGGCCCCGCGGTGCCCTTGGCAATTTTGTCGTCCGAGGCTTGGGCCTGCGCCAGCGTCACTTCGCTGTTGATATCCAAAAACGCGTTATGCGGATTGCCGCCCATGCGCGCCAAAAAACGCGTGGCCACTTCGACCGCGCTGAAATCTTTCTTTTTGAGACCCGCCGCCAATTGGGCAACTGTCATGTCGTGTAAATCAGCCATGGCTTACTCGATCACTTTCGGCACCAGAAACAAACCGCGCTCCACCGCAGGCGCGCTGCGTTGATTGGCGTCGCGCTGGTTGGGCTCGCTCACCATGTCTTCGCGCAATCGCAGCGTCATACCTAGTGCGTCGGTGTCGGCAATGGCAGCAGTTAAACCGTGCATGGCATCGACCGGATGCGCCATCGGCACCACGCCGCTAGTGTCCACAGCGCGCATTTGCTCAACGATCTCAAAAAAACCATTGAGCTGCCCAAGCAGGCGTTCGGCGGCGGGCGGCTCAAACTGCAGCCGGGAGAGCTGGGCGAGGCGGTCGATATCGTGGGAGGTCAGGGACATGTGAAAAAAGCGGTCTTTACAGGGTGGTTTGCTGAGCGTAGGCCCCTGCACAAGGCGGGATTTCAGGGGCGATGGGTTATTATCCTGCCTTTGGCTTGCGCGGCGTTTTCCCCTGCCGTTTGCGCCTGAAATCAGCCATTTACCGACAAAACACAGACGATGCAGCATGCGACCGCGCTGCATGTCGACAAGGACACGCCATGCTTGGAGCTTTCACCCGTTATTTTTCAACCGACCTGGCCATTGACCTCGGAACCGCAAATACCCTGATTTTTGTGCGCGACAAAGGCATTGTGCTCGACGAGCCATCGGTGGTAGCGATCCGCCACGAAGGCGGTCCCCAGGGCAAAAAATCTATTCAGGCGGTGGGTAAAGAGGCCAAAGCCATGTTGGGCAAGGTACCCGGCAATATCGAAGCCATCCGCCCCATGAAAGACGGCGTAATCGCCGACTTCACCGTCACCGAGCAAATGCTCAAGCAGTTCATCAAGATGGTGCATCCGCGCAGCGTGTTTCGGCCCAGCCCGCGCATCATTATTTGCGTGCCCTGCGGCTCCACCCAGGTCGAGCGCCGCGCCATCCGCGAATCCGCCCTGGGCGCAGGCGCCAGCGATGTGTACTTGATCGAAGAGCCCATGGCTGCGGCCATTGGCGCGGGCCTGCCGGTCTCGGAGGCCTGCGGCTCCATGGTGGTGGACATCGGCGGCGGTACCACCGAAGTGGGCGTGATCTCGCTGGGCGGCATGGTCTACAAAGGCAGCGTGCGCGTCGGTGGCGATAAGTTTGACGAGGCCATCATCAACTACATCCGCCGCAACTACGGCATGCTGATCGGCGAACCCACGGCAGAGGCCATCAAAAAACAAATCGGCTCGGCCTTCCCCGGTTCGGAGGTCAAGGAAATGGAAGTACGCGGTCGCAACCTGTCCGAAGGTGTGCCGCGCTCCTTCACCATATCCTCCAACGAAATTTTGGAAGCCCTCACCGACCCGCTCAACAACATCGTGTCCGCCGTGAAAAACGCGCTGGAGCAAACGCCTCCCGAGTTGGGCGCCGACATTGCGGACCGCGGCATGATGCTCACCGGCGGCGGCGCGCTATTGCGCGACCTGGACCGCTTGCTCGCCGAAGAAACCGGCCTGCCGGTGTTGGTAGCCGAAGACCCCTTGACCTGTGTGGTGCGCGGTTGCGGCATCGCCCTAGAGCAAATGGAACGCTTGGGCTCGATTTTCACCAACGAGTAAGCGCCGGACGCAGCGATGGCTCTTGCTTCGCTGGGCCGAGACCCCCCTCCGTTTTTTCGGCAAGGCCCTTCGGCTTTGTCACGCCTGGTGGTGTTCAGCGCCCTGGCACTCTTGTTGATGGTGGCCGACGCGCGCTTTCAAATGGTGCAGCCCTTACGTGCCAGCATCGCAACCGCGCTCTATCCGCTGCAATGGCTGGTTTTGCAGCCGCTGCTGCTGTCGCAAAACGCCAATGCGCGCATGGACGGCATGTTCAGCAACGAGACCGCTTTGCAACAACTGCGCACGCAGTTGGCTGAGCAACGCCAGCGCGCCCAGCAAACCGAACAACTGGTTTTGGAAAACCAGCGACTGCGCGGCATTTTGAATTTGCAGGAACGCCAATGGCCCGGCACGCTGGCCGCCCAGGTGGTCTACGATGCGGCCGACCCCTACACCCGCAAAGTGGTGTTAGACAAGGGTGAGCGCCAGGGCGTGCATCTGGCTTCCCCGGTGATCGATGAGTTGGGCGTCATCGGCCAGGTGACGCGGGTATTTCCTCTGTCCAGCGAAGTGACCCTGATAACTGACCGCGACCATGCTATTCCCGTGGTCAATGTACGCACCGGCGCACGCGGTGTTGCTTATGGCGAAACCACCCGCAATGCCGATGCGCTGGAGCTGCGCTTTATGGCTGCTAATTCGGATGTCACTGTGGGCGATATGCTTACCACCAGCGGCGTCGATGGCGTCTACCCGGCAGGCTTGCCGGTGGCGCGGGTGGACAAAGTGGAGCGGCGCACTGAGGCGGTGTTTGCGCGTATCGAATGCGTGCCGATTGCCATGGTCGCAGGCACGCGCCATGTGCTGGTGCTGCTGCCCACTGCGCAAGCCGCCGTGGCGCGTCCGCCGCCCGAGCCGGAGCACAAAGCCGTGCGTAGCGGAGGCCGCCGATGATTATGCGTCCGGGCCAACGCCTGCTCATGCCGGTCAACCCTGCGTTTTTATGGGTGAGCCTGCTGTTCGCCTTTATCGCCAATATGCTGGGCAATATGCTGCTGTGGGGCCGCGCCGCATGGGCGCCCGATATACTGTCCATCGTGCTTGTGTTTTGGACGGTACACCAAACCATGCGCGTGGGCGTGGCCGTTGCTTTCGTATTTGGTTTGATGCTCGATGTGTACCAAGGCGGCTTGCTGGGGCAGCATGCCATGGCCTATACGGTGCTCAGCTATTTTGCGATCATGGTGCACCGCCGTTTACTTTGGTTTAGCTTGCCCGAGCAGACGCTACAAGTGCTTCCCTTGTTTGCGCTGGTGCATATGGTGGAGTTGGTCCTCAACGGCATTATTGGCGGCAACTTTCCAGGCTGGTGGGTGCTGTTGGCGCCGGTGGGCGAGGCCTTGCTGTGGCCGGTGATCAGCTGGATGCTGCTGGCCCCGCAGCGCCGCGCGCCGGACCCGGACGACAACCGTCCGCTCTAGCCAAGGCGCACCATGGACTTGCGCAATATCGATTACGACCTGCAACGCTTTCGCCAGCGCATCTTTGTGTTCACGGTACTGGTGTTGGTGTGCTTTGTGTTGTTGCTGCTGCGTCTCATGTATTTGCAGCTGTGGCGCCATGACGATTTGCTGGCGCAGGCCGAAAGCAACCGCACCGCTATCGTGCCGATCGTGCCCAACCGGGGCCTGATACAAGACCGCAACGGCATTGTGCTGGCCAGCAATTATTCGGCTTACACCCTGGAAATCACGCCCTCCAAAACCAATGGTTTGGAAGCGACCATAGACGCATTGGCCGAGGTGGTGGAGATCACCCCGCGTGACCGGCGCCGCTTCAAAAAATTACTCGAAGAATCCAAAACCTTTGAGTCCCTGCCTTTGCGCAACCGCCTCACCGATGTGGAAGTGGCGCGCTTTGCCGCACAGCGTTTTCGCTTTCCCGGCGTAGAGATCAAAGCCCGCTTGTTTCGCAACTACCCCTATGGCGAACTGGCCAGCCATGTGATCGGCTACATCGGGCGCATCAACCAAAGTGAGAAAGAAAAAATCGAAGACGATGACGACCAGGCTAATTACCGGGGGACGGAATATATCGGCAAGCTAGGCGTAGAGCAAAGCTTTGAGCGCCAGTTGCATGGCATCACCGGCGTCGAGCATATTGAAACATCGGCGGGCGGGCGGGCTACGCGGCGCCTGTCAAGCAGCAAAGCCACGCCGGGCGATACCGTGGTGCTAACCATCGACATCAAATTGCAGCACTTGGTGGAGAGCATGTTTGGCGAGCGGCGCGGCGCGCTGGTGGCTATTAACCCGAAAAATGGCGAAGTGCTGGCCTTTGTGAGTAAGCCAACGTTTGATTCGAACTTATTCGTTGAAGGCATCGATCAGGATAACTGGCAAATGCTCAATGAATCGCCGGACAAGCCCTTGCTTAACCGCGCTTTGCGCGGCACCTATCCGCCGGGTTCGACCTACAAACCATTTATGGCATTGGCAGCTTTGGAGACGGGCACACGCAAGCCCACTACGCTGATCAATGACCCCGGGTTTTACATGTTTGGCGGCCATCGTTTTGGCAGCCCAGAGAACGAGCGCGGCGGCATCATGGACATGCGCCGGGCGATTGTGGAGTCTAGTAACGCCTATTTTTATTCGCTAGCGAACGAGTTGGGCGTGGACACCATGCACGACTTTATGAAACCCCTGGGCTTTGGCCAGATGACCGGCATCGATGTGCTGGGCGAAGTGCGCGGCGTACTGCCTAGCCAGGAATGGAAGCGGCGCTACTACAGCAAACCCGAGCACCAAAAATGGTATGCCGGAGAGACAATTTCTCTAGGGATAGGCCAGGGCTATAACAGCTTTACCATGTTGCAATTGGCGCAGGCCACAGCCACGGTAGCGAACAAGGGCATCAAGTACACCCCGCGTCTGGTGCAAGCCACCGCAGACGCCAGTACGCATGCGCGCAGCGAACGCCCGGCGCCTCCTCCAGAAGACTTAAAGCTGTCGCCCGACAACATCAATGTGATAGTCCAGGCGATGGTGGGTGTCACGCAAGAGGGCACCTCCGCGCGCGCCTTTGCCGGGGCCGCTTATTTAAGTGGCGGCAAAACCGGCACCGCGCAAGCGGTGAGCCTGGGCAAGAACGAAAAATACAACGCCGCGCGCATGGAAGAGCACCAACGGGACCACTCGCTCTACGTCGCCTTTGCACCAGCGGACGACCCGAAAATTGCCCTGGCCGTGATTGTGGAAAACGCCGGTTTCGGTTCTGCCTCCGCCGCGCCGATTGCCCGGCGTGTGTTTGACTACTGGCTCTTGCAGCAATACCCCAATGAAGAAGACTTGGCCGCCGTGCGCAAAGGCCAGGCTACTGCGCCCATCGGCAAGCCACGCGCCGTGGCCGAGCTCAGCTGGCCACCGCCCTCGCAAATCGCGGAGCCGCCAGGGCTGGTCGCCAAGCCTTAAGCGCTAAGACCTGAACGCCACGCCGTTTCAAGCCAGAAACGCATCCCACGAGGTTTTGGCGATCAAGGCCGCCACCACCACCATAAACACGATGCGCACAAAGCCGGTGCCGTGTTTGAGCGCCAGATGCGTACCGGCCAAGCTGCCCACCATATTGGACAAGGCCATGGCCAACACCAGGTGCCACCACACATGGCCGGTCCAAGCGAATAAAACCAGGGCCGCCAGATTGCTGGCGGTATTGAGCAACTTGGCGCTGGCTGAGGCATGCAAAAAGTCGTAACCGGCCACACGCACTAGTAAAAACACAAAAAAGCTGCCGGTCCCCGGCCCGAAAAAGCCATCGTAAAACCCCACCAGCCCACCGATGGCGGCAAGCACCAGCATCTCGCGGTGGCCTTCAAATCGCGGCGAATGCGCCTGGCCTAAATCTTTTTTTGCCAGCGTATAAGCCAGCAGCAACACCAAAAGACCGGGCAAAACTTTGCGCAACAAAGCCGGCGAGACCACCGTCACCAGCCAGGCCCCGGCAAAGGCGGCTAACAAGGCGGCTGCGGCAGCGGGCAGCAGTGCGCGCCAAGGCATGGTGACGCGGCGGCTGTACTGCACCGTCGCTAAACCAGTGCCCCAGACGGAGGCGCCTTTGTTGGTGCCAAACAAGGTCGCGGGCGCTGCCGTCGGGAATACAGCAAACAAACTGGGTATCAGTATGAGTCCGCCACCTCCGACAATGGAATCGACAAATCCCGCTAAAAGCGAAGCGGCGCAAACAAGTAGCAATTCCATGGGGAGTGGGGTATAGAAAGAAGTCAGGTGTCGCGGTAGCCAATGCCTTGGGCATCCACTGCGCCAAAGCCTGCCAAGTGTAGAGGTTTGCAACTGGATCGCAGATGCAGCGACAAGGCAAAAAAACGCAAAAAAAAGCACCAACAAGGTTGGTGCTTTTTGCCTCTTGGGGAGGTGTGTCAACCTTGGCTAGGCCAGGGTCTTATGGTCTCCTCGGAATCGCTCGCGGCCTGGTGGGCTGCCCTTCGCTTTTCGAAGTGTGGCCTGTATCGAGGCACCCGCGCACTGTAGCGTTGTAGCGCCGGATCAACATCAGGACTTACCCTTGCGTGTTTCCCCTTAGTCGTGGGCGTCTTCGACAATCCATTGGGCTGCTTTCTCAGCAATCATCAGGGTGGGCGAATTGGTGTTGCCGCTGGTGATAAAGGGCATCACGCCCGCATCGACCACGCGCAGCCCGGCCACGCCACGCACTTTTAGGCGTGGGTCCACCACCGCCATGGGATCGTCGGCGCGGCCCATTTTGGTGGTGCCCACGGGGTGAAAAATCGTACTGGCAATGTCGCCAGCCAGCTTGGCGAGTTCTTCGTCGCTTTGGTATTGCACGCCGGGTTTGTATTCCTCGGGCGCAAAAGCTTGCATCGCGCTTTGCGCCATGATGCGCCGCGTTACCCGTAGTGAATCGGCGGCCACTTTGCGGTCGGTATCCGTGCTCAGGTAATTGGGCGCAATCGCTGGCGCATCGCGAAAGTCGGGGGTGCGGATGTTGATCGTGCCCCGGCTCGTTGGGTTAAGGTTGCACACGCTGGCGGTCATGGCATTGAAGGTGTGCAGCGGCGAGCCAAAGGCATCCAGGCTGAGCGGCTGCACGTGGTACTGGATATTCGGGTAAGGCTGCTGCGGGTCGCTGCGCGTGAATGCGCCCAACTGGCTGGGCGCCATGCTCATGGGCCCGGTGCGCTTGAGCACGTATTCCAAGCCGATACGCGCCTTGCCCCACAGGCTGGAGGCAATGGTGTTGAGCGTAGGCGTATTTTTCACTTTGAACACCGTACGGATTTGCAAATGGTCTTGCAAATTGGCGCCTACGCCCGGCAGGTCTAGCCGCAGCGCGATGTTCTTGGCTTGCAGCAGCGCAGCCGGACCAATACCCGAGAGTTGCAACAACTGCGGCGAGGCGACCGAACCGGCGCTCAAAATCACTTCTCGCTGTGCATGCGCGGTCACCATTTCCCGCCCATTCCAGACCTTTACGCCAGTGCAGCGCAAAGGCTTGGCGGTGCCGGGGTGGTTTTCCAGCACCAGTTCGCTCGCCTGCGCGCCGGTCCAGAGTTCGAAGTTGGGTCGCGCATAGCACGTGGGGCGCAAAAAGGCCTTGGCGGTATTCCAGCGCCAGCCGTTTTTTTGGTTGACTTCAAAAAAGCCCACACCCTCGTTGTCGCCCCGGTTGAAGTCCTCGGTCGCCGGGATGCCCGCTTGCACCGCTGCCTGCGAAAAAGCTTCCAGCACCTCCCAGCGCAAACGTTGTTTATCCACGCGCCACTCGCCACCTGCATTGTGGTGGCGCAGCAGCGCGCGGTAGGGCGTATCCGCGTCTTGCATCAGCGCGGGTGCGGTGCCGCGCGCGCCGTGCAAAGCGTTCGCACCTTTGTAGTGGTCTTCGTGCAATTGGAAATAGGGCAGACTGTTGTCCCAGCTCCATTGCGACTCGCCCGTCACATCGGCCCAGCGCGCGTAATCGCGGGCCTGGCCGCGCATATAAATCATGCCGTTGATGCTGCTGCAACCGCCTAGGGTTTTGCCGCGCGGGTAAATCAGGCTGCGGCCATTGAGCCCGGCCTCGGCCTCGGTTTTGAACAACCAGTCAGTGCGCGGGTTGCCGATGCAATACAAATAGCCTACCGGGATATGAATCCAGTGGTAATCGTCGCGCCGCCCGGCTTCGATCAGCAGCACGCGCTTGGAAGCGTCGGCGCTCAGGCGATTGGCCAGCAGGCAACCGGCGGTTCCTGCGCCGATGATGATGTAGTCAAAAGTGGTGTCGTTCATGTGGTGTGTGGGCGAGCGCTGTCAGCCTGCCACAGCAGGCTTACTTGCCGCTCCATTGGGGTTTGCGCTTTTCCTGAAACGCCAGTTGGCCCTCGCGTGCGTCCTCGGTTAGCGTAAAGAGTGCAATCTGGCTTTCGGTAAAAGCCATGGACTCTTCAAAGGCCATGGCCTCCATTTTCTTCATCATGTACAGCCCGCGCCGTACTGCTGCGGGCGACTTGTCCAGCAGGCGTTCCAGCAACCATTGCAGCTTGGCATCGACATCGCGGTCGATGTAATTGACCAGGCCAAACTCCAAGGCTTGCAGGCTGCTAATGGGCTCGCCGGTAATACACATTTCCACCAGCGTGCGGCGCGGAATCAGGTGTTGCAAAACGCTGAGCACCTGGGCGGGGAAGACGCCCACCTTCACCTCGGGCAAACCAAAGACTGCATGCTCCGCGGCCACCGCCATATCGCACATGGACAAGAGGCCCATGCCCCCGGCCATACACGCGCCGTTGACGCGCGCCACCAGTGGCACATAGCTGGCTTTGGCTACGCGCAAGAGCTGCGCCAAATGGCCTAGCGGCTCGGAGTAATCGGTGGTGAAGGCTTGTGCGTTTTGCAGATCGGCCCCAGCGCAAAAAGCTTTGTCACCGGCACCGGTGACGACGATGGCGCGCACGCTACGCTCAGTTTGCGCTGCGCTGATGGCCGCCGACATACCGGCCAACACGCCATGGCTCATGGCATTGCGGCGCGCTTCGCGGGTAATGGTCAGCCACAGCACCGGGCCGCGTAGTTCAACGGATAAATCGGGGCTGGTCAGGGCACTGGCATCCATACAAAAAAGCTTTCTGCGTAATCGGGTCGGTAAACAGGGTCGGGCGCTGAGGTCGGGAAATCGAGATCGGGAACTGTTGATCTGGGGATGGGGTTCGGGCCAAAAGGCCATAAGACCCCAAGCATACAAGTGTGCGCTTAGCGCCCGCCGCCCACGTCCAGTAGCGCGCCGGTGCAGTAACTGGCTTGCGGACTCAGCAGCCAAACAATAGCGTTGGCCACTTCCTGCGCGCTGCCTGGCCGTTGCATAGGCACTTGCGGGGCCAGGCGCTGTGCCCGGTCGGGCTCGCCGCCGCTGGCATGGATGTCGGTTTCGATGATGCCGGGGCGCACCGCGTTGACGCGGATTCCTTCGGCGGCCACCTCTTTGGCCAGGCCGATGGTAAAGGTGTCAATTGCGCCTTTGCAGGCCGCATAGTCCACATACTGGCCGGGGCTGCCCAGCTTGGATGCGGCGCTAGACAGGTTGACGATGGCCCCGCCGCTGCCGCCATGGCGCGTACTCATGCGCAAAACCGCCTCGCGGGCGCAGACAAAGCTGCCCAGCACATGGGTATTGAGCATGCGCGAAAGCCGCGCTACGCCCATGCCATCGACGCGGGAACTGACATCGACCACCCCCGCGTTGTTCACCAACGCAGCCAAGGGCCCCCACTTGGCGTCTATGCGCGCAAACATCGCCATCACCTCGTCTTCACGGCTGACATCGGCTTGCAAGGCTATGGCCTGGCCGCCGCTTTCGCGGATGCTGCGCACCACCTCGTCGGCAGCCAGCGAGTTGGATTGGTAATTGACCGCCACCGCATAGCCGGCTTGCGCCGCCAATAGCGCGGTTGCCGCGCCAATCCCGCGCGAGCCACCGGTAATCAGCATGACAGGGGCGTTCATGGGTTTGCGTGCGCCACCGCAGGATTTTGTGTTGGCCACGCGCAGCGCGAAGAAAGTGCGCTGTAATGCCGCACCATCACCGCGTCGCGTGCTTGGGTGAGAAAGCAGTGCCGCATGGGCGCTGCGTCAGGCTTTGCGCAAGGCGCGCGCAGCGTCTAGCGCAAAGTAGGTGAGCACGCCATCGGCGCCTGCGCGTTTGAAGGCCAGCAGGCTCTCCAGCATCACGGCCTCGCGGTCCAGCCAGCCGTTTTGCGCGGCGGCCATTAGCATGGCGTACTCGCCGGACACCTGGTAGGCAAAGGTCGGCACCTTGAATTCGTCTTTGACGCGGCGCACCACGTCCAGGTAAGGCATGCCGGGTTTGACCATCACCATGTCGGCGCCCTCGGCAATGTCCATGGCCACTTCGCGCAGCGCTTCGTCGCTATTGCCCGGATCCATTTGGTACACCTTTTTATTGCCCTTGCCCAGGTTGGCGGCCGAGCCCACGGCGTCACGAAACGGGCCGTAAAACGCGCTGGCGTATTTCGCGCTGTAGGCCATGATGCGGGTGTGCACCAGTTTTTCCGCTTCCAGCGCTTGGCGGATGGCGCCGATGCGCCCGTCCATCATGTCGCTGGGCGCCACGATGTCCACGCCTGCGCGCGCCTGCGTCAGCGCTTGCTGCACCAACACCGCGGTAGTTTCGTCGTTCAAGATGTAGCCCTCGGTTTCGGGCCGGGTGTCGGGCAGGCCGTCTTGGCCGTGGCTGGTGAACGGGTCCAGCGCTACATCGGTCATGATGCCCAACTGGGGAAATTCTTTTTTCAAGGCGCGCACCACGCGGGGCACCAGGCCGTCCGGGTTGAGCGCTTCGGCGCCGTCATAGGTTTTGAGCGACGGGTCGATCACCGGAAACAAAGCCATCACCGGGATTTCCAGCTCCACACAAGCCTGGGCCACCGGCAGCAGCAAGTCCAGGCTCAAACGTTCCACGCCCGGCATGGACGGCACGGCCACGCGCTGGCGCTCCCCTTCAACGACGAAAACCGGATAAATCAGGTCATGCGCCGTGAGGGTGTTTTCGCGGACCAGATTGCGGGTAAAGCTGTCGCGGCGCAGGCGGCGGGGACGGCCAATGGGGAAGGGTGCGGGGGTGATCATGGGGAAAATTGTGCCTGAATTCGCAGCCTGGCGGGAAGAAAAAATGTCACAGCCCCAAGCCCTTGGCTGGCGCAGGCGCTGGTTGCGCTTTTGTGCCGTTTACAACACATAAAACAATTTTTTTAAACAAAACAAAAAATTCGTGACTTTTTTGCCAAGAAAGATATACTTTTGGCTGGGAACTTCGGTTCCCCCCGCTTTTCCTCCCTGAGCGGGGCCTTGATGTGTGACAGCAAATAGGCTTAACACCCCGGCCATGTGCTGGGGTTTTTTTTGCCCGCGATTGGGCCCTTCGCCCAGCGGGGCTGCCGCTACACTTTGCCCATGCTCTGGGTCAAAGCCTTCCACATTGTTTTCGTCGCCAGCTGGTTTGCCGGGCTGTTTTACCTGCCGCGCATTTTTGTGAATTTGGCCATGGTCGAGCCCGGTTCCGAAGCCGAACGCGCCCGCTTACTGCTCATGGCGCGCAAGCTTTTGCGCTTTAGCACCATCCTGGCCATCCCGGCGCTGGGCTTGGGGCTGGCTTTGTGGCTCTATTACGGCATCGGCCTGGGGCCGGGCAATGGCTGGATGCACGCCAAGCTCGTCGTTGTCATCCTGACCCTGGGCTACCACCATTTGTGCGCCCGCATCCTGCGCCAATTGGAAGTGCAAACCGCTTTGCGCAGCCATGTGTGGTTTCGCTGGTTCAACGAAATCCCGGTGCTTTTCCTGGTGGCGGCGGTATTGCTGGTAATACTCAAGCCTTTTTAACGGTACCGTGCCATGCACAAATCCGCTGCCTGGCCTCTCACCTGGATGTACTGCACGCTGGTGGTCTATGCCAGCCTGTACCCCTTTGCCGATTGGCGTGACCAGGGCATTGCACCCTGGGCCTTTTTGACCGCTCCGCTGCCGCGCTACTGGACCGGCTTTGACGTCGCTATCAATATCGTCGGCTATGTACCGCTGGGCGCTTTGCTGGCTTGGTTAGGTTTGCGCACCCGGCACCGGGTGCCGCCGGCCTGGCTGGCGGTGGCCTGCGGGACGCTGCTGTCGCTGGTGCTGGAAACGTTGCAAAGCTATTTGCCCCAGCGCGTTGCCTCGCGCGAGGACTGGTTGCTCAACACCCTGGGCACCATCGTGGGCGCGCTAGCGGCGCTGTACTTGGCGCGGCGCGGCGGCTTGGCGCGCTGGGACCGCTGGCAAAACCGGTGGCTGGCGCCGGAATCGCGCGGGGTGCTGGTGCTGCTACTGAGCTGGCCGGCCGCGCTCTTGTTTCCCTCGGCCGTGCCCTTCGGCCTGGGCCATGTGTGGGGCGGTTTGCAAGATTTAGCCCAGGCCTTGCTCGGCATGGGCGCGCATTGGTTGGACGACGCGCAAGTGCACCCATTATTTCCGGCCGTCGGCGCCGGGCCGCTGGGATCGGCCGCCACGCTGGCCTGTGTGGTTACCGGTTTGTTGGCTCCTTGTTTGCTGGGCTTTGGCGTTCTGCACAGGCCCAGGCACCGCGTCTGGCTTAGTCTGGCTGTGGTGGCTGTGGGCGTGAGTGCCAGCGGACTCTCAGCCGCTCTGAGCTGGGGGCCAACGCATATGTGGTCCTGGCTGGACGTCACCACCTCCGCCGGCCTGCTGGGCGCCTTGGTCCTGGCTGTGGCCCTGGCGCGCCTGCGCTGGCGCTGGGCATTGGTCCTGGTCTTCGTGCTGCTGTGCGGCCATGTGGCCTTGCTTAATCAGGCGCCAGAGAGCCCGTATTTCGCGCAAACCTTGCAGTCCTGGGAGCAGGGCCGTTTTGTGCGCTTTAATGGTTTGGCCGAATGGCTGGGCTGGCTCTGGCCCTATGCGGCCATCGCGTTGGCGCTGTCCCGAATTCGCATTAGCAGCAGCGAACCTAAAATCGGCGCATGACTTCCACCTCATCCGCTGCGCCAGCCGCAGACACCAGCTATTACCAGCGCCATATTTTTTTCTGCCTGAACGAACGCAAAAGTGGCGAGGAATGTTGCGCGCAACACCAGGCGCAAGCCGGGTTTGACCGCTGCAAGCAGCGCGTCCGTGATGCCGAGCACAATGGCCCCGGCCAGGTGCGCGTCAACAAAGCCGGTTGTCTGGATCGCTGTGCCGGTGGCCCGGTGGCAGTGGTGTATCCCGAGGCAGTTTGGTACACCTATGTGGACAGCGCCGATATTGATGAAATCGTCGACAGCCACCTGCTGGGCGGCAAACCGGTCGAGCGCCTGCGCCTGCCCCCCAGCGTCGGGCGCTAAGCGCGCATGCATCCGCGTACCCAGCAGCTGGCACTTCAGGGGCCAGCGGGCAGCTTGCAAACCTTGGTGGACATGCCAGCCCTAGAGGCGGGGCAAAAACCGGTCGGCGTGGCGGTAATCGCCCACCCCCACCCGCTTTTTGGCGGCACTATGGACAACAAAGTCGTGCAAACCATGGCGCGGGCTTTTGTGCAGTCGGGCTGGATGGCGGTGCGCTTTAATTTCCGGGGGGTGGGCGCCAGCGAAGGCGCCTATGACGAAGGGCGCGGCGAATTGCAAGATCTGCTTGCGGTGATTGAGCATTTTTCTCCCGCAGCCCAGCAAGGGGTGCTTGCATTGGCCGGTTTTTCTTTCGGTGCTTTCGTGACCTCCCACGCGGTGCAGGCTTTGCATGCGGTGCGCACCCTAGACCGTGTGGTTTTGGTCGGCACGGCCGCAGGACGGTTTGACGTTGCCGAGCTGCCCAAGGACTTGCATGCCAAAACCTTGGTGCTGCACGGGGAGGAAGATGACACCGTGCCCCTGGCCGCCGCGCTGGACTGGGCCCGCCCGCAAAACCTGCCGCTAGTGGTCTTGCCCGGAGTGGGGCATTTTTTTCACGGACAATTGCCCTTGCTGCGCGACTTGGTCGCACGCCATGTGGCTGGGCATTGAGCTTGTGGCCTACGCTGCCGCATCACACCATTCTTATTTTTACAAACGCCCCGCCGATGCGCGCGCTGCACTCCACTCCCAAAGGTTTTGAATTCATGAAATTTGTTGCTTCCTGCCTGCTCGCTATTTCCTTATTGGCCGGTGCCCATGCGCAAAGCCCCCAGCCGCCCGAAATCGCGGCGCGCGCTTATTTGTTGCTCGATGTGTCGGCCCACCAGGTGCTGGCGGCCAAAGACGCGGACATACAGGTGGAGCCGGCCTCGCTCACCAAGCTGATGACGGCGTACCTGGTGTTTGACGCCTTGAAGTCCGGCAAGATCAGTCTGGACCAGAAGTTTCCGGTTAGCGAGCGCGCCTGGAAAATGCCAGGTTCGCGCATGTTCATCGACCCCAAAATGCAAGTGCCGGTGGAAGACCTGATCAAGGGCATGGTGGTGCAGTCGGGCAATGACGCCACCATCGCGCTAGCAGAAGGCGTGGGCGGCGATGTGCCGCGCTTTGTGCAAATGATGAACGCGCAGGCCCAAGTGCTGGGCCTCAAAGGCACCAGCTACAAAAACCCCGAAGGTCTGACCGAGGCCGGTCACACCACCACGGCGCGCGACCTGGGCATCCTGGCGACCCGTTTGATGGCCGATTTCCCGCAGTACGTCGGCTATTACGCCCTGAAAAAATACCGCTACCCCGGCACCCCGGCGGCCAATGACACCAATCGCAACCTCTTGTTGCAGCGCGACCCCACCGTCGATGGCCTGAAAACCGGCTATACCGAAGCCGCCGGTTACTGCATGGTGGCCACCGCCCGGCGCGACTACGCTAGCCTGGGCTCGCAAGGGGCCAGTCCGAGTCGGCGCCTGTTGTCTATTGTTTTGGGCACCGCCAATGAAAATGCCCGCGCCAATGAATCCCAAAAGCTCCTCAACTGGGGCTTTACCGCCTTTGAGCCGGTCAAATTGTTCGATCCCGGCCAGGCCGTGGTGACAGCGCAGGTCTGGAAAGGCAGCGCTTCCACCGTGCGCGTAGGCCATCCGCAGGGCGTTGTGTTGGCTTTGCCAGCCGGCAGCGCTGGCAAAGTGAGCACCGAAGTCGTGCGCAAAGAACCACTTTTGGCGCCCATCGCCAAAGGCCAGGAGGTGGCGACCCTGCGCGTGCTCTCGGGCGGCATAGAGGTGGCGCAAATGCCCCTGCAGGCGCTCGATGCGGTAGACCAGGCCGGTATTTTCGGCCGCGCCTGGGACGCTTTGCGCCTCTGGATACGTTAGTAATCGCTCCAGTCAGCGGCGCGCCGGCGCAAGTCCAAGCAATATCTGGTATATTAGAAGGCTTTTCGGAAACTTCCGAAGGGCCCTGTGTTTTCGAAGTTTTTGAATCGTATAGCTCCTGCGCAGCGGGAGAATTTTCATTAGGAGGCTTAAGTGCCAACCATTAACCAGCTAGTGCGTCAGGGGCGCGAGGTCGAAACGATCAAGTCCAAAAGCCCTGCGATGCAGAACTCGCCGCAGCGCCGCGGCGTTTGCACCCGCGTGTACACCACCACCCCCAAGAAGCCCAATTCTGCGCTGCGTAAAGTTGCCAAAGTGCGCTTGACCAACGGTTTTGAAGTGATTTCCTACATCGGCGGCGAAGGCCACAACTTGCAAGAGCACAGCGTGGTGCTGGTGCGCGGCGGTCGGGTCAAGGATTTGCCCGGTGTGCGCTACCACATCGTGCGCGGTTCGCTGGACTTGCAAGGCGTGAAAGACCGCAAGCAATCGCGTTCCAAATACGGCGCCAAGCGCCCCAAGGCCAAGTAATTCGGGGTTTTCCCGGTCGTTTTTAGGTGCTGTTCCCCGCGTGGCGCGGTGGTGCAGCGTAGTGACCCGAAGCACAAAATTGTTTGTGTGGGTCGAGTAAGTGGGAGTCTTATGGCTCCCGCGGCGTCCCCAGTGGATGCCAACTGAAGCAAAGAGGTGAAAAAATGCCACGTCGTCGCGAAGTCCCCAAACGTGAAATCCTGCCCGATCCAAAATTCGGCAATGTCGAGCTGTCCAAGTTCATGAACGTGATCATGGAAGGCGGCAAAAAAGCAGTCGCCGAGCGCATTATTTACGGTGCGTTAGAGCAGATTGAAAAGAAACATCCCGGCAAAGACCCGCTCGAAGCCTTTACCGTTGCTATCAACAACGTCAAACCCATGGTCGAAGTCAAATCTCGCCGTGTCGGTGGCGCCAACTACCAAGTTCCTGTTGAAGTGCGCCCCGTGCGCCGTCTGGCCTTGTCGATGCGCTGGATTAAAGAAGCGGCGCGCAAGCGTGGCGAAAAATCTATGGCGCTGCGCTTGGCCAATGAGTTACTCGAAGCCACCGAAGGCCGTGGCGGCGCCATGAAAAAGCGCGATGAAGTGCACCGTATGGCCGAAGCCAACAAGGCGTTCTCGCACTTCCGTTTCTAAGCAGCGCGCGCCGGCGGGCCTGTGTGCCCGCGCCGCCATGGCGCAGTGTCATCACACTGTTGCAGCGGTGCTTTAGCCTTAGCGACCGGCCGCAAGCAGCGCTTTCAAGCGCACCGATTATTGAAGACCCAGATCAAAGAAGGATCCACCATGGCTCGCCATACCCCTATTGAGCGCTACCGCAACATCGGCATTTCAGCGCATATCGACGCCGGTAAAACCACCACGACCGAGCGCGTGTTGTTTTACACCGGTGTGAACCACAAAATCGGTGAAGTGCACGATGGCGCGGCCACCATGGACTGGATGGAGCAAGAGCAGGAGCGCGGTATCACGATTACCTCGGCTGCAACCACTTGCTTCTGGAAGGGCATGGACAAGTCCTTGCCCGAACACCGCATCAACATCATCGACACCCCCGGACACGTGGATTTCACCATTGAGGTGGAGCGTTCTATGCGTGTGCTAGACGGCGCCTGCATGGTTTACTGTGCGGTCGGCGGCGTGCAGCCCCAGTCTGAAACGGTGTGGCGTCAGGCCAACAAGTACAAAGTGCCGCGTCTGGCCTTTGTCAACAAAATGGACCGTACAGGTGCCAATTTCTACAAGGTCGTGGACCAGATGAAACTGCGCCTCAAGGCCAGCCCGGTGCCTATGGTGATTCCAATTGGCGCGGAAGAAAACTTCGTCGGCGTGGTGGACTTGCTCAAGATGAAGGCCATCATTTGGGATGAGGCCTCGCAAGGCATGTTGTTTGACTACCGTGAAATTCCTGCGGATTTGCTCGAGCTGGCCAAAGAGTGGCGTGAAAAAATGGTAGAAGCTGCGGCTGAAGCCACCGAAGAGCTCATGAACAAGTACCTCGAAGAAGGTGACTTAACCGAACTGGAAATCAAAGCCGGTATCCGCGCACGCACCATTGCCAGCGAAATCCAGCCCATGTACTGCGGCTCGGCCTTCAAGAACAAAGGCGTGCAACGTATGTTGGATGCCGTGATCGAATTCATGCCCTCGCCCGTGGACATCCCGCCGGTGAACGGCATGGACGAAGACGAAAACCCAGTGGTGCGCCAGGCCGATGACGGTGAGAAATTCTCCGCGCTGGCATTCAAGTTAATGACCGACCCGTTTGTGGGTCAGTTGACATTTGTGCGTGTGTATTCCGGCGTGCTGCAAAAAGGCGACAGCGTGTACAACCCGATCCGCGGCAAGAAAGAGCGTATCGGTCGTATCGTACAAATGCACGCTAACAACCGCGAAGAAGTCAGCGAGATCCGTGCCGGCGACATCGCCGCCTGCGTGGGGCTCAAAGACGTGACCACCGGCGAGACCTTGTGCGACCCGTCTGCCATCGTCATGCTCGAACGCATGATTTTCCCTGAGCCTGTGATTACCCAGGCCGTGGAACCCAAGACCAAGGCCGACCAAGAAAAAATGGGCATTGCTTTGCAGCGCCTGGCGCAAGAAGATCCGTCTTTCCGCGTCAAGACCGACGAAGAGTCCGGCCAGACATTGATCGCCGGTATGGGCGAGTTGCACTTGGAAATTATTGTCGACCGCATGAAGCGCGAGTTCGGGGTGGAAGCCAATGTCGGCAAACCCCAGGTGGCTTATCGCGAAACCATTCGCAAGACCATCGAAGATGCCGAAGGCAAGTTTGTGCGTCAGTCCGGCGGTAAGGGCCAGTACGGACACGTCGTGCTCAAGATTGAGCCCAATGAACCGGGTAAAGGTATCGTATTTGTTGACGCCATCAAAGGCGGTGTGGTGCCGCGCGAGTACATTCCCGCAGTGGAAAAAGGCATTCACGAAGCGGTAACGCAAGGCGTACTGGCCGGTTACCCGGTGGTGGATGTGAAAGTAACTTTGCACTTCGGCTCCTACCACGATGTGGACTCGAATGAATTGGCCTTCAAGATGGCGGCGATATTCGGGTTCAAAGAAGGCTGCCGTAAAGCCAGCCCGGTGATTCTGGAGCCCATGATGGCGGTGGAAGTCGAAACGCCCGAAGACTATGCCGGTAACGTGATGGGCGATTTGTCCTCACGCCGCGGCATGGTGCAAGGCATGGAAGACATGGTCGGCGGCGGCAAAGCCATCAAGGCCGAGGTGCCCTTGTCCGAGATGTTTGGTTACTCGACCACGCTGCGCTCTATGTCGCAAGGTCGCGCTACCTACACCATGGAATTCAAGCACTACACCGAAGCCCCGCGGAACGTGTCCGAAGCCATCATGGCTGCACGCGCCAAGTAAGTTTTCAAACGGTCTGCGACGCTATGCCATCCTGTGCCCGTGCGGGATGAATCAGCAATAGCGTGCAAACCTTAAATCACACACGGGCCTTGCTCTTTTTGGAGAATTGAAATGGGAAAAGAAAAATTCGCGCGTACCAAGCCCCACGTCAACGTAGGCACCATCGGCCACGTGGACCATGGCAAAACCACGCTGACAGCGGCGATCACGACAATTTTGTCGGCCAAATTTGGCGGTGAAGCCAAGGCCTACGACCAAATTGACGCCGCGCCTGAAGAAAAAGCGCGTGGTATTACGATCAACACCGCCCACGTCGAGTACGAGACGGCTAACCGTCACTACGCCCACGTGGACTGCCCTGGACACGCCGACTATGTGAAAAACATGATCACGGGCGCGGCCCAAATGGACGGCGCTATTTTGGTCTGCTCCGCAGCCGACGGTCCCATGCCCCAAACCCGCGAGCACATTTTGCTGGCGCGCCAAGTGGGTGTTCCCTACATCATCGTGTTTCTGAACAAGTGCGACATGGTGGACGACGCCGAGTTGCTCGAACTCGTTGAAATGGAAGTGCGTGAGTTGCTGGACAAATACGACTTCCCAGGAGACGCCACCCCCATCATCCACGGCAGCGCCAAGCTCGCCCTGGAAGGCGACAAAGGCGAGCTCGGTGAAGCTGCGATTTTGAAACTGGCTGATGCCCTGGACACTTACATCCCCCTGCCCGAGCGCGCAGTGGACGGCGCCTTCCTCATGCCTGTGGAAGACGTCTTCTCCATCTCCGGACGCGGCACCGTGGTGACCGGACGCGTAGAGCGCGGCATCGTCAAGGTGGGCGAAGAGATCGAGATCGTCGGTATCGCTGACACCCAAAAAACCACCTGCACCGGCGTGGAAATGTTCCGCAAACTGCTGGACCAAGGCCAAGCGGGCGATAACGTGGGTATTTTGCTGCGCGGCACCAAGCGCGAAGACGTGCAGCGCGGCCAAGTGCTGTGCAAGCCCGGCTCGATCAAGCCGCACACCCACTTCACCGGTGAGATCTACGTTTTGTCCAAGGATGAAGGCGGCCGTCACACCCCGTTCTTTAACAACTACCGCCCCCAGTTTTACTTCCGTACGACGGACGTGACTGGTGCGATCGAGTTGCCTGAAGGCAAAGAGATGGTGATGCCAGGCGACAACGTCTCGATCACGGTCAAGCTGATCAACCCCATTGCGATGGAAGAGGGCTTGCGCTTTGC
>CAIPZV010000027.1 GCA_903869595.1 uncultured beta proteobacterium | reverse complement strand
GACCAGCCTCAACCCGTTTGAGCGCAGCCATGATCTGGCTGTCGGTAAATCTTGACTTCTTCATATAGAAATTCCTTTGTGGAAAATTCTACTTCTGGGGCCTTTGGTCTATCGGGGGGATTACCCTGCGAATTTTGCCAATTGCAAGCTTTACTTCGTGCTTATCATCTTGGCTTAACGTGTTTTCCTCAACTCTATCTAAGACACTAGTTACCAGTTGATCATCAATATCGCGCAGTAGGTCAGTTTCAATTGCGTCCGCTCGGTTGCTGATGATGTCCTTTAGGTAGCTTGCAGTCAGGTTTTTTAACTGGCTACGTGTCCTTTCACGAATCGCCTCTAGCTCTCCAGCTATTTTTGCCTCTACATCGTGCATACCAAACTGCACGAGCTCCACATGCCCCCTATTTCGAGGACTGAAAACATTGGAACTTCTGCTCGTGAGCTTTCGCATTTCATCATCCTCCAAATTCGGAAAGATGGACTTCAAGTCTTGTTCAATTCGACGGAATGTTGGCAAGTAAATTACTTGCTGATTTCCCGCATCTTTCAATGCAGACAACAGTTCACTTATCGCTGGTGTGTCTCTTGTTGATTCAAAGAGGTCTCCAGTCATAGATCGAGGAATCTCATCAAGTATTCGCACCACGTAAGACATTGGCATATCAAGGTCACGACTTAAATCGCGTGCTGCCTTGGTTCGTTCAGAGGGAGGCAAATCTAACAATGCCTGGTAGGCTGGGTGAGTCAAGATTTTCTGGACTACTCGAATTGGAAAAGGCGAGCGCGATGCAATACGAGCGACTACTCTGTCAACTCTTTCAGAGAGGTTGTTTTTGTTTTGAATGTCATGGCGTGAAATATCTAGATTCTGCCCGTTCAAGCAAATGGCTATAGAAACAAACTCCGTATCAAGCAAGCGACCCCACTGAGCAGTGAGCAAGAAATAGATCAGATTAACGACGGTAGTTTTCCCTAGCCCATTTACACCGACTAATATCAGCCTATTGTCGTATATGGGTATATCAATGTCGAACTTTCCATGCAGTCCATTTACTGCGAAGCGGGTAAGCAAAAGACTCATGTGTTATGACCTTACAGACAAGACTTGTATTTGGATCAGAGATGGCATCAGCATCAATTCACTGTCATGAAGCCGACTACTCATAAACGACGGCAACTCAAGCTGAGCAGTCTTCTGGTACGCTTGCGTGAACCTCAGCAATCGCTGCAAAGAGGCCGTTCGTGTAAATCGTGTCGACTTTCTTCGATGGTTCAATTCGGTCATATTGAATACCTTTCTATGAGTTTGGTTTTTCGTGTTTTCTTGCCGACCGCCGAAGGCAACAAACTGGTAATCCGCTGATAAAGCTCAAACAAAAACGCCACGCGTTCAGCGTCGGAGGTGTAGGACTTTTTGCCGCCGCTGGATTGGTAAGCGGCGTCTACGGCGATGTCTAGTTTTTGGTGGGCCTTGAGCAGGGCCGGGGGCATGGTCAGTGGGTCGTAGAGGTCGGCCAGTGACGAATCTGCAAATTGGGCGCGGGCGTCGAGAACGCTTTGGGCGGCTTGCTCGATGGCGGTACGGTGTTTTTCGCTGAGTGGTTCGCCTGCGAAGCCGGGCCAAGGGAAGTTGTTGTAGACGATGGTGTTGGAGTAGCGGAAGCGGCTTTCAAGACGTCCGCAGGTGAAGCGCATGAAGGCGTTGTGCATGGTGCTGGTCATGACGCCGAAATGGAACAAGGTGGCATCAGAAATCATGGAATTAGCATTTCCGCAAATGATTTCTTGATTGCAGAAACCTATGGGGACATAGTCTCGGTTCTCCGAGCTGTGGAGAGGAATTAAAAGGTAATTGCTATTAGGTTGTCTGATTTTTTGAAAAAGTGTGGGCGTCCCCGCATCTTGTTGCGTTTGCTTATCGCTGCTTGCTGATCGCATAGCTTTGACTGCCTGGACACGTTTTCTGACTTCTGGCATCTGACGCAGTTCTTGGGGCGAGCATTCCACCAACCACAGGCACCAACGATCTGTTTTGTTGATGAACTCGTCTGCGCCTAAAAATCGGCGTATCCATTTTTCAGCTTGTGGCTCTTTGCTGAGTAATGCATCCTTTTCTTCATTACTTAATAGCAAGCTTCCACCATCAGTAGGCTTGCTGCCGTAAGTCATTTCATTCACTGAACAGATTGGCATGCGGCGTTTGCTCAGCAATACATCTGGCGCATCTACCAAATACGCATTGATGCGCTTGGCAGGCACAGCTTGCTGTAAGCCTTTGATGTCTTCATATTCATAAATAGTTTTGACCGCTTGGTCTTCGTGCCCAAAGCCCACGATCACGCAATGCACGGCTGCGTTTCCTTTGGCTTCATTGCTCCACTGAAACGTGCGATGCGCAAAGTGAATATGCATGCCTAGTCTTTGCATCTCGCCCCACAGCACAGCCACTTGTTCGCCTTGGGTAATGCTGTTGGTCGATACAAAGGCAGCACGGGTGCCCGTGCGCCCTTGCAGGTATCGCGCGGCCAGCACATACCAGGCGCACACAAAGTCAAGGTCACCAGCTCCGTGTATGCCATGCATCACCACAGCCGAGTCGGCTTTTTGTTCTTTGTTTTGGTAGGTCTTGCCCAAGAACGGCGGATTCCCCAACACATAACTACACCTTTCCGCTGGCAACACCTCGTTCCAGTCGAACCGAAGCGCATTGGCGTGGCGTATTTGCGGCGTGCTCGTCAGCGGTATGCGGGCAAAGTACAAACCAAACTCCACGCTCACGCGCAGGTTCATTTGGTGGTCCACCAGCCACAGGGCCACTTGGGCAATTTGTGCAGGGAACTCTTCAATCTCCATCCCAAAAAATTGGTCCACATTCACGCCAATCAAACCATGCACGTCCACCGCCAGTTGGCCTCTGTGGACGCTCAATTCATGGCTGGCACGCAGCACCTTCAGCTCCAGCTCGCGCAGTTCGCGGTAGCTGATCACCAGAAAATTGCCGCAGCCGCAGGCCGGGTCTAAAAACGTCAATTGCCGCAGCTTTTTGTGAAACTCAAACAGCTTGTTGCGGTTGCCTTTCACGCGTTCAAACTCGGCGTGCAGTTCGTCTAAAAACAGCGGCTTGATGAGTTTGAGGATATTGGCCTCAGACGTGTAGTGCGCGCCCAGGTTGCGGCGGGCTTTGTCGTCCATGATGCTTTGAAACAAGCTGCCAAAAATCGCCGGGCTGATGGCCGACCAGTCCAAGGCGCACGCATCCAGCAGGGCTTCGCGCATGGCGGTGCTGAAATCGGCCATGGGCAGGGTTTCTTCAAACAACTTGCCGTTGATGTACGCAAACTGGCCCAGTTGTTCGTCGATGTTTTTATTGCGTTGGCTCTCTGGCGTGTTCAGCACCTGAAACAGTTGCCCCAGTCGCGGCCCCAGGTCCGAGCCATCGGGCGCGGTGCGTTCTTCGACAAAGTCACGAAATGATTGCGCTGGCTGAAAAATGCCGGTGTCGTCGGCAAACAAACAAAACAGCAGGCGCACCAGCAGCACTTCCAGCGCGTGGCCGCTGTAGCCGCTGGCTTTCAGGGCATCGTGCAGCCGGCCCATGCGCTCAGCCGCTTTGATGTTGACCGGGTCTTCGGCCCGAATGTCTTGCAC
The DNA here is from genome assembly GCA_903869595.1 of uncultured beta proteobacterium. GTDB lineage: Bacteria > Pseudomonadota > Gammaproteobacteria > Burkholderiales > Burkholderiaceae_C > Allorhodoferax. Next base: position 31,184 of record CAIPZV010000027.1, on the reverse strand, counting down.
CTTGTAGCCTGCCAGCAGGCCAAACAGCTTGATGTATTTGTGCAGGTGCTTGAGCTCAAACGCCACCGTCTCGCCCGTGGCCAAGCGGCGCACCCGAAAGCGGGCAAAGTCGCAAACCACCACCAGCTGGGGCAGGTCGCGCTCGGGCAGCTTGTGCAGGTAGCCCACGGCTTGGTCCACCGCATCGTCAAGGTTTTTGCCGCGCGACTTGTGCTCTACCAGCAGCATGCCCGGCCAAAACAAATCCACAAAGCCTTGCGCGCCGTCCAGCTTTTTGACGTTCAGCTCGAAGGTGCCGACGCGTTTGTCGGTGATGCCAAAGATTTCAAAGAAATCAATCCAAAAGGGCTTTGCCTGGCTGTTTTCGTTGCAGGCGTCGTCCCAGGTCTTGCTAAATTGCAATGCCCGGGATTTGATTTCGTTCCAGTTAAGACCCATGGAGTGCTCACAAAGAGAGCACGCATGGTAACGGAAATAAATATTATTTTGAAAGTGGTTATTGTTAAAAAAACCAAATATCGGTCATCCTGCACTACAAAACGCTGCGATACCCCTCCAGCCGCTTGGCCCAATAGTCCGCCGTGATTTGGTCTATCCGCACCCCGGTGCGCTCATTGGCGGCGTGGATGAATTTGCCCGAGCCTATGTAAATGCCCACGTGCGAGTTGGGCGAGCCCAAGGTGTTGAAGAACACCAAGTCCCCCGGTGTCGCCGTATGGGCCGGGACGGAGCGGGTTTTGCCGGCGATGTCCGCAGCGCTGCCACGCAACACCACCCCGGTGGACTCTTTGTACACAAAGCTCACGAAGCCCGAGCAGTCAAAGCCGGTGTGCAGTTTTTTGCCGTTGTACACGTAGTTGCGGTCCAGCAAGGCCATGGCCTGCATAACGACGTCTTGCCTTTGGGTGGTCAAAGGCGCTTGGGGATTGGCGGGGGCTTGATTGGGTTGTTCGGCTTGGCGCGGTGACGACGAGCAACCAACTAGCGCGGCTACCAGCAGGGGAGCAATCAGCGGTGTAAATCGATAAGTGGACAGCATCGGGACGCTCGCGTTTTGCTAGTACTTTTGATCAGCATATTTCAGGGTGCGCCAGCAACTGGCCGCCGCAACAGCGGACAGGCCCAGGGCCAAATAGATGACCAAAGTGTAGCTATGGGTCAGGTCAAAAACCTTACCAGCCAGCACCGGCCCCAGCAGATTACCCAAAGCGGCGCCGGTGTAGAGCGTGCCGATGATGGCCGATACGGCTTTGCCGCCAAACAATTCCATGCATATGGCTGGCAGCAGGGACACAATGCTGCCGTAGCTCAAACCAAAGCACAGGGCGAAAATAGAAAACATCCAAGGCTCTTGTGCGCCGGCCCATAAAAAGTAGGTAAGGCCCAAAAGGCATTGCATCAGCAACAGGGTTTGGATGCGGCCCCATCGGTTGGCCACCCAGGCGATGCCAAAGCGGCCTGTGACGCTGCCGATGCCGATCAAACCCACCAGCCCGACTGCTTGCGCCTCTAGCATGCCCGCATCCCGGGCTGCGGCGGAGATATGTGCAAAGGGAATGAACATGACTGGCGCGCTGATCAGGGCACAAAGGTAGAGCCAGCGAAACACCGGCGTCTTGAGCGTTTGCGCAAGCGTGAGCCCGCTGGCCTGGCCGCTAGCGCCCGCGCCCAGCGAAGGCGCCCGTTCCAAAAGATAAGCCGCGCCGCAGCCTAGCAGCAGCACACCCAGTGCCATGGCTTGCAGGGTTTCACGCCAGGAAATGTGGCCTAAGAGATAGCTGACCGCGACCGGCACGATGAGCGTGCCCGCACCCACTCCTGACCCAGCGATGCCCGAGGCCAATACCCGCCGCGTAGTAAACCAAGGCTGCACAGCGGCGATGGCGGGCGTATACACAAAGGCAATGCCCAGGCCCACCAGCAGGCCAAAGCTCAGATAAATATGGCCTAAGGATTGCGCCAAGCTGGTGAGGTACAAACCCAGGGCAATCAGTGCCATGCCCGTCATGCAGACCACGCGCGGCCCCCAACGATCTGCCAAGATGCCGCCCAGCGCGCCCAACACAAAGTAAACCAGGCCGCACAAGCCAAAGACCAGGGACACATCGGCTCTTTGGGCAGAAAACTCTTTGGCAAAGTTTTCAAAAAAGGCGGCGAAGGAATAGGAAACGCCAAAAATGACCGCCAGGCAAACAAAGCTCGCCCAAACTATTAGCCAGGCCTTGGGGGGTTCTGGCGGGGTGGGGTTGTCGGGCATGGATGCTTAGTTTTGCATGGTTGAATCAGTAAAGAGCTTATTACAAGCGGGCGGCCGATGGAGGGTTGGGGTGCAATTAAATAGGCTCTGTTGTGAGTTACCGTCATAGAGCCATCGCAGTTGGAAGCGCTGTGGTCGGGTGCGCTGGCATGCCTGCAAGCTCAGCCCGTATGGCATCCCTTTGCAGGCGCTACCATACAGACCACCCGCGCCGGTCTGCTGACGGTGGGCCAGTCCAATTAATTTACTCTGCCGCCACCCGTCATGCATCACGACTTAAGTCGCTTTCCGCTTGCCTTGCTTAACGGACTACTGCGGGGCCTGTTTCACGCCTGGGTCATGGTCGTACCGCTGGTACTGGCGCTGTCGCTCATCCGACTGGGGCAATTGGCATATTTTTGGCCCACCGGTTACAGCGCCCCGTTTACTGATCTGGCGGCGGTCGTAGTGCAGGGTTTGCGCTTTGACCTGAAGGTCAGCGCTATCGCTGGTGCTTTGTTGTTTTTGATTTTGCCCTGGGTATCTTTGCGAATTCAGCGGCGCATGGTGGCAGTGGTGGTTTTGTTATTCGTGCTGTTGTCATTTATCAATTTGCACTATTTTGGTTTTTACAAAACGCCGATTGATTCCCTGGTGTTTGGCTTGATTGAAGACGATACGCTTGCAGTGTTGACAACCATTTGGCGTGATTTTCCCGTTCTTATTACCTTGGTCCTGGTGGGCTTGATCAGTTGGGCAAGTCTGGCACTTCACCTGCACTTGTGGATGCGCGTGCAGCCCGATGCGCTACTCCAGGCGCGCCCGGTTGTGGTCAAAGTGCTCAGCGTGCTGATGGTGTTTCTGGCTCTGTTACTTGCTGGCAAGGGCACGCTGCGCGCCATGGCTTTGCAAAGGCAAAATTTGTCGGTCACCGCATCGCAGTTTCTCAACGACATGGTGCCCAATGGTGTTATTGCGTTGAAGTATGCATGGGATAGCCGTGGCTTTTCGCAAAATCTGCAAAACCCATTAGCTGGTGTGCGGGCCATGGGTTTTGATTCGGCCCAGGCGGCTGCACAGGTGCTGGGATTACCCCATGAGAGCGACAGCGCCATCCGTGCCGCGCTGACCATGCATCCGCCACTGCCTGCGGGCACGCCCAAGAAAAACCTGGTTTTCTTTTTGATGGAGTCCTTTAGCGCTGAGCCGATACGCTACCAAAGTGCCAGCTTTGATGTGCTGGGGCGCATGGCGCCTACGCTGGACAAGGCCTGCCATTTTCATAATTTTGATTCGGCGCAACCCGGTACACACCCGTCTTTGGAAGCCATACTTTTTTCAACCCCCATCACACCCCTAACGCTGGGTGACGTGGGGCGCAAACCAATTCCTTGGGCCGTACCGGCCATCGTCAAACAGGCGGGTTACCAAACCTTGTTTGTCACATCGGCGCGGGCCGGTTGGCGCGATCTGGACCGTATTTTGAAAGTGCAGGGGTTTGACGAAGTGGTGGATGCCAACACGCTCAAACAGGCCTACCCCGACGCCACCTTGGGCATCTGGGGTGTGTGGGATAGCTATGTGTTTAAGTACCTGAGCAAGCGTATGGCGCAACAAGTTGCGGACAAGCCACTGTTTGTGTTTGTACTCACATCCACCAACCATCCACCCTACGACCTGCCGGCAGACTATCAGCGTGTACCCCGCGATATGGCGCAGTGGAAGGGAGAGACCAACTCCGAGTTTTTGCAGGCCAATTTGGACTCTTACCATTACGCAGCCGACCTGCTGGGCGGTTTTGTGCAAGAAGTGCAAAGCGGCCCGCTTAAGGCCAATACGCTGGTGGCTGCTACCGGTGACCACAATGTGCGTTCATTCGGCTTGTATGCCGATGCATCGCGGCGCCACCTGTTGCGGCAGGTGCCGTTTTTGATTTGGGGTCAGGGGCTCGATTGCGGGCCCCAGCAAGCACTACCGGCCAGCCATCGGGATATGTTTGATACCTTGTTGCCATTGGCCGGCATTGAAGGCGCCTACGTCAATAGTGGGCGCAATCTTTTGCTGAAGCTGCCAGAAAAGCCCGACGCCATCAATGCGCCGCGTGCGATGTTTTTCACCGGCGAGGCACGCAATGCCAAGGGTATGTGGCAGTTGGGCCAAGCGGCATCCTTTGGATGCAGTCCGGTACCAAGCCCCCCAACGCCATGCCAGTTTGACGCATTGGACGACCAGCAAGAGCGTGCGCGCTACGCTCTGCTGGACTGGAATGTGCGCATTTCACTGAAGAAATAGGCTGGCTGCTGCATGCCATCCTTATTGAAGCAGATCGGGCAAGCCTGTTCCAACTACCGCCAGCGCATCCAATGGCGCGCGGGCCTGCATCGGGTGTTCCATCGCGGCCCGCAAGATGACCCGGTGGTGGACGGTCTGCGCGGCATGGCCAGTTTGTCGATTGTGTTGTTCCATTGCTTTTACGGAGTCCTCTTTCTCTTAAAGGACTTTGACCGCATCAGCGCTTTTGCGATGCAAATGCCGCCCTGGCTGGGTTTTTTGGCAAATACTGATAAAGCCGTGGATGTGTTTTTTATGGTCAGTGCCTATTTGTTGGGCGGTGCGCTCATGCGCGAAACCGACCGCAAGGGCGCTATCGCAGCGCGCGATTTTTATATCCGCCGCCTGTTTCGTATTTACCCTTTGTTTTTGTTGGGGCTGGCGGCGTATGCCCTGGGTAACCCCGAGCTGGCTGCACGCAACCTAATTTACAACCTGCTTTTCATCGACAACTTTCAGATGAAAAATATTATTCCTGTGGGTTGGTCGCTCTCGATTGAAATGCAGTTTTACCTGATCCTGCCTATGCTCATGGGCTGGCTGCTGCGCATGCCGGGGCAGGGCGGTTTGCGGGTTTTGCAGGCGCTGTTTGTGCTGTCTTTTGTGCCGGTGCTGGCTACCGCCTTGCTTTATCCGGTCACCTATGAAACACCGTTTTATCTCTTCCATCCGCAACGCGTAGCGCCAGAGCTTTTCCTTAATGTGATGTATTTCCAAACCCATACCCGCATCGGCCCTTTGCTACTGGGCCTGATATGGGCCTGGGTGCGCCACCGGGACGTCGCGCTGCCCACGCCGCCCGCACGCGGTACCGCCTGGGCGCTGGGCGGGGCGCTACTGGCCCTGGTGTGGGCGTATTTCCCGGTCTATCAGCAAGACAGCTGGTATTACCAGCATTTTTCGCCATGGCTGAATCTGGCGGGTCAGGTGCTGCACCGCAATCTGTTTTGCTTTGGGGTGTTGATGCTGGTGTTGCTGGTGCAGGCCGGTGGTGCGGGCGCGTGGGCCGGGCGGGTGGCGACAAGCTTGCGGGCATTTTTGGGCTGGGGCCTATGGCGACCATTTTCGCAAGTGGTGTTTCCCGTGTATTTGTTCCATTTCCCCATGGTGCTGATCGCCGCCATCCTCACTTTCCAAACCACGGATGCGTCCACCATAGCCATGATTTCGGTGCCGCAACTGCTGTGTATGTTTGGCATAGCGGCCAGCCTGTCTTTGGTGCTGGGCATCGTGCTGCACATCCTGATCGAGCAGCCCATGATCGATACAGGGCATGCCTTGTTGCGCAAGCGGGCGCAGGCGCGGAGCCTGACTGGCGGCTGAGCTATCCCACTGTCCGCGGGCGAACGGCCCCGAGCTGCACTTTTCGGGTTGGCACTAATACGGTGCGCAGCATCCCGTTTTGGTGCATCAACATGACCAATTGGGCGTGCATGCTTGCGCCAAGCCAGCACACAAGCGGCACGATGCATGCTTAGAGCTGGTGCCCCCTAGTTGAAAAACGCGGAGTCCACATGAGAAGCCCGATATTTAATGAGATGAGCGACGCGCAGGGCATCGCCCGCCCGCATTACCAAGCCTTTGATACCTGGCTCAAAGGCGTGTCGGCAGACACCGTGCAAGTCAAGCAAACCGAAGCCGACCTGATCTTTAGGCGCACCGGCATCACGTTTTCATTGAATGGCGACGAAGGCGGCACCGAGCGGCTGATTCCTTCCGACTTGATACCGCGCATCATCCACGGCAAAGAATGGGCGCACCTTGAAAAAGGCCTGGTGCAACGCGTCAAAGCCATCAATATGTTTTTGCACGACGTCTACCACGAGCAACACATATTGAAAGCAGGCTTGATACCCGCCGAACAAATTCTTGCCAACGCGCAATTCATGCCCGTCATGCTGGGCTTGGATTTACCGCATCAAATTTACGCGCACATCGCCGGCGTGGACATCGTGCGGCATTCAGACGGCGATTTTTATGTGTTGGAAGACAACTTGCGCGTGCCCTCGGGCGTGTCTTATATGTTGAGCAACCGCTTATTGATGATGCGCTTATTCCCCGATTTGTTCCGCCGCTACGCGGTGCGTCCGGTCGAGCATTACCCGGCGCTGCTGTTGCAAACTTTGCGCTCGGCCAGTTGGGTGGAGCAGCCCACCGTCGTGCTGCACACGCCGGGGCGTTTCAATAGCGCGTATTTCGAGCATGCGTTTTTGGCCAAACAAATGGGCATAGAGCTGGTCGAAGGCTCGGACTTGTTTGTGCGCGGCGGCCATGTGTACATGCAAACCACTGAAGGGCCACAGCAAGTCGATGTGCTTTACCGACGTGTGGATGATGTGTACATGGACCCTTTGAGTTTTGCGCCGGATTCACTGATTGGCGTGCCGGGGTTGGCCTCGGTGTACCGCCAGGGCAATGTGGTCATCTCCAACGCGCTGGGCACAGGCGTGGCGGACGACAAATCCATTTACCCTTATGTGCCCGACATGATCCGCTTTTACCTGAATGAAACGCCTATTCTGAACAACGTGCAAACCTGGCAATGCCGCAAGCCCGACGAGTTGTCTTATGTGTTGGCGAATCTGTCGCAACTGGTGGTCAAAGAAGTCCATGGTGCAGGTGGCTACGGCATGCTGGTCGGCCCCACAGCCAGCAAAGCGGAAATTGAGACTTTCGCCAAGCGTTTGAAAGCGAATCCGGACAACTACATTGCGCAACCCACGCTGAGTTTGTCGGCGTGTCCGATTTTTGTCGACCAGGGCATTGCGCCGCGTCACATCGATTTGCGACCGTTTGTGCTGATGGGCAAGGACACGCGCATCGTGCCCGGCGGCCTCACGCGCGTGGCTTTGCGCGAAGGCTCGTTGGTGGTCAATTCATCCCAAGGCGGCGGCACCAAAGACACCTGGGTGCTGGAAGACGAGGAGGCGCTCTGATGCTGTCACGTGTAGCTGCTCAACTGTATTGGCTGTCGCGCTATTTGGAGCGCGCCGAAAACATGGCGCGTATTTTGGAAGTGGGTCAATCATTCGCCTTGCTCTCCAGCTCTGACAACAGCCGCGCCGCGCCGGACACGGTGAGCGAACCGCTGGTCATCACCGACACGCTGGCTGCATTCCAAGCAACCGGCAGACCCATGCGCTCAGACCAGGTGGCGCAGTTTCTGGCATGGGACCCGGACCACCCTTCATCGATTTTTAATTGCATACAGTCATGCCGTGAAAACGCGCGCTCGGTGCGTGGTGCCATGACGGTGGAAATGTGGGAATGCATCAACGACACCTGGCTGGAGTTGCTGGCGCGCAAAAAGAAAATCAAAGGCCCGGACCACCCGGTAGACTCGTCGCTGTTTGAATGGATCAAGCAGCGCTCGCATTTGTTCCGGGGCGTGACCTTTGCCACGATTCAACGCGACCAGCCTTACCATTTCATCCGCTTGGGTACTTACCTGGAACGCGCCGACAACACGGCGCGCATACTGAGCGTGAAAACCCAAGTGGAACAAGCCGAAAGCAACGATTTGGTGGACGACTATTACCGCTTGGGCGCGGTGTTGCGCTCGGTGAGTGCGCTGGAGGCTTACCGCGACACCTACCGCGATGCCATAGACGCAGACCGCGTATCCGAGTTGCTGATCTTCAACTCTCGCGTGCCGCGTTCGCTGCATTTTTGTTTGGACGAAACCGCTTACATACTGAACCAGTTGCCGCAGCAAACCGGGCGTGAGGCGCGCAAGCGTTGCGCCAACTTGTTGACCAATTTGAAATTTGGCAGCTTGAGCGAGGTCTACGACAGCGGTCTGGAAAATTACCTGGAACTGTTTGTCAAAGAAAACATCGCGCTGGCCGAAGCGGTGCAAACCGATTACCTGGAGTCCATCGCATGAATCTACAGGTATTTCACGAAACCAGTTACCGCTACGAACAACCGGTGCGCCGCAGCATACAAATGCTGCGCATGACCCCGGCCAAAACCCAAAGGCAAAACGTGTTGCACTGGCAACTGGACTTGCCCGGCAAAGCCACTCAATGGACAGACGCTTACGGCAACCTCTGCCATTGCCTGGTGCTGGAAAACGCCAGCCAAGACATTGTGTTGCGCGCTCGCGGCAGCGTGGACTTGATAGCGTCAGACCAGGGCGAGCCTGAGGGCCCGGTGCCGCACGCCGTGTATTTGCGCGCCACCACCTTGACCCGTGTGGATGCGTCTATGCAAAGCTTTATCGAACCGTTTCGCGCCACGGTCAAGTCGCGCCCTTACATGGCTTTGCACGATGTGATGCTGGCTTTGCTGGAACGCATGCCATATGAAACAGGCATCACACACGTGGGTGATTCGGCGGCGCAATCCTTCGCCAAAGGCAAAGGCGTATGCCAAGACCACACGCATGTGTTTCTGGCCTGCGCCCGTTTTCTGGGTGTACCGTCTCGCTACGTCAGCGGCTATTTGCATTCGGCGCAAAACGAGCAAGTCGCCAGCCACGCCTGGGCCGAGGCCTGGGTGGGCGGGCGCTGGATAGGTTATGACGTCAGCAACTCCAGCGACGCCGACAGTGGCCACATACGATTGGCGCACGGCCTGGACTACGAAGACGCCAGCCCGGTGCGCGGCATGCGCATAGGCGGCGGCAATGAAACCATGCACAGCTATGCAAAAGTAGAATCCAGCATCTACGAACAGCAATAAGGCGCAAGGCATGACTTACTGTGTTGGCATGGTGCTCGACGAAGGACTGGTGTTCGCCTCGGACTCGCGCACCAACGCGGGTGTGGACCATGTGTCTACGTTTTGCAAAATGACGGTGGTTGAAACGCCGGGCCAAGGCGTCATCGTCATGCTCAACAGCGGCAATCTGGCCACCACGCAACAGGTGATCAGCCGCATCAAACAGCACGCCATAGACGCTGAAAAACCTTTAACTTCGCATGCGTCCATGTTCACCGTGGCCGAACTGGTAGGCCGCGAATTGCGCAAAACCATACACACCACCATGAACGAAGCGCCCGAGCAAAGCGATGTGGATTTCACCGCCACGTTTCTGGTCGGCGGCCAGGTCAAAGGCGAAGCGCCGCGTTTGTTCATGGTGTATCCGCAAGGCAATTTCATCGAGTCAACAGCCGACACGCCGTTTTTCCAGATCGGCGAGAGCAAATACGGCAAACCGATTTTGGATCGCGTCATTCAGCCCGGCATCAGCATGTCGCAGGCCATCAAATGCGCGTTGGTGTCGTTTGATTCGACAATTAAAAGTAATTTATCCGTCGGTCTTCCCATAGACGTCGCCATGGTCAAAACCGATGACTTGCGCGTCACCAAGCGGCACCGCATAGACGCCGAAGACAGCTACTTCAGAGATTTGCGCTCCAGCTGGAGCCAAGGCCTGCGCCAGGTGTTCGGGCAATTGCCCGATCCGCAGTGGCTGAAATAGACCCAGCGCCTTCGTCGCATCAAGTTCGCCTCTGTCAAGCCGGAAACATCTCACGCAGTTTCAGCTTGTAAAACTTGCCGGTGGAGGTGCGCGGCACAGCGGCAATGCCTTCGTAGCGCTCGGGCAATTGCCATTTGGCAAAGCCGTTGGCCAGCAAATGCGCGTTGAGCGCCGCAAAGTCCAGCGTCTTGCCCGGTTTGGCTACCACGCAAGCCAAGGGGCGCTCGCTCCACTTCGGGTCTGGGATGGCAATCACCGCTGCCTCGGCCACATCGGCATGCCCCATGAGCGTGTTTTCCAGATCGACCGAGCTAATCCATTCGCCGCCGGATTTGATCAGGTCTTTGGTGCGGTCGGTGATGCGCACAAAACCGTGCGCGTCCATCGATGCCACGTCGCCGGTGCGCAGCCAGCCGTCGGCAGAAAACTTGTCTTCGCTGACGGGCACCTCGTGGTAACTGCCGGTGATAAAGGGGCCGCGCACTTGTATCTCGCCCACGGCCTGGCCGTCCCAGGGCGCGTCTGTGCCATCGTCGCCGCGCATGCGGATGTCCACCAGCGGCACTGGTACGCCAGCCATGGCGGCGCGGCGGTAGCGTTCGTCGGCGTCGGCGTGGATGAACTCGGACTTGGTGTAGGACACGGTTGCCAGCGGCGAGGTCTCGGTCATGCCCCAGCCTTGTTGAATCCAGATGCCGTGCTTGTCAAAAGCGCGTATCAGTGCCTCGGGCACGGCTGCGCCGCCGACCAGGCTGCGCATACCGGCAGGCAGTTTCCAACGGCCCGGCTGCGTGACCAGCGAGGCCTCGTAGGTTTGAATCAGGCTCATCCAAATAGTGGGCACGCCCAGCGATAGCGTGGGAGGTTCTAGTTGCATGAAGTCCAGCAAATCGTCCGGGTGCAAATGCGGGCCGGGGAAGACCAGTTTGCAACCGGTCATGACCGCGCCATAGGGCATGCCCCAGCTATTGGCGTGGAACATGGGCGTGACCGGGAACACCACATCGCTGCTGCGCAAAGCCCAAATGTCGGCCGTGCAGCCCACCAGGGTATGCAGAATCGTAGAGCGGTGCGAATAGACCACGCCCTTGGGTTTGCCCGTGGTGCCCGAGGTGTAGCACATGGACACCGCGTCGTCTTCATGGTGCGCCACGTACTGAAACTTATCGCCATCGGCCTGCGCCAGCAGGGCTTCGTAGTCTAAAAAAGGCGCGGCCACCTGCGCACCCGAAAACGGAAACACGATGATTTTTTCAAACGCACATTGGCCCTGAAACTGCGCCAGCAAAGGCAGCAGCACATCGTCCACCACCAGAAAGCGGTCTTTTGCGTCATTGGCGATCCATGCGATTTCGTCCGGTGCCAGGCGCAAATTCAGGGTGTGCATCACGCCGCCTGCGGCGGGTATGCCGAAATAGCATTCCAGATGCGCATGGTGGTTCCAACTGAGCGTGGCCACCCGGTCGCCCGGCTGCAAGCCCAAGTCCAGCAGGGCTTGGCCCAGCTTGCGGGTGCGGGCGTAAAAAGCGCCATAGCTATGGCGACGCAGCGACTTGTCGGGCAGACGCGAGACGATCTCGTTGACGGAAAATAGATGCCCGGCGCGGTCCAGCAAGTGGTTCAGCGACAGGGGCACCGGCATCATGGTGCTGCGGATGGGGCGGGCGGCGGGCATAGAGGAAGTCCTTCCAAAAGCGGTTAAGTTGCAAGCAATTCGGGCAACTATAGCCTTCGGGCAGGATGCAGACTATGGGGATTTCCCCCGCTTTCTAGCCTCTAATTTGACCAGGGCCGCATTGCGCGGCGAGCTAATTAATCGACTTTCAGCGTCAGCCCCAGGCCTAGGAAATTCACACCGTTATTGGGCAACTTGATATCGGCGTTGCTCACGTGGCGGTAAGTAAAGGCCAGGCGCGCGCGCTGGTTCAGGTCGGAAATACCGATGCCCATTTCGTCGGTAAATTGGAAATTGGTGGACTTTTGGCGGGTGCCGATATCGGTTTCACTCACCAAGGTGGGCCCCAGGCCGACGCTGAAATCCACGATAGCTGAGCCGAACTGCAAACCGTAGCGCCCCATGGGAATCAGGGCTAGCGAAAACGCCTGCTTCGAATAGGGCCCCGAATCCGCATTCCAGACCGAACCTAAAACCGTGGGCAGTACCTCAAACGTCATGGACTGGGGCAACATAGTGACCGCCCCAAGTTTGCAATCCATAGGCGAGAAATTGAGCGAATGCGAGGAAAGCTCCTCGTCCTGGGCTGCTTGGTAACCGAATTTATTACTATTTTTACACTCGAACGAGTTTCTATTAAAAATAGCGAAAGAGTTAGTCAGAATACCGGCTGCTACGACGGTGGATTTCAGTGTGTCGTTATCGATTGCGAAACTCGATTGGGCAGCTAACAGGCTTAAAAAAGCGGCGACAAGTGACTTTTTCATGGGGAATTTGTCGATTTTTAAGGGGTAATTTTCATTGCAGGCAGTTTACACGGCTGCACGTCTAATCAATAAGGAAGGGAGCCGATTTTGTTTTTTGAAATTTCCAAAATAGCTGGTTTTTTGGTTTCGCCGGTGCACATGCTGGTGGGGCTGTGTTTTGCGCTGACATTTTGGCGGCAAGTTACCCGACGCAGCTGGTCTTTCCGGGTAATTCAGCTTTTATTGGGTATTTTGTTATCCATGCTGATTTTCCCCATCGGAAATGAATTGTTAGTGCCTCTGGAAACCCGCTTTGCTGCACCTACCAAGCTTCCAGAACAAGTCGATGGGATTATTGTTTTAGGTGGCGCGGTCGACGAGGTGGTCAGTGCGGGGCGGGGCCATCTCAGCATCAACGCCGAAGCGGAGCGCTTGATGGCCCCGGTCAGCTTGCGTGCGGTTTACCCGCATGCGCGTCTGGTATTTACGGGCGGTAGCGGATCACTGAACCCCGGGCCATTGAAGGAAAGCGAGAAAGTGCGCCACTTTTGGCACGATGCGATGGGCGATAGCGCGCAGGTTTTGTACGAGGAAGCTTCGCGCAACACGCACGAAAACGCCATCTTCACCCGCGACTTGGTACACCCCAAAGCGGGCGAGAAGTGGCTGTTGGTCACCTCAGCCGCGCACATGCCACGCGCTATGGGGCTGTTTCGTAAAGCAGGGTTTGAGGTGATTGCCTACCCCGTGGCCTTTAAGTCCACCGGAAAAGGTGGACAGTGGTATGTGCCGCGCACCGCGGGCACGGCGCTTGGCAATATCGAGTCTGCAGTTCATGAATATGTGGGCCTGTGGGTCTACTACCTGACGGGCCGCATTGACCACTTGTTTCCAGCGCCTTTGGACAATTGAAGGCAGGCAAATGCCAAACTGACCTTTCCTGCGGGCGTTCTGCCGCTACATTACCTGCTTTACATACAAATGTGTATTGAAGGAATGCCCATGCTTACTACGCCCAGCATTGCAGCCCATAGCGCCACTACGCCACTGGTGCCCTTAGTCATAGCGCGCCGTGCGGTCGGCCCGCAAGATGTCCAGATTGATATTGACTTTTGCGGAATCTGCCATACCGATTTACATGTGGCCAAAAATGATTGGGGCCGCAGCGTGTACCCCGTTGTTCCGGGCCATGAAATTGTCGGGCGGGTACGTGCGGTGGGTGCGCAGGTGACGCGCTTTGCGCCGGGTCAGGCAGTAGCGGTGGGTTGCTTTGTCGGCTCCTGCGGTACCTGTTCATCGTGCGCGGACCACATGGAACAGTATTGCCTGAATGGCTACACCCTGACCTACGGCAGCCCCAGCGCAGACCCCGGCGGCTATACCCAGGGCGGCTATTCGAAAAGCATTGTGGTAGGTGAGCACTTTGTTTTGTCTCTGCCTGATGGACTAGACCCGGCTGCTGCAGCGCCTTTGCTATGCGCTGGTATCACCACCTATTCGCCGTTGCGCCATTGGGGCATTGGGCCGGGCATGACGGTGGGCGTGATCGGTCTGGGTGGCTTGGGCCATATGGGCATCAAACTGGCGCATGCCATGGGCGCCAAGACGGTGATGATCACCACCTCGCCGGGCAAAGCGGCCGATGCCATGCGTCTGGGCGCCAATGAAGTCTTGATTTCTACGGACCAAGAAGCCATGTTAGCCATGGCCAACCAGTTTGACTTTTTGCTCAACACCATCCCGGTGTCGCATGATTTCAATGCCTATATGAGCTTGCTCAAAGTCGATGGCACCATGTGTATCGTGGGCGCTATCGGTCCCAACGCTCCATTAAACACCCGCCCGATGATTCTGGGGCGCCGCAACATCGCTGGCTCGCTGGTGGGGGGCATCCAGGAAACCCAGGAAATGCTGCACTTTTGCGCCGCCCACGGCATCGTCTCGGACATTGAGCTGATCAAGCCCACTGACATAAACCTGGCCTATGAACGCATGCAAAAAAACGATGTGAAGTATCGCTTTGTCATCGACATGGCCAGCTTGGTTTAAAGGCTTAAGTCTGCAACCGAGCGCTCTGCCAGCGCTCCCAGTGCGCATAAGCCAGGCGGTAAGTGTTTAACTGCACTTGCACCGTGGCTTCGATCTGCACACCGTACCCGCCCGCCATCAGGAGCACCAGGGGAATGCGCCGTGCCAAGCACCAGTCCAACACGCGTTGGTCGCGCGCTTGCATGCCTTCAAAAGTTAGCTTCAACCTGCCCAAGCGGTCGCCTTCATGGGGGTCGGCCCCAGCCAGGAAAAACACCAGTTGCGGCGTGCAGCGCCGGTCTAATTCCAGCAGCGCGGCATCCAGCGCGGCCAGGTAGTCTCCGTCAACGGTGCCGTCGGGCAGACCCACATCCAGGTCGCCAGCTTCTTTACGAAAAGGAAAATTCTTTTCGCCGTGCAAAGACAGAGTGAACACGCTGGCGTCCCCCTGAAAAATCCGCGCGGTGCCATTGCCTTGGTGAACGTCCAAGTCGATCACCGCTACTTGCAGTTCGCGCCCCTCGCGTTGCTGCTGGGCTTGCAGCACGCGCGCGGCTACGGCTACATCGTTGAATACACAAAATCCGCCACCCTTGTCCGCATACGCATGGTGCGTGCCACCAGCCAGGTTGGCGCCAATGCCCTGGCGCAGGGCCGAGCGCGCAGCGGCTACGGTGGCGCCTACTGAACGGCGCGCTCGCTCGGCCATGGCCTCGCTCCAGGGAAAGCCGATCTCGCGCATCACGGCGGGGGCCACACTGCCATCGGCAATGCCGCGTACGTAGTCCGGGGTATGCACTCGCAGCAGTTCGGCATCGCTAGCGCGTGGCGCTTGCAGCAATTGGATGCCCGGCAAATGCGCCACCAGTGCATCGCGCAACATGGCATATTTAGCCATGGGGAAGCGGTGCCCTTGGGGCAAGGGCAGCACAAACTGGTCGCTATAAAAGGCTTGCATCTAACCCTGCCAAACGCAATAGGCTAATCGCTCTGCATGCGCCAGCCGCCTACCGCTAGCGCTGTCCAGCCTGCCATAAACGCCATGCCGCCATACGGCACGAGGAGGCGCAACTGCTCGATGCCGTACAAAAGGCGCAGCTCAATGTTGAAGCAAGAGAGAAGCGTGCCCGCAACAAACAAAGCACCGGCTGCTATGGTCCATGCATTGGCCATAGCCTGGCGCGCCAGCACTACCAACACCAGCAAACCCAGCGCATGAAAACGCTGCAATTCCAGCGCCCAGGTCAAGGCTTGTGCGTCTTGCATTGACAGCGTGAGGGTGTGCGCGGCTATGGCGCTCACGCCTATTGTTAGCGCCGCGCTGACACAGGCAAAGATCAGAAAAAAACGCAGTGCAGCAATCATGTGTGGTTCGGTCGCGTTGGTTGCGCTCTGGCAGGGTTGGCGGGGTGAGGTGTCATCTAGCAGCAGGCCGGGTAGTAAATAAAGCGCTGGGGCATTGTGTGCGAAGGATTAAAGCCCCATGGGCGTCAAAGTAGGGCCTTTGGTGACTTATACGTTGATCACCCGCCGCGCAAAACGCTCAAGGTAGTCCATGAGTTGGCTGGCGCCGTCGGCGGCTTGGGCTTCTTGGCCGGAGGCGATGGCCTCGGCCAGCACCATGTGAAAGCGTGCGCCTTCGCTGATTTCGCCTTCGGCCTGGTAGCGGTACCAAAAGCGGCGGCATTGCACTACCAGCGGCACCACGGCTTTGACAGCGCTGTGGTTGCCGCAAGCGGCGTGGTTTACCTGGTCTAGTTCCTGGTCGGCAGCCATGTACTGATCGATATGGCCGCTGGCGCCCGCCTTGATCATTTTCTCGGCGCAACGCACCAGGCCTTTGCGCTGCTCCGGGTTGGCGCGGCGGGCCGAGCTGGCGGCGATCAGGCGCTCTAGCGCGCGGCGGGTTTCTATCAGGTTGAGGTGGTCCACCATGTCGATGGTCGACACGCTCAGGCCACGCCGGGGTTGTTGCACGATCAGACCAATCGCCGTCATGCGCATCAGCGCTTCGCGCACCGGGGTGCGGCCCAGTTGGGTGAGCTCTGCAATTTCGCTTTCCACCACGGGCGAGCCGGGCGCGATTTGCAGCTTGGAGATCAACGCTTCGATGCGGTCGTAGGCCAAGTCTGCCGCCCGGCGTTTGGGTTCGATGCGAATTACGGAGCTTTTCGTGGACATGGCTTTATTTTTTAGTCCCTGCCCGTGTCAAAGGCTGATGCCCCATACAAACGGGTCCTGTGGGTCCAGCACCAGCGTGGCCTTGGCGCTGATATGGGCGCGGCCACGGATGCTGGGAATCACCTCGCCTTCGTCCAGGGTGTAGCTGGCTTCGAAGCGACTGCCGATGATGCTGGCCTGGGTCCACACCGCGCCGGGCGCAAGCTTGCCATCGGCGGCCAAGCAGGCCACTTTGGCGCTGGTGCCAGTGCCGCAGGGCGAGCGGTCGTAAGCCCCGCCGGGGCAGAGCACAAAGTTGCGGCTGTCCGCGCCCGTATCGTCCGGGCCAAAGAGTTCGATGTGGTCAATCTCGGCCCCGTCCGAGCCGGTAATGCCCTGCGCCGCTAGGGCACTTTTAAGTGCGCTGCTGTAAGCAGTCAGGCCAACCAAGTTGTCGCTGACTACGCGCTGGCCGTGGTCGCTGGCCAGGAAAAACCAGTTCCCGCCCCAGGCCACATCGCCATGCACCAGGCCATAGCCCGGCACTTGCACCAGCACCTGGTGCAAATGACGCCAAGACGGCACATTGCGCACGCTGACCGAACCATCCTCGTGCAGCGTGGCCTGAACATTGCCCACGGGGGTCTCTAAAGTGTGCGTGCCCGCGCCGATACGGCCCATAAAGGCCAGCGACACCACAAGGCCGATCGTGCCGTGACCGCACATGCCCAAGTAGCCGGTGTTGTTGAAAAAAATCACCCCCGCCGCGCTAGCCGGGTCTTGCGGGCTGCATAGCAGTGCGCCCACCAGCACATCATTACCCCGCGGCTCCAGCATGGCGGCGGCGCGCCAGGCGTCGTACTGGCTGCGCAACAGTTCGCGGCGCTCGGACATAGTGCCTTGCCCCAAATCCGGGAAACCGGCTACAACTAAGCGCGTGGGCTCGCCGCCGGTGTGCGAGTCGATCACCTCAATTGTTTGCATTGTTTATTCGCTTCCTTGAATCGGTATGAATTGCTGGACATACTTCCACTTCCACTTCCACTTCCACTTCCACTTCCACTTCCACTTCCACTTGCAAAGTACTTGGCTGGTCCGTCAATTCGGTCATTATTTCAAGTCGTGCACCGGCGCAGGCAATGTGCGCCCGACCGGAAAAACTCAAGGCACCGACTGGTATTGCGCCGGGCGCGTGGCCAGGGCGGTCTTCACGATAGTCTCGACAAATTCGCGTTCGGCGCCAATCAAAGGCAGCCGCGGGCGACGCATGTGCTCGGAACCCATGCCGGCCACCACGTCAATCAACTTCAGGTTTTGCACCAGCTTGGTGGACACGTCCAAGTGCAGCATGGGCGTCATCCACTGGTAGAGCTTGAGCGCTTCGGCAAAACGGCCGGCCACCATCAAGTCGTACAAAGCCACGGTCTCGCGCGGGAAGGTGCAACCCACTCCGGCCAACAAACCATCAGCGCCCAGCGCCAGACCTTCGTAGGCTAGGTCGTCCACGCCCAGGAACAACTGGTAGCGCTCGCCCACGGTGTTGCGCAAATCGGTAATGCGGCGGATGTTGTCGCTGCTCTCTTTAATAGCCACCAGCCACTCGCAATCGGCCATCTCCAGCATGTGCTCGGGTTTGAGGTCCACCCGGTAAGCCACCGGGTTGTTGTAAATCATCATGGGCTTTTGCGCCACGGCAGCCATGGTGCGCAGGTTTTGCATGGCCTCGCGCGCATCGGCCACGTAAATGACCGATGGCATGACCATAAAGCCATCGACGCCGATTTTGTTGGCACCTTCTATATAGCGGATCGCTTCACGCGTGCTGGTCTCAGAAATATTGGCCAGCACCGGCACCCGGCCCTTGCTCACCTCCAGCGCGTTTTTAGCGACCAGCAGCTTTTCTTCCAGCGTCAGCGTGCTGGACTCGCCCAGGGAACCGCAGGTGACCATGCCGTGGACGCCATTTCGAATTTGAAAGTCCAGATGCACCGCCGTACTCTCCAAGTCCAGGCTCTCGTCGGCGTGGAACTTGGTGGTGACTGCGGGAAATATGCCTTTCCAGCGGGGATTGTTCATGGCTCGGACTCCTTCAATATAGGGCAGCTAGTTGATCTAAATATGTTCTTAATATATTTTGAGTTTAGGCGGGAAGCGACCCTTGTCAAGAAGATTTTTACTAAGGTTTTCGCGGGGTTGGGCGCGCTGGCTAGGGGCTATCCCAGTCTGAACATGCCCTTGAAATTTGCTTAAAACATCAAATTCAACCGATAAATTTTTTATTGAAAGAATATTATTTATGATAAAGTTATTAAATTAATAATTAATTGCAGGGGGAAAAACCATGATTCAGACTCTACGAATCAGCTTCATCGCACTATTTTTCGCAACCCTAAGCGCCTGTGGCGGTGGGGGTGGGGGAGGCGGACAAATCCCGGAATCCTCCACCATCACGGTTCCTCTATCGCGCTTTAGCAAAATTGCCAGCACCGGACAGCCGCTTAGCAATCAAACCGCACTTTGGAGCGACGCTGGTACTGAGGCAGCAGGTACCCAATGGGACTGTGTGCGCGACAGCACTACCGGCCTGATATGGGAAAACAAGAGCACCAATGCTTCCAGCTTGCGCTACAAGGGCCACACCTACACCTGGTACACGCGCCATAAAGTTGGCAGCGGGGAACCTGAGGGCCTCGCAATTGGTGGAACTTGCACCGGGCTTACAGGTGGGAAATGCAATTCGGAGGCCTATGTCAAGGCGGTGAATGATGCCCGTTTGTGCGGAGGAACGGGTTGGCGCGCTCCAACGGTGGAAGAACTGAAGACGCTTCAACGCATCGGAGTTCAAAAGGGAACTAGCCCTTATTTTCCAAATATTGAGACGCTGAAATATTGGGATATCACCTCGTATGGTTTCGACGTTTTTGATTTCGCTAATCCGCCTATCAATCACAACTATTACTACTACTACGATGAATCACCTTCCGTTTTCGGCCCTTATGCCATGATGCTGGTGCGCAGCGACACCGCCAATACGGTCGCTGTAGACGATTTGAATAAGGTTAATGCAAGCAAGTCCAATCCAAGCGTATACGAGTCCATAAATTTGTGGGTCAGCAATGTGCGGGACAGCGTTACCTCGGTGCTGTGGCACTTTGGTGGGGGTGTGGCCGATGTGGTGATGCGTGTTGTCGATGGAAGCAGTGAATTACTGAGTTACTTCTTCACCATCGCAGGCGAACAAACGGTGCAAGTGGACTTTAGAAATGCCAGCGACCAATCGGTTTCCAGCGCCAGCAAGAGTTTCAATGTCCAGCCAGGCGTACCCCAAACCGCTGACGTGACTGCCGTTTTGAACGATACCTTAAAACCGGCTGTGCGGGTCATTTCAGGCGATGGCACCAATACCCGCCGACCATTAATCAAGATCAAAACCAGCGTGGCGCTTACCACCCCATTTTCGGTCAGCCTGTTTAATGGCAACAAGGATGCTGAAATCTTGTGTGATGCAACGAGTACGGATCAACAAAACTGGGAACTCCGACCGAAACAGGATTTACCTCTGGGAAGTTATAGCCTGAAAGCGGCGGTAAAACGCATGGATGGCGTGCTAGGGACGCTAATTGGCGACTGGAATATCGTGATTGGTGTGCTTAATAATGGCCTCTACCAAGCCGCTTCGGTGGGTTCCAATGCGCATATTGGACAGATCACGCTACAAGGGGCTAGCGTGGTAAATGTGCGAACGTTTGAGGCCACGATTACCCCCAAGCTAGGAACCTTTTCAGCGCCGGTAAAAATTACCTGGAGCAGAGCAGCCCTGCAAAGTAGAAACCTGATTCCAACGGCCAACATAGTCAAAATTCCGGTATTCGGCTTGTATGCCAACTATGCCAATCAGGTGAGCGTGAAGCTGACCTTCGCCAGCGGTAATCCCCAGACTTTAAGCCCGCTAACGATCACGACCCTAGCAGGCCCTACGCCCATGATTGGGGACATCACCGTCAAGACAGCGCGTACCGCATCCAGTGGCGCGCTTGGCTATGACTTCATTATGTCCAGGGGCTTTGCGAGTGGATCGCCGGTGATATTGGATACCGATGGCAATATCCGCTGGACCTATACCCATGCGACAAATTCAGTTATCAGTGGCGACTTAAGTCCAACATCCTCTGCTTGGTATGACAATGGTTTCCTAATCGGCGATAGCAATGGTTTGAATATGGTCCGTATGAATCTGGATGGCAGCACCCAGCTATTACCGGTGGATAAATACCAAAAATACCTTGGCGCCAGTAATTTTCACCACAACATGGAAAAAGGGAAAACCGGCTACTTGGGTCTATACGATAGAGCTGCTGGTACGGGAAAACAATACACACCTCTGCCCCCGGGCGTAAATTATCATTACTATGATTATGATGAAAATGATGTTACGTTTACTGCTGCTGTAGATTCTGACGTCGTGGAATTTGACCCTCTAACAGGAAATATCATAAAAAGTTGGGATCTGAAGAAAATCCTCAACGACTACATGACAAGCCAGGGCGATACCAACACCCTTCTGTTTAATGCGGAGAGTTGGTTCCACGCCAACGCCGCCGCTTATGACGCCAGCGACAACACCATCGTCGTTTCCAGCAGACAAAATTTCCTGATTAAACTAAAGTACGACACAGGCGAAATTGTCTGGATATTCGGTGACCCGCGCAAATACTGGTACACCATTCCCTCACTACAAGCCAAAGCATTAACGTTGGATGCGGGCGGCACCTACCCCTTGGGCCAGCACGCGGTATCCATTCCGGCTGCTGGAAAAATCATGGTGTTTAACAATGGCAATATCAGTGGCAATGGCCATCAAGTTGGCGCTAACGAAAAGCTTCCCAATCCTCTGCACAGTGTGGTTTCTTACTACACCGTGAATGCTAGCGCCAAAACCGCACGGCAAGATTGGCAATACGACCATCCTGAGGGCCTTTATTCCAACGTGTGTTCCAGCGCCTATATGGCCCCAGACCAATCGCTATTGGTGTTGTACGCCATACCCCAACGCATGGTGGGCTTGGACGCCAATAAAAATATAGTGTTTGACTTCGCTTATAGCGATACGAGACGCTGTAGTGCATTTAACGCCACACCGGTTCCCTTCGGTAACCTGAATTTCACCCGCTAATGCAAGCCTTGGCCTGCATGCGGCGCGGGTTTGTATATATTTGTTAATCCGTACAAGCCCGGCCACATCAGCGTTCCGCACCCTAAAAAAGACCTGGGGGTAGGTTTACTGCACAAGCTACAGAAGCAGGCTGGCCTGCGCTGAAAGGAAAGCCCGATGAAATTCATGATTGCCTTAGAGCCCGGAACCGAAACCAACGCATGGGGTGTGGCGGTGCCCGACGTGCCGGGATGTTTTTCGGCCGGCGACACCATGGAAGAGGCCATGGAAAACGCCCGCCAGGCAATTGAGCAGCATGTCGAGGTGTTGATTGAAGATGGTGCCCACATCCCGGCCCCGCGCGGCTTGGCGCATTGGCAAGCCGACCCAGACTATGCGGGTTGGGTCTGGGCGGTGGTGGATGTGCCGGTGGAGAAATACCTTGGTTCGCCCGCAAACTAGGGATCACGCCCTCCGACCGAAAAGGACGAACACCGACGGATGCGCCAAATGCTCATCATGTGTCTTGGCGGGGTGGAAGGCAAGGCTGCGAGGTAAATTAAATACTGGCGTGCAAATGCCGTTACCTATCTGTCTTGTCGTCTTAATTCAAATAACAATTTTTCGTACCAAGCAATTTCTTTACAAAGCAAAATCATTGTGCTTTGTTGGCTTCATGGCCCATAAGGGTTTTTTGTTTGTCCCGCGTAATGGATATTTCCACCAGTCTGTTGAATCGTCTTTGTAATTTTTCTGCGCCCCCGCGATTCTATTTAGTAATGGCCAGCACTTTTGATTTTCATTCTCTCCGTGTTGATCGCTGAACCATTCAAGCATTTTTTGTTCTATATATTCAAAATATTTTGGCGTACCAGAACGAGCAGGTTTCGCAAAATGAAAATCAAATTCGGCGCCTCCAACGCTGAGCATGAACTCGAAAAGTTTGCGCTCAAAGTGTGACTTGATTCGCTTGTAGATATCGCCACGCCCTATGTACAAGACTTGCGATTGACCACTTGGATATTGAATTGCAAGTGGATTAGCTATGGTTATTACATATACACCATTTTTAATGGTTCGCAAGCTAAATTTGTGTTCATCAAATGCCAATTCAATAGCGCGCATAGCCTCATTAACCGCGCGTCGACGCAATTCTTGCTGCACCGCTGGTGAATATTCGTTGTATACCGATAAGTCAAAACCGGCGTGTCGCGCATAAAGCGCCAGACTCTGTTTAGATACCGTATACCAAGTATTGGATTCCATTTTTATTCCTATAAATTTTTCAAGCTTTAAATACCTTCATCACCTCATCCCCCAGTTGATTAATCATCTTCACCGCAATCGGTCCTGATCTGGGGCGGTCGAAGGGGCAGGTGTTGTTGTGCATGGAATTCCAGGCCTCGGGGTTGATTTCGACATTGAGCGGAGTTTTTTCAGGGAATGGCAAACGTCGCTGGCGTCTAGGAAATGGGCGTGGCGCACAAAAATTCTCACTTCCTTGAAGTTCGTGTGAACAAACCAGCAGGTAATGCCATATGCGGAGAGTTGGTCTGAATACGCCAGTTGTGTATCCTGGTCCGGTTCGCGCCTGCTCGACGCTCTTTGTCGCGTGTTTGTGGGCGCAACGTTTAGGGTCCTTTGGAAAGAGTTGCGGTTGTATCGGTGTCGTGGCGGGCGGGGCGATTTAGCCCTGACTGCAGGCCGTCGATGTGTTCAAACAAATCGTTATTTACCGATTGCCATAAGGGATCCAAAATGAACTCCATGCCTTCGCGGCGCGCCAGTTTGGCCGCGGGTACAAAGTCGCTGTCGCCAGACACCAGCACAATGGTGCTGGCTTGTTTCTTTAAGGTGATACTTGCGATGTCCACGCCAATGCGCATATCAACCCCTTTTTGCTTAAACCCTGGCGTTATCGCGCCGGGTTCAAGGCCGGCCCAAAAGTCACGCATGCGCGCAAGATCGCGAACCTGCTCGGAGTTGAGTGTCAAGGTAGCGCCCTTATCACCCACGTCGTTGTCCGACGGCAGGCCGCTGAGTGCCTCTACCCACTGACGTGATTTCAAAACATTTTTAGTCCAGCGGTTGTCTATGGACCAGTTGGCATCCCGGCTAATTTTTCCCAGGCGCAGAGCGAATTTGCGCTGTTGACGAAGCAGATCAAAGATGGCGTTGCGCCTGGCGGCGGTATCAGAATATTGGTAGTTGATTTGCCGATTCAGAAGGGGGTGGTGTCCCGTGCCCTGGTATGGCACGGCGTCGTAGTAAAAAATGCGATAGACGTGTTGATGCCAGGTTTTGCGGTCGGCGTTGGAGATGTGCCTAAGCGCAGTGACGTGCTTGCGGCATAGTATGCGTAGCCAGTTAACGATGTCTTGGGGTGTATCGCAACGCTTGGGCGCAACCAGCTTTGGCAGGCGCCGTAGAAAGTAAGCGCCGTCAATGAGGATGGCAATAGGCCCGGCGCTCATGGCCTCAACCCGAAAACAACAAGGGCCAGAAATGAGAAAGCCCCAGGGTTTCTGCACACTCCCGGAATAGGTGGGAGGGCGTACTTCCAAGGGGCGGATGTGGACGTCATTATAGTCAGTGCAATATTGCCTACGGCCTCAGTACAAACCCTCAATACGGGATCGCAGAATTTTCTGGCGCTAGGTAGATCGTGACGCAACGCAAGGGATCGCCTCACAAAGCAAGGGCGTGGGTTTGATGTTCGGCTTCGCCTAAGACTCAATGTGCGCCATGGCAGGTGCTGGGTGGCTGGAGTTTGGGTTGTACGAAAAAAGCGCTGACCATGATTTGGCATGCATTTCCTTTAGGTAAAAAAACATTACCATAAACGTAATTATTAACTAAATATTAAAAAATTTTAGAAAAGTACTTCTACTGAAGAGAAATAGTTTGAACTTAGCGCGGACGATGGCACGCTGCCAAGCAGCCTTCAGGCTTGAATCAGCGTCACCCCAAACTCCAGCGCCGCATCGGCCGGCAAATCTATTCGGCCGCGCGCATAGGTAGTGAAGTAGTAAGCATGAAAGTGCTGCGCATCCAAGCGGTGCAGCAGGCAGGGGATGTGGTGGTGGCCGGTCAGGGCAAAACTGTTGGGCGCGAAGGCGGCGGGCCGAAAGTCCAGGGCATAGAGTTTGGACAGGGCCTCTACCGCTTTGTCGCCATGCACGCTGACGCGTACGCGGGCGTGGCTTAGGTGCAGCAAAGTGCGCCGCCCAGTAGCAGACTTGGTGGGCTTTAGCGCGGACTAAGCGTCCCTTGCCAAGGCAGAAACTGCCCACGCAGGCCGGTGAAAGCCGGGTTGCGTGGGTATTTTTTTGGGTTGCGGTGAAGTTGCAAGGGATATTTCGTAGCCTTTTGGCTACAATCGACTGATGTTTACGGTTTTAGAAACTGAGGCTTTTATAGAGTGGGTCAACAGTTTGCGAGACCGTGCGACCCGTATTCGACTGCGCAGACGCTTGGGGAAAGCCATGCGCAGCAACCTAGGCGATGTCAAACCGGTGGGCGAGGGTGTGTGGGAGATGCGGGAGTTTTTTGGACCTGGTTGGCGGATGTACTACCTGCAGCGTGGCAACGTATTGACCGTGATGCTTGGCGGCGGAGACAAGTCCACATAGCCTGTAGATATTGCAAAAGCTATTACTATGGCGAAGGAGCCAAAGATATGAGCGCAAATACGATCAAGACCCGGCCTTTCGATATGGCCAATTACCTGGGTTCTGAAGAGGACGTTGCCGAGTACCTAGGCCAGGTGCTTGCGGAAGGCGACCCCGCCGAACTGGCCGCTGCGCTGGGCGACATTGCCCGCGCCCGTGGCATGACGCAATTGGCCCGCGACACCGGCTTGTCGCGCGAAAGTTTGTACAAAAGCCTGTCAGGTGAGCGCGCGCCAAGCACCGACACCTTGTTCAAGGTGATGAAGGCATTAGGTTTTGAGCTGAAAGTCCAACTGGCCAAGGACCGGGCATGAGCCGCAGCGGCTTTTTAGTTGAAGCCGCGCGATCTGCGATGCGCTAGCGCGGCGGGCGCCTAGCCCGCCTGCGTCACATCCACCCCAAACTCCAGCGCCGCATCGGCCAGCAAGTCAATCTGCCCGCGTGCATAGGTAGTGAAGTAGTAAGCATGAAAGTGCTGCGCATCCAAGCGGTGCAGCAAGCAGGGGATGTGGTGGTGGCCGGTCAGGGCAAAACTGTTGGGCGCGAAGGCGGCGGGCCGAAAGTCCAGGGCATAGAGTTTGGACAGTGCCTCTACCGCTTTGTCGCCATGCACGCTGACGCGCACGCGGGCGTGGCTCAGGTCCAGCACGGAGCCTATGTCGGCGCTGATGTGATGGCGCAGCAGGGCCACGCGGTCGCTAGGGGCCTGGTCGGCGTCACCCACTAACAAAAACTCAAACGGGCCGCTGCGCATGAGCGTACCCAGCGTGCAGGGCACCAGTTGGCCGGTGTGCAGTGGTACTTCGCAGTCCAGGGCGCGGTGCAGCGCGCTGCTGAGCGCGCCTATGCTGCTAGACCAGGTGCTGATTTGCGTCAGCTTGGAGAGTTTTTGCACGCGCAAATGCACTTGCAGTTGGCCGCTGCGCGTGGGCTGGCTGCGGGTGGCGGGGGTGGCGATGAAATCAGACACGGTAACGCACTCCTTGCGGGTCGATAAAGCAGGGCTCGACCACACGCAGCCGGTATTGGCGGCCGGTGGCTGGCGATGCGGCCACCACTTCTTGGCCCACATGCGCGGTGCCGCCTTGCAGCAGGCCCAGGGCGATGGCCTTGCCTACGGTTTTGCTAAAGGTGGTGGAGGTGACATGGCCGCGCCCGTGGCCGCGTATCGCGTCATCGGCAAAGAACAAGATAGCGCCATTGCTCGGCGGCTGCGCCGGGTCCACGGCTTCCAGGCCGACCAGCGTGGGGCGGTCTGGCTTTTGCAAATGCGGGCTGTGGCTGAGCGCCTTGCCCCAAAAGTCTTTGGTCTGGCTGGCCATGCGGCCTGCGCCCATATCGCCCAGCGTAGTGCGGCCATCCATCTCCGAGCCGACCACATGGCCTTTTTCGATACGCAGCGAGCCCAGCGCTTCCAGCCCATAGGGCCGCAGTTGCCAGGGCTTGCCCGCTTCCATTAGGTGTTCCCACACCGCCAGGCCGTGGTGCGTGGGCACAAAGATCTCAAAAGCCAGTTCGCCCGAAAAAGTCAGGCGCAATATGCGCAGCGCCACGCCTTCTAATGGGCCTTTTCCGTGGGTATCCAACAAGCCCATAAAGGGCAGGGCGGCGTCGGCAAAGTCTAGGTGCGGAAAGGCTGCTTGCAGCACCTCGCGCGTGCGCGGCCCGGCAATACTCATGGCCGCCCATTGGTCGGTGACGGAAGCCACCGTCACGCGCAATTCGGGCCACACCACTTGCAGCAAAAACTCCAGATGGCTCATCACCTTGGCCGCTTGCGCGGTGGTGGTGGTCATGAAAAACTGGGTTTCGCTGATGCGCGTGGTGGTGCCGTCGTCCATGACGATGCCGTCCTCGCGCAGCATAAAGCCGTAGCGCGCTTTGCCTATGGCCAGTTTGGAATAGCCGTTCACATACACCCGGTCCAAAAACTCGGCGGCGTCCGGGCCTTGCACGTCAATCTTGCCCAAAGTAGACGTGTCGGCCATGCCCACGCCTTCGCGCACAAACTCCATCTCCGTTTTGTAAGCCTCAGACAAGGTGGCGCCGTGCGTGCGGTACCAAAGCGGGCGCAGCCAGTAGCCCGCTTCCATCTTGACGCCGCCGTGGGCCAGATGCCAGTCGTGCATGGCGGTAAGCCGCTCGGGCTGGAAGTGGCCGCGCACATTGCGCCCGGCCAGCGCGCCCAGCGCCGCCGGGGTGTAGGGCGGCCTAAAGGTGGTGGTGCCTGCCAGCGACACATCCAGGCCGCGCGCAGTGGCCATGACGCCCATGCCATTAAGGTTAGAGGTCTTGCCCTGGTCCGTGCCCATGCCCAGCGTGGTGTAGCGCTTGAGGTGCTCTACCGAAACGTAGCCTTCGCGGTGCGCCAGCTCTACATCGTCCACCGTCACGTCATGCTGAAAATCAACAAACAACTTGCCGCCGGACGAGTCTGAGCGCAGCGGCCCGGCTGGCACAAAAGCCATGCCAAAGCCGTCTTGCAGCGTGGGCGCATCGCCGCTGCTGTGCAGGCTGAGCACACCAGCCGCTTGCGCGCCCGCCGCCCAGCCGGACGCAATAGCGCCGTCCCAGCTTTGTTCGCCCACCATGCTGCCCGCGCCAAACTGCGCGCGGTCAAATGCGCCGGGCACAAAGCAGGCAATGTCGCTGCGGTACACCGGTTTGACGTTGCGGTGGGAGCTCAGGTGGACCGTCGGCGTCCAGCCGCCGGACATGGCGACCAAGTCCACCTCGTGGTGCGCTGCGCCGCCCATCACGCGGCCTGTGTTGCTGTCAAAGCCTTCGATGCGCACGGTGTTGGCGCGCTGAAAGCCGCTCACTTGTGTGATAGCGCTGCCGTGGTGAACGGTAATGCCCACGCTGTTAGCCGCAGTGAGCAGCGCCGGGGCGGTAGTGGGCCGCAGATCGACCAGTTGCACCTGCGCGCCAGACTGCGCGAGAGAAATAGCATCGGCATAGGCCGCGTCGTTGTTCACGCAAAACAGCGCGCGTCGGCCCGGTGCTACCGCGTAGCGGTTGACATAGGCGCCGACTGCGCTGCTGAGCATCACGGCTGGTTTGTCGTTACCGCCAAACACCAAGGGCCGCTCGATGGCGCCGCAGGCCATGACGATGGCATTAGCGCGCACCGTGCGCATGCGCTGGCGGGGTACGCCAAACGCGGGGTCGGCCACGCCGGGCGCGCTGCGCTCGATCACGCCTACCGTGTTGCCGTCGTAAATACCAAAAGCGGTGCTGCGCGCGAGCATGCGCACACGGCCCGTGGCTTGGATTTCTTGCAGCATATGCGTCAGCCACTGCGCTTGCGCGCTGGCGGCGGGGCAGTTGAGCAGTGCGCCGCCGAGTTCAAAGTCTTGCTCTACCAACATCACCTCTGCACCGGCACGCGCCGCTTGCAGCGCGGCGGCCAGACCGGAAGCGCCCGAGCCGATCACCAGCACATCGGCATAGTCGTTGTGGTAGTCGTAGCGGTGGATGTCAAAGTCCGCTACCGATGCACCCATGCCTGCGGCTTTGCGGATGAAGTGTTCGTAAAACATCCAGGCCTTGCGCGTCGGGCCCATAAAGGTTTTGTAATAAAACCCGGCCACAAACACCGGCGAGAGCAGGGAGTTGATGGCCATGAAATCCAGGCTCACCGAAGGCCAGGCGTTTTGCGTGCGGGCGCGCAGGCCTTGTTCTAGCTCGGTAGTGGTGGCGGCGATATTGGGCTCGCGGGTGCCGCCGTCGCCCAGGGTGAACAAGGCATTGGGCTCTTCTACGCCAGAGCCCAATATGCCGCGTGGCCGGTGGTATTTGAAAGACCGGCCGACCAAATGCACGTTGTGCGCCAGCAGGGTAGAGGCCAGGGTGTCACCTGCAAAGCCTTGGTAGGGCGAACCGTCTAAGGTGAAGGTGATGGGTTTGCTGCGGTCGATGCGGCCACCGCTGGCGATGCGCTGTTTGCCGCCTTGGGCTGTTTGCGGCGCGTTCATGGCAGCGTCCTTTGCGCGGCGGGCACCACCGATTCGATGTCGTGCGTCACCGTGTGGCGCTTGACCACCAGCCAGCGGCGGCAGCCCAGGGTGTGCTGCCAAAACTCGCTGTGGATGCCGCGCGGGTTGGGGCGGGTATAGACGGTGTTAACCCAGGCGTCGTGGTGTTCCACGCCCAGGTCGGGGTAGGCTTGGGTGGCGTCCCCGAAGTAGCTGAACTCTTCGTGGTCGCGGGTGCCGCAGTAGGGGCAGGCGATGCGTAGCATGGTGTGTCTGCCCTTTCTATTGCAAATGGTTGTAAGGGCCAGTGCCCGCTTCGTCGATGTAGCGGCCCTGGGCAAAGCGGTCTAGCGTAAAGCCGGCGTTGTAGGCATGCGGCACGTCGTTGGCAATCGTGTGCGCAAAACACCAGCCTGAGGCTGGTGTCGCTTTGAAGCCGCCGTA
This sequence comes from uncultured beta proteobacterium, assembly GCA_903869595.1. GTDB lineage: Bacteria > Pseudomonadota > Gammaproteobacteria > Burkholderiales > Burkholderiaceae_C > Allorhodoferax. The sequence goes on along the minus strand of CAIPZV010000027.1, from coordinate 1,336 downwards.
GCACCAACCCGTGTTCAGGTAAAGCCCATCGACCTGGGTTTTGGTGATGATGGGGCTGCCGTCGGGCGTCATGTCCATGATGCCGCCCCAGTGGCGCAGCACGCGCAGACGCGCCGCGCTAGGCATGGCGCTGACCAGGGCTTGGGTGACTTCGCTCACATTGGCCAAATTGCCGCGCTGGGCATAGGAGTTGTAGCGGTCGATATGGCCGCCAAACACCAGGCCGCCTTTGTCGGATTGCGAGAAATAAAAATACGAGGCCGACCAGACCACCACATGGTTGACGATGGGTTTGATGGACTCGGTCACATAGGCTTGCAGCACATGGCTGTCGATAGGCAATTGCAGCCCCGCCTTTTGCGCCAAGGGCGAGGTGTTGCCCGCCACCGCCATACCCACTTTGCCCGCGCTGATGGTGCCGCGCGAAGTGTGTACGCCGGTAATGCGTTCGCCCGACCATTCAAAGTCGCGCACTTCGCAGTTTTGGATGATGTCCACGCCCAGCGCATTGGCCGCGCGGGCGTAGCCCCAGACCACGGCGTCGTGGCGCGCTGTGCCGGCGTCCGGTTGCAGCATAGCGCCGTAGATAGGGAAGCGCGCTTCGTCAGAAAAGTCCAGGTAAGGCGCTTCTTTCATCACGTCTTCGCGCGTCAAGATGTCGGCGCGAATGCCGTTCAGGCGCATGGTGTTGGCGCGGCGGATTTGCGCATCGTGCCCGCTGGGCGACATGGTGACGAATAAATAACCGCGCGGCGAGAACATGACGTTGTAATTCAGCTCTTGCGACATACCGCGCCACAAAGACATGGAGTGCTCGTAAAACGCCGTGTTGTCTTGCATCATGTAGTTGGAGCGCACGATGGTGGTATTGCGCCCCGCGTTGCCCGAGCCGATATAGCCTTTTTCCAGCACCGCAATGTTTTTGATGCCGTGGTTTTTAGCCAGGTAATAGGCCGTAGCCAGACCGTGACCGCCACCGCCGATGATGATGACGTCATAGCTTTTACGCGGCTCGGGGTCGCGCCACGCGCGGTCCCAGTGTTTATGGCCGCCAAGGGCGTTGCGTAGCAGCGACCAGGCCGAGTAGTGCGTCATCGGGTGGGCTCCTTACATGCGCATGCGCTTGGCTTCGGGGTCAAACGGCGGGTCCATTTGCAGGCGGGCCGGACGGCGCTCGCCTAGGATTTCAATCTCTAGAGCCATATCCGGCTTAAAGCATTCGGTGGGAATATAGCCTTGCGCTAGCGATTGGTTCACATAGTGGCCAAAGCCGCCCGAGGTGACCCAGCCCACCACATTGCCATCGACCCAGATCGGCTCGTCGCCCATCACGTCG
>CAIPZV010000026.1 GCA_903869595.1 uncultured beta proteobacterium | reverse complement strand
GCCGGTGCGGCTTTCTTTGCAGGTGCTGCCTTTTTAGCCGGCGCGGCTTTCTTTGCAGGCGCTGCTTTTTTGGCCGGAGCGGCTTTCTTAGCAGGTGCTGCTTTCTTAGCCGGTGCGGCTTTCTTCGCAGGCGCTGCTTTTTTGGCCGGAGCGGCTTTCTTTGCAGGCGCTGCCTTCTTAGCCGGAGCGGCTTTCTTCGCAGGTGCCGCTTTTTTTGCGGCTGGTTTTTTTGCAGTTGCCATGACTATCTCCTTGATCAATTTACAAAGAGCACTTTTTGCCGATCTTTTTGGCAAAAAGAGATCCATGTGGTTGGGTTGGTTCCCAGCGACATGAACGGGGTGACACAGTCCGCAGGCAGGCGGAGTGCGCCGCCACGGGACTATGAATATGAGATGCAGGGTTCAAAGCATTAATCCCAGGACAATGCTCCGCCTGATTGGTATTCGATGACGCGGGTCTCAAAGAAGTTGCGCTCTTTCTTGAGGTCAATCATTTCGCTCATCCAGGGGAAAGGGTTTTCCTCGTTGGGGAACAAGGCTTCCAAGCCGATTTGGGTGGCACGGCGGTTGGCGATATAGCGCAAATAGCCCTTGAACATCGATGCGTTCATGCCGAGCACGCCACGCGGCATGGTGTCTTCGGCGTAGCGGTACTCCAGTTCGACGGCTTTTTCAAACAAGGCTTTAATTTCAGCCTTGAACTCGGCCGTCCACAAATGCGGGTTTTCCAGCTTGAGCTGGTTGATCAAATCAATGCCGAAATTGCAATGCATGGATTCGTCGCGCAAAATGTACTGGTATTGCTCGGCCGCACCGGTCATTTTGTTCTGCCGACCCAGGGCGAGGATCTGGGTAAAGCCGACGTAAAAGAACAAACCTTCCATCAGACAGGCGAACACGATCAGCGACTTGAGCAAGGTCTGATCCGTTTGCGGTGTTCCGGTGTGGAAATGCGGATCCATGATCGCTTCGATAAACGGGATCAGGAACTCATCCTTGTCCCGGATTGACTTGACTTCGTTGTAAGCGCTGAAGATTTCACCTTCGTCCAACCCCAGGGATTCGACGATGTACTGGTAAGCGTGGGTGTGGATCGCCTCTTCAAAAGCCTGGCGCAGCAAAAACTGGCGGCACTCGGGCGCGGTGATGTGGCGGTAGGTGCCCAGCACAATATTGTTGGCTGCCAGCGAATCGGCGGTGACAAAAAAGCCCAGGTTGCGCTTGACGATGCGGCGCTCGTCCTCGGTCAAACCGTTGGGGTCTTTCCAGAGTGCGATATCGCGGGTCATATTGACCTCTTGCGGCATCCAGTGGTTGGCACAGGTAGCTAAGTATTTTTCCCAGGCCCATTTGTACTTAAAGGGCACCAACTGATTCACATCCGTTTGGCCGTTGATGATGCGCTTGTCGGAGGCGCGCACGCGCGCTCGCGCTGCGGTTTGCGCTTTGGCTGCGGCGGCAAGCGCGGCGTTCTGCATCACCGGCGCATCCACGGCGGCGGCCATGGCCTGCGGGTTCAGTGCCGGTGCTCGGGCGAAAGCTTCGCTGGGCGCGTCCACAGGAGCTGCGGCGAAAGGCTGCAATACGGCCGGTTTTACATCTTCATCCCAAGTCAACATAATGGTTCCAATATTTTTTATTTAGTGCGGAGTGCTATGGCATGGCAGCCATTGCGCAAGTCCGCACAGTGATTTCAATTTCGTCACGTGAATCCGAGGGCTTCACTGACAGGCTTCGCAGGTGGGATCGTCCACGCCGCAGAATTTAATGTCTGTGGCTGCGCTGCTGCTCAACTCCATTTGCTGCTGCGCTGCTGCCGCTGCGGCTGCCATTAACGATCCACCCGAAGGCGCAGCAGTTTGTGCAGAAGACACCGAGTTCATGCGGCCCGAGCTGATGGTCGATTTTTCGGCATGCGTGGCTGACATGGTGCGCAAATAGTAGGTGGTTTTCAAGCCGCGCAACCAAGCCAGTTTGTAGGTTTCGTCCAGCTTTTTACCCGAGGCGCCAGCCATATAAATATTGAGCGACTGGGCCTGGTCTATCCACTTCTGACGACGCGCTGCAGCTTCGACCAACCACTGGGTTTCCACTTCAAATGCGGTGGCATACAACTGTTTGATTTCGTGCGGCACGCGATCCATCGGACTCAGTGAGCCGTCAAAATGCTTCAAGTCCATGACCATCACGTCATCCCACAGCCCGATGCGCTTGAGGTCACGGACCAAGTAGCTGTTCACCACGGTGAATTCACCCGACAAATTCGACTTTACCGACAAATTGCCAAAACAAGGCTCAATAGATGCATCCACGCCGATGATGTTAGAAATCGTTGCGGTTGGCGCAATAGCTACGCAATTGGAGTTGCGCATGCCGTCTTTGGCGATTTTGCGGCGCAGCGCGTCCCAGTCCATGGTTGATGAGCGGTCTACCTCGACAAAGCCGCCGCGCTCTTTGGCCAGCATGTCCAGGGTGTCCAGCGGCAAAATGCCGCGGTCCCACAAGGAGCCTTTGAAGCTGGAATAGCTGCCGCGCTCGCGCGCCAGTTCGGTCGATGCCCAATAGGCGTAATAGCTAACCGCCTCCATGGAGGTATCGGCAAATTGCACTGCGGCGTCGCTGGCATAGGGGATGCGCAAGGAGTACAAGCTATCCTGAAACGCCATCACGCCCAGACCCACCGGACGGTGACGCACGTTGGAGTCGCGCGCTTTTTTAACCGCGTAGTAATTAATATCGATCACGTTATCGAGCATGCGCATGGCTGTCGTAATCGTGCGCTTGAGCTTGTCGTGGTCTAGGGCGCCATCTTTGATGTGCTGCAGCAAATTGACCGAACCCAAGTTGCACACCGCCGTCTCGGTATCTGAGGTATTGAGCGTGATTTCGGTACACAAATTGCTGGAGTGCACCACACCGGCGTGCTGTTGGGGCGAACGGATATTGCAGGCGTCCTTGAATGTAATCCAAGGGTGGCCGGTTTCAAACAACATGGTGAGCATCTTGCGCCACAGGTCACCCGCTTCCAAGATACGCGCCGGTTTGATTTCGCCACGCGCAGCCTGCTGCTCATAGGCCACATAGGCGGTCTCAAATTCAACACCAAATTTGTCATGCAAATCGGGGACGTTGGACGGCGAGAACAGAGTCCACTGGCCTTTTTCCATGACGCGGCGCATGAACAAGTCGGGAATCCAATTGGCGGTGTTCATGTCGTGGGTGCGGCGGCGGTCGTCGCCGGTGTTCTTGCGCAATTCCAGAAACTCTTCAATATCCAGGTGCCAGGTTTCCAGGTAGGTACATACCGCGCCTTTGCGCTTACCGCCCTGGTTCACCGCCACTGCCGTGTCATTGACCACTTTGAGGAAGGGCACCACGCCTTGCGACTCGCCGTTGGTACCCTTGATGCGCGAACCGAGCGCTCGCACCCGGGTCCAGTCATTGCCCAGACCGCCGGCAAACTTGGACAACAAGGCGTTTTCCTTGATGGACTCGTAAATACCATCCAGGTCGTCTGGTACTGTAGTTAGGTAGCACGAAGACAGCTGCGAGCGCAAGGTGCCGCTATTGAACAAAGTGGGCGTACTCGACATAAAGTCAAAGGACGAGAGTACCTCGTAAAACTCGATGGCACGGGCTTCGCGCTCGGTTTCGTTGAGCGACAGGCCCATAGCCACGCGCATGAAGAAGGCTTGCGGCAACTCGATGCGCGTTTTGTTGTGGTGCAGGAAGTAACGGTCATAAAGGGTTTGCAGGCCGAGGTAGTCGAACTGCCGGTCGCGCTCCGCACGCAACGCCTTGCCCAAGCGCGGCAGGTCGAAATGCAAAAGCTTTTCGTCCAACAACTCATGTTGCACGCCCTTTTTGATGAAGTCGGGGAAGTAATCGACATAGGCCTGCTGCATGTCGGCGGCGGGGACGTCCTTGCCCAGCACTTCGCGCGAAATCGTATGAAACAAGAGGCGCGCGGTGGCATAGGTGTAGTCGGGGTCTTTTTCGATCAGCGTACGCGCCGCCAAGATAGAAGCTTTGTACACCTCATCGACGGGCACGCCGTCATACAGATTACGCAAGGTCTCGGCGATGATGGGATCGGCCTTAACTTCAGAGCCCAAATCCGAACAGGCATTGCGGATGCGTTCGGTCAAAGCCTCCATATCTAAGGCGACGCGCTGAGCGCCGTCCATCACATGCAAAGTCGGCGCGGCGGGCGCCGCTTGCACCTGCTGCTTGGCGCGTTCCTGGGTGCGCCGCTCGCGGTAGAGCACATAAGCGCGCGCCACTTCGTGGTGCCCACCGCGCATCAACCCAAGTTCCACCTGGTCTTGAACGTCTTCAATATGAAAGGTGCCGCCGCCGGGGCGCGAGCGCATCAAAGCGCGCATCACTTGCTGCGTCAAAGCATCCACGGTTTCGCGCACGCTGGCCGAGGCCGCACCTTGGGTGCCATGTACGGCCAGCGAGGCCTTCATGATGGCCACGGCGATTTTGTTGGGCTCGAAAGGCACTACCGAACCATTGCGGCGAATGATCTGGTAACTGGTCAGGGGATTGGAATGGGTTTCGTTCGAGAACTGGGCACCCATGGGTACGGCCATCGCGGGCGCCTGGGAAAGTGTCGAAATTGATTGCATGATTTGCTTTTTTTGATCCGAATAGAGGTCAACGAAGTCCGGCTGGATGAGGCGCGGCGAGAAACATAGTGGGCAACAGTCCGCTGCCAAGCCACACTATATATGGTGTGCGACCGGCTGGCAAGCCACTACAGGTAGTGTACCGGCTCTGATTTCGATAAAAATAGTGCACGAGACGAAAACCCGTGCACCGCAAAGAAGCCTGCCCATTTTTTGCAATCGCGGGCACTGCCCGCGAAGCCTTGTATTTAGGTACTTTCAGCCACTCAATGGCCTCAGCGCGGGGGCTTTGCGCGGATTGGTGTGTTTACAGTACCCATAGATTTGACTTTGCGCATCAGGCCCTGCGCCACCTGCACTGTTTTGGGGCTTGTTGCGAAAAAACCAAAGACTAAAAAAATTTAATAACAGGGCACATCTAGACCCAATTGCGCACGCAGATCCGACAAGCGCGACCAATCAAAACCGGGCCCTGGGTCTAATTTCCGGCCAGGGGCCACATCGCTATGGCCAGCTAGGTGGCGTACCGGATAGTGTTCAGACACAGCGCGTAGCAATCCGCTAAGGCATTCGTACTGGGCGGGCTCGAAAGTCTGGCCCTCCAATCCCTCCAGTTCAATGCCAATCGAATAGTCATTGCAGTTGTCGCGGCCCCGGTAGGTCGACTGCCCTGCGTGCCAAGCCCGGTTATCGCAACTCACAAACTGCCACAAAACGCCATCACGGCGAATAAAAAAATGGGCTGACACCTCCAGGCCCCGGATGGTCTGGAAATAAGGATGGGCATCCCAGTCCAGCGTATTGGTAAACAAGCGCTCTACCGCATCACCGCCGTAAATGCCTGGCGGCAGACTGATGGAATGCAGTAGTACTAAGTCCAGCACCGCGTCCGTCGGTCTGGCGCCGAAATTGGGCGAGGCGCAATGCTGGGCGCCTATGTACCAGCCCTGATTCCAAGGAGTGCTGGCCAAGGTCTGGTCCGCAGGCATCGAGTTCAAGGCTTACGCCGCAGGGCTTGTGCCGCGCTCACGCTTCATGCAGGCGCTTGTGTGCTGCACTGCAATACACACCGGACTCACCTTGGGTAGCCTCCTGGGCTGCCACATGCGTGCCGCAATGGCTACAGGCCAGCATCTCGATGGGTTTTTGCGGCGAACCGGCTTTGGGTTCGCGGTCTTTGGCGGCCCGGTGGGTGCGCCACTGCCAAGCAATCAGCAAGGCGACCAGCAAGAGCAGCAAATACTTCATGCCGTCCGGCCCAAAATCACTTCTAGTACAAAACGCGAACCGACATAGGCTAAAAACAGAAAGCCGGTTCCCGCATACAAAAGATAGACCGCGCGCTTACCGCGCCAGCCAAAGCGTGAGCGCCCTATTAGCAGCACCGCGAAAGTCAGCCAGGACAAGAGAGAAAGCACGGTTTTGTGGTCCCAGCGCCAAGCATGTCCATGTCCATAAACCAAGTCGCCGAACATATAACCCACCACCAGCGTAGCGGACAGCAACACAAAGCCGGCGGCAACAAAACGATAGGTCAGTCGCTCCAAGGTGAGCAATGGCAGGCCGCTTTGGGTTTCCACGCCCATACGCATACGCGCTTCGGCCCGGGTCATAAACCAGGCATGGACGGCCGCCACGCCAAACAAGCCGTAACAAGAAATAGCCACTGCCATATGCAAAGGCAGCCAGGCCGAGGCCGTCACCGGCAAAACCTTACCCGGGAAAAGCCAGGCCAGCACCACCGATATCGCGCCCAGGGCGCTTAAGGCCCAGCGTGCGGGCAACTGAGGAAACACCTGGCTCTCGACCGCGTAGCTGGTGGCAATCATCCAGGCCGTGACCGACAAAGCGGGCGCAAAGCCAAAACGCGCCGGCACATCAGCAAAAGCCATGACCAGCGTCGCGCCATGCGCCAACCAAGCGATGACCACCCAGATGCGGGCGGCCAGCGCGCCCTGGCCGCGCGCGCGCAGCGCTGGCCAGAGATAGGCCAGCACCGCCAAAATGCTCAAGGCCAAGCTTGGGGACAATGCGCTGTCTAAAATCATGGTGACAGTTTAGCCTTTTGTCCCCCTGTCGGCGACAGCGCAGCGACTGCCGCCTCTGCCACTATCCCACCCTGGAAACCTATGGCCTCCGCACTTACTGACAAACTGTCCCGCTTGGTCAAGACTTTGCGGGGCCAGTCCCGCATCACCGAAGACAATGTGGCGGAGATGCTGCGCGAGGTGCGCATGGCCTTGCTGGAGGCCGATGTCGCGCTGCCGGTGGTGCGCGATTTCATCGCCCGCGTCAAAGAAAAAGCGCTGGGCCGCGAGGTGCTGGGCTCCCTACAGCCCGGCCAGCTGCTGGTCAGCATCGTCAACCAGGAACTGGCGGCCACCATGGGCCAGGGCATCAGCGACATCAATCTTGCGGTGCAGCCCCCAGCGGTGATTTTGATGGCCGGCCTGCAAGGCGCAGGAAAAACCACCACCACCGCCAAATTGGCCAAGCACCTGATTGATAAGCGCAAGAAAAAAGTGCTGACCGTCTCGGGCGACGTGTACCGCCCGGCGGCCATCGAACAGCTCAAAACCGTGACCGCCCAGGCTGGGGCCGAATTTTTCCCGAGCAGCCCGGACCAAAGACCGGTCGCCATCGCGCTGGCGGCGCTGGACTATGCAAAGCGCCATTTCTTTGATGTGCTCTTAGTCGATACCGCGGGCCGCCTGGCCATCGACGAGCTGCTGATGCGCGAGATCCAGGATCTGCATGCCGTCCTGAACCCGATTGAAACCTTGTTTGTGGTGGATGCCATGCAGGGTCAGGACGCCATCAATACCGCCAAAGCCTTCAAGGAAGCATTGCCGCTCACCGGCATCATCCTGACCAAAACCGATGGCGATTCGCGCGGCGGTGCTGCGCTGTCGGTGCGGCAGGTGACGGGCGCGCCCATCAAGTTCGCAGGTACCAGCGAAAAAATAGACGGGCTGGAAGTGTTTGATGCCGACCGCCATGCCGGACGCATTCTGGGCATGGGCGACATCGTGGCCCTGGTGGAGCAAGTGACGGCGGGCGTCAACGTGGAAGCCGCCCAAAAACTGGCGGCCAAAGTCAAAAGCGGCGCTGGCTTTGACCTGAACGATTTCCTGAGCCAAATCCAGCAGATGAAACAAATGGGCGGCTTGTCTAGCCTCATGGACAAGCTTCCTGCCGCGATGGCGGCCAAAGCCGGTCAGGTGGACATGGACAAAGCGGAAAAAGACATCCGGCGCAAGGAAGGCATCATCCACAGCATGACGCTACTAGAGCGCCGCAAGCCAGAACTCATCAAAGCCACCCGCAAACGCCGCATCGCCGCAGGGGCGGGGGTGCAGGTCCAAGAGGTCAACCGCATGCTCAAAGAGTTTGAGCAAATGCAGGACATGATGAAAAAAATGAGCGGCGGCGGGATGATGAAAATGATGAAGCGCATGGCCTCGATGAAAGGCATGCCCAGGATGCCTTTTTAGCCCAGCACTGTCGAGTCGCTTGAACTAGGGTAAGCACGCCCCAGGCACTAGCCCCAAAACAGAACGAGAACCTAAAGTCACAGCATGCCGCACTGTGTCAGATCGCAACACGGTGCATAGATACCCGGCCTTGCGAACCGCTATCGCCTAGTCTTGCGGCGTCAATTCCAGCTTTTGCACATCCAGCCCCAGGCTGCTGAGCCGCAGCAGCAAATTGGCATAGGTTTGTGCATCCATGCGCGGCGTGCGCGACAGCACCCACAAATACTCGCGCCCCGGTTCACTGACGGCTACCCACTGGTAGTTGTCGTCCAGCGCAATCACCCAATAGTCGCCCCACACTGCCGGAATGATGGACAACCATTGCGGTGCAAAGCGAACCTGCAATTTGGGCGAACTGGCATTGCCGATCTGGCGCGCCGCGCCCACGGCCTCGTCCATTTGCCCGGAAGCAAGCTTGCAGCGATTGACCACCTGCAGAGAAGCATCACTGCGCAAGCTGTATTCGGCGCGGGTATTACCCACACATTTTTTCTGAAACCAGTTGGGGAATTTGGCAATCTCGTACCAGGTACCCAAATAGCGCGGCACATCGATGGCGCTGACGGTGGGCAATGGCTGCGCCGCGAATACGCTGTACGCCCCAAGCAAGCTAAGCAGCGCGACACATAGCGCGAACTTACGCGAGGCCATGGCTGGTGCCCTCTTGCGTCACGACTTCGCCACGCAGCGAATAGGTGCGCGTATCGGTAATGCGCACGTCAATCAACTGGCCCGTCAAGCGTGCCGGGCCGGCGAAATTCACGACCCGGTTGCATTCGGTGCGGCCCATCAACTCGCTGCCATCGCGTTTGGACGGGCCCTCCACCAAAATACGCTGCACCGTGCCCAGCCGGCTCTGGCTGATACGGGCAATGCTGGCATTGATCGCAGCCTGCACTTCATGTAAGCGCTTGAGCTTGATTTCATGGGGCGTGGCGTCGGGCAAATTAGCAGCAGGCGTTCCCGGCCTGGGGCTGAAAATAAAACTGAAGCTATTGTCGAACTGCAAGTCCTCGATCAGCTGCATCATCTTGGCGTGGTCTGCATCGGTTTCGCCAGGGAAGCCAACAATAAAGTCGCTGCTCAGCGCCAGATCGGGACGGATGGCGCGCAGCTTGCGCACCGTGCTTTTGTATTCCATCGCCGTGTAGCCGCGCTTCATCGCCATCAGAATCCGGTCCGAGCCGTGTTGCACCGGTAAGTGCAAATGGCTAACCAGTTGCGGCAGCTTGCCGTAGGCGGCGATGAGCGAGGGCGTGAATTCATTGGGGTGGCTGGTGGTAAAGCGCAGGCGCTCAATACCGGGGATGGCCGCCACATACTCGAGCAGGGTCGCAAAATCCGCCATCTCGCCGCTAGCGCCCATGGGCGCGCGGTAGGCGTTCACGTTTTGGCCCAGCAGGGTGATTTCCTTCACCCCCTGATCGGCCAAACCGGCCACTTCGACCAACACATCTTCAAACGGACGGTGAATCTCTTCGCCACGGGTATAGGGCACGACGCAATAGCTACAGTATTTAGAGCAACCCTCCATCACGCTGACAAAGGCCGACGCGCCTTCCACCTTGGCCGGCGGCAAATGGTCGAACTTTTCAATCTCGGGAAAGCTGATATCCACCTGCGGCTTGTTTTGCAAACTGCGCTGGCGCAGCATCTCGGGCAAGCGGTGCAGGGTTTGCGGGCCGAACACCAGGTCCACGTAAGGCGCGCGCTCAATAATCGCTGCTCCCTCCTGGCTGGCAACGCAGCCGCCCACCCCGATTTGCGCGCCTTTTTTGCGCAATTGGCGCGCGCGGCCAAGGTCCGAAAACACTTTTTCCTGCGCCTTTTCCCGTACCGAACAGGTGTTGAACAAAATCAGGTCTGCCTCTTCCATGACCGAAGTTTTCTCATAGCCGTCGGCGGCGCCCAGCACATCGGCCATCTTGTCCGAGTCGTACTCATTCATCTGGCAGCCGAAGGTTTTGATAAAGACTTTTTTGCTCATATTAGTTACGCGCTTGTGGCTTAGGGTTTGGCAGGCGCCTGGGCGGCTTCTTCGGGGCTCAGAATCCAGACCTCTTTGACCAGGCCGCCGGATTCCAACACCACATTGACAAGCAGGGTTTGGCCGGTAAGCGTGGCTGACAGCACCAACAAATCATTGCTGCCGCGAATACGCACGCCAGGCGCCAGTCGCGCGGGTTTGCCGTTGAGCAATATCTCGGGGGCTTGCGTGACCTGTAGTACCGCCCGCTGCGCTTGCGGCAGAAAACTGCGACCGTTTTGCGCCTGCGCCGGTTCGGCAACAAGGCCCGGCCAGAGCACCATCGACAGAAGCATCGCGGGGTGCAGCAAGCCGGTGCGACCCCAAAGCGGAAAGACAAGTGGCGAACGTTGCGCAGAAATCCAGCGGTTCATGGTGTTGTCCAGAGGCTGAGGGGCATGAAAAAGGGCACCGAAGCGCCCTTTTCGACCCGTAATATGGTGGTGATAGGTGGATTTGAACCACCGACATCAGCATTATGAATGCTGCGCTCTAACCAACTGAGCTATATCACCGAAGGCGGAAATTATAGCCATAAGCCGACAAAGTCCGACGCGAAGGGTCCCAGGGGCCTCACCGTATCGCGTCGCTTCCCATGCACGATTGCCACAAATCATGCGTATTTTCAGTTTCCTATGGCGTGGTTTCCATGACCGCTTGCAAAGTCCACTAGACGAACGCGGAGCTACCCAGTAACGCTGCCAGTCGCCGGCCACGAATCTATCGAAATTCACTAGAGAACAACTATTTCAAACAAAATTTTTAATTATTTAATAAATATGGTAAGGTATAGTTATCAAATTCATGTTGGTTTCTTATTTTTTAATAATGATATGGAATTTCACATTACATCGGTCCGAGTAAGCCGGTTAAGGGCATTCCTGCTTTCGCTAGCAAGGGCTAAGCATAGCTGGGTGAAAACAGAGGGTGATAAAGATTGCATTTTCGCCATACAAAGGATGGTTTGCGACAGCAGCTCAAACATCGGCCGAGCGATTTCAGGTGCTAGACCAAATCAACATGGCGGGGGCTTGGCGCCAAGCTCACCTCGGCACTTGGACTGCAATGGGACTAAAAAAAGTGAAATGGCTGACTCGCTCCATGTCCTTAGCGACACTGGGAAAAACCAGATGGAGCTCATTTAGAAGTTCATCATGGCATCCCTACGTTTAACACTCATAGCTCCGGCTGTCTGGTTATCCAGTCGGCTTAATTTTGCTTTGAAGTACTGGGCCTTAGGCCTTGGAATTGCACTGGTTGGTGGCTATTTATCCACGCCCTTATTCGAGCAAGTGAACAGGGACATTGCGATGGCCAAATTGCAGCTAGAGGGGGCGCAACTGGTCGCGCGGCAAAACCAAACTTTAATGCAGATGGTAGGACTGCGCGGTGAGCTAACCACGCTAGATCCAGTTTCCTCCGAAAGTCAATCGGCCCGCATTAGCGCCGCCATTGACGATTTGCTGCGCAATGCCAAGAGCAGCGACGACGCAAAACTTGCCATTATTCTAGGCCGCAGCTGGGGCCGTGCCAGTGCAGCGGATCCGCAAGACAAGTTGGTTAGCCGCTTTGCGGCTTTCAACAACGCCATTCATTCGCTGCTCGCGCTTTCAAAAGAGAGCGCCCGCAGCTACCGCCTCAATTTAGACCCCAATTTGGATGCCGCGCTTGACATGATGGCCAACCGCCTGCCAGCCCTTATCGACACCCTTGCCAAACAAAATCACGTAATCCAATGGGACGTCAACAGCATGACAGGATTTGTGGTGTCCACACCTACTAGTTTTGATGAGTCTATTCCCGCCTTGCACGCTGGCGTGGATCAACTGGTCGAACAGTTAATTGCACTGGATACATCCCAGGGGAGCCCAACGCGGACGCAGGAAACCAAGGCCAATACGGCAGATCCGTCGCCTGCGCGTTTACATAACGAACTAGAAGAATTAATGATTGGAATCATGCTGCAGCAAGATGCCGTGGATCAAGTGAAGGACGCAAAAGGTATAGCAAAAACGACCGCTAGACAGGCGCTGAACACCTCCGCTATGAAAAACGTTGCCCAAGGACAGGCACTGTTCGTGGACAGCGCAGCAGCAGTCCAAAGTATCCTAAACGCTCGGATCACAAGCCTCTACAAAGACCGAACGCAGCTGATTTGGACTTTAATCGGCAGCGGCTTCCTCATCGGCTACCTCCTTTACGCCTTTTATATCGGAATTGTGAAGTCCATTAATGCGCTATCCCGGGGAACCAATGCCTTTTGCTCGGGTCAAAGAGATGTGCGCATCAAACTCAAAAGCCGGGACGAACTCAGTCTGCTTGCGACCAATTTCAACACTATGGCCCAGGAGGTGGAGCGGATGGTGGAAACGATTGAGCAGCAAAACCAGACCCGTGAGCGCGACCTCAAAGTACTGGTGGATGCCTTGGGTATCAAGAACGAAGAACTTTATGCAGTAAACCAGCGAGTGCACGAGGAACTGAATCTCGCCCGCAGCGTACAGTTGGCCATATTGCCGCAGCAGTTTCCCAACGAGCCTACTTGGTCGGCGCACGCATGCATGCACCCGGCGCGCGAATTGGGTGGCGATTTTTACGATTGCTTTGCCCTACCGGATGGCCGCCATGGCGTGCTGGTGGCCGATGTCTCCGGAAAAGGCGTAGGCGCGGCCTTTTTCATGGCTGTGTCACGCACCGTTTTACTGGATTCCGCACTATCGGTACGCGCACCAGCCCAAGTGCTGGCATTGGCTAACGAATTGCTGTGCGCGCGAAATCCCATGGACTTATTTGTTACCGCCTGTTACGGACTTTTTGACCCGCATGATGGCAGCTTTGAATTTGCCAGTGCAGGGCACCCGCCTCCACTGGTTCGACGTCATAGCGGCGTGGTGGAAACTCTACCCACCACCAAAGACATGGCCTTGGGCGTTTTGAAGGATATGCAGTACAACGAGCACATTACGCGCCTGCAACCCGGTGATACCTTGTTGATGTACACCGACGGTGTGACCGAGGCATTCTCGCCACAGGAAATCGCTTATGGCGAGGAACGTCTTTTGTCCTGGTTTGCCGCCAGCTCCAGCGACGGCAGTGCGGCACAGCTAGTCGACCATTTGGTGCGCGACGTCGCCCGTTTTGTCGATGGGGCGGAAGCCTCCGACGACCTTACCTGCCTGATTCTTTGTAGCAAATGCGCAGCTGACGAGAACCTAGATCATCTTATTGAAACTAAGCACTTTGTGAATTGAAAAGGAGAAACTATATGCAAACCCTGATAGCGCCAGATTCTGGAAAAAAATTGTTACTCGACTACACCATGCCTTCGCAGGTCGTGATGTTCGGCATCCTTGCTGTGAGCGTGGAGGACGTAATTCCCGACTTACCGGAAATCGCGTTTTCTACCAATTTGTGCTTGGAAGAGTTGATTACCAACACCATCCAGCACGGCCTAGGCAATGCGCCCGACCATGCGATTCGAATCTGTATCAGCCGCAGCGCTGATTGCCTGGAAATCGTGGTCAAAGACGATGCGCCACCGTTTGACCCCTTCAACGCGGTTCCTACGCCCAATACGCACGCCGACTTGGAGGAGCGCGAAATCGGCGGGCTCGGCGTGCACTTGGTGCGCAGCTTGATGGACGAGGTCTGGGCCACCTATGACGGAACCGGCAATCTGATCACCTTAAAAAAGATGCTTCAGCAGTGATCGTCGACCGCTTTTATATGACAACTACCGCACATAACAAGGAGCAGGTATGAGCTTTGAATTTCATTTGGATACCCATGCAGGCGTTCAACACCTAACATTGACGGGTCGCTTGGACAGCGCCACCTTTGTCACTCTGGAAAAAACCATCAATGGTTTATTCAGTTCGGCAGGCGATCGCGTATTAATCGATATGAGCTCATTGAGCTATATTTCTAGCGCAGGTTTGCGACTTATGGTGGTAGCGGCCAAGCGAGCGCGCCAGGTCGGAGGACAGCTAATTTTGTGCGGCTTATCGCCCACGGTGCGTGACGTATTTGAAATCAGTGGTTTCCTGAAAATTATGGCCACTGCCGATACCAAGACCGAGGCCGAACGCATATTGAACCCCTAGGAATTGAAAGCCACGGGCAATGGCCCTAGCAGCAGACCGGTAGTGCCAAAGAGCGCAACGGGTCGCC
Organism: uncultured beta proteobacterium; assembly: GCA_903869595.1. Taxonomy (GTDB): domain Bacteria; phylum Pseudomonadota; class Gammaproteobacteria; order Burkholderiales; family Burkholderiaceae_C; genus Allorhodoferax. The sequence goes on along the minus strand of CAIPZV010000026.1, from coordinate 61,032 downwards.
TGAACCTGGTGGAGCGCTCAGGGTACGCTTCACCCCCTTGATGACTACAGAACTAGCGGTGCGTGAACACGGGTTTGCGCTTGTTCACAAACGCATCCATACCTTCTTTCTGGTCGGCAGTTGCGAACAAGGCATGAAAGAGGCGGCGCTCAAAATGCACGCCATCCGATAGGCCGCTTTCAAATGCACGGTTGACGGCTTCCTTGGCAGCGCGGGTCGCCAACTGGGAATAGCTGCAAATCATGAGCGCAGCGGCCAGCGTTTCTTCCATTAACTTATCCAAAGGCACTACGCGGCTGACCAAGCCGGCACGCTCGGCCTCCGCGGCGTCCATCATGCGACCGGTCAGCGCCATATCCATGGCCTTGGCTTTACCGACGGCGCGCGGCAAGCGCTGCGTACCACCGGCGCCGGGTATCACGCCCAGCTTGATTTCGGGCTGTCCAAAGCGCGCGTTGTCGGCGGCAATAATGAAGTCGCACATCATGGCCAATTCGCAGCCGCCACCCAAGGCGAATCCACTTACCGCCGCGATCACCGGCTTGCGCACAGTGCGCAAGGCTTCCCAATTGCGCGTGATGTAGTCGCCTTGGTATACATCTGCAAAACTGTAATTCGCCATGGCGGCAATATCAGCGCCCGCGGCGAACGCTTTTTCACTTCCGGTAATCACCATGCAGCCGATGGCTGCATCGGCGTCCCAGGCCTTGAGCGCATGACCTAGTTCATCCATGAGCGCATCATTGAGCGCATTGAGCTGCTGGGGCCGGTTCAGGGTGATGATGCCGACTTTATCGGCTTCGACGCGAGTTTGGATCAATTGGTAGGGCATGGCAATACAGGTCTTTGTTTGTCTGGGGCAGCTGCACTATACCCAAGGGCAACTGCGGCCCGGCGCCAGTAGTGCCAAGTAGCAAGGCCCCTGAACCCGAAGGCCTCTGGCGCCTACGAAAGGCGCCTTGTAAACAGCGGATAAGAAGCCAGGGCCTTTACACCGCAGGCCACTGGTCTTCGCCGCGCTTTGCACAGGACAAGCGCCACGTCCAGGCCTTGGTCGGTAGCACTACCGGCAGCCACAGCAAGCGCTTGTCGCGCGACACCAGCGCGTTAAAGCGCTTTTGCTCGCCCAGCATGGGTGCCAAATCATCGAGCTTGGAAAGGCGCCACTCCGATGTACCGCCACGCCCGGCAGCCACACTGACACCCAGCCATTCATCGCCCGCCATGAAACCCGCCGTCTGTGCCGCACCACCGCCAAGCACCATCTTGATCTTTACCGCGCCGCCCGCGTCCTCGCTGCGTATCCCCAGGCGCTGCGCCATCGCAGCCGGTTCCTCATGCACTTCGATGCCGTGCGCGGTTAACAAAGCATTCAGGGGCAATTCGCGCGTGCTGTGAACCCAGGCTTTGATTTCGCCTGCCCAGGAGCGCCCCGATAGTTCGCGCAAAACCGCAAGCAAATCCACTTGCGTCATCGGACCACCGGCGCAGCGGACCCATAGCGCGCGCATCACCGCGTCTAAATGGGTCTTGCCCTCGGCGCGCAGTTTCAAATCTAAACAAAGGGCCACCAAAGCGCCTTTGGTGTAATAGCTCACCGTCAGATTGGGGGTGTTTTCGTCGGGGCGGTAGTACTTGATCCAGGCATCGAAACTCGCCTGCGCCACGCTTTGCACCAAGCGGCCTGGAGTTTGCGCTACTTGGTTGATGGTTTTGCCCAGCAACTTGACGTAGGTCGCGTCATCAATGAGCCCGGCGCGGCGCAGAAATAAGTCGTCGTAATAGCTGGTAAAGCCTTCAAAAAACCAGAGCAACTCGGTGTAGTTCTCTTGTGTGTAGTCGTAGCGCGAAAATTCGGCGGGTCGCAAACGCTTGACGTTCCAAGTGTGGAAATATTCATGGCTAATCAGGCCCAGCAAAGTGGTGTAACCCTCGCTGGTTTTGTCATCGCCATTGCGCGGCAGGTCGCGCCGGTTGGCGATCAAAGCAGTGGAATTGCGGTGCTCCAGTCCGCCGTAACTTTCATCGACGGCATGCAGCATGAACACATAGCGCGTAAACGGGACCCGCTTCGCCAAAGCCTTGGCGGGCGCAGCACCCGGTGCGTGCCAAAAGCAGATTTGGGCTTCGCAAATTTTTTGCGCGTCGCGCAACAAGCGCTCACCGTCCATGGACGGTAAGGCCCCCGCCACCACAAAGCGATGTGGCACGCCACAGGCGGTAAATTCACCGCTCCAAAACGCACCCATTTCCACCGGGCAGTCGGCCAATTCGTCGTAGTCCGCAGCCAGGTAGCTACCAAAGCCTGCTGCATCAATGCGCTGCGGCCCCAAGCCCGTAGCCACCTGCCAGCCTTTCATGGCTGAACCGCGCACTAGCTCCAAACCATGGGGCTGATCCGTCTGCTCCTGCGCCATCAGGCACAAACTGGTAGCGTTAAAAAAACCGCGCACATCGTTCAACCAGGCGGTGCGCACCGAGTTGTCAAATGCATAGACTTGGTAGCGCACTTCCAAAGGCAACGCACTGTCACAAGCCACTAGCCAAGCGGCTTTATCGCTTTGGGTCAAAGCCACGGGGTGCCCACCCTGGTTACATTGCAGATTCTGTAAGTGCCGGGAAAATTCGCGTACCAAATAGCTGCCGGGTATCCAAGCTGGCAAGCGCAAAGCCTGGCTGCTGGCCGGCGCCGCTATCGTCATGGTGACTTGCCACAGATGTGCGGCATGGCTGAACACTTCTACCCGGTAATGCACAAGGGCCTTGGCGCCTGGCAAAGCAGATTTGGAAGGACGCGCGCGCTGGCTGGTCATTGCTTACTCGATCAAAAAACGCTCAGCCTTTGCCGGCCTGGGCCAGCATTTGCTCGACTTTTTTAGCGTCCACCGCACCGGGGACGCGGCTGCCATTGGTAAACAGCAAAGTCGGCGTGCCATTGATTTTGTACTTGCGCCCCAACTCGACATTGCGGCTCAGTGCGGTGGCATCGCAACCGCCGGCCGCAGAGCCGGCGGGCTGCTCGCGCAACATCCAGTCCAGCCAGGCCGTACCACGGTCTTTGGCGCACCATATGGCTTTGGATTTCTCCACCGAATCAGCGCCCAAAATCGGGTACAAAAACATGTAGATCGTGACGTTATCGACCTTTTGCAAATCACGCTCAAAGCGCTTGCAGTAGCCGCAATTAGGGTCTTCAAACACCGCCATCTTGCGCTCACCAGTGCCACGCACCACGGTGAATGCATCTTTGAGCGGCAGGCTGTCAAATTTGACCGCAGTCAATTTTTCCACCCGCTCTTCGGTCAGGTTGCGCTTACTACGGGTATCGATCAAGCTGCCTTCGATCAGGAAGTCGGCCTTGGCGTCGGTGTAATAAATTTCACTGCCGTCCACCCGTACTTCGTACAGCCCAGGAATTTCGGATTTGCGCACTTCATCGATTTGCTTGAACTGCGGCAGGCGCGCGGGCAGGTTTTTGCGAATCACGTCCTCCTGGGCCCAAGCCACTTGCGAAAGCGTCACGGTGCAGATCAGTGCTAACACGGTACTTATAAATTTCATGGTGCTTAGGTTTCTAAGTGGAGGAAGCGGGCAAGCCCATGGCCCGGCGCGCCACCCATTGCTTGACGGGGCCGCTACGGGAAAAAGCCGACATGCCCCAGTTGCGCGCCGAAGCAAGCAAGGGCGATTGCTGGTAAAAAATCTGTTGCATGGCGTCACCCACGCCGCCGACCAAAGCCAGTGCGGTCATGCGTTCACGCTGATACGTGCGCAGCAATCGCAAATCACCCACGCTGCGCCAGTAGGGCCGCGTATCGAGCACGTGGGCCAAAGCCGCCACGTCGCCCAGGCCGAGGTTCAAACCCTGACCGGCCAATGGATGCACGGTGTGCGCCGCATCACCAGCCAGCACCCACGCGCCTTGCGCATTGCTACCACACCACTGCTGCGCGCTGGCACTTTGCAAAGGCCAAACGCTGCGCGCGCTGATCAGCGTTAACGCACCCAAGCTATCGCCACTGAGGGCGCCCAATTCCTGGCAAAACGCTTCTGCTGGAGCAGCTTGCATCGCCTGCGCACGTTCGGGGCTGAGCGACCAGACCAGCGCGCAGGCGCTGCCTTGTTCGCCATCCAATGGCAGCATGGCCAGAATTTCGCCTTGGCCTTGGTGGTCAAAAAACCATTGGCGGGCGATTTGCTGATGGGGAACTGAACAGGCCACGCGCGCCGCCAGCGCGTGTTGCGGATAGGCTTGCACCACAAAATCGGCGCCCAATTGCGCCCGCGTACTGCTGGTCTTGCCTTCGCAAATCACCGTCAGTGGCGCGGCACAGGGCTCGTGCGTCACGGTCACCAGGCTTTGAAAACGCAGCGCCTGCACCAGCAGCGCTTCCAATGCCGGTACATCGACCATCCAATTAAGCGCCGGGGCGCCTTGGTCTGCCGCGTCAAAGCGTAGCGCGCCACCTTGGTCGCCAAATACCTGCATGGACAAGACCGGCGTCGCATGCTGTGCATCGGGCCAGCAGCGCAAGCCTTCAAGAAAGTCGCGCGAGGCTGCGTTGAGCGCATAGGCGCGCACATCGCTATGCCCGCTGGCCGGGTCGCCAGCCTGGGGATCGACCAGGGCCACCCGCAAACGCTTGGCCGCCAATTGCAAGGCCAGCGCGCGGCCGACGATGCCGGCGCCACGTATGCAAACATCGAAAGGTCGTCCCATACGGGCCATTGTAGAAGCGGCCTGCAATCCCCTTGGCCTAGCGGCCCCATGTGTGCAAGTAGCGTGCTTCGCACCGAGAAGAACAAGTTCACACTAGTTGGATGGGGCAACTAATAAGTGGTTTAGCACACAGCGCCCTTGCCGCGCCGGGCGCAAAAGCCGCCAAAACCGCGTTTATTACAATGCAGGCCGCCCCGCACAGCAGGGGCACACTCCCTCCCGAAGCGCCATCTGCGCGTGCGGACCTCCCGAAACGAAGGACTCTCCCATGAAATGCGGCATCGTAGGCCTGCCCAATGTCGGTAAATCGACCCTGTTTAACGCGCTGACCAAGGCCGGCATCGCGGCAGAAAACTACCCGTTTTGCACCATCGAGCCCAATGTGGGTGTGGTCGAGGTGCCCGATCAGCGGCTGGCGCAACTGTCGGACATCGTCAAGCCCGAACGCGTGGTGCCTGCGATTGTGGAGTTTGTGGACATCGCCGGCCTGGTCGCCGGGGCGAGCACGGGCGAAGGCTTGGGTAATAAGTTTCTCGCCCATATCCGCGAGACCGACGCCACCATCAATGTGGTGCGCTGCTTTGAAGACGACAACGTCATCCACGTCGCCGGACGCGTGGACCCGATCGCCGACATCGAGGTCATCCAAACCGAACTGTGCCTGGCCGACTTGTCCAGCGTCGACAAAGCCCTGCACCGCGTGACCAAGACAGCGCGCTCGGGCGACAAAGAATCCATCAAACTAGTCGCCATCCTGGAAAAATGCCAGGCCGCACTCAACGAAGCCAAGCCGGTGCGTACCTTGGACTTCAGCAAAGAAGAATTGCCGCTGCTCAAACAATTCTTTTTGATTACCGCCAAGCCCGCCATGTTTGTGGCCAATGTGGCCGAAGACGGCTTCGAGAACAACCCTTTGCTCGAACGCCTGCAAGCCTTTGCCGCCGCGCAAAACGCGCCGGTGGTGGCCATCAGCGCCAAGCTGGAAGCCGAACTGAGCGAAATGAGCGACGAAGACCGCTTGTTATTCCTGCAAGAGCTGGGTCAGACTGAGCCAGGTCTAAACCGGCTGATCCGCTCAGCCTACCGGCTGTTGGGGCTGCAAACTTATTTCACAGCCGGCGTGAAAGAAGTTCGTGCCTGGACCATCCACGTGGGCGATACCGGCCCGCAGGCGGCCGGGGTCATCCACACCGACTTTGAAAAAGGCTATATCCGTGCCCAGACGATTGCTTTTGAAGACTTCATTCAATTCCGTGGTGAGCAAGGGGCAAAGGATGCGGGCAAAATGCGCGCAGAGGGCAAGGAATACGTCGTCAAAGACGGCGACGTGATGAATTTCCTGTTCAGCTCCTAAGCACCACCCGACCGCTTAACTATTTTTGGAGACCACCATGCCCGCATTACTACCCCATATCGACCCGGATGGATTGCTCGAGTTTTCGGTGGTGTATACCGACCGCGCCTTGAACCATATGTCGCAACGCTTTCAGGGCGTGATGCGTGACATCTCCACCATGCTCAAGTCGGTGTATAGCGCCCAATCCAGCGTGCTGGTGCCGGGCAGCGGTACCTTTGGCATGGAAGCAGTAGCGCGGCAATTTGCCACAGGTAAGAACGTGCTGGTCATCCGCAACGGCTGGTTCAGCTACCGCTGGTCGCAAATTTTTGACATGGGCAACATCCCTTCCCATGCGACCGTTTTGAAGGCCCGCCGCTTGGGCCAAGACAGCCAGGCCGCCTGGATTCCCTGCCCGATTGAAGAAGTAGTCGCCACCATCTTGGCCGAAAAGCCCGCCGTGGTTTTCGCGCCCCATGTAGAAACTTCGGCCGGCATGATCCTGCCCGACGGCTACTTGCGTGCCGTGGCCGACGCCGTGCACCAAGTGGGCGGTTTGTTTGTGCTGGACTGCATTGCCTCGGGCACCATCTGGGTGGACATGAAAGCGACCGGCGTGGACGTGCTGGTCACTGCGCCGCAAAAAGGCTGGAGCGGTTCGCCCTGCTGCGCCATGGTCATGCTCAGCGAGCGCGCCCGCACCGCCATTGACGGCACGACCAGCAGCAGCTTTGCCTGCGACCTGAAAAAATGGCTGCAAGTGATGGAAGCCTATGAAAACGGCACCCACATGTACCACACCACCATGCCTACCGACGCCATCACGCGTTTGCAGGAAGTGATGCATGAAACCCAGGACTATGGTTTTGACAAAGTCTGCGCCGAGCAATGGGACCTGGGCCATAAAGTGCGTGGGCTTATGGAAGGCCGTGGTATCCGCAGTGTGGCAGCGCCCGGCTTTCAGGCACCCGGCGTGGTCGTCAGCTACACCACCGATACCGGTATGCACAACAGCAAAGGCTTCTCGGCACTAGGCCTGCAAACCGCAGCCGGTGTGCCGCTGCAATGTGATGAACCAGCGGACTTTATGACCTTTCGCATCGGCCTATTCGGTTTGGACAAACTGCACAACGCCGACCGCAGCGTGACGCATCTTGCAGCTGCATTGGACGAGATGGGCTTTAAGGCGCAAAAAGCGGCTTAAATACCCTCAGCCGCATTTACTGTGCGGCTGGGCTGCTGCTAAAGGCCAGCGTCTCTTGCAAGGTGGGCGGCTGGCAGCCGCTGCGGCCGCAGTTAATCGCTGCGGCTTGCATCGCCAGGCGCAAAGTGCTTTGCAATTGGGCCTTTGGCTGCAGGGCCCAATCGGCCACGCAATTGCCCCAAAAAGTATCGCCTGCGCCCACGGTATCGACCACCGCGACGCGGGGTGCCACCATGGCCATACCGCTCTCGCCCACCTGCAAATACGCGCCTTGGGCGCCAAAGGTCAGGGCGATGTGCGTAGCCTGCGGCGCACATTGGCTGCGCACGGCCTGCACCAAGCCCGCTGCATCGGCCAGGGTCGGCGCTGACCAGCCCAGCACCTGCAAATCCTCGTCGCTGGCTTTGAGCCAATCGGCCTGCGCCATCAAGGTCTTGACGCCTGCCACATAGGCCGGTAAATCCTGCGCCACCTGGGACCGCATATTGATGTCCATGCTGATGGTCCAACCCATGGATCTAGCCACTTGCAAGAGCGCAAGCACTTTTTCGTTTTCTGGGGGGATCAGCAGCAATGATCCAACATTCAAAATGCCTGGCCCGTGGGCCGTAGCATGGGTGCGCAGCAACTGTGCCATCGCGTCCACGGTGTAGTCGCGGTCCGCAACGCCTTCGCGGTAAAAGCTGTAGCTGGGGTGGCCGTTTTCAATTTGCACCATGGCCAGCGACGTGGGCGCACGGCTGTCGGGCGTATCCAGGGTGACATCGTCGGCCAAGAGTTGCGCTGCCAGCGTGCGGCCAAACCGATCCGTAGACAAGGGGTTGAGGTAGCGCACAGACGCGCCGCGCAATCGGGCAGCGCGCGCCATGTTGTAAGGACTGCCACCGGCAAGCGGGATAAAACGGCCATCAGGCTGCATGACGCAGTCCATCAGCGCCTCACCCAAAACGTAAATTCTTCGTTCGAGGGTCATAGCGTGTCAGCTCGGATTATTTTTTGAGCAAGTGCTTGCGCCGGATCACGTCAATCCAAACCGCCAGAATCACCACCGCGCCAATGGCCATCATTTGCTTGAACTGCGAAATTTCCATCAAATTCATGCCGTTACGGATCATGGTGATCAGCACCGCGCCCAACAGGCTGCCCCAAATGCTACCGCGCCCGCCAAACAAAGAGGTGCCGCCCAAAATCACCGCTGCAATGGCATCGAGCTCAAACATCTGGGCCATCTTGCCGCTGCTCGAATCCATGCGCGCCATCAAGACGAGGGCGCCCAGGGCGCAGCTCAGACCCGAGACGACATACACGCCCAGCTTGTACCAGCGGATATTGATACCCACTTGGCGCGCGCCCATTTCGTTAGAGCCTATGGCATATACATAGCGGCCCATTTTGGTGCTAGAGAGCACAAAGGCCATTAGTACGTAGTACACGCCGGTGAGTACGGTGGGCATGGGGATACCCGCCACTTCGCCGTAGCCGATGAAGGGAAAAGGGTCCGGCAGTCCGGCGTTATCAAAGCCGCCGGTCAGGTCAAATGCCAGGCCGCGCCACAGCGTCAGCCCGCCCAAGGTTACGATAAAGGCTGGAATACCGACAAAGGCCACCAGGTAGCCGTTGAAAACGCCCACCGCCACACCAATGCCCAAAGCCGCCGCCACCGCAAAGAGCGGTGCGATGCCCAACTTGACCATCATGTAACCCGCCACCGCGCCCGCCAAGGCGGTGAGTGCACCGACCGCCAAATCGACGCCGCCGGTCAAGATCACAAAAGTTTGACCACCCGCCAACAAGGCGATGACCGAGGCCTGCACCAGGATGTTGGAGAGATTACCCGCCGTGAAAAAATAGGGCGAGGCCACACTGAGCAAGCCGGCCAGCACCAGCACCGCGACCATCGCGCCATACCATTCTTGGCGGGTAATCTGTTTCATGGCTTATTTGGCTTTCATGAATTGGCCAACGCCAGAATCCTTGGCGAAGGAGTCCACATTGGATGGCAACACCAGGAACGAGCCCGTGTCGATGCGCGCCTCGACCTTTTTGCCTTGGGCTGCAGCAATAGCCGTTTCCACGCCGACCTGGCCGATTTTGGCCAGCATCTGCGCAGCATTGGCTTGCTGCCAGCCTTGCTTCATCATATCCAGGCCGCCGGGCGAACCGTCAAATCCGGCGATTTTGACTTCGCCGGGCTTTTTGCCCGCCGCCATCAAGGCGGCTTTGGCGCCCAGTGCACCGCCGTCCCAGGCACAGGCAATTACCTTGGCGCCAGCGTTGGCACGCAGGGCTGCTTCCACGCCGTTTTGGGCCATGGTTTGGTCCCAGGTGGTGGCTACTTCGACGATCTTGACGTTTTTACGCACTGCGTTGAGCGCATCGACAAAGCCTTTTTTGCGCTCCTGGCCGGTGCTTTGACCCTGGTCGCCGGTCACATAAATCACGGTGTCACCGTCTTTGATCTGTTCGGCTGCCCATTGACCCTGCACATTGGCCGCCTTGATGTTATCGGTGGCCACATAGGAAGTGATCTTGGCGCCGCTGATGCCGGTGTCCACCGCGACCACGACAATGCCGGCGGCCAAGGCTTTGTTGATAGCGGGCGCAATGCCGGCCGAGTCCACCGGCGCAATGGCGATGGCGTTGACCTTGCGGGTGATCATGTCCTCAACAATGGCCAACTGCTTGGACAACTCGCCTTTTTCAGCCGCCAGTTCGATGAACTTGACGCCCGCGGCCGTGCCCGCCTTTTTGGCGCCGCCGTTGATCAAAGTCCAGCCTTCGTTGGTGTTGCCATTGGTGATATAGGCCACGGTGACGTCGGCCGCCTGAGCCAGACCACACAGCGAAGTGACCGCCACTGCCATAGCAAGGCGGGCGAAAGTACGTTTTTGCATCATGAGAGCTTCTCCGAAAAATAATCAATAAAAGGGGGGATCCCGGGTTCAGCGGCCCACATTGCATGCCAGCGGACAGACTGAACCGCAATTAAACCGCAAAATCCGATTAAATAAACCTAGTAGTTTTACTAATACAAAGAAAGGGCAAAATGTGCCATGCTCGCTCCGAAATCACTTAAGACCCTGCCATGATGACAATGACCCCTGTGCTCCAGATTCGCGGCCTGACCCGCCACTACGGCGGTGTGCAGGCGCTCACCGATGCCGATTTTTCCCTCGCTGCGGGCGAGCATGCCGCCATCGTGGGCGACAACGGCGCTGGTAAAAGCACCTTTGTGCGCCTGATTACCGGCGTCGAACAGCCCGGTGCGGGCCAGATCATGCTCAACGGGCAGCCGGCGCATTTCGCCTCCCCACTCAATGCGCGTGAGCAAGGTATTGAGACCGTCTACCAAACATTGGCGCTGGCCGAGGACCTGGACGTGCCGGCCAACATCTTTTTGGGCCGAGAGATCACCCGCTTGAACCTCGGTCCGCTGTCGGTGCTGAACCACCAGGCCATGCGCGAGCAGTCGGCGCAGATGCTGGCTACCACCGGCGTGCGGATTCAAGACATGTCCGAAACGCTGCGCGGTATGTCCGGCGGCCAGCGCCAGTGCGTAGCCATCGCCCGCGCGGCCGGTTTTGCAAAAAAGCTCATCATCCTGGACGAGCCTACCGCCGCCCTGGGTGTGCAAGAGACGGCACGGGTGGAAGAGATCATTCGCGGCCTCAAAGCGCGCGGCGTACCTTTGATCATCATCAGCCACAACCTGCGCCAAGTGTTTGACCTGGTCGACCGCATTTGGGTGTTCCGCCAGGGGCGCATTATTTGCAGCCGGCTTACGCGTCAGACCACGCCCCAGGAAATTGTGGGCCTGATCACTGGCGCCATTGATCCGGCCAGCCTGGCCGCTGAGGAGGCCGTATGCTGATCGGCATGGACCCCCTGCTCACGCCCGAGCTCTTGATGCACTTATGCGCCATGGGCCACGGTGAATGGGTGGCGGTGGTGGATGCCAATTTCACCGCCGACTTGCTGGCCCAGGGTCGCCCGGTGGTGCGCCTGCCCGGCCACAGCTTAGAGCGGGTCAGCCGGGCGGTACTTTCGGTCTTTCCGCTAGCGCTCGATGTGGACCCACCGGCCGCCTATATGCATGTCTGCCACAGCGCACCGGCGCACCGCACCGACGCCCAGCAGGCCGTGGTGCGCTTGGTCGAACACGCTATGGGCAAGCCCTGGGCCGGGCAGGCGGTAGAGCGTTTTGCGTTTTATGAGCGGGTCAAAGATGCCAGCCTCATTGTGCAAAGCGGCGAGGGCACGGCCTATGGCAATGCCTTATTCTGTAAAGGCGTGATACTGCTTTAATTTCATATGGCCTTGGACGATCCCATCCTCCCTACTGCCCATACCGCCGTACTAGAGGTCGCGGGCACCGGTGACCCGCGGCGCATGCGTGGCTCCAACCACGTGGGCATGCGCCAATTCAACGAGCGCATCGTCTTACAAGCCATACGCCACCACGGCGCCATCCCCAAGGCCGATCTGGCACGCATGACCCATTTGTCGAACCAGACGGTCGCCATTATTGTGGGGCGCTTGCTGGACGACGACCTGCTCATCAAACAAGAACGGGTGCGCGGACGCATAGGCCAGCCTTCGGTGCCGCTGTCACTCAACCCTAAGGGCGCTTACAGCATTGGCGTACAACTGGGGCGGCGCAGCTTGCAAATGGTAGTGGCGGATTTTTGCGGCACCATCGTGGAGCGTCTGGATTACCGCTACGAATATCCAGACCCGGATTTGGTGATTCCCCAAATCGTGCAGGGACTGGACGTATTGCGCCAGCGCCTGGGCAATGCCTGGCCGCGCGTGGTGGGCATTGGCCTCACTGCACCTTTGTTTTTACACCAGTGGGCGGACATGCTGGGCGGCCAGGCCGCACAAGCCTTGGCCCGCTGGGAGCATGTGGACTTGCACGCCAGGGTGCAAGCGCGCACCGAATTGCCAGTGGACTTTGCCAAAGACACCACGGCAGCGTGTGTGGCCGAACTCTTGCAAGGCCACGGCCAAAGTATCAGCAGTTTTTTATACATCTATGCCGGCACCTTTATCGGTGGTGCGCTGGTACTGGCCGGCCACATCATGGGCGGCGAGCGTGGCAATGCCGGGGCCATAGGCTCGCTGCCCGTCGCGCTCGGACAGGGGTCAGACCATGGGCGCCATGGCCCACCGCCGCAGCTTTTGCAAATGGCCTCGGGCTGGCAACTGGAGCAAAGCCTGCTGCAAGCAGGCCACGATCCTTTGCTGCTGCAAAGCCCGGCCATCATGGACAGCGCCTATGCCGCCTACACCACGCCCTGGCTAGAGCAAAGCGCCAGTGCACTGGCCATGACGGTGACCAGCGCCGCCGCCCTGCTAGACCTGGATGCCGTCGTGTTGGATGGTGCGCTGGCACCGCCTTTGATGCAAGCCCTTCTGGAGCGCACCCAGGCCGGATTGGCCGATTACGCGTTTGACGGCATGTACCAGCCCCGATTGCTGATGGGCCAAATCGGCAGCTATGCCCGCGCGCTGGGCGGCGCCTTGTTGCCGCTGCACAGCCAATTTTTTCCCGATAAAAATATTTTTCTCAAGCGCGACAAGGTATGAAGCTGTTTGTCGATTCCGCCGACCACCGCCACTGGCAATTGCCCCCTGGATGCCCGCGCATTGCCGGGGCGACCACCAACCCCACGCTGGTCCACCGCGCCGGCTTACCGGTCAGCCTGCCCACCTACCAGCGCTTGGTGGGTCAGGCCGCAGACGCGGGATTGGGCGTGCTGATGCTGCAACTGCCGCGTGCGGATGTGCAAGAGGCGCATGCGTGGATGGACGTCTTGCAAAAGCAAAGCGCGGATGCCGGAGTACAACTCACCATCAAACTACCCTGCCATTCGGGCTGGGCGCCGCTGATGGCAGCGGTGCGGGCACGGGAGTTAAGCCTTTTGATTACCGGTGTTGCCAATCCGGTGCAATTGCTCTGGTCTGGCCAGCAGGGTGCGCACTATGTGGCCCCCTATTTAGGCCGCTTAGAAGCGGCAGGGCGAGATGTGTGGGCACTGGTCCGCGCATGCGTAGCTATGCAGGTGCAAGGCACAGATTTGATGGCTGCCAGCATCGCCTCGGCCGATGTGCTCACGCGCCTTATTGCGGCGGGCGCGGCGGCGGCTACGCTCAAAGCCGAGCTGATTGCCCGCCTGGCTACTGATCCGGTAACCGAGGCCGCGATGGTGCAATTCGCGCAGGACGTGCAAGACAGCCAAAGTGCGGTGGGGCCCGGCTGATTTCAGCGCCCGCTGGTTTGACGCCGCTTCAAACGCATCAAAGCGGGCTTGGGTAAGCCTGTCATCCCGAGGAGCGCAGCGACGCGACGATCCATCAGTGCAAGATGGGCAGCCAAAAATGGATTGCTTCGCTGCGCTCGCAAAGACGCGTTTGGACTGCTACAGAGCTTGCTTTGCTCCGACCTCATAGGCGCCCCGGCAAACCCGGCCGCTTAACGCCGCTTACGCGGCGCCTTGGCTTTGGCTGCAGCCTTCTTGGTCGCAGCGCCACTGTTTTTGCTGCGCTGTGCCTTGGCCGCAGGCGGGGCTTTGGCTGGCTTGCCACGGCCACTGCGCGAAGGCGGTGGCAGCTTGTCCAGATGGCTTTTGCCCAGCGGCATCAAGCTGCCTTGCACCAGGCGGAAGTCGATCTTGCGCCCATCCAAGTCAACGCGGCTGACTTGGATATCGACCCGGGTGCCGATGGCATAACGGATGCCGGTGCGCTCACCACGCAATTCCTGGCGCACTTCGTCAAAGCGGAAATACTCGCCGCCTAATTCGGTGATGTGAACCAGGCCTTCGACATACATCGCATCGAGCGTGACGAACAAGCCAAATGACGTAGCCGCCGTAACCACGCCGCTGTATTCCTCGCCCAAATGCTCGTACATGTATTTGCACTTAAGCCAAGCCTCCACATCGCGACTCGCCTCGTCGGCGCGGCGCTCATTGGCGCTGCAATGCAAGCCCGCAGCCTGCCAGGCCAAGGTTTCGGCGCTGATTTTTTTCGGCTTGGAACCGGAATCCGTCGCTTTGGCTGACTTGCCTTTTTCTAAGCGACGCGCCAGCTTGGCATGCGCTTCGCCGGGTAAGGGCAGCACCGGCAGTTGGTAGCGGGCATCGGCCAACACGGCTTTGATCACCCGGTGCACCAAGAGGTCTGGATAACGCCGTATCGGGCTGGTGAAATGCGTGTACGCATCAAAGGCCAGACCGAAGTGCCCGCTATTGGCCGGGGTGTAAATCGCCTGCTGCATAGAGCGCAACAACATGGCATGAATTTGCTGGGCATCGGGCCGGTCTTTGGTCGACTGGGCGATGGACTGGAAATCGCCCGGCTTGGGCGTTTCACTCAAGCTTATGCCCAGGCCCAGGGCTTTGATGTAAGCGCGCAAGGCTTCAAGCTTTTCAGGCGTAGGGCCTTCGTGCACGCGGAACAAGCCCGCGTGCTTGCTTTGCATGATGAAGTCCGCGCTGCACACATTGGCTGCGAGCATGGCCTCTTCAATCAGGCGGTGCGCTACATTGCGCGTGCGCGGCACGATCTTTTCGATGCGGCCGTTTTCGTCACACAAAATTTGCGTCTCGGTGGTTTCAAAGTCCACGGCGCCACGCTTTTGGCGTGCTTTAAGCAGTGACTCATACACCCCATGCAAATGCAGCAAATGCGGCACGAGCGCTTTGCGCTTGATTGCTTCGGGCCCACGCGTATTGCCCAAAATCGCCGCCACCTCGGTATAGGTAAAGCGCGCATGGCTCCACATCACCGCCGGGTAAAACTGGTAAGCCTGTACTGTGCCGTCTTCGGTGACGAGCATGTCGCAGACCATGCACAAGCGGTCCACCTCGGGATTGAGAGAGCATAAACCGTTGGAGAGCTTTTCCGGCAGCATAGGGATGACCCGGCGCGGGAAGTACACGCTGGTGGCACGGTCGTAAGCATCGATGTCGATGGCAGCGCCGTTTTCCACATAGTGGCTGACATCGGCAATCGCCACCAACAAGCGCCAGCCCTTGGCTGCATTTTTGCCGCGCCCCAGCGTGGCCGGTTCGCAATACACCGCGTCGTCAAAATCACGCGCGTCTTCGCCGTCAATCGTCACTAACGGCACGTCGCTCAAGTCTACGCGTCCGGCCAGATCCTGCGCGCGCACGGTATCGGGCAAGGCTTTGACCTGCGCAAGACAAGCGGCAGAAAATTCATGCGGCACGCTGTATTTGCGCACCGCGATTTCGATCTCCATGCCCGGGTCGTCCACTTCGCCCAGCACTTCGCTGATGCGACCTACCGGTTGGCCGTACAAGGCCGGTGGCTCCACCAGTTCAACTACCACCACCTGGCCGGCGCGTGCGGTACCGGTCGCGCCGCGCGGAATCAAGACATCCTGCCCGTAGCGCTTATCCTCGGGCGCCACCAACCACACGCCGCTTTCTTGCAAGAGGCGCCCGATGATGGGCTGCGTGGATCGTTCCAAAATCTCGACTACACGGCCTTCAGGTCGGCCCTTGCGGTCGCTGCGCACGATGCGCGCCTTCACACGGTCTTTGTGCAAAACAGCGCGCATTTCATTGGGCGGCAAGTAAATGTCCGGGGCCCCATCGTCGCGGGAAACAAATCCGTGGCCGTCGCGGTGCCCTTGCACCACGCCTTCCACCTCGTCGGGCAAGCCGCTGGTTTGACTAACAGTTTTGATACAATCGCTCTCTTTCCTGAAATGCCCAGGTGGCGGAATTGGTAGACGCACTAGTTTCAGGTACTAGCGAGTAACTTCGTGGGGGTTCGAGTCCCTTCCTGGGCACCACCTCATACCGCAAACCCCCGGATTTTCATCCTTGGCAAGCCAAAGTTCAGGACATTCTCCCCTCTTGGCTTCCGGTTGGCAGTGTAGTCCACCCACTTTTCAAGCTTGTGTCTCTTTGTCTTGCGTCGGCGCAGCACTGGCTGGCGGCGCAAATGCTGTCAAAGCAATCGCCGCCAAGACCAAAGCACCACCCAGATAGACCGCGTGCGGCGGCACTTCGCCATGCACCATCCACACCCACAAAGGATTGAGCACCGCATCGGCCATGGTGATCAACACCATATGGCTGGTCGTCACACTGCGCGCGCCGACCATATACAAGACCAATGGAATAGCCAGTTGCACCAGGCCCATCAAGAGCAGCACCGCAATACTTTGTAAGGGCGGCGCGACAACCACACCTAAGGCGAAGATGCCGGCAAAAGTAAGAAAGCCTCCCAATAAAAATGCCGGCTCCATGTCAAACGACCGGTAGCGGCGAAGCGCCACACTTTGCGCGGCAAAACACGCGGCTACTGCCAGACCAGTCAAGGTACCGGCCAGGCCTTGCACGCGGGCATCGCCCTCCCCCAGCGCGATGGCGGCCACACCGGCCAGCGCCAGCAACATGGCGAAGTAAAAAATAGGTGGCGTGCGCTCACCCAGAAAAAAGCGGGCCATCAATGCAGCAAACAAACCGGAAGTCGCCGTCAGACAAGACACCGCTGCCACGCTGGCCAGATCCAGCGAAGCGATGTACAAGGACGAACCCAGTGCAAAAAAACCGGCAGATATCAAGAGGCCAGCGATGGGGCTGCGGCGCAACAAGGCCACGCTACCGCGACCATAGCGCAACACAATCCACAAGGCCATAGACAGACCCAGCCCCAGCCCACGAAAGGCATTGAAAGACCAGGGGTCGATGTCCGGCAGCCAGCGCACAAACACGCCGCTCAGACTCCAGAAAAAAGTGGCGCCCGCCACCAACAGGATGCCGCGCAGGGATGAGCCGGTGTCCATTACCGCGTCTGGGCTCCGAGGTCAGCCACATTCAAACCGCCGCGCGCACCGAGGTTCAATTGGATACTCTTGTAGATGCAAGGCCCAAGCAGGCGCTGCAATCGCATTTCATCAGGCCGTAGTGCAGCTACGTGGCGACCCGCCGTTTCGAAAGCCATGGATTGCCACGGCCTGCGGCCTCGCAATGACGGGTTTGGGCTTATGCAGACATTCCCAAAGCGCGCTATGCGCGGACGCATGCAATGGATCACGCGCTAGCGCCCTCGCCCGCGCCATCCCCGCCTGCATCGCTACCTCCGCGGCGCACACGCGCACCACGGCCGCGCGACAAGTTGGCGCCAGGTGCGGCGCCACCAGCGCGGCTTTGTTCGCCGCCCCACTGCGCGCGCGCGCCGTTGGAAACTTCGCCCAAACGCGTGTTTATTTCTTCCAGCGTAGGCGCCGCGCCGCGCGTATGCGACTCCAAAGCCTCGCGCATCGCGCGCAAATGTTTGGCAGAGGTACCGCAGCAGCCGCCAATGATGCGCGCTCCCGCATCGAGCGCCATGCGCGCATACAAGGCCATGATTTCGGGCGTGCCGTTATAGCAAATCGAACCGTCCACATACTGCGGCACGCCGCAATTACCTTTGGCCACCAACACGACTTCGGGCCCCATAGATTGCGCCAAGTTATGGATGCAAGCTACCACTTCAGAAGCACCAACGCCACAATTAGTACCGCAGGCAGCTAGGCGAGGCGACAAGGTTTTTTCGATGCCAGAAAAATCGCTGGGCGAAATACCCATCATGGTGCGGCCATTGGTGTCAAAGCTGAGCGTGCAAACAATCGGCAAACCGGCTACGCCCGCACCGGCAACCGCCGCTTCCACTTCCTCCCGCGAAGACATGGTTTCAATCCACAAGACATCGGCCCCACCGGCCTTAAGCGCCAGCGCTTGCTCGGCAAACGCGGCCTTGGCTTCGTCAAAGCTCAAGGGGCCGATGGGCTCCATGATTTCGCCAGTGGGTCCCATGCTGCCGGCCACTGCGACCGTGCGGCCACTGGCGTCGGCGACCCCGCGAGCGATTTGCGCAGCCAAGGTATTGAGTTCGGCCATACGGCCTTGGGCGTTGTGCAGTTTGAGGCGATAGACGGTACCACCAAAACTATTGGTGAGCAGGATGTCGGCGCCGGCATCGACGAAACTTTGGTGGAGTGCGGCGATGCGCTCGGGGTGTTCGGTATTCCACAACTCCGGCGCATCACCCGACATCAGACCCACATCAAATAAATTGCTGCCGGTGGCGCCATCGGCCAGCAGCCAGGGACGGGTGGCCAACAAATGTTTAAAACGGTTGTCCGCAGCAGACACGGGGCTTTCAGCAGTTTCAGTCATGGCGCGCTCCACAAATTACACAGAGGATCCACGTAAACGACAGGGGGAGTATGAAGGAGCTCACCGCACTGGCTGCGTGGGTGAGCGCCGTTAACGGCAAGCGGCAAGACGCCACTTCTTCCGAGCCTCGTTCATGGTCATGAACTGCAACGCTCCTCGGAAGCGTCGATTTTAGCCCAGCTAACTTTGCCAAGTGGCCAGCGTTTCAGCGCTGCTGGGTTTCCCAATTCGGATGCACAAAAAACGCTGCGTCAGTAGGCGGCAGTGGCGTACGTCCGCGCACCAGGTCGGCAATTTTTTCCGCCATCATGATGGTGGGCGCGTTCAGGTTGCCGCTGACGATCAAGGGCATTAAAGAAGCATCGACCACGCGCAAGCCGCTCACGCCATGCACGCGGCCTTGCGGGTCAGTCACGGCCATCGCGTCGGTGCCCATGCGGCAGGAGCCCGAGGGGTGGTAAGCCGTCTCGGCGTTGTTACGAATGTGCTCGTCAATTTCATCGTCGCTTTGCACCGGCGCACCGGGCGAAATTTCTTCGCCTTTGAAATCTTCCATGGCGGCCTGCGCAAATATTTCGCGCGTCAGGCGCACGCCGGCACGCATTTCTTTGCGGTCCTGCTCGGTGCCCATGTAGTTAAACAAAATGCGTGGCGGCTGCAAAGGGTCGGGGCTGGCGATGCGCACCCAGCCCCGGCTGGTGGGGCGCATAGGCCCGATATGCGCTTGAAAGCCATGGCCTGTTACTGGCGAGCTGCCGTCATAGCGGATCGCCATGGGTACGAAGTGGTATTGCAAGTCAGGATGCTTGACCCCCGAGTCGCTGCGGATAAAGCCGCCAGACTCCATGTGGTTGGTCGCGCCCAGGCCGCTGCGGTTAAGCACCCACTCCACGCCAATGCGCAGCTTGGCCAGCGGACCCATGGCCGAGTACAGGGTAATGGGCTGCTTGCAGCGCACCTGCACATAGGTTTCCATATGGTCTTGCAGGTTTTCGCCCACGCCACGCAAGGGCGTCAGCACCGGCAGGCCCAAGGGTTCAAGCAAGCCGGGATGGCCAATACCCGAGAGTTGCAAAAGCTGGGGTGAGTTGATGGCACCGCCACACAAAATCACTTCACGGCGGGCGCGCAATTCCTGCGCTTGGCCGTCCCGCAAAGCTTGTACGCCGACCGCACGCAGCGCGTCGGGTGGACCTTCAAAGAGCACTTTGGTGACCAGTGTATTCTTTAATAAAAACAAATTTTTGCGCTTGAGGGCCGGACGCAAATAGGCCATGGCGGTGCTCCAGCGCCGCCCTTTGTGGGTAGTCATGTCCATGGGGCCCAGGCCTTCTTGCTGGTAGCCGTTCATGTCTTTGGTGACGGGGTAGCCCGCTTGCTTACCCGCTTCGATAAAGGCGCGGTACAGCGGATTGCGCATCGCTGCAGTACTGACTTTGAGCGGACCGCTGTCGCCGCGGTAGGTATCGCCGCCTATGCTGCGCGCTTCGGCCTTTTTGAAGTAGGGCAGGCAATGCGCATACGACCAATCTTGCATGCCGTTTTGCAAAGCCCAACCTTCGTAGTCCAGCGCATGGCCGCGTACATAAACCATACCGTTAATGGACGAGGAACCCCCTAGGGTTTTGCCGCGCGGGCAATGGATGCGCCGATCATTCATAAAGGGTTCGGGCTCGGACTGGTACTGCCAGCTGTAGCGCGGGTTGGCCATGGGATAGGCCAGGGCCGAGGGCATGTGGATAAAGATGCTGTGGTCATTGCCACCGGCTTCGATCAGCAGCACGCGCACCTCGGCGTCTTCGCTCAGGCGGTTGGCCAGCACACAGCCCGCCGAACCCGCACCCACGATGATGTAATCAAATTCCGGCAACGCCATGTGTTTTCTTTCTTAGGCTAGCAGGTGGCAGCGGTGCTGAGGCTGACTAGGTTCCATGCCAGCACGCATGCAATCATCCTCGCCGCGCACCACGACGGCTGCGCGCATTTTGCTCCGTCACCACCGCTACGCGCTCCGGCAGCGTGACCACATCTTGCAAGCGTTCAAACGGATCATTTAAATGCGGTATCGCCATGGCCTCGACAAAAAACTCCTGGAAGCGCGGCTCTACAGCGGTTTCAATTTTTTCCACGCGGCGCACCAGGTCTTCGATCACTTTGCGCGAACCCTTGTCCAGCAAGGCAATGCGCGCTCCGGTACCGGCGGCGTTGCCGGCCGAGCTGACATTGCCGAGCACACAGTCTGGAATCATGCCCAGCACCATGGCGTATTTCACGTCGATATGGCTGCCAAATGCACCGGCTAATCGAATGCGGTCCACCTTGTCCACGCCCATACGCTCCATTAACAGACGTATACCGGCGTACAAAGCGGCCTTGCCCAGTTGGATGGCGCGGACATCGTTTTGCAGAATCCGCAGCGCCGGTTTTTCTGCGGTGGCCGGTGCCAACTCATAGCAAAAGGTGCGGCCATCGGCCTGCACACGCGGCGTGCGCGCCGCCAGGTTGCCGTCGATGGTGCCTTCGTGGCGGATGATGCCGGCCAGGTACATCTCGGCCAGCGCTTCGATGATGCCAGAACCGCATACGCCGGTCACGCCGCTATCTGCTACCGCCGCGGCAAAGCGGGGATCGTCGGACCACAAATCGCAGCCGATCACTTTGTAGCGCGGCTCCAGCGTGGCCGGGTCGATGCGCACACGCTCGATGGCACCGGGCGCAGCGCGCTGGCCGCAACTAATCTGGGCGCCTTCAAAGGCCGGTCCCGTCGGGCTGGAACAGGCCAGCATGCGCTGGTTATTGCCCAGCACAATTTCGGCATTGGTGCCCACATCGACCAGCAAGGTAACGGGTGAATCCAAGTCAGGCCGCTCCGCAAGAATCACACCGGCGGTGTCTGCGCCCACATGGCCGGCAATACAAGGCAACACGTAAATACGCGCATTGCGGTGCACCGCAAAATCGATTTCTGAGGCCCACAGCGTGATGGAGCGGTCGGTGGCCAATGCAAACGGGGCGCCGCCCAATTCCACCGGGTTAATGCCCAGCAGCAGGTGGTGCATGATGGGGTTGCCAACAAAGGTCGCTTCCAAAATATCGGTGGGCAGTGCGCCAGCACGCTGCGTCACTTCCACCGCCAGCGTGTTGAGCGCTTCGCGCACCGCAGCGGTCATTTCCACTTCACCGCCCGGGTTCATCATCACGTAAGAAACGCGGCTCATCAAATCTTCACCAAAGCGGATTTGCGGGTTCATGACGCCAGCCGAAGCCACGACTTCGCCGGAGGACAAATCGCACAAATGGGCGGCAATCGTGGTCGAGCCCACATCGACTGCCAGGCCATAGGCTTTTTCATGCAAAGCCGGCCAAACCGCCATGATTTGTTGGCCTGCATGCACCGCCACAGTCACTTTCCAGCCCCCGCTGCGCAAAGCGGTTTGTAATTGCTGGACTACGATGATGTCGCAGGACAAGTCCGTCAGGCTCCATTCGAACTCCAGCGCGTCTTCCAAACGGCGCAAATCGCCCGAAGGGTCGTGCATATCAGGTTCTTGCACTTCCACAAAATACAGGCGTATCAGCGGATCTAGGTGGATGTCATGCGCCTCGGCTTCTTTGCGCACCACTTGCTTATGCACCTGGCTGCTCGACGGCACATCGATCACCACATCGCCCTGCACTTGCGCGCAGCACGACAAACGGCGGCCCGCAGCCAGCGGCTGGGTAGCGCAATAGTCGATCTCTACCTGAGATACTGAGGACAGATGGTCCGCGCTGGAGACCAGGCCATGCTTGGCAAATTCGCCCTCAGAGACCAGCACCTGGCAGCGACCGCAAATACCGCGCCCGCCGCAGACCGAATCAATATCGACACCGAGCGAACGCCCGGCTTGCAAGAGCGAAGAACCCAGGGGAAAACGGCCGCGTCGCCCTGAGGGCGTGAAAACGACCAGTGCGTCAGCAACTTCCATAAGTGCTTAGCTCTCTCGGCGGCGACGGGTGCCGGTTTCGCGGCGGCCCCGGCCCATTTCGCCATCCGCGCCCATCACTGGCACTTCACGGAACTTGCGTATCCAACGGAAGCAATCCGGGTCATGGCCCATCATCACGTCGGCGGCCATGATGGCGCGTACCACTTCAGCATGCAGCGGATTGGTAATGGCCGAGGTCATACCCGAGGCCATCGCCATGGTGAGAAAACCAGCATTGATGCCATTGCGCTCGGGCAGGCCGAAGCTGACGTTCGATGCGCCGCAGGTGGTGTTGACTTTGAGCTCGGTGCGCAAGCGGTGCACCAGGCGCATGACTTGCACACCGGCTTGGTTGATCGCGCCAATGGGCATCACCAGCGGGTCTACCACCACGTCGCAAGCGGGAATACCGTAATCGGCAGCGCGCTCGACAATTTTTTTGGCCACGGCAAATCGTACATCCGGGTCTTGCGAAATACCGGTTTCGTCGTTGGAAATAGCCACTACTGCAGCGCCGTACTTTTTCACCAGCGGCAACACAGTTTCTAAGCGGTCTTCTTCGCCGGTTACTGAGTTGACCAGTGCCTTGCCTTTGTAAACCGCCAAGCCCGCTTCCAAAGCGGCGACGATGGACGAGTCGATGGAGATGGGCACATCGGTCACGCCTTGCACCAGCTGGATGGCCTTGGCCAACATGCCCGGCTCGTCGGCCAGCGGAATACCGGCGTTCACGTCCAACATATGCGCACCGGCCTCGACCTGCGCTAATGCATCGGCAATGACGCGGCTGTAGTCACCGGCCATCATTTCGGCGGCCATGATTTTGCGGCCGGTGGGGTTGATACGCTCGCCGATGATGACGAAGGGGCGGTCAAAGCCAATAACGACCTCTCTGGTCGCTGAGCTGATGATGGTATCGGTCACGCTACATCCTTTGAATTGGAAACTTAGAACACTGTAAAAACAAAACCTTGAAAGGCTTAAACCGCAGCAAGCACCGGAGGCGGAATATGCGGCACTTCCGGTGTATCGCCATCGCGTCCGGGGTACCAAGGCACACGGCCTTGCAGCACGCCGGAGTTAGTCACGATCTCGGGCACCGAGTCTTCCTGCCGGTACGCCATGATGTGTACCCCGGCGACGCCTTTAATCTCTTTAACTTCCTGCACGATTTCGGTACATATTTTGCGCCCTTCGGCAGCCGGTTTTTCGGCCCCGGCCATGCGCCTGATCACGGCATCCGGAATATGCACGCCGGGTACATTGCTGCGCATCCACTCGGCCACTTTAGCCGAACGCATCGGGCCCACGCCTACCAAAATAAACACTTTGTCCAAGAGGCCCAGGTCTTCCACTTCTTTCATATAAGTGCGCAGGCGCGGCACGTCGTAGCAGTACTGGGTTTGGATAAATTGCGCCCCCGCCGCCACTTTTTTCGCCAGGCGCTGGGCGCGCCAGTCAAAAGGCTGGCCAAAAGGGTTGGCCGCAGCGCCAAAAAACACGCGTGGCGCAAACGTGACCTTGCGCCCGCTTTGAAAACGCCGCTCGTCACGCATATCGCGGCCAATTTCCAAGAGCGACATGCAATCGAGGTCAAACACCGGCTTGGCCTGCGGATGGTCGCCGCTTTGCACGCCATCGCCGCTCAGGCACAACATATTGCACACGCCCATAGCGGCACCGCCCAAGATATCGCCCTGGATGGCAATCCGGTTTTTGTCGCGGCAGGAAATTTGCATGACTGGCGCATAGCCCACACGGGTGAGCAAAGCACACACCGCCAGGCTGGACATATGGCAATTGGCGCCGCTGCCATCGGTTGCGTTGATGGCATCGACATAGCCGTCAAACACTTTGGCGCGGCGATAGACCTCGCTGGGATCGGCGGAATCCGGCGGCTCCAATTCAGCGGTGATCGCAAAGCCGCCGCCGCGCAGCACGCGCTCTAAGCGTCCGGGGGACGTGTGGCCCGGCAAGATGGGCAAAGGGTAGCCGGGCACCGGCTCGTCATCAAACCTCATGCTTTGGCCTCCTGCTGTACCGGCTCGCCCTTTTCACGCGCCACGCGCAGCCACGAAGAACTGCCCTTGAGCCGTCCATCGACGGCAAACTGCACCACTTTGATCGCCTCGCGGCCCGCTTGCATGCGTTGGCTGCCGTCAAAAGCCTCGACCCAGACGCAGCGCATTTCGGGCTTGACCTCGCAATTGCCATTGGCGCGCACGCCGCCGCAGGGGCCGTTACGTATGGTTTTAGGACAATTCATGGAGCAAGACATGCCGGTGCTGGACAAGGCGCATTGGCCGCACATTTGGCAGTCAAACAAAAAGCCTTTTACCGCTTTTTCCACCACCGCAACCGGCGTTTCCAGGCGCTGGTAGCCAATCGCTTTCCACAAAGGATGCAATGCCACCATCACGCGCTCAAAACCTTGGTAAAAAATTTCCAGACCGCGCGCATGGCGCACCGACCAGCGACGCACCGCGTACATCAATGCTCCCCTTCGGGCAGCGGCACCCCCGACTCATCGGCGGAAATCACCGTCGGCGTCAGCAAAGTGTCATCCACACCATGGGCACGGATGATGCGCAGCAAATCCTCGTCCGAATAACGCGCCTCGATACGGGCAGCCTCGGCATTGGCTTCTTCTTGAATCTCGTCACCGCACTCGCGTGGATCACTGCGCTTCCAGTCGGCCAGGTAGTCCCCGGCGCTGGACTTACCCGCGCGCATCGCCGCGCGGTCCACCGCTTCTTGGAAACGGTGCGAAAGCTGCACCTTACCGGTTTCGCGTCCGCGCTTGACCACTACTTGCGCAGGCAGGTCTCGCCATGAAATCACAATCAGTTTTGCCATTGGATCACTTTCTCGCTTACGGTTTTCAATTCAGTTTCCATCTCACCGTAGCCGGTGACACGGTACGCAAATGCCAGGCCCAGGCGCTTGGCGGCGGCCTGGCCCAGGGCTATGCCCTCGGAGCTCTCTTTCTGGCACAAATACATCAAGGTGGTGTAGTTGCCAAAATACACCGGGAGCAACTGCGGATGCTTATCAATACCCAGACCGTGCATGATCAATCGCTCAAAATGCCGCAGCAAAAAATCCGTTAAATAAAAGGTTCCTAACTCGGCTTCGGCCATCTGCGCAAAAGCCGCAGACCCAGCATAAAACTCATAACAATGCGCGCCGGGCAAACGCTGCACGCCTTCTTCCTGCAATACCGTGTCGAGCAAACCCCCCGTACCGCAATCGGCATAGGCCACAAAAATGTGTGGGTACTGCGCCTTAAACCGTTGTATTTTTTCGCGCACCAAGCCGGGGATTTTTTCCGGGCGGTTATGCAATTCGGCGGGCAAGCAAGTCACATCAATATGCGACCAAGCATTGGCTTGGCGCAGCGCGATGAATTCGCGGGCCAGCGCGCCACAGGCAATCACCAAAGTGTTTGCAGCAGCGGCCATGCCGGCATCGCGAATCAGGCGCGGGCCGCAGCGCGACGCGCAGCAATCAAGGTCTTGGCAGTCTCTACAGCCACACCGGCATCACGGCAATAGGCGTCCGCGCCCACGGCTTTGCCAAACTCTTCGTTCAATGGCGCGCCGCCTACCAACACAATGTAATCATCGCGCAGGCCTTTTTCCTTGAGCGTGTCGATCACCACTTTCATATACGGCATGGTCGTAGTCAGCAAGGCAGACATACCCAAAATATCGGGCTTGTGCTCTTCGAGGGCTGCGATGTATTTTTCGACGGCGTTGTTAATGCCCAAGTCGATGACTTCAAAGCCTGCGCCCTCCATCATCATGCCGACCAGGTTTTTGCCGATATCGTGGATGTCGCCTTTGACGGTGCCGATCACCATCTTGCCAATCGGCTCAACGCCGGTTTCGGCCAACAGGGGGCGCAAAATTTCCATGCCGCCCTTCATAGCGTTGGCGGCCAGCAACACTTCGGGAACAAACAAAATGCCGTCGCGGAAATCAACGCCGACGATGCGCATGCCTTCAACCAAAGCGTCATCGAGGACGCGGCTGGCCGACCAGCCGCGGCCTAGCAAAATATTCGTGGCTTCAATCACCTCTTCACGCAAACCGTTGTAGAGGTCGTCATGGACTTGCTCGGTCAACTCCTCGTCGTTGAGCGAGTTCAAATCCAGATCGTCAAATTCTTCAGCCACAGAAAGACTCCTTCGGTTGATGTACGGGGTATGCCCGGGGCATGGCGCGCACTTGCGGACAGAATGTACGGGCCGCGCTGGGCAAAGCCTGATAGTTTAGCGACCCGTGATTGTCGCCATACGACAGGGTGACAATGCCTGTGCAATGCAAGCAATTGCAGCCCTGCACTGCTTCAAGGCACTGGGCTTGGCGCCTTGTCCGGTACCAGCAGGGCCAAGCGGCTATTGCGCCGCTCGGCGCTGGGTGTGTGGCCGAACAAGTCGCGGTAGCACTTGGAAAAATGGGGCGGCGACTGGAAGCCGCAGGCCAGCGCGATCTCCATCACCGACATGGAGGTCTGTAACAGCAGGCTGCGCGCCCGGCGCAGGCGCATGTCCAGGTAGTACTTGGTCGGTACTTCACCCACATAACGCTTGAACAAGCGCTCGATCTGGCGCCGCGACACACCCACCAGCGAGGCAATTTCGTCCAGCGACAGCGGCTCCTCCAAATTAGCCTCCATCAGGGCGGCCGCTTCGATCAGGTTTTCATGAAACAGGCCAACACGGGCCATCAGCGGCACATGCTGGCGGTCCTGGTCGTTGCGGATGCGGTCCAAAATGAACTGATCCGAGATCATGGGCGCGACTTCGCGGCCCAGATGCGACTGAATAATATGGAGCATCAAATCCAGCGGTGCGATACCGCCGGTGCAGGTGTAGCGGTCGCGGTCGATGGCAAATAGCTGCCTGGAGAAAACAACTTTAGGAAAGCGTTCTTCCAAGGCCGTCATATTCTCCCAATGCACCACCGCTTTGTAGCCGTCGAGCAATCCAGCCTTGGCCAGCACATAGCCACCGGTACACAGCGCACCCAATGCCATCTGGCGCTGCGCCAAGCGCCGCAGCGCAGAAGTCACGTCGGCAGTGCAAGCCGCTTCAATATCCACGCCGCCGCACACAAACACGATATGCGCATTGCCTATATCCGCCAATGCCACCGTGGGCGCTAGCGCCAAGCCATTGCTAGCCGGCACTGGATGCCCACCAACGCTGGCCAGTGTCCACTGGTAGACCTCTTGTCCGGCCACGCGGTTGGCCATCCGTAAGGCCTCTACGGCGCTGGATAGGGCAATAAGAGAGTAATTAGGCAGGGTTAAAAAAACAAAGCGGTAGGGCCGTGGCGGCGCCGAAAGGGCCGTCGCCTGACGGTTCATGGCCGCACCCGCCCCGGGGGGCGCTCGGCTGGGCTATCGCTGTTTATCGTGGACGTAAACTTCAACACCGGCAATCCCGTTTTGAATTGAACCAGGGCGCATTTTGTCCTATTTGCGACACGTGTAAACGGCTATCCTTACTCGATAACGACCATATCCGTCGCCCGGCAAGAAAAAAGCCCCGAAACATCGCTGTTTCGGGGCTTTCTAATTGGTGCGGCTGGCAGGAATTGAACCCACGACCCCTTGGTTCGTAGCCAAGTACTCTATCCAACTGAGCTACAGCCGCAAAGCCACGAATTCTAGCATAGGCCCCGTGTTTCCTGTCGCTGAGCATGCCATGCCCAAGGAGACCCGACACTGCTGCACACTTCATGACAACGCGCCCGCAGCGCGCTGTGAAGCCAATGCAACTGTTGTCAAAATCTGGGCTTGTTTGCCAAACTAGAATGAATCCGTCATCATCAACACACCGGAAGGAACCTACTATGAGCCTGCAATCCATCACCGAAGCCATGCGTCAAAAAATGGGCGAAGACAGTGGTTTGGGCGCCAGCCTGAAATTCGATTGCGGCGCCGACGGCATCATCGTGATTGACGGGAGCGTGGTACCCAACACCATTTCCAATGAAGATCGTGAAACCGACTGCACGATCGGCATCAGCATGGAAAACCTGCAAGCCATGCTCGACGGCGAACTCAATGGCGTAAGCGCTTTTATGAGCGGCAAAATCAAGGTCGAAGGCGATATGAGCGTCGCTATGAAACTGCAAAGCGTGGTCTAAGATCCCCAAGCCAGCGCGCAGGGCGTCTGCCCGCGCGCGCTTGGCTACAGCAGCGCTCCCGCAAGGCGCACACACCTTGCCGCGTACTATCCCGAACGATTTGGTGGGCCCACCAGGACTTGAACCTGGGACCAAAGGATTCCGGTTTGTGTTGCTTTCGCAACTCCCTGGACTTTGCCTTCACCGTATGCATTGCTGCACTTAGGCGGGTGCCGTCAAGTCTCTACACCTTCAAAGTGATTGCTCACCAAGCTTGGCTCGGCGTTGGCCTATGCATTGCTGCACGTAGCGTTCGCCGACTTTGACACCATCCCTTACGCAGTTTCCAGACGTAAGGCACATTTGAAAAATATGAGTCCTCTGCTCTAACCAACTGAGCTATAGGCCCGAGCCCGCATTCTAATGGGCCAGGCGAAGCGCGCATGGTTGCGTACCCAGGAGGGTGATGTGCAGCTTGTCGGAAGTTAATGTGCCCAAGGCAGAACCACGAGGGAAGCCCCCCTCTGCGCAAACCGATGAAATAAAGTCGCAATTAAACATCTTTTTTAACAATATAAACAAATAAAGCTATTTATTTGCGAAATTTACGTTAGACTCCTAACATACCGCAAGCGGCATTTACGCATGCCAAAGCGGCCCAGCCCCAAGGGGCGACTTCGTTGAAGTACCACACAGGTACGCATAAAAAATGAGATCTGCCGGGGCCGGATATGCCCCTTGCCCCGGCAGCATCTTGCGCTTAGTCCCCACTCAGGAACAGGGACTGCAAATCACTCAGGAAATCAAAGCCACGTACCGTAGGGCGCACCCAGGTGGTGTCCTGCTCGATGAGCCCTTTGCGCTGCGCCTCATCCAAGGTGGCGCGTACCGCACTGAGCGGCATGCCGGTCCGGTCGGCAAAGTCCTGTAAGGCAAAGCCTTGGCGCAGGCGCAGGGCATTGAGCATGAACTCAAAAGGCAGGTCGGCGCGGCGCACTTCTTCGCTGCTGGCCAGGGGACGTCCGGCCAGCGCCCGCTCTATGTACAGGCGCGGCTCGCGAAAACGTGTCTGGCGTACCACGCGATGGGCAAAGCTGATTTTGCTGTGCGCGCCTGCTCCCAGGCCTAGGTAGTCGCCGAACTGCCAGTAATTGAGGTTGTGCCCACAGCGCATGCCCGCGCGCGCATAGGCCGAGACTTCGTAGCGGTCCATGCCCGCCAGGCCCAGGCGCTCGGTAATGCGGTCGAGCATGGCATAGGCCATATCCTCAGAAGGCAACGTTGGCGGGAACTTGGCGAAATAGGTATTGGGCTCCAGCGTCAGGTGGTAGATGGAAATATGCGGGGGACTAAAGGCCAGCGCCTGGTCCAAGTCCTGGTCGAGTTGCGCAAGGCTTTGACCGGGCAAGGCGTACATCAGGTCGAGGTTGAAGGTGCTAAAGCTGCGGGCCGCTTCTTCGAGTGCTGCACATGCCTGCGCGCCGTCGTGCACCCGACCCAGCGTCTTTAAGTGCTGGTCGTCAAAGCTTTGCACGCCGATCGACAAACGCGTAACGCCTGCCTGTGCAAACGCGCGGAAACGGTCTTTCTCAAACGTACCCGGATTGGCCTCCAAGGTGATTTCGCAATCGGGCACCAGGCGCAGGCGGGCGCGGATTGCGCCTAGCAGCCGGTCGATGCTCTGCGGCGTGAACAAACTGGGTGTCCCCCCGCCAATGAATATCGAATGGACGGGACGGCCCCACACCAAAGGCAAAGCGGCTTCCAGATCGCGCACCAGGGCATCGATATAGTTTTCTTCGGGCAAAGCACCTTGCGGCGCGGCATGCGAATTGAAGTCGCAATACGGGCATTTTTGAATACACCAGGGCAGGTGCACATACAGCGACAGCGGCGGCAGACTGGTCAAATGCAGCACGCCCGGACGCATCAGGTGCACGGCGTCGTAGGCTTGCTCGCCCACCGGATCCGCCTCACCAGCAGTCGCGCTGGACACTATCGGAATCACGCCGCGAACCAATTGGCACGCATTAGCGGCAGCATGGCTGCTGCTGCCCGGCCACGGTGGCTGTTGGCGTTTTTCACCGCCTCCGGAAGCTGCGCAAAAGTTTGGCCGAAGTGGGGGATCCACATCACCGGGTCAAAACCAAAACCGTTGCTGCCCATGGGTGCGCGGGTAATTTCCCCAACCACACGGCCCACGGCGATCAGAGGCTCGGGGTCTTGCGGAGAGCGCACCGCCACCAATGTGCTGACCAACGCAGCGCGGCGGTTGGTAATCGATTGCATTTGCTCCAACAAGGCCAAGACATTGTTGTCATCGCCTTTGGGGTAGCCAAATTGGGTGGCGTAATAGGCGGTGTCCACACCCGGCAGGCCGCCAAAGGCGTCCACGCACAAACCTGCATCATCCGCCAAGGCGGGTAAGCCCGAATGTTGCGCCGCGTTACGGGCCTTGGCCAAGGCATTTTCTACAAAGGTGCGGTGTGGCTCCGGGCATTCGGGTACAGCCAAATCGCGTTGGCAAATCAGCGTGCAATCAAGCGGCGCGAACATGGCTTGCAGTTCGCGCAGCTTGCCCTGGTTATTCGATGCAAGAACGATTTTCATAAGGTGGGCAATCGGGTAGGCTTGCAAAAAAACACACTACCGCGCTTGGCTCGGCCTGAGGCGTCCCAATAGCTGCGTTGGAGTGTCGCAAAGTCCGCTACTGGGCGCGGCAACATCGGCGTTAGACATTTGCGCCATGGGCTACGGCTAAGGCTTGCGCCAGCGCCTGCTTTTGCAAGCCCATCAATTCCACAATGCCTTTTTCCGCCAGGTGCAGCAAGGCGTCCATTTCGGCACGGGAAAACGGCGCGCCTTCTGCGGTGCCCTGCACTTCGACAAAATGCCCGGCGCCGGTCATGACCACATTCATATCGGTATCGCAGGCTGAGTCTTCGGTGTACTCCAAATCCAGGAGCGGAACACCTTGCACGATACCCACGGAAATCGCAGCCACCGACGCAACAATCGGCGATTGGCTGATCTTGCCACTGGCCAGCAAGCCTGCCACTGCATCTTGTGCTGCGACAAAGGCCCCGGTAATCGCAGCGGTACGCGTGCCACCGTCAGCCTGCAACACATCGCAATCCAAGGAAATAGTTCGCTCGCCCAAAAGCCGCAGGTCAAACACTGCGCGCAGTGAGCGACCAATCAGGCGCTGAATTTCTTGGGTGCGTCCGCTTTGCTTGCCCTTGGCCGCCTCGCGGTCGCTGCGGGTATGGGTGGCGCGCGGCAGCATTCCGTATTCGGCGGTAACCCAGCCCTCGCCACTGCCGCGCTTGTGCGGCGGCACTTTTTCCTCCACCGAAGCAGTACACAGCACACGGGTGGCGCCAAACTCGATCAAGACCGAGCCTTCGGCATGTACCGTATAGCCACGGGTAATACGTACCGGACGTAATGCATTGGCGGCGCGGGCGCCACTGCGGACAAATTCAGTCATGGGAAACTTTCAAAAGAGGTGCAGGCAAAGAACAAGCCTGTCACACGGCCTCAGGCCGGAAGATCCAAGCCTGCTAGCGGGCCGGATTATCGGTCTCTTCCCAGCGCACCGCCAGGGCAGTCACGTTGTCACCGCGCGGCCCCCCGTTGTGCAAAGCGAGATTCACTAGGCCTGTAGTAGCCGATGAAACTTGGGGGTCTTGCATGGTTTGCACGATGTCAGATTCCGCCACCGAACCCCACAAGCCGTCCGAGCACAAGAAAATGCGATCGCCAAATCGCAAGGGTACGGGCTCTGCCACTTCGATGAAAGGCAAATTGGATGCACCCAGACAACTAAAGAGCGTGTGGCGGCTCTGCACCTCCAGATTGTTGGCGACATTGAGGCCTCCATCTCGCACCAAGAGCGAATGGTCCTGGGTGCGTTTGACTACCTCGGTCTGCCGGATCAAGTACCCCCGCGAATCACCGCAGTGGCCCAGGTAGGCCAATCCATCTTGCACGATGACCACGACCATCGTGGTGCTTGGCGTGTCAGCCATCGAATGGCTAAAGGCATACGCCATCAAGCTTTCATGCACATCGGTCATAGCTTCGGTCAGGAAATTCGGTACGTGCACAATTTTGGGATTGGCATAGTTGCGAAACTTGGACATAACCACCTGTAAACCCAACTGGGATGCGACGTCTCCATCCGGATGGCCGCCCAATCCATCGGCCACCAAGAATATGGCGGAGGATTTGGAATAGGTGTAACCCATACGGTCTTCATTACGCTTGCGACCGCCTATTTGGCTAGTCAGGAATACAGAAAATTTCATATGAATTGCACTCCTCAAGCCAAGCGTCTAGAGAAAGCTTTTATACGCTCAGACCACGGATTGACCGTCTTCGCCCCTGGGATCGCCACCGCAAGCGGCACCGGTGGGGCAAGTAACTCAGGCTCATCATTAACGAACTCATGCGGGGCAAGCATTTTTTGCAATGCGTAAACCGAATGCGGACGACGGGTCGGAGTCGGCGACATGCATGCCGCCACCAAATCCACGAGATCGGCGGAATACACCGAACGAAGTTCCTCAAAATAATGTTTTAAGCGCAGCATGCCCTCTTGCGCAGCTGCGTCCGGCGGGGGATGCCCTTTCATACAAGAAAAAATGCAGGCGCCAATGGCAAAAATATCGGTCCAGGGTCCGATGGCGCTACCTCTTTGGCGCATCTCGGGACCAGAAAAACCGGGGGTAAACATGGGCTGCAGATACTTGCCATCGTTGTGTAAAACATTGCGCGCTGCACCAAAATCAATCAAAACCGCGCGGTCTTCTTCAGTGATAAATATATTGGCCGGTTTGATATCCAAGTGCAACATCGTATGTTGGTGCACGACACGCAAACCTCCCAGCACCTCATCAAACAAAGACCGAATAGTGCTCTCCCGAAATACTTTGGGGTTGTTAAGGCTAACTGCCGTCATGATGAACTGCTGCAAGGTAGCCCCTTCCAAGTAATTCATGACCAGATAAACCGTGGAATTGGCGTGCAGGAAATTAAGCACAGTGACTACACTGGGATGGTCAATCTGCGCAAGCGCACGGCCTTCTTCCAAAAAGCAACGCATTCCCATTCGGTATAAGGAATTTTTCTCGGGCGCCAGGGTAACGACACCTTGGAGACCATCACGTCGCGCCAGTGCACCAGGCAAATACTCTTTAATTGCAACTTCCTGACCGGTCGGGCTGATAGCTCGGTAGACCACACCAAAACCGCCGGAGCCGATTTTGTTGACGATGCGATAGCCCTCGACCATCGAGCCAGGGGGCAAGGGTTCGGGGGCGATGCGGGCGCTATCCTGTGTCATGGCTTTTTTATCGGATCGCTCCCGCCAACCGATCCCGGCACCTAGCACGGCACCGAAACACGGTTCTCCCTCCAGAGAAGCGGGTTATTCTTGGGCCCTCCAATGACCCCCAAAAAAGGAATTATTCAATGCAAGTTTACAGTATGACCGGCTACGCCAGTGTGCAAAGTCAGTCGGTCGCCGGGGCCGTTTCAGCGCACACCGCCGCTGCACCAGCGGGGCGCTTGGGGATGGAAATCCGTTCGGTCAACAGCCGCTTCCTGGACCTGAGTTTGCGCCTGCCCGACGAGCTGCGCGCCAGTGAACCGGCATTGCGGGAGCTGTTAAGTGCCAAACTCAAACGCGGCAAAGTGGAAGTGCGCGCCGCCATTGAAATGGAAAAGTCTGTGGGCGTAGCTGCGCCTTCGACCGCCCTGCTGGACAAACTGCGGCATACCCAGGCCCAGGTGCTAGAGACGCTGCCCCAAGCCGCACAGCTGAGCGTGGCCGACGTGCTACGCCTGGCGGGCAATGAGTCGCAAGGCACGCAGGATTGGAGCGGGGAAGTCATCAGCCTGGCGCGCCAAGCCTTGGATTCGCTCACAGGGGCCCGCGCCCGGGAGGGCGAAAGGCTGGCGCATATGCTGCTGAACCATATCAACCAATTGCGCGGATTGGCCATCCAGGCCGAACCGCTGGTGCCTCAGGTGGTGGAGCAGCAAAGGCTGCGTTTTGTCGAAAAATGGCGCGAAGCCATGGCTTTATCGACTGGCGGGGTGACGCCGGAAGCCGCGCAGGACCGGGCGCTGACCGAAGCCACGGCCTTTGCCATCCGCATCGACGTGGCCGAAGAATTGACACGGCTCAAGGCGCACCTAGAAGAGCTAGAGTCCTTGATTCGCAAAGGCGGAGAAATCGGCAAGCGGCTGGACTTTTTGATTCAGGAATTGCACCGCGAGGCCAACACCATGGGCTCCAAGTCAGCCGCCCTGCCCTTGACCCGTATTTCGGTGGACATGAAGGTACTGATCGAGCAAATGCGCGAACAGGTGCAGAACATAGAATAATCGGCACTTCACCCTCGCCAAGCGCCGCCATGGAATATCCGGGAAATTTGTTTGTTGTAGCAGCCCCCAGCGGAGCGGGCAAGTCCAGCCTAGTGCGCGCCTTGCAGGAGCTGGACTCCCATGTGCAACCCTCGGTATCCCACACCACGCGGGCGCCGCGCGGCCAGGAAAAACACGGACGCGAGTACTTTTTTGTCTCCGAGCCCGAGTTTGACGCCATGGTGCAGGCCGATGCCTTTGTGGAATGGGCGCATGTGCACCAGCACCGCTACGGCACATCCAAAAAAGCGATTGCCGAGCGCATGGAACAAGGTGCAGACGTGATTTTGGAGATCGACTTCCAAGGCGCCATCCAAATCAAGCAGGCCTTTGCCAATGCAGTGTGCATTTTTATCCTACCGCCCAGCTGGGAGGAATTGCGCGCCCGCTTGGAGCGGCGCGGCGAAGACAGCGCGCAAACCATTGAGTTGCGGATGAAAAACGCCGCCATAGAGGTCGCCCAGGCCGGAAAATTCGACTTCGTTATAATCAATGAGTTATTTGACCGCGCGCTGTTCGACCTTAAAGCCATTGTTCACGCGCAGCGTCTCAAGTTCGCAGCCCAGGCGCGCAGCCGTGCTGTCACTTTCCAAGCGCTCAACATCCCCTAGTTTTTCCGGAGAATTGCATGGCCCGCATCACTGTAGAAGACTGCCTCGCGCAGATACCCAACCGCTTTCAACTGGTACTTGCCGCCACCTACCGCGCGCGCATGCTCAACCAGGGCCATACCCCGAAAATCGAAAGTAAGAACAAACCCGCTGTGACCGCGCTGCGCGAGATTGCAGCCGGCAAAATTGGCATTGAGATGCTGAAAAAAGTACCTTTGTAATACCTGCGCTTTGCGTCGAAAAGGCCCTTCAAGGGCCTTTTTTTATGGGATCACGCGGCTCCGAGGGCTCCTTAGTGCGTCAGCTCCAGGTTGGTTCGACTTCTCAGGAAACAATGTAGGCGCCACTACCCGTCGATAGCAAGGTACCGTCAGGCCCGAAAAACTCCATGCGCGTGGAGGCGACGCGCGAGCCCAGGCGCAAGACCTCGGCATTCAAATCAAAATAGGCGCCGATGCCAGGGCGCAAATAGTCTATACGCAGGTCAATCGTGCCCAAGTTGGCAAAGCGGCGCAGTCTTTGCATAGGCGCCTCATCCATATGGCGGGCACCGATGGCCGCCATCACCGCCAAACCGCCCATCGCATCCAGCCCGGCGCTTATGACGCCGCCGTGAATGCGGTTGTAGCTGAAATGTCCCACTAATTCGGGCTTCATCTCGATGCGCGCACGTACTTTGACAGGGCCTAAGTCGTGGATTTTGAGCCCCAGAACTCGGTTAAAGGAAATCATTTCCTCGAAAATTTTCTTGAGTCCGTTAACAAACTCTGCTTCAAAAACAATGTCCTCCAGGGCCGCAGAGGAACGCTTACGCGCTGCTGATGCCGCAGCCGGCGATGCGGAACCAGTTTTCATTGGAGCACCCAAGGCCAGCGGGGTGTTGGTATCGGACTCAGCCAGCGGCTGATCGTGTGGTGCGCTATGGGCGCTGTCGGGGGACAATTCAGAAGTAGACATATGCGGATTGTCACAGGTCTCGAACCTGAGCGCGCGAACGATGGCAGCAGCCCTATCGGGCGCGGCGCACTCCCACGAGTTAAAGCGCAGAAAAATCGGGTTTGCGTTTTTCCAGAAATGCCGAGAACGCTTCTTTGGCATGCAGCGATTGGAGCAAGCGTCCAAAGGTCGCGCCTTCTTCGGCCATCTGTGCCAGCACCTGGGCCAACTGGCCTTTTTTCATCAAGCGCTTGGTTTCCATCAGAGCCGGCAAGGGCTTGGAAGCAAGTTTGACCGCCTGCCTGCGCGCCAAGGCATTGGCCTCCGATGGCGGCACCACGCGGTTGACCAGGCCTATTTCCAGCGCGGTCTCAGCGAGCAGCGGCTCGCCCAGCAGCAATGCCTCGGCGGCGCGGTGGTAACCCATTAATTGGGGCGCCAACAGGCTCGAAGCCGCCTCGGCGCACAAACCCAGGTTGACAAAAGGCATGGAAAAAGCAGCGTTGTCCCCGGCATAGACCAGGTCGCAATGAAACAGCATGGTGGTGCCCACGCCCACGGCGGGGCCACATACCGATGCGACCAAGGGCTTGGGGAAAGCAGCAATGCCGCGCAGAAAACGCGACACCTCGGAATCAGCCGTATCTGCCGAGGGCGCGCGGGCCAGGAAGTCAGCAATGTCATTACCCGCGCTGAAAATCGACGGGTCGCCTTGCAGCACCAGCACATGCACGCTAGGCGCAGCAGCCGCTTCCAAGAGGGCGTCGGCGATGAAGCCATACATGGCCTGGGTGAGCGCATTTTTCTTGTCCGCCCGGTTCAGGGTCAAGGTCATCACGCCTTCGGAAACATCTTTCAATACGTCGCGCATACATGCCTTCCCTGCGGGAAACCTTATTCCTTGTAGTACACCAGTTGGTGCGTTGTGGCCAGCATGGTGCCCGCCTCATTCCACAAATAGCCGCTTTGGTCGAAGAAACCATCGCAAAACACCTGCCCACGCGCCTGGGCCAACAAATAGCCCGCACCGGTCTGCGCGAGCTGCTGTACATCGGCATGGAAATACACCGTCATAGAAACCGTGCCCGCTGGCACATGTTTGGCACGGCGCAGCCATACGCGTGGGAAAAATATATCCGCATAGGCAGCGATGGACGGATAGTCCAGCGCGCGGCCTGCGCTGTCCCGCACCCACAAACAACTGGTGCTGGCCGACTCTGGTGGCAGCGTACTTTCCTCGCCATCCCATTTTTGCGGCAGCGGCCCGACGAGGCTGCGCATCTCATAGCGCGAAAACCATTCCACGATGCGCGGCAGTTGCACCACCGGCACTTCGTGGGGCGGGCGCAATGTGGGCATGGGCACATCGTTTGCGCCCCAGGTAGTGCGGCGCGCCGCCGTCAAAGCAGTGCCCGTCAGCACACAAGCCTGTGCACCATCGGCCTGCGCTTGGTGAATTTCAAAAGTCCAGTGCTGCGTAGAACGGTTGGTGCGAGCTACTTTGAGATGCAAGTGGTAGGGGCCTAGGGCGATCCCCGCCAGGTAATTAATGGTCAGGGAGAGCGGCGTGCCCAGGCACTGCGCATGGTCCATGATGGCCCGCACCACGGTGGCGGCTGTGATGCCGCCAAAAGGTCCGACCATATTGGCCCAGGCCGGTGTGGCGTGGCCTAAGAGGGTGCCATCGCCCTGAGGCTCGAGCACCAAGGCCTGGTCAAAAGGATGCAATTTCGTCAATTTATTCCACGCGCACCCATGTTTGGGTACGGCCCAACATAGGAGTTCCTATGTAACCACGCACCTCCAATTTTTTGCCGCCTTCGATGGGTGTCAGCTTAAGGCGGTAATCGGTACCGTTGTTGGGATCCAGAATTTTTCCGCCTTCCCAGACATCTTTACCTTCAACTTTTTTGCCGCCACGAATAATTTCCAGGCCGATTTTGGGTTTACCCTTGCGGTCGTCGCTGCATTTATCGCAATTGGGTTCAGGGTCAGGATTAGCCTCCAAACCACGCACCACCACACCAGACAGCTCTCCTGCGGCATTGGCGACAACTCGCACTTCCGCCTTGGGTTTGCCGGTCTTGTCGTCGATGGTGTTCCACAAACCCAAAGGGCTCATTTGGGCAAATGTCAGGCCGCTGAACGCAGCAAGCAGACTGATTACGCTTAATTTTTGCATCCTGTTTTCTCCTAGTTTCGTTTTAAGGTGGGTGACTGTAACGCGCTTCAAACCAGCGCCGCGTCCGTGTCCATCAGCACCGCGCTGCCCTGGCGGGCGGTCAGCATCAGGCTGGTGGTTTCAGGAAAGAGTTTGGCAAAGTAAAAGCGTGCGGTTTGCAGTTTGCCCAAGTAGAAGGGGTCGGAATTGCCCGCAGCGATCTGGCGCAGAGCCACCTGGGCTGTGCGCGCCCAGAAATAGCCCAGCGTCCAATGCCCGGCCACGCGCAAATAGTCCACCGCCGCAGCGCCCACCTCGTCGGGGTTTTGCATACCTTTCATGGCGATGTCCATGGTGAACTGCGTCATTTGTTGGCCCAGGTCCGCTACCGGTTTGATGAACTCGGCCATTTTTTCATTGGCCGCTTCTTCTTGCGCGAGCTGCATCACCAACTTGCCGAATTTGCGCAGCGTCGCGCCGTTGTTACCCAAAATTTTGCGCCCCAACAAATCCAGCGACTGAATGGTGTTGGTACCTTCGTAAATCATGTTGATGCGGGCATCGCGCACATACTGCTCCATGCCCCATTCTTTGATGTAGCCGTGGCCGCCGAACACTTGGAGGCAGGTCGACGTCGCAATCCATCCGTTGTCGGTGATGAAAGCTTTCACAATCGGTGTCAGCAGCGCCAGCATTTCGCCCGCTTCTTTACGCACTGGCTCGTCCGGGTGGCTGTGCTCTTGCTGCAAGAGCATGGTGCAAAAGCCTTGCATGGCGCGACCACCCTCGGCATAGGCTTTGGCAGTGAGTAGCATTTTGCGCACGTCCGGGTGCACGATGATCGGATCGGCGGCTTTGTCCTTAGCTTTGGTGCCTGAGAGCGAACGCATTTGGATGCGGTCCTTGGCATAGGCCAGCGCATTTTGGTAAGCCACTTCGGTCAGTGCCAGCGACTGGTTGCCCACGCCCAGGCGGGCCGCATTCATCATCACAAACATGCCGTTCATGCCTTTGTTGGGT
This sequence comes from uncultured beta proteobacterium, assembly GCA_903869595.1. Classification (GTDB taxonomy): domain Bacteria; phylum Pseudomonadota; class Gammaproteobacteria; order Burkholderiales; family Burkholderiaceae_C; genus Allorhodoferax. The sequence goes on along the minus strand of CAIPZV010000026.1, from coordinate 21,303 downwards.
GCGCCGACCAAGGTGCCCACGGCGCCATCCAAAACCATTTGGCAAGTGGCACTGCCTTTAATACCCATTTTGTGTTCCAGGCCGCCGCAGTAGATGCCATTGCGCGCGCCCAGGCTGCCGTCTTCGCTGACCAAGAACTTGGGCACGATGAACAGGCTCACGCCCTTGATACCGGGAGGCGCATCGCTTAAGCGCGCCAGCACCAAGTGCACGATGTTCTCGCTCATATCGTGCTCACCGGCGCTGATAAATATCTTGTTGCCCGTGATGCGGTAAGTGCCATCGGGTTGCGCTTCTGCACGGGTGCGCATCAGCCCCAGATCGGTACCGCAATGGGGTTCGGTCAGGCACATGGTGCCGGTCCATTCACCGCTGACCATCTTGCCAAGGTAGGTGGCTTTTTGGGCATCCGTGCCGTGCGTGGCCAAGGACGCGTAAGCTCCGTGGGTCAGGCCGGGATACATAGTCCAGGCCTGGTTGGCGCTGTTGAGCATTTCATAAAAAAAATTGTTCACGATCAGGGGTAGGCCCTGGCCACCGTAAGCCGGATCGCTGGACAGCGCCGGCCAGCCGCCTGCCACATACTGGGCATAGGCCTCTTTAAAGCCCTTGGGTGTTGTCACCTGGTGTGTCGCCTGGTCCAAATGGCAGCCTTCGGCATCGCCGGTGATATTGAGCGGAAATAGTATTTCGGAGGCAAATTTCCCACCCTCCTCCAGCACGGCGTTCATGGTTTCCGCGTCCATATCGGCGTGCGCCGGCATGGCCTTGAGGTCATCTACCACGTGCAATAACTCATGCATGACAAATTGCATATCGCGCAGAGGCGGGGTATAGCTGGGCATAAAGAAAACTCCTAAGTTTCAATAAATAAAGGGAAATCGAGTTGGGCGAATCTGCTCAACCCTGGCGTGTCGCAGCGCCTTGGGTTTGGTCGTTTCTTTGCAAAATATTTTCAAACCCTTGGTTCGCTTGTGCCAATGAACCGGGCTTTTGCAAAAACCGGGCCTCATAGTGCAAGGCCAAAATTAATCCGTGGATCTCAAAGGCAATTTGTGCGGCATCCGCCTGCGCAGCCAAGTGGCCACATTCTTTGGCTTGTACTACCGCCCTAAATAAGGCGTCTTGCCACTGGCGCACCGCGTGGGCTAAGGCATCGCGCACCGGGCCAGGCCGGTCATCAAACTCCACGGCGCCACTAATAAATATGCAGCCGGACTGGATTTCCACGGCAACCCGCTTCATCCAGTTTTCAAATAGTGCGCGCAAACGCGGCAAACCACGCGACTGCTGCAAGGCGGGGAAAAATATTTCCTGCTTAAAGCAGTTGAAATACTCGTCGATCACTGAAATTTGCAGCTCTTCGCGGGACCCGAAGTGCGCGAATACCCCGGATTTGCTCATCTGCATCACCTCGGCCAGCAAGCCGATACTGAGCCCTTCCAGGCCCAGCCGGGTGCTGAGCGTGACCGCCGCCTGCACAATCGCCTGCTTGGTTTGCTGGCCTTTTAGTAAGGCGCGCCCGGAATTTTTGGGCTCCAGGGCCTCAGGCGGGAGGCTTAGCGTAACGGCAGAGGACATGGTGGAGGGCAAGGATACAAAATAGAACGGTCGTGCTATTTTGCACCAGATATCCTCCGCATAGGCTTATCCCCCGAAATTTCTGGGTATTTTTTGCGTCAGGATGATCGGATCATGGTGCCGAAGGCCTGGTCGCTGAGGATTTCCAGTAATAGAACATGGGCGACGCGGCCATCAATGATGTGCACTGCCTTAACGCCGCTTTTAGCGGCATCGAGTGCGCCGCTGATTTTGGGAATCATGCCACCGGAAATACTACCGTCCGCCACCATGGCATCGATTTGGCGGGCGCTTAAGTCCGTGAGCAATTCGCCCGCTTTGTTGAGCACGCCACTAATATTCGTCAGCATCAAAAGTTTTTCAGCTTGCAACACGGTAGCCAGTTTGGCCGCAACCACGTCGGCGTTGATGTTGTAGCTTTCATTGTTTTCGCCAAACCCAATAGGGCTGATTACGGGAATAAAGGCGTCATCCTGCAAAGCCCTGACCACGGATGGATCCACGCTAACAATATCTCCCACCTGGCCAATATCGTGCTCAACCGTCGGATCCGCGTGGTCCAGCATTTTGAGTTTCTTAGCGCGGATCATGCCGCCATCGCGCCCCGTCAAGCCCACTGCCTTGCCACCTGCCTGGTTAATGAGCCCGACAATTTCCTGCTGCACTTGGCCGGCAAGCACCCACTCGACCACGCCCATGGTTTCTGCATCGGTGACGCGCATGCCCTGAATAAAGGAGCCGGTTTTACCTAAACGCTGAAGCGCATTCTCAATTTGGGGGCCACCGCCGTGCACCACCACCGGGTTGATACCCACCAGCTTGAGCAAAACCACGTCCTGCGCAAAAGCCGCCTGCAATGCCGGATCGGTCATGGCATTGCCACCGTATTTAATCACCATGGTTTTCCCGTGGTACTTACGGATATACGGCAAGGCGCGCGCCAGGGTTTCGGCCTTGGCAAGGGTGCTAGTGGAAGTCATGGCGGTGCGAGTGCGTCAAATAATAGAGATTATCTCCCTGGCGCGCTCGTGTGCGGCAAATTTAAGCAAAATGGAGCGCCAATGGATTTGCGACGCGAACAGCGCGCCCAACTTGGGCCTCTTCAATCCGTGCGCATGAGGCCAGGAACTTGGCCTACCGGCACTGGCCAAGGCGCACGCGGTGCGCTTGGCAGATGCAGACAGGTCGGATTACTGAGCGGCGGGGCTTGCGACCGCAAATGACTCTTTGGCTTGGCCTTGGGCCACCAGAGAAGCGAGCCACTTAGGCGTGAGGCCACGGCCGGACCAAGTTTCGCCGTTGGGGCCACGGAATTTGGCTGCCACAGGTTGGCCCGCTTTACGCGCCGCTTTGGGGGCTTTTGCCGCCTTTACTTTGGCTGGGCGACCTGCTTTAGCAGCACCTTTGGCGCTTTTACGCGTCTGCAAGTCTTTCATGGTGATGCCGAAAGCCTGCATCTTCGCCTGAATATCACGCACGGTAGCGGCGAATTCTTTGGACTTAATATCAGCTGCTTGTTTTTGCAGTTTTTCGATTTGGCCTTGGATATCAATCAAATTAGTCATTAGTTACTCCAGCAAATAAAAGTATAGGTGGAAGATTATATACGGGTTTCATGCAAATGGAATACAAAATCCACCTCATGGAGTAGTGTTAAATGTAAAGATAATAATATTTACATCTAACAAAAATGGTTTTATTGAATTTAAGGTAAAGACGTTAGCGCTTCTGCACATACTCTTTTCTTGATGTAGATCAAGCCATCGCCTTGCGCGCCGTCGGCCCTTTGCTTGAATCCAAAATCCTGCCACGGGGGGGCCGTCATGAGCGAAAACCTTGCCAGGTTTCCTATGCGCCAGGGCCATTGCGCCCACTATTTCAAGCGCGCAGACTTACTCGCACTTACACGCCTCAGCCAAAAGCGCTATGCTGGCAGCACATGATTTACAAATTCAAATCGAAAGCTGCTGGCGACCTCATCATGCTGGAGGACAGCGGGCGCGCGATCTTGACGATTATTGGCAAGACCGACCCGCAAACCCTGAAACAAGGCATAGTTCAGCCGCCAGAAATGCCCGCAGCGATCGCGGCGCTGCAACAGGCCGTCGCCGAAGAAGAAGCGCGCATACTGGAAAAAGCCAATGCGGCGCGGGAAGCTGGCAGGCCTATTCCTACAGGTGGGCAAGGCATCAGCCTGCGCCAGCGCAGCCTGCCGTTTATCCGGATGCTGGAGCGTTGCCACGCCGAAAACAAAGAAATCGTCTGGGGCGTTTAGCCACAGACGATTTCGGGGCGCATTCAGAGTAAGGAAGCAGAAACCAGACCCGCGATGTGCAGGCCGTACCGACCTTAGTCGATATATTCCTTGGCAGCCGCAATCACAGGGCCCCATTTGGCAATTTCCGCAGCCACAAATTTCTTGTGTTCGGCAGGCTCCACACGCTTATCGGTAATCACCACAGCACCCAAAGCCTCTTGCTTTTTAATGAAGTCAGGGTCTTTCAAAGCCGCTTTGAGTGCGGTGTTCAATTTCGTCACCACATCGGGCGGTGTACCTTTAGGCGCATACAGTCCATGCCAGATAGTGACTTCAAAGCCTTTTAAGCCGTCTTCCTGCAAGGTAGGTATGTCTTTGAGCGCCGGTGTCGTGAGGCGCTTGGCGGTGGTTACGCCATAGGCATTGACCTTTTTGGCTTCGATTTGCGCCGAGGTATTGGTGGTTTGGTCACACATTAAATCGATTTGACCGCCAATTAAATCCGTCATCGCTGGCGCAGTACCCTTGTACGGGATGGAGGTCATGTCAACCTGCACCGCATTTTGGAACATCAGGCCGCATAAATGCGAGGCCGAACCGATACCGGCATTACCCAAATTAATTTTGCCCTTATTGGCGTTCAACCAATCGCGCAACTCTTTGAAGTTTTTAGCGGGCATGGTGGGGCGGGTAATGACGGTCATGGGCACGTCGTTAATCATGCCGAGGTACTCAAAATCCGAGTCGATTTTGAACGGCATATTACGCAGCAAATTCGGCATGCTGGCCATGGCAATATGGTTGAGCAAAATCGTGTAGCCATCGGGATTGGCTTTGGCCACTTTATTAGAACCAATTGAGCTGCCCGCACCTAATACGTTTTCAATAATGATGCTGACATCGCCCAAGGGTTTGCGCATGGCTTCAGCCAAATCGCGGGCTACCCGGTCTGTGGGACCACCGGCCACAAAGGGGACGACGATGGTAATGGGTTTAGAGGGATAACTTTGCGCAAACGCGGCAAAACTCAAAACCGCCATAGCGGCGGCAAACAGTTTTTTCATAATTGTCTCCAACTGGTAAAAAGCCAAGTCTAGCGCCTATTACATTGCGCGCAATTGATATAAGCCTAATTTTGGTGGCAATTCCGTCTGGACACAGGCACCAAATTCGCGCGAATCGCCAGGCGCTCCGGTCCACGCCTTATTGGTAACTGCGTGCGTCTTCAATGACTTTGCCATCGTTAGGCAAACTACCCGGCTTTGCGAGCTCCACCGTGCCGCGCAGCTTGGTGACATCGCGGATGGCTTCGCTAATCCGGGCCGACAGCCCCTCGCTGGCGCTAGCGCTTTCCACTTTGAGGGTCATTTCATCCTGGGCCATGGCACCGCTCACCACCAAGCGGGCGCGCAACACTTCGGGGAAGCGGCGCACGATGTCCGCCACCTGCTTGGGATGCACAAACATGCCGCGGATTTTGGTGGTCTGGTCGGCGCGGCCCATCCAACCGCGAATGCGGGTGTTGGTGCGTCCGCTGGGACATGCGCCAGGCAGTACCGCTGACAGGTCGCCGGTGCCAAAGCGGATCAAAGGGTAGGCTGGATTCAGGCTGGTGACGACCACCTCACCCACCTCACCCACAGCCACCGGATCACCCGTGCCCGGGCGGACGATCTCGACGATTACGCCTTCGTCCAGCACCAAGCCTTCGCGAGCAGCGGTCTCGTAGGCGATCAAACCCACATCAGCGGTGGCATAACACTGGTAGCCCTGCACGCCGCGCTCAGCCAGCCAGTCGCGCAAGGAAGGGGGAAAGGCTTCTCCCGACAGCAAGGCCTTGCGCACGCTGGGAAGGGCAACGCCCATGTCCGCGGCCTTCTCGATGATGATTTTCAAAAAACTGGGCGTGCCGATATAGCCCGCAGGCTGCAATTCGGCCATGGCCCCGACCTGCTGCTCAGTTTGGCCAGTTCCCCCCGCAAACACGGTGCATCCCAGTGCATGCGCGCCGGTTTCCATCATCGAACCGGCCGGCGTGAAGTGGTAGCTAAAGCTGTTGTGAATCAACTCGCCCGAGCGAAAACCAGCGGCAAAAATAGCGCGCGCCATGCGCCAATAATCGCGCTGCGTGCCTTCAGGCTCGTAAATCAAACCCGGGCTGGCGAACACGCGGGGCATGTGCGCACCATAACCCAAGGCGCTAAAGCCACCGAACACATCACCGCCATTGGCGCGCGAGGCTTTTTGCAACTCCAACAATTCTTGCTTGCGCACCACCGGCAACTGGGCCAATGCAGCAAGTGAGTTAACTTCCCGCGCAACTACCCCGGCCAGACTGGTAGCGAGCGCCGGCGCATGCGCTTGCGCATGGGCGATTTGTGTAGGCAAGGCCTGTGTCCAGGCCGCTTCGCGCGCCTCTTGGGTACGTGTTTCCAGTGCGTCGTAATGCTCGGCCATAGACACTCCTGAAAAATTAAGCCAACCAGCGCTTGCGACGCTTGTAGCTCTTCACATCTTTAAAGTTCTTGCGCTCACCACCGCCCACACCAAGGTAGAACTCTTTCACGTCCTCGTTGTTCGCCAATTCGCTGGCCTGGCCGTCCATCACCACCCGGCCCGATTCCATGATGTAACCATAGTCTGCATAACGCAGCGCCATGTTTGTGTTTTGCTCGGCCAGCAAAAAAGTGACTTTCTCTTTGTGGTTCAGGTCTTTGACAATCTCAAACACCTCTTCCACGATTTGCGGCGCCAAGCCCATGGACGGCTCGTCCAGCAAGACCATGGTCGGGCTGGCCATCAGCGCGCGCCCAATAGCGCACATCTGCTGTTCGCCACCCGAGGTGTAAGCCGCCTGGCTGGTACGTCGCGTTTTCAGGCGCGGGAAATAGGCATAGACTTTTTCCAGGTTGGCAGCGATTTCTGCCTTGCTCTTACGCGTGTAGCCGCCGGTAAGCAGGTTTTCTTCGATCGTGAGGTGGGCGAAACAATGCCGCCCTTCCATCACCTGCACCACGCCGCGCTGCACCAAGTCGGCTGGCGTGAGGTTTTCGATGCGCTCACCGCGCAGCTCGATACTGCCTTTAGTCACCGCGCCGCGCTCGCCTTGCAGCAAATTGGAAACCGCGCGCAAGGTCGTAGTCTTGCCCGCACCGTTACCCCCCAAAATGGCGACGATAGCGCCTTGCGGCACCTGCAAAGAAACGCCCTTGAGCACCAAAATGACATGGTTGTAAATGACTTCAATGCCATTGACGTTAAGAACAATAGAGGGGGCTTCAGACATAGTGGAATTTCCCGTTAAACCTGGGGAAAGAGCGCAACCGGCCGCTCTTTCCCCAGGCCACTCTGGATGAGTGGCCTAGGTGCTTGTGAAAGCCTTAGACGATTAGGACTGGCAGTCCTTAGCGTCTCGGCGGGTCAGCTTTTTCTCGGCTGCGTATTTGTCAGCATACTGGCGCACCAGCGGCTTGATGATGGAGGTGTCTGCCTCAATCCAATCCGATGCGTACTGCCATTTCTTGCCGTCCCAGGTATGCACGCGCGCAGAGCGTGAACCTTCATGGTCCACGCAGGTGGTGCTGATGGGCTTCATTACCGAGTCCAGCTTGAGTGCCTTCAAGCGCTTTTCATCGACCGCCAGGTTTTCCAGGCCCCAGCGGATTTGCTCGCCGTCCATGACCTTGCCCTTACCGAAGCGCTCTTGTGCGCGGCGCACGGCCTCTACGCCCAGTGCTGCGCTCACCATGCCACGGTTGTACAACACGGTGGAAACTTCTTCCATGGGACCGGTGCCCTGGCCTTTGTCGTGTACAAACTTCTTGATGTCGGTAATGACACCGCCACCTTCACCAGTTACAACCAATCCGCTGTAACCCTTAGCCGCTTCACCGATGTCCTTGACATCCGGTTCGCCAGCAGACCACCACACACCATACATTTTTTCGCGGGGATAACCGGTCGCGACAGCCTCTTTCAAGGCCGCAGAGTTCATGACGCCCCAACCCCAGAGCAATACATAGTCCGGGCGGTTTTGGCGGATTTGCAGCCAGGTGGCCTTTTGTTCAATACCAGGCGCAGTGACGGGCAACAAAGTCAGGTCAAATCCCTGAATCTTGGCGCGCTCTTGCAGCAAAGGAATAGGCTCCTTGCCGTACGGACTGTCGTGATAAACCAGCGTAATCTTCTTGCCCTTTATATTGCCGCCTTCTTTGGCCGTGATGTGCTGCATCAAGATGTCAGCGCCGGACCAGTAGGTGCCCATCAGCGGGAAGTTCCATTTGAAAATGCCGCCATCGCTGGACTCGGAACGGCCATAGCCGCCGGTAATCAAGGCGTTTTTGTCACTGGGTGCTTTTTCAGTTAATGCAAAAGTGATGCCGGTAGAAAGCGGCTGGAAAATCGAGCCAGAGGCTTTGCCTTTGAGGCGCTCATAGCACTCAACACCACGGTCGGTGGCGTAGGCGGTATCGCATTCCTCAAAGGTGATCTTTACGCCGTTGATACCACCGTCGCGGGCATTGATTAGCTTGAGGTAATCCACAAAACCGTTGGCCCATGGCACGCCGTTGGGGGCATAGGCGCCAGAACGGTAAGGCAGTACCGGGAAAAATTGCTCTTTCGCCTGTGCAAAAGACGCTGTGGGCGCCAAGGCCGAAACAGCGCCAGCCACCAAGGCAATAGCCAATGTGAGCTTACGAATCGTCATACATGTCTCCTTGAATATTGAAACAAACTACCAACAAAAAAAACCAAGCTCAATGCGGGAAAGGCCAAATACGCATTTTTTGCTTACCCACGCTCCACAAGCGCGCCAAACCGTGCGGCTCCACAATCAGGAACCAAACGATCAACGCGCCAAAGACTATAAATTCCGTATGGGTCAATGCCGCCGTGTCCACGGTAAAACCAAAAAGATGGCCCAAAACCGGCAAAAACTGGTTGATGGCAATCGGCAAGACGACAATAAACGCCGCGCCAAAAAAGCTACCCATGATCGAACCCATGCCGCCCAAAATGACCATGAAAAGCAATTGGAACGAGCGGTCCACCGAGAAGGCTGCTGGCTCCCAAGAGCCCAAGTACACAAAAGCCCACAAAGCGCCGGCCACGCCCACAATAAAAGAGCTGACGGCAAAGGCGCTGAGCTTGGCGTACATCGGTCGAATACCGATCACGGCAGCAGCCACGTCCATATCGCGGATGGCCATCCACTCCCGGCCAATCGCGCCGCGCACGAGGTTTTTGGCCAACAAACCAAAAACCACCAAGAAACTCAGGCAGAACAAATACTTGGCCAGCGGAGTGGTAATCGCAAAACCCAGTACCTGCAAATCAGCGACCGAGGCCGTACCCGAAGCTGAGTCATTGGTGAACCATTTGATCCGCAAAAACGCCCAATCGCAGAAAAACTGGGCAGCCAAAGTTGCTACCGCCAAATACAAGCCTTTAACCCGCAAACTGGGTATACCGAAAAACATGCCCACCAAGGTGGAGAACACGCCTCCCAAAAGAATGGCCAGGACTACAGGCATGCCATCGACGCGAACGAAAAAGTTAAAGGCCGCATAAGCACCCACCGCCATGAAGGCGCCAGAGCCTAAAGATATCTGGCCGCAGTAACCGACCAAAATATTGACCCCCAAAGCTGCCAGCGACAGGATGAGGAAGGGCACCAAAATAGCGCGGAACATGTATTCGTCGGCCAGGAATGGCACGCCGATAAATGCAAAGGCGATGAGCAGTAATACGCCGACGCGGTCCTGCGTGATGCCAAATATCTGCTGGTCCGCCCGATAGCTGGTTTTAAATTGGCCGTTTTCTCTGTAAAACATGGTGTGTTCCTTCAGACGCGGTCAATGATTTTTTCGCCGAACAAGCCTTGCGGACGGAACAGCAAGACGATCAGGGCCAGCACATAGGCAAACCAGATCTCGATACCGCCGCCCACGAAAGGCCCGAGAAAAACTTCGGACAGTTTTTCGCCTACGCCAATAATCAGCCCGCCCAAAATGGCACCGGGCACCGAAGTTAGTCCGCCCAAAATCACCACCGGCAGTGCGCGCATCGCCACGGTAGACAAAGTAAATTGCACGCCCAGCTTGCTGCCCCAAATCATGCCAGCCACCAGCGCTACAACCCCGGCCACACACCACACCACGACCCAGATGCGGTCCAGCGGGATACCGATGGATTGCGCCGCTTGGTGGTCGTCCGCCACGGCGCGCAAGGCACGGCCAGTCGATGTTTTTTGGAAAAACAGGGTAAGCAAAATCACCAGGCCCGCCGCGATGACGGCGGCAATCAGGTCTTCTTTGTTAATCAAAATACCACCGGGGAAGGTGGACTCAAAAGCCATGATGGGCTCTTTGGGCATACCGATGTCGATTTTGTAAATATCGCTGCCAAATATCGTCTGCCCCACGCCGTCGAGCAAATAGGCAATACCCAGGGTCGCCATCAAAAGCGTTGTGCCTTCCTGGTTCACCAGGTGACGCAGCACAAAGCGCTCCACCGTCCAGGCCACCAAAAACATCACCACACCGGCCAAAATAAAGGCGATCGAGGTGGTCACCAAGCGCTTGTCGGTGATACCGGTCCACAAAGGCACCCATTCAGCAAAACGCGCCATCGCCAGGGCCGCGAACAAAACCATCGCGCCCTGGGCGAAATTGAACACGCCCGAGGCCTTGTAAATCAGCACAAAACCCAGCGCCACCAGGGAATACAGCATGCCAGCCATCAGGCCGCCAAGCAACGTTTCAAGAAAAAATCCCATGCTTACACACCTTCTCCAATTGCCCACACGCCACTTTTTTGCATTTTGTTTTGCATCGTCTTGCCCCGCCCTTAGTGGCTGGTGCCCAAATAGGCGCTGATCACATCCGGGTTGTTGCGCACTTCGTCGGGCGTGCCATCGCCGATTTTTTTGCCGTAGTCCAACACCACCACGCGGTCGCTAATGTCCATGACCACGCTCATGTCGTGCTCAATGAGCACTACGGTGGTACCAAACTCGTCGTTCACATCCAACACAAAGCGGCACATGTCCTGCTTTTCTTCGACGTTCATACCGGCCATAGGTTCATCGAGCAGCAAAACCTGCGGCTCCATCGCCAAGGCACGACCCAGGTCCACCCGCTTTTGCAAACCATAGGGCAATTGCCCGACCGGCGTTTTGCGGAAGGCTTGAATCTCTAGGAAATCAATAATGCGCTCCACCGCCTCGCGGTGCATGATCTCTTCGCGCTCAGCCGGGCCAATGCGCAGCGCCTGCAAGAAAATATTGCTTTTGATTTTCAGGTTACGTCCGGACATCAGGTTGTCCAACACGCTCATACCTTTGAACAAAGCCAAGTTTTGGAAAGTACGGGCAATACCCATGGTCGCCACATCGTGGCTGTCCATGTGGTTAAAGGTTTTACCCCGGAAGGTGATGGACCCATGCTGCGGCGTATAGACGCCATTGATGCAGTTGAGCATCGAGCTCTTACCCGCACCATTGGGGCCGATGATGGCGCGGATTTCGTGCTCGCGCACGTCAAAGGAGATATCGGTCAGCGCCTTCACGCCACCAAAGGCCAGAGAAATATTCTTAACGTCCAAAATGACGTCGCCGATTTTCTTGCTCATGCTGCGGCCTTTACTGGGGCAAAGATCTTGGCGTCCTCTATCTTCAAGGTGGCGCTCACGCTACCCGTGCGCCCGTCTTCAAATTTCACCTGGGTTTCAATAAACTGCTCGCCAAGCCCTTGGTACAGCGCATCGACCAACACCTGGTATTTCTCGGCGATAAAGCCTCGGCGCACTTTGTTGGTCCGCGTCAGTTCGCCGTCATCGGCATCCAATTCTTTGTGCAAAACCAGAAAGCGGCTGACCTGGCTACCGGCCAGCAACGCGTCGCGGCTGAGGTCGGCGTTGACTTGCTCCACACACTCTTTGATCAGTTGATAGACCTGAGGCTTTTGCGCCAGATCGGTGTAACCGGCATAGGGCAAATTACGCCGCTCAGCCCAGTTACCTACGGCGTCAAAGTCGATATTGATCAGCACACAGACTTTTTCACGCCCGTCGCCGTACGCCACCACCTCTTTGATGTGCTGGAAGAATTTGAGCTTGTTCTCTACGTACTTGGGCGCAAACATGGCCCCGTCAAATGCACCGCCGCGCACCCGGCCCACGTCTTTGACGCGGTCGATAATTTTCAGGTGCCCCTGCGCGTCGATAAAGCCGGCGTCATTGGTATGGTACCAACCGTCGGCGCTTAACACTTCGGCGGTAGCCTCTGGATTTTTGTAATAGCCGCGCAACAAGCCGGGCGACTTGACCAAAATTTCACCACTGTCATCGACCTTGATTTCCACGCCTTCGCAAGGCACGCCCACGGTGTCGGCATGCGCCTCGTTATCGGGCTGCAAACAGACGAACACGGCGGTTTCGGTCGAACCATACAGCTGCTTGAGGTTCACACCAATCGAGCGGTAAAAGCTAAACAAATCCGGCCCGATGGCCTCGCCCGCGGTATAGGCCACGCGCACCCGGCTAAAACCCAGGTTATTGCGCAGTGGACCGTACACCAGCAGATTGCCCAAGGCATACAAAGCGCGGTCCACCAAGGACACCTGCCCACCGCTGCTTAGTACCGGCCCCACGCGCTTGGCCAGGCGCATGCATGCATGGAACAAACTGCGCTTGATCGCAGAGGCGTCTTCCATGCGGATCATCACGCTGGTGAGCAAGCCTTCAAACACACGCGGCGGCGCAAAGTAATAGGTCGGGCCGATTTCTTTCAGGTCGATGGTGGAAGTGGCTGCCGACTCCGGGCAGTTCACCACATAGCCACAAGACAGCCACTGCGCATAGCTGAAGATATTTTGACCAATCCAGGCCACTGGCATATAGGCCAGCACTTCCTCGTGTTCCGTTAAGCGGTCAAAGGTGGCACCGGCGCGGGCGCGGTTGAGCAAGGTGTCGTGGCTGTGCACCACGCCTTTGGGGTTGCCGGTGGTGCCGGAGGTGAAAAACATGGCTGCCGTATCGTCCGGCTTGACCTGGGCGACAGCGTCGGCAAAAAACGCAGGGTGCGCTTGTGCATAGGCTTTGCCCGCTTCCTGCAAAGCGTCCATAGACAGGAGTCCGGGCTGGTCGTACTTGCGCAGGCCGCGCGATTCGTCGAAATAAATATGCGCCAGTTGCGGCGCGCTTTCGCGCACTTCCAAAAGCTTGTCGACCTGCTCCTGGTTTTCGGCAAAGGCAAAGCGCACTTCGGCGTTGTTAATAGGGAATACGCATTCCGCAGCCACTGCGTCCTGGTAGAGCGCTACCGGGATCGCACCCAGCGATTGCACCGCCAGCATGGTGGCATACAGGCGCGGGCGGTTGGCGCCCACCACCACCATATGCTCACCCCGGCGCAAACCGGCCTGGTGCAGGCCAGCGGCGAGTTGCTCGACCATAGCGGCCAGTTGCGACCAGCTCAGGGTCTGCCAGATTCCGTATTCCTTCTCACGCATCGCCGGCGCGTGGGGGCGCGCTTTGGCGTGCTGCATCAGCAATTGCACAAACGTTGTTTGCATCGAAAAAGTCCTTCTGGTACGCGCCGCCGCCCCTGTCAGAGGGCGGGGCGTCATTCACAGCGAATACTAGAAGGGCGTTTGACGTTTTGTTGTCGTTTGAACGACAATTGAGAGAAATTCGACTAGGTGTTTTCCCTTCTCTTGCAGATTACTGACGAAATCCACTGTCATTGCCGCCCGCCAAAGCGGCGTGCCACCAATAAGGAGACCTGCCATGGCCTCGGAATCCGCGCTCCACGAGCGCCGCCGACCGCTGACCGACCTAGAGCTCTTGGCCATCCCCTGGATGCGCTTGCTGTCCGAGGACGAGCGTGCCCGCGCCGCCACCGACCTGAAGGTCGCCGAAGCCGACCCTGGCGAGACACTGTGCCGCACCGGCAGGCCGGTGACCTACTGGTTTGGCGTGATCGACGGTCTGCTCAAAATGAGCACCGACAACGCCCAGGGCCAAACCATCACCTACACCGGCATCCCGCCGGGTGGCTGGTTTGGTGAGGGTACGGCCTTGAAACGCGAGGCCTACCGCTACAACATACAGGCCTTGCGCAAAAGCCGGGTCGCGGGCCTGCATGTGGATACCTTTCACTGGCTGCTGGACCACTCCATCGCCTTTAACCGCTTTGTGATGAACCAGCTCAATGAGCGCTTGGCCCAATTTATCGCGGCCCGGGAAATCGACCGTATGAACAACCCCGATGTGCGCGTGGCGCGCAGCCTGGCAGCATTGTTCAACCCGGTGCTCTATCCGGGAGTAGGCCAAGTGCTGCGCATCACGCAACAGGAGCTGGCCTACCTGGTAGGCCTGTCGCGCCAGCGTGTGAATGAGGCACTCAACACCTTGCAAGCGCAGGGCTCCATTGCCGTGGAATATGGCGGTCTGCGGGTGCTGGACCTAGCGGCGCTGCGCACCCCACCGCCCATGCGCTAATTACTGCGCAATAAACGACAGCCTGGGCATGATAAGGCAGCTTCATAGAATGCCCGCTTAAGTCCCCTTTTGGAAAGCGTGCATGTCCCTCCCCCCGAAAACTCCCCTGCCAGCGGGCGGCATGCGCCGAGCTGCGCCGCCTGCGGCGCGCGCGCCGATACCGGCAGGTCAAAGCAATACCGCCGCCATCGGGCCGGACGGCAGCATGCGCCTGAACAAGCGCATGGCCGAGCTGGGCATGGCCTCACGCCGCGAGGCCGATGCCTGGATTGAAAAAGGCTGGGTCAAAGTCAACGGCCAGATCGCCGAAATGGGCATGCAGGTGGCCGCCGATGTGCGTATCGAAATCGACAAAGAAGCCAAAGGGCAGCAGGCCAAACAAGTCACCGTCTTGATCAACAAACCGCTGGGCATTGTCAGCGGCCAGGCCGAGGACGGGCACAGCCCGGCCATCACCCTGGTGGCTCCGCAAAATCGCTGGGCCGAAGACAACGCCCGCTTTTTCTTTCACCCCAGCCAATTGCGCAGCCTGGTGCCCGCCGGACGCCTGGACATTGATTCCACCGGCCTCTTGGTCTTGACGCAAGACGGTCGCGTCGCCCGCCAATTGATCGGCGAGGACCATGTGGTCGAGAAAGAATACCTGGTGCGCGTGGTCTACACCGGCGTGGAAAACGCGGCTGCGGCCACCGCAGCATCAGCCACTTATGCCGCATTGCCCAAGCCTACGCAACTGAGCCGCATCGACGATGATGACCCGGTCAGCAACGACGTCCAATCGGTTTTCCCCGATGCCAAGCTGCAATTGCTGCGCCACGGGCTGAGCCTGGACGGGCAGGCGCTCAAGCATGCCAAAGTGGAGTGGCAAAACCCCGAGCAACTGCGGTTTGTGCTGCACGAAGGCAAAAAACGCCAGATTCGGCGCATGTGCGAGCAAGTGGGCCTGAAGGTGGTGGGCCTGAAACGGGTGCGCATTGGCAAAGTCATGCTGGGCAACTTGCCGGTCGGCCAATGGCGCTATCTGGCGCCGCACGAACGTTTTTAAGGCCGCACGGCGCACAGCAGACGGTCCGCAGCCCGGTGAGCACCAACTAGCCAGTTATTCGAGCGCAAGCGGCGCTGCCAAGCGCGCAGCGGCCTTGTAATTTTCCCCCTCGCCCATAATTGCGGGTTGCCCGGTATTCGGGCATGGGCGCATCGCGCGCGCAACCCGCAATTTTTGAGGCAATTTCACCCTATGAGCAAGCAAACCCTGTCTTTCCAGGCCGAAGTGGCGCAACTTCTGCACCTGGTCACCCATTCCCTGTATTCGAATAAAGAAATTTTTCTGCGCGAGCTGATCTCCAACGCGTCCGACGCCTGTGACAAGCTGCGCTTTGAGGCGATTAACAACAGCAGCCTCATGGCCGGCGACACCGAGCTGCAAGTCAAAGTCACGCTGGACAAAGACGCCAAGACACTGACCATCACCGACAACGGCATCGGCATGTCGCAGCAAGAGGCCATCGACAACCTAGGCACGATTGCTAAGAGCGGCACCAAAGACTTTGTGAGCAAGCTCAGCGGCGACCAAAAGGTCGACTCGCAACTGATAGGCCAGTTTGGTGTGGGCTTTTATTCCGGCTTTATCGTGGCCGACAAAATTACCGTTGAAACACGCCGTGCCGGGGCCTCCGAGTCCGATGGCGTGCGCTGGATCAGCGACGGTGGCGCCAGCGGTGGCGCGTTTGAAGTAGAAAGTATGAGCCGCGCTGCACGCGGAACCAGCGTCATCCTGCACCTGCGCGACGACGCCCTGGACTATGTGCAGACCTGGAAGGTCAAGGGCATCATTAACAAATATTCGGACCACATCAGCCTGCCCATCCTCATGGAAAAAGAGGAATGGAAAGACGGCGATCTGATAGACCCGAACGATGAAAAAGCCGGACGCCAGCCAGGCGGCATGGTCAAGAATGGCGAATGGGAAACCGTCAACAAAGCCAACGCTATTTGGGCCCGCGCCAAGAAAGACATCAGCCAAGAACAGTACGACGATTTCTACAAGCAAATCAGCCACGACTTTGAAGCCCCGCTGGCCCACACCCACAACCGGGTCGAGGGCAGCACCGAATACACCCAGCTGCTTTACATCCCTGGCAAAGCGCCGATGGATTTGTACAACCGCGAAAAAACCGCCGGCATCAAGCTGTATGTCAAGCGCGTGTTCATCATGGACGAGGCCGAAGCGCTGATGCCCACTTACCTGCGCTTTGTCAAAGGCGTAGTGGACTCGGCGGACCTGCCGCTTAACGTGAGCCGCGAGCTGTTGCAGGAAAGCCGCGATGTCAAGGCCATCCGCGAGGGTTGCACCAAGCGCGTGCTGGGCATGCTGGAAGACCTGGCGAAAAACGACAAGCTGCCCGAGGCCAGCGCCGAGGGCGTAACCGATGTGGTCAGCGAAGAAGACAAAGCCCTGGCCGGTAAATACACCCGCTTTTATAACGAGTTTGGCGCGGTACTTAAAGAAGGTCTGGGCGAAGACTTTTCCAACAAAGACCGTATCGCCAAATTGCTGCGTTTTGCCTCCACGCAAAGCGATTCGGTTAGCGTGTCCTTTGCCGAGTACAAAGCGCGCATGAAAGACGGACAGGAGGCGATGTACTACATCACCGCCGACACCCTGGCCGCTGCGAAAAACAGCCCGCAGCTAGAAGTGTTCAAGAAAAAAGGCATTGAAGTGCTGCTCATGACGGACCGCGTGGACGAGTGGGCTTTGAACTATTTGAATGAATACGAAGGCACGCCGCTGCAAAGCGTAGCCAAGGGCGCGGTAAACCTGGGCAGCTTGCAGGACGAAGCCGAAAAGAAAGCAGCCGAAGACGCCGCCGAGACCTTCAAGCCTACGTTGGCGAAGCTCAAAGAAGCGCTGAAAGACAAGGCCGAGGACGTGCGCGTCACGACCCGCTTGGTGGACAGCCCGGCTTGCTTGGTAGTGCAGGACGACGGTATGAGCACCCAACTGGCGCGCATGCTCAAACAAGCAGGCCAGAAGGCGCAGGATGTCAAGCCGGTGCTGGAAGTCAATGCCGAGCATCCGCTGGTGAAAAAGCTCGATGGTTCGGTGCATTTCCACGACCTGGCGCACATCTTGTTTGATCAGGCACTGCTGGCCGAAGGCGGCCTGCCGGAAGACCCGGCTGCCTACGTCAAACGCGTGAACGCGCTGCTGGTCTAGGGAAACTCTGCATAAGTCGCGTCATCGCGAGGTGCGAAGCGACGTGGCGATCCATGTTTGCATGGAGTCATGGATTGCCACGGCCTGCGGCCTCGCAATGACAGCTTGGGGCCTTTGCAGGCTTCAATTTACGCCACGGCGCGCTAGCGGCAGCGGCGCTGCGAGAATGGCGGTTTTCAACCTACTGCAAACACGCACCATGAAAACACGTCTTCTCGCATTCGCCGCCTTGCTAAGCGCCGCCCTGGCCTGCGCTGCCGACCCCGTGTTGGAGGCAGCCGCCAAAGAGGCCGGAGCCCAAGTCACCCCCAGCGGCCTGGTCTTTCGCTCGCTTAAAGACGGCACCGGCGCCAGCCCCAAGGCCAGCGACACAGTCAAGGTGCATTACCGCGGCACCTTCCCCGATGGCCGTGAATTTGACAGCTCGTACAAACGCAATGAACCGGCTGAGTTTCCGCTGGGCGCGGTGATTCCCTGCTGGACCGAAGGCGTACAAAAAATCAAAGTCGGCGGCAAGGCCAAACTCACCTGCCCATCCACGATTGCCTACGGCGCGCGCGGCGCGGGCAACGTCATCCCACCTAACGCCACGCTTTTGTTCGAAGTGGAACTACTGGCCATCGCCGGCAAATAAACGCCCGCGATCAGGGAAGGTCTGCATAAGTCCGTCATCGCGAGGCGCGCAGCGACGCGGCGATCCATAAGTGCCTGATTCGCAAGCCAAAATAGATTGCTTCGCTGTGCTCGCAATAACGGGTTTGGACTTAGGCAGAGCTTCCGACATGGCGCTGGCCACCCCCGATAATCGGGCATGACTGCTGCGCCCCTTGATTTCTCCGCCCTGCCTCTGAACGAGGCCACGCTTGCCAACCTGGCGCAACTGGGCTACCACCAGATGACGCCCATCCAGGCCGCCAGCCTGCCCCCGGCGCTGGAGGGCAAAGATCTGATAGCCCAAGCGCAAACCGGCAGCGGCAAGACGGCGGCGTTTGGGCTGGCCTTACTAGCGGGCCTGAACCCACGCTGGTTTGCAGTACAGGCCCTAGTGCTCTGCCCCACGCGCGAACTGGCCGATCAGGTGAGCGCCGAAATACGCCGCCTGGCGCGGGCGCAAGACAATATAAAAGTGGTCACGCTGTGCGGTGGTGTGCCCTTGCGCGGCCAGCGCGCCAGTTTGGAAAACGGCGCACACATCGTGGTCGGTACGCCCGGCCGCATCATGGACCACTTGGAGCGTGCTAGCCTAGATTTGGCGGGCCTTAAAACTCTGGTGCTCGATGAAGCGGACCGCATGCTGGACATGGGCTTCATGGACGACATCCGCACTGTTGTGCGCCAGACGCCGCCCACGCGCCAAACCCTGCTTTTTTCGGCCACCTACCCCGAAGGCATTGCCAGCCTGGCCAAAGACTTTTTGCGTGAGCCGGTGCACATCGAAATCAAAGCGCAAGCGGCGCAAGTGACCATTGAGCAGCGTTTTTACGAGATCACGCGCGCCCAAAAATTTGAAGCCGTGGCCAAACTGTTGCTGCATTTTCGCCCCGTCAACACCCTGGCTTTTTGCAATACCAAGCAGCAATGCAAAGACCTGGTGGACTATTTGCAGCAACAAGGCATTGACGCCCAAGCCTTGTACGGCGAATTAGAACAACGCGAGCGCGACCAGGTGCTGGCACAGTTTGCAAACCGCAGTTGCGCAGTGTTGGTGGCAACCGACGTGGCTTCGCGCGGCTTGGACATCGACCAGTTGGCCGCCGTCATCAATGTGGACATCACCCCTGACCCGCAAGTGCATGTGCACCGCGTGGGCCGCACCGGGCGCGCAGGTGCTGCGGGCCTAGCGCTGAGTTTGACAACGCTGAACGACATGGGCCGCGTGGGTGCGATTGAGATCTACCAAAAAATGTCCAGCACCTGGTATGGTCTAGAAACCCTGACTCCGGCCAGCGACGATCCCTTGCTCGCGCCCATGGTGACGCTACAAATTTTGGGTGGTCGCAAAGAAAAAATCCGTGCTGGCGATGTACTGGGCGCACTCACCAATGCGGAAGGCGGACCAGCCTACACGCGCGAGCAAATCGGCAAAATTCAGGTTACGGAGTTTTGTACCTTTGTAGCGGTGGCCCGCGACATCGCGCAGGCCGCTTGCGCCAAGCTCAACGCCGGGCGCATCAAAGGCAAGAGCGTTAAGGTGCGGCTGGTGTAGTTCCCGCTGCGCTTATTCAGCTTTTCATCACGCAACCTCGACTGACAAACACCATGAGCCAAACTACCCCCACGCTTTATCGAGAATTTACGCAGCAGGCGCAAATTGACGCGCAGTACAACACTTCGCTCACCCTGCCCGACCCGGCGGCGCCCGGGCGCCATTTTGTGGAACGGGCGCAGCATGCACGCGCCACCTTGCGCTGTACCTTGGATGTTCCTTTCGGCCCGACGCTGCATGAAACGCTGGATATTTTTCCGGCCGAGCAAGCCAACGCGCCGGTATTTGTGTTCATCCATGGTGGCTACTGGCGGGCTTTAACCAGCAAAGAATTTAGCGGCGTGGCGCTGGGCTTGCAGGCGCGCGGCATCACCACGGTGGTGGTGAATTACGCTTTGTGCCCGCATGTAACGATTGACGAAATCACGCGCCAAGTGCGCGCCGCCGTGGCCTGGACGGTGCGCCATATTCCAGAGTACGGCGGTGACCCAGAGCGCATTGCAGTTGGTGGACATTCCGCGGGCGGCCACCTGACGGCCATGTGCTTGCAGACGGAGTGGGCGCGCGACTACGGGCTGGCGCAGGACCCGATCAAAGCGGCTATCTGCATCAGCGGCATTTATGACATCACACCACTGCGCTTTAGCTATTTGCAGCCCATGATTCAACTGGACGACGGCATCATCCGGCGCAACAGCCCTGCATTTATGGCGCGGCCTTGCAAGACGCCTCTTTGGATTACTTGGGGTGGGGCGGAGACGCCTGAGTTTGACCGGCAAGCGCGGCTGATGTACGGTGCTTGGATGGCGCAGGGCAATAGTGCTGAGTTGCGTGCGATAGATGGCGCTAATCATTTCACCGTTATCCATGGTTTTGAAAGCGCGGATAGTGCTTTGTGTGGTTGGTTAGCGCAGCAATTTGGGGTGTGAGAGCGGAAGAACCTAGTTGCTTAGCGATAGGTATCGTTGCCAAACGGGGGCTTTATGCCAGTTAAGTTGGTCAGGTTTGAAGTTGCTTTTTGCGAACATTTTTTCCTGTGGGACTTTTGTATACCCCCCGCTTCCCCCCCGCCCCTTCACCCCCGCCGGGGTGAAGGGGAGCTGGAATACCCAATTTTGTTTTTTTGTTTTGGAGAGGTGGTTTTGAATCGGGACGCTGAGGCGCGGGTTTGTTGGCACTGATTGGGAAACGATGCGGTCGTAGTCAATGGTTGGGGGCATGGCGCGGCTGCGGCTGCGGCTGCGGCTCTGGCGGCTGGCGGCTGGCGGCTGGAGCTGCGGCGCCCGCGACCGCACTGCGCGCCATCAAGCGTGTGCAAGGTGAGCGAAGCGAACGAGCACACGCGGTATTCGGGCTTCTTGTGCCATTGGCCGTGCTGAGCAACGCAGCGGCGGCCGGATCAGGGCGGGCGCTTGTTTGAGCGAAGCGAGTTTGCGCCCGACCCCGGGCGGCGCGAGTAGCGCAAGGCAGCCCGTAGGGCCACGGCCTTTGGCTCGCCTTTCTTTTGCTTATCTTTTCTTTGGCGAAGCAAAGAAAAGT
>CAIPZV010000025.1 GCA_903869595.1 uncultured beta proteobacterium | reverse complement strand
TAAAAAAAAGCATTGAATTTTTCAATGTTTTTTCTGTTTTGGCGGCCGATATTGTCATCTCGAGAGTCTTTTCCTGACTCTTTGCTGCCATGAAAATCGATTCTGTTACACGTTTGTTGCACGGTCGAGGACTCCTCGGGCGGCGCACCACTTCAAGTCGAACGCGCTCGGATCTGAGACTTGTCGTCCTTTGAGTAGGCGCGGATTTGCTCTTTTAAAAGAATTCACTGGACCATTTACAATTTTGCATCTTTTTGCTACATTTGTAGTAGGAAACAAATTTGGAGAATTTATGGGACTACCAGTTCGAATAGACAGTGATCTTTACGATCAAGCCAAATCACATGCCCATGCCGAGCGCAGAACTATCGCTGGACAAATTGAATTTTGGGCCATCATTGGTAAGGCTGCATTGGATAACCCAGATCTGCCGATCGACTTTGTACGCGATCTGATGATCGCAAAAGGTGAAGGTAAAGCATTGGCCACCCCCTTCATTCCACAAAGCAAGCGCTGATGGCCTCGAAGCAAGTTCAAGTAACCCAGTCCTCTGCTTTTGCTCGGGGCTACAAAAAATTGCATACAAAGCAAAAACAGGATGTCGACGCAGCAGTCAATGTCATCGTAGCCGATCCCCAAGTTGGGGAACCAAAGCGCGGCGACCTCGCAGGTGTTTATGTCTATAAGTTTAAAAGTCAAGCGCAACTCTTATTACTTGCCTATGAGTTCGATCCTAAGACACGCCATTTACTACTACTTGGATCGCATGAAAATTTCTATCGTGAACTTAAGCGCTAGTCATGAGCTTGATGGGTAGCCGCGTCTCCTGAGGTTTGAGTCTGTTCAGCACGGGCAACCAAGGCCCACGCCGCATGTGATTGCCCCGGCACCTCCGCCTGCGCCCCCGGCACCACCTGCATCTCCAGCCCCCCGGCCGATGGGGCGGGCGCTGAAGTGACCGTTACGCAGGAATTTAATTTCAAGATCGACCAGTGAAGGTCTGGGTCAAAAAACGAATGTCCCGAAGCTAAGAGCGTCTGCAAAAGCAGACCCATAACTTCAATTGGACTCTCGCCGCTTGCCCAATTGCCTTCTCAGCAAATCCACCTGGCTGCTAATAGCCTCAGCATCAACTACGTCGTTGGCATTGACGACATAGCACTCCAGGTCTGCCAGGGCTTCGCCGTGGTTGCCCAGCATGGCGTGTGCCAGACCACGGTCGCGGTATTCGGACCAGGCTTCGGGCGCCAGCACCACTAGCCGCTCTTGTACCGCCAGCCATTGGCTTCCGTGTTTTTGGCTGCGGAAAATTTCTTTTAAATTGCGCAGCATGCGCGTCAGAATGTCTCGCGGTGGGGAGGCTTGCAAATACAGGCCTAGCGGCACTTCAAAATCAGAACCATGCTTACCGCCCAGGCGGTAGGGCTCGAGCATTTCCTTGAGCTCTTCGCGGCTGAAAGATTGGCCGTTCATCGGGTCGATGACCGCCTGGCCTGCGGGCAGCGGCACCTTAATTAAAAAATGCCCGGGGAAGCTAACGCCTTTGGCGTCCAAGCCAATGCCTTGCGCTAGCTCCAACCAAATGACGGCCATCGAGATGGGGATACCGCGCCGCGTCTCCATGACCTGGTGCACATAGCTGTTATCGGGTGCGTAGTAGTCGTTCAGGTTGCCGGCAAAGCCTAGCTCTTGGTAGAAAAAACGGTTGAGTGCCATCAAGCGGGCCATGCCCGCAGCGTCGGCGGGCACGCGCTTGCGTAAGCGCATTTGCCATTGGTCCATGCGCGAGAGCGTGGCTTGCACGTCCAGGTCGGCATCACGCATATGGCCCAATGCGGCAGCGGCTTCAAACAAGGGAAAGCCGCCGTCGCTGTGCACCAGGGACGCGAAATACGCTAGCGGGCTGGGCGGTTCAAAAGAAAAATCCATGCGCAACTCTATCGCAAATCAGGCAAATATCGCTGGCCTAGCGTCGTAAAAATTGGCGCAAATTCAGGCCCAGCGCCAAGATGCTGCCCAGGTACAAGAGCGCGGCACCGGCCAATACCAAAGCCACCCACAGCACCCGCTGCAGCGGGCCGCCGGGCATATCCAACCAGGTAAACGCTTGCGCCGCCCAAGCCAGATAGGCGCCCAAAGCCACACACGCAAGCAGGACTTGCAGCGCAAAGCGGCCCCAACCGGGTTGCGCCCTATAACTGCCCCGCGCCTGAAGCCCGCGCAGTAGCCATAGCGCATTAAGCAAAGCACCCAGCGAAATAGACAAGGACAAAGCCGCATGGCGAAAGTAAGGCACCAGCGCCCAGTTGAGTAGCTGCGTAATGATGAGCACGAGCACCGCAATACGCACCGGCGTCTTCACGTCCTGGCTCGCGTAATAGCCCGGCGCCAGTACTTTGATCGCCACCAAGCCCACCAGGCCCACGCCCCAACCGGTGAGGGCCAAGGCGGTTTGCTGCACATCAAAAGCCGTAAAGGCGCGGTAATGAAACAGCACCGCGACCAAGGGCTGCGCGAACACCAAAAGCGCTACCGCACAAGGCGTGGCCAGCAAGACCACGATGCGCAAACCCCAATCCAGTAACGCGGAATAGTCGTCGGTATCCGCTGTGGCCCGCGCGGCGGCCAGCCGGGGCATCAGCACCACGCCAAGCGCCACGCCCAGCATGGCGGTGGGAAACTCCATCAAGCGATCGGCGTAACTGAGCCAGCTGACGCTGCCAACGGCCAGGTGGGAAGCAATCTGAGTGTTGATGAGCAATGAAATTTGCGCCACGCTCACGCCTAGTAGAGCCGGGCCCATAAGTCGCAAAATCGTACGCGTGCCGGGGTCTTTCCACGCGGCGCGCAGGGCCGACCAGCCCAAACCCAGACGCGGCAACAACCCCAAAGCCGCTAATGCCGGTATTTGCAGGCCAAGCTGCAAGAGGCCACCGACCATCACGCCCACCGCCATCGCAAAAATCGGCGCTATGCCCTGCGCGCCAAACCAAGGCGAAAGCCACCAAGCCGCCGCAATCGTGCTGACATTTAGCAGCACCGGAGTGGCCGCCGGGATGGCAAAGCGCTTGTAGGTATTCAAAATCCCCGAGGACAGCGCCACCAGCGACATGCAGCCGATGTAGGGGAACATAAAGCGCGTCATCCACACCGCCGCATCAAAGCCCGCTGGCGGCAAGCCGCTGGCCATGGCCCAGACCATCCATGGCGCGATCAATACGCCCGCCACACACACCAGTACCATGGTCCAGGCCAGTAGCGTGGCTACTTGGTCGATCAAGACTTTGGTAGCCGCATCGCCGTTTTGCGCTTTGCTGGCGGCCAGCACCGGCACAAAAGCCTGGCTGAAAGCGCCTTCGGCAAACATGCGGCGAAACAGATTGGGGATGCGAAAGGCGACGTTGAACGCGTCGGTCAGGGCGCTGGCGCCAAAGAGCGCGGCCATCAGGGTTTCGCGCAGCAAACCGGTGACGCGCGAGGCCAATGTCCAGGCGGACACGGTGGAGGCGGACTTGAGGAGGCTCACGGCGGGAGTTTAGCCGCTACCCCCTGCAAGGCTATAATGGTGGGCTTTGCTGGCAACATCCACAGACCACTAGGAAACACATTTATGGCATCCGGAAAACCCAAGAAAAAGAACCCGCGCTTAGCGTCGGGCCGCAAACGCGTCCGCCAGGACGTCAAAATCAATGCAGCCAACACCTCGCTGCGCTCCAAATACCGCACCGCAGTAAAGAACGTTGAAAAAGCCGTTCTCGCCGGTGACAAAACCAAAGCAGCCGAGTTGTTTGGCAAGATGCAGGCCGTGGTGGACACCATCGCCGACAAAGGCATCTTCCACAAGAACAAAGCCGCCCGCGACAAGAGTCGTTTGGCTACCAAGGTAAAAACCTTGGCCCTCGCCGCCTGATTCTTCAGGTGCACCGCCCGAATCCTCTTGCAGGATTCGCCGTTTGAATCGGGTGCGCTGCCAGCAAAGCAAAAAGCCGTCGCAAGACGGCTTTTTTGTGGGCGCAATGTAGGCAACCCTTAGCTAAAGCGCGCTCAGCGCGGCCGCACCATACGAAATAGCTGTTCCGGGCCGATGCTGAAATAGTCCGACGGGCCGCCGCCGCGCAGTATCGGGTGCGCTGCTGCCGTGTCGTAGATACCGCCTTGCAGGAGCGCGCTGTCGATATGCACTTTGACCACTTCGCCAAACACCATCCAGGTGTTCAGTTCCTCGCCCTGTGCCGAACGCAAGGGCATGTGCTGGCTAACTTTGCATTCAAAGCTGACCGGGCTTTGGGCCACACGCGGCGCCTTGACCAGGTCGGAAGGCAGCGGGCTTAATCCGGCTAAGGCGAATTCGTCCACGTCGGGGGCCACGTGGGCGCAGGTCTGGTTCATGGCTTCGGCCAGGTCTTGGGTGGCGAGGTTCCAGACGAATTCGCCGGTTTCGATGGCATTGCGCACCGTGTCTTTGTAGCCCAGGCTGCTAAAGCCGATGATGGGCGGCACGTAATTGAAAGCATTAAAGAAACTGTAGGGCGCTAGATTCAATACGCCACTGACGCCGCAAGTGGAAATCCAGCCGATGGGGCGCGGGCCGACGATGGAGTTGAACGGGTCATGTGCCAGGCCATGGCCCAGGCGGGGTTCATAGGAGTGGATGCTTGTAGTCATTTATCAATGGTGGAGAAGTAGCGTATTTGCGCTGTGGGCTTGCTTGTAGGAGAAGGTTGCGCCGTGTGCAGCATGGTAGCGCCACTGCGCCAAGCCGCGTTTTGCGAACAAGCCGCGCCCTCAGCAGCCTGCGCGAGCCTATTTCGACAGTTCCGGCGGCAGACCTTCGCTGGTTTGCAAATCGTTATCGCGCGCGAAGTTGATACAAAAGTCCCAGGCCATGACCTCGTGGTCGCGCAAATCGGGGTGGATGATGACGCATTTGGTGTCGCCGATGCTGGTCGGGATGCACCAGGGCGAATAGCCCAAATGGCTGCCCGGCTGCGGGCCGCCAGGGCGGAATTGGCTCATCACGCCGGCCAGGCGCTCGGCCCAGTCGCTGGGGCGAAATGCCCGGCCCTGGCGCGTTAGGCCCAGGATATAGATTTCTTTGGCGAGGGTGGTAGCCATGTGCTCGGGATGGGCCGCTGTCAGGGTGGCAGGCGGCAGGTTTGCATTCCTGCGGATCGCGGGCGTGTTGCACCGCACCAGGCAGTTTACCTGTTGCGTAAGCGCATCAAGTTACACAATATGAACAATTGCAGGCCTGCGCCGCCAAAAGGCGCAGACTCTAAAATCCGCCTTCAACGGCCCAACTTGCGTTGGGCTGATTGCTTTGTAGCACCGCGCTTTTGCATTGTTTCCCCGGAGTGAGCCCATGACCGCCCCCGCCTCCCCTTCAGCCGCCGCGTCCCCGCATGTAATGACGACCTATGGCCGTCTGCCATTTGCCCTTTCCCACGGCCAGGGCTGCCGCGTCTGGGATACCGAAGGGCGCGAGTACCTGGACGCGCTGGGCGGTATTGCTGTCAACACCCTAGGCCACAACCACCCGGACCTGGTGGCCGCTTTGCAAGACCAGGTGACCAAGCTGATCCACACCTCTAATTACTACCACGTTCCCTTGCAAGAAGCGCTGGCGGCCAAGCTGGTGGAGCTGTCTGGCATGGAAAACGTATTTTTCTGTTCCAGCGGGCTGGAGGCCAACGAGGCCGCGCTGAAACTGGCGCGCAAATTTGGGCATGACAAGGGCATCGATAACCCGCAAATCGTGGTCTATGACAAAGCCTTTCATGGCCGCAGCATTGCCACCCTGAGCGCTACCGGCAACCTGAAAGTGCAAGCTGGATTTGGTCCGCTGGTGGAGGGATTTATCCGCGTGCCCTTGAACAATATCGACGCATTGAAGGCCGCAACCGCTGGCAACCAGGACGTGGTGGCGGTGTTTGTGGAGGCGATCCAAGGCGAAGGCGGCGTCAACCCCTTGCACATGGATTATTTGCGTGATTTGCGCGCCCTATGTGATGCGCGCGACTGGTTGCTGATGATTGACGAAGTGCAGTGCGGCATGGGGCGCACCGGCAAGTGGTTTGCGCACCAATGGGCCGGTATCGTGCCCGATGTGATGCCGCTGGCCAAAGGCCTGGGTTCGGGCGTGCCGGTGGGCGCGATTGTGGCCGGGCCACGTGCGTCCAAGGTGTTGGGCATTGGGAACCACGGCAGCACTTTTGGCGGCAATCCGCTGGCCATGCGCGCCGGCCTAGAGACCATACGCGTGATGGAACGCGACGGCCTGTTGGCCCATGCCCAAAACGTGGGCGCACACCTGAAAGCAGCGTTAAGCAGCGACCTAGCCAAAGAGTTGGCAGCGGGAACGGTCAAAGACATTCGCGGCCAAGGCTTGATGTTGGGCATTGAGCTGTCAAAGCCTTGCGGAGTGCTGATGCAACAAGCGGCTGACAAGGGCCTGCTGATTAGCGTGACTGCCGATTGCGTGGTGCGCTTGGTGCCTTCGCTGATTTTGACGACGGCAGAGGCCGAGCAGATCGCCGCTATTTTGTGCCCGCTGATTAGCGCGTTTTTGGCAGCCTGAGCGCGCTGGCTATTGCGCCCGGACGGCTTATTCATTTGGTAACCCCCTCATGCAACATTACCTGCAATTCAAAGACTTCAGCGCCGACGAATACGCTTATTTGTTTGCGCGCGCGTCGCTGATCAAGAAAAAATTCAAGGCCTATGAAAAGCACCGCACCTTAGTGGACCGCACGCTGGCCATGATTTTTGAGAAGGCGTCCACGCGTACCCGCGTGAGCTTTGAGGCCGGCATGTACCAGCTGGGCGGCAGCGTCGTGCACCTGACCACGGGCGACAGCCAACTCGGGCGGGCCGAGCCGATAGAAGACAGCGCCAAGGTGATCAGTCGCATGACCGACCTGGTGATGATCCGCACCTTTGAGCAAACCAAAATCGAGCGCTTTGCGGCTAATTCACGCGTGCCGGTGATTAACGGGCTGACCAATGAATTCCACCCCTGCCAGGTGTTGGCGGACATATTTACCTACATAGAACACCGTGGCTCCATCGCCGGCAAAACCGTGGCTTGGGTGGGCGATGGCAACAATATGGCCAATACCTGGCTGCAGGCGGCTGAATTATTGGGCTTTACCGTGCATGTCAGCACGCCCAGCGGCTACGAGGTCAACCAGTCGGTGGCCGGTTTGCGCTCGAGCGACAGTTACCGCGTGTTCACCGACCCGCTGCAAGCCTGCCAAGGCGCGCATTTGGTAACCACCGATGTCTGGACCAGCATGGGCTATGAGGCGGAAAACGAGGCCCGCCGCGCGGCCTTTGCGTCCTGGTGCGTGGACCGCACCATGATGGCCGCCGCCGCGCCGGACGCGCTGTTTATGCACTGCCTGCCCGCGCACCGGGGCGAAGAGGTGGAAGCCGAAGTCATCGACGGCCCGCAAAGCGTGGTGTGGGACGAAGCGGAAAACCGTATGCATGCCCAAAAGGCGCTGATGGAATATTTGCTGCTGGGGCGCTTGGCCTAGTGGTGGGCCGCCGGAGGCGCCGCTTTTTTCTCTTCCTTGATCGTCTGCTTGATCTTGGTCTTCAGCGGCGTGGGGCACTTGCCAATGGATGAATTGCTGTACACCTGGAACATCTTGGAATGGTCTGGATCGCGGCAAATATAGAGGCAAATAAACTGACCTTTTTCTGCCGCGATTTCGCTCGAATCAAAGTCGCAGACGGCGTCAATAATTCGAAAAGGCTTTTTTGTCGCGGCTTTTTTGTCCTCGGCGTGGGCGCTGCCTATGCCCACCATAAGACACAAGACTAACAATGCGACCGAACGAAAGAGTTCAATTTTTTTCATGCAATTACCAACAAATCAATGGAGTGGCCCATTCCCCCGGCGATACGGAGCAGGGGTTTTGGAACAGGTTATCCCCGTTTATACGGTATTTATATCAGGCCATAAAAAATGAGGGATCCAGATGCCCGGCATGCCCCAATCCCGTGTGGCAGTGCTATGGAGCCGGATCAAGTCCCTACCAGTAAGTAGGCAAGGCCCGCAAACACCCAGACCGCCCCGCACAACGCAAGGCTTAGAAATACAGCCGCACTACCCAAATCTTTAGCACGCTTGGAAAGCGCATTCCACTCGTAGCCCATCCGGTCAATGGCCGACTCAATGCCCGTGTTGAGCAATTCCACAATCAAGACCAAGACCAAGGTGCCTAACAAAAAGCCGGTTTCAAGCCAGGTTTTTCCCAACACAAAGGCAAACGGGCACATAAGTACTGCGAGCCATGCCTCCATGTGAAAGGCTGGTTCCGCCCAAGCCGCTTTGAGTCCCGCCATCGTGTTCACAAATGCAGGCCATACTCTGGACCATCCGCGCAATTTGTCGTTCGGTCGCATACCTATAAAGTCTGAATGTAGTTAATGGTAAATCAGTATTATCGCCTTGCTAAACCCCACTTTAGAAGTTTATAGGCTAAAAATCTATATAAATCAATCACTTAATTTAGGTTTGTAGCAAAGTGTGTAGCGGATTTGGCGCCCTGCCCGATGCCCTCCCTGCACAGCACTTGGCGGCGGTTTAGACTAAATTTTTA
Organism: uncultured beta proteobacterium; assembly: GCA_903869595.1. Classification (GTDB taxonomy): domain Bacteria; phylum Pseudomonadota; class Gammaproteobacteria; order Burkholderiales; family Burkholderiaceae_C; genus Allorhodoferax. The sequence continues at coordinate 166 of CAIPZV010000025.1, read as the reverse complement.
GCTTCACCGACAACTAGGTGCATCCGCTAAAAGACCTTAAATTAAGTTGCTGTCCTCGGGCCATTGCGGTGGTAATCCCCCCGATAGACCAAAGGCCCCAGAAGTAGAATTTTCCACAAAGGAATTTCTATATGAAGAAGTCAAGATTTACCGACAGCCAGATCAT
>CAIPZV010000024.1 GCA_903869595.1 uncultured beta proteobacterium | reverse complement strand
CGAAGGGCCCACCGTCAGAATCTGGTCCGCGCCCACGCCTCTATGGCGGTCGCCCAAAAAGCGGTAATGCGCCGGGCTCAGGCCCAAAGGTCCGCGTGTTGCATCGAGCACCACAAAATCATTGCCGGCGCCGTGCATCTTGGTAAACGGAATTCGCATAGCCCCGATTATCAGCCGTGCGCGGGTGGCTTGCGGCTAGGGGGCGTATGCACGAGTCCGTCATCGCAGGAGCGCCGCGACGCGGCGATCCATAAGTGCAAGATTGGCAGGTAAAAATGGATTGCTTCGCTGCGCTCGCAATGACGGGTTTGGATTTATGCATAGCTTCCCTGGCAAAACTTTGAGCGAACCCGGGCTGCTGATGCGGCAAGGCGCAAGCGGCCTGCGTATTTGCCTGCACAATGCCGCCATGCCCCGAAGTTCTCAGATCCTTGCCCATGCCGCAGGCGCGCTGCCCGCACCCGGCGAATGGCAAAGCGCGCAGCCCGTGCCTTTGCTCGCCAACCTGCAACGCCTGACCGCGCCCAACCCCGGCTTCATGACCGGGCCGGGCACCAATAGCTATTTGGTGGGCGATGCAGCCACCGGCTATTTCGTCATCGACCCGGGTCCTGCGGACGGCGAGCACATCGCGCGCTTGTGGGACGCAGCGCGCCATGCCGATGGAAGCGGCGGCCATATCCAGGCCATTGTCTGCACACACTCCCATGCCGACCATTCACCAGGCGCCGCGCCGCTGCAAGCCTTGTGCACGCAGCGCAGCGGCCACACGCCGCCCATTTGGGGTCTGCCCTCGGCGCCTACTGCACGCGCCAACAGCCACTTTGTGCCCGACCAGGTGTTGGCCCATGGTGCGCTATTACAGTTGCAGGCCGACGGCGCGCCGCAGCACACCTTGATGGCGCTGCACACGCCCGGCCACGCGGCCAACCATGTCTGCCTGTTGATGATGCAAGACGGCATGCTGTTTTCGGGCGACCATATCCTGAACGGCAGCACCACCGTCATAGATCCGCCGGATGGCAATATGGCGCATTACCTCGATTCGCTGGGCTTGCTGCATACCGCTTGCGTGCAGCACAGCGTGGAATTCATCCTGCCTGCCCACGGCCACCCTATGCCCGACGCGCTGGACGCGATCGCGCATCTCAAAGCCCACCGCCTCAAGCGCGAGGCCAAGATCGCCGCCGTGATGCAAGCCAATCCCGCGGGCGACCCGGACCAATGGCTGCCGCTGGCCTATGACGATGTCGATGCGCGGCTATGGCCGGTGGCCAAACGCTCGCTGCTGGCGCATGTGGAGCGCATCCAACTGTTAGCGCAAAGCCAAGCCGGCCCGCCATGAGCGCGGCCCCGGCAAAACGCGCCGTCCCCAGCGCGGGTGGCAAGGCCTCTGGCCATAGCGAGCGTTACGATCGTTTGTCAAACCGCACCGGCGCTAGAACTGCGGGCAGCGACAATTTTGGCGAGGGAGAGCGCCTGTCTAAACGCGTGGCGCAAATGCTGGGCTGCTCGCGCCGCGAGGCCGAGCAAACCATCGAAGGCGGCTGGGTGCGCGTGGACGGCCAAGTGGTCGAAATCCCGCAGCAACGCGTGCTGACGCAGACGGTGACCGTGGACCCAGATGCCAGCTTGATGGCGCTGGGCGAAGTGACCCTTATCCTGCATAAACCGCCAAACGTACTCGACGGTGTGCAAGACGAGGCCAGACCTGACGCGGGCCCAATGGATTCAAACCCCCATGGCAGCGGCTCCCTCGGGCGCCGCCAGAGCGATCCGACGGGTTCAAGCGGCCAGCCGCGCCAGACCAGCCCACATGCCGGACGCGGACGCCAGGCGCGTGCACCGGCCCTAGGTTCGGCCCGCGATTTGGTGACAGCCGCCAAGCAAAGCCCGCACGATGCCAGCGGCCAGCGCCCTTTGCTGCGCCACTTCAAGCAACTACAAGCCAGCGTGCCGCTGGAAACGGCCGCCAGCGGCCTAGTGGTGTTTACCCAGGATTGGCGGGTACAGCGCAAACTGATGGAAGACATGGCGCAGATGGAGCACGAGCTCATGGTGGAGGTGCGCGGCGAAGTACAAGCCGACGCGCTCATCCCCATAGAACGCGCGCTGCGCGACCCGCGCCAACGTTTGCCAGCAGCCAAAATCAGTATCAGCAGCGCCAGCGAGGCCCGCAGCATCCTGCGCCTGGCGGTCAAAGGCGCGCATCCTGGCTTGGCCGCTTTTCTGTGCGAGCTAGCTGGCTTAGAAATCCAAGCCCTGCGCCGCATCCGCCTGGGCCGCGTCAGCCTGGGCGACGTTGCGCCAGGGCAATGGCGCTATTTGGCGGAATACGAGCGTTTTTAGCCTGCGATTTCTAGGCCGGATGCACCACCACCAGCCAAGCGGTGACCACGCTTTTGCCCAGATTGCGGATGCTGTGCTGGCAGTCCACGGCGTAGCGCGCTGTTTCGCCAGCTTGCAGTTTTTGCTGCACATCACCTGCCTGCACTTGCAGCGCGCCGCTGTGCACCGTTAGGTGTTCGCGCGTGCCCGCTTCATGGGCTTGTGACTCCAGCGCGCCACCGGGTTGCACCGTTAGCGCGTACCACTCAAATTGCCCGGCTAGCTCAATCGGACCCAGGATGCGCAGCTCACACAGGCCGTCCGGACTGCGCAGCGCGGGCGTGGCGTGGGCGGGCACCAGGGCGATAGCCGGGGCTTGGGGCGCGGGGGCATGTTGCAGCAAATCCGCCAGCGGCACGCCTAGGGCATTGGCTAGGCGCCAGACCACGGCCACCGTCGGGTTGGCCTGGGCGCGCTCGATTTGCGAAAGCATGGATTTGGACACGCCCGCCAGGCGGGACAACTCGTCCAGCGACAGCGCGCGTGCTTGGCGCAGCGCGGCCAGCGTATCGCCTACGCGGGGCGGCTCGGCGAGAAGCGGTTGGCGCGCAGGCGCGCTTGTGGTTTTTGCACTACGAGAGGCCATGAAATTCCTTTATACCGAAATATGTTCGATATACTGCACAAACAAGACAACTACCGAACATGATGGATTCGATTGTCCACGAACCGGCTAGCACACACAGGGAAAGGAAAAACCACATGGCAAACAGCAGCGATTTTTATCAGCACCTAAAGCACGAATTAGCGGGTATCGAAGAGGCCGGTTTGTTCAAACAAGAGCGCGTGCTGGGCAGCCCGCAAGGCGCGCACATCCACACCTTGGGGGCAGACGGCCAGCGGCGCGAAGTAATCAATTTGTGCGCCAACAATTACCTGGGCCTGTCGTCGCACCCGCTGGTGCTGGCAGCCGCGCATGCGGCGCTCGACAGCCATGGCTATGGCTTGAGTTCAGTGCGCTTTATTTGCGGCACGCAAGACTTGCACAAAAATTTAGAGGCGCGTTTGTCAGCATTTTTAGGCACCGAGGACTCGATCTTGTACGCCGCCGCGTTTGACGCCAATGGCGGTTTGTTCGAGCCGCTCTTGGGCGAGCAAGACGCCATCATCAGTGACGAGCTCAACCACGCCTCCATCATCGACGGCATACGCCTATGCAAAGCGCAGCGCTGGCGCTACCGACACAACGACATGGCCGACTTGCAGCGCTGCCTGCAGGAGGCTGCAAGCGCCGGTGTGCGCCACACCCTGGTGTTTACCGACGGCGTGTTTTCTATGGACGGCACGATTGCGCAGCTCGATGAGATGCGCCGCTTGTGCGACCAGTACGGCGCGCTCTTAGGTGTGGACGAATGCCACGCCACCGGCTTTGTAGGCGCCAGCGGACGCGGTACGGCGCAGTATCTGGGCGTGTTCGGCAAAGTGGACATCATCACCGGCACTTTGGGCAAAGCCTTGGGCGGTGCCAGCGGCGGTTTTACCAGCGGGCGCAAAGAGGTGATTGCGCTGCTGCGCCAGCGCTCGCGGCCGTATTTGTTTTCTAACACCTTGGCGCCCGTGATCGCTGGTGCATCGATTGCCGTGCTCGATTTGCTAGAGGCCAGTACCGCGTTGCGCGACACCTTGGCAGACAACACGCGCTATTTCCGCAGCGCATTGCTTGACGCCGGCTTTGAATTGCCACCGGGCGAGCATCCCATCATCCCGGTGATGGTGGGCGATGCGGTGTTGGCGCAGCGCATGGCGGCGCGTTTGTTGGAGTTGGGCGTGTATGTGGTGGGCTTTTTCTTCCCCGTGGTGCCGCGTGGCAAAGCGCGTATCCGCGTGCAAATCAGCGCAGTCCATAGCCGCGCTGATTTGGAATTTGCGGCCGCCGCGTTTGCACAGGCAGGCCGCGAACTGGGCATCTTGCGCGAAGGAGCCGCAGCATGAAGCCGCGCATTTTGATCATCGGCGCCAACGGGCAGATCGGCACCGACTTAGGCCACGCATTAGCAGCGCGCTATGGCGCCGACGCCGTCGTGCTGAGCGACATTACCGCGCCACCTGCCGCACTGCCTGCGGGCATGACGCACCACATCCTGGACGCTACGGATGCGGATGCTTTGCAGCGCCTGGTGATGCAGCAAAGCATCACACAAATTTACTTGCTGGCAGCCGCTTTGTCCGCGCGCGGTGAGCAGCACCCGGCCTGGGCTTGGAACTTGAATATGCGCAGCTTGCTCAATGTCTTGGAGTTGGCCCGCCAGTACCACTTGCGGGTTTTTTGGCCCAGCTCGATTGCAGCCTTCGGGCCGGGCAGCCCCAAGCTGCATACGCCGCAGCATTGCGTCATGGACCCGGGCACGGTGTACGGCGTTTCCAAGCTCGCTGGAGAAGGCTGGTGCGCTTGGTACCACCGCGTGCATGGCGTGGACGTGCGCAGCCTGCGCTACCCCGGCCTCATCAGCTGGAAAACCGCGCCCGGTGGCGGCACCACGGATTACGCAATCGAGATATTCCACGCCGCATTGCGCCAGGGCCACTACACCAGCTTTTTGGCGCCGCATACCGCGCTGCCCATGATGTACATGCCCGACGCCATCCGCGCCACGCTCGAACTGATGGACGCACCTGCGCACTCCATCGCCGAACGCCACAGCTACAACCTGGCCGCGCTGAGCTTTACCCCGGCACAACTGGCCGCTGCGATTGCGCGCCAGGTGCCCGGCTTTACCGTGGACTACGCGCCGGACTACCGCCAAGCGATCGCCGATAGCTGGCCGCAGTCCATCGACGACAGCGTGGCCCGCGCCGATTGGGGCTGGGCCCCGCACTTTGACTTGGAGGCTATGGTGGCCGATATGTTGGCGCATCTGCGCCCGCAGCTAGAGGCTGCGCAGGAGGCGCTGGCGGCTTGAGGCGTTAAAGCCTAGCCTTAAAGGTGCAACCATCCCCAATCCAGCACTTGATCAAACGCGTTTCCGAGGGCAGCGGCGGGCAAAGATAGCTTGGGCCAGCCAATGGCCGCGCAAACTGACGGCCAACAGAACCTCGCGGATGAGGGTTCACTCCACGAATGGGGTCGGCTAGCCTAGCTAAGCGACATGAGCCGGTGCGTCACCCACGCAGGCCAGCCAACAAAGTCTTGTTTGTTTCAGTTGGTCATCTGTCGCTGTGTGTACGAAGGTATTCCTGAACTAGCTGTTGGCGACTCACCACAGAAGTCAGCCTTGCGGGACCTCTTTTTGTGCATGACTAGGCTCAAACGCCATTTTTCTGCTGATAGTTACCTCCTTGAGAACATACAATTCAAAAAATCAGGGAACTAACAATAAATGCAACTTCTCGGTCTGATCAAGCTCGATGACTACAGACGCGAACACGCCGACGTGCGAGGTGCCTTGGACGCATGGCAGTTGGAAGTTGAGCGATCCCATTGGTCTGGCCCGCAGGATGTGAAAAACCGCTATCCGAGTGCCAGTATCTTGAGCGACAACAAAGTGATTTTCAACATCAGAGGAAACAAATACCGCTTGGTCGTGAAGGCCAAATACGAAAAAGGGATTGTCTTGATCGAGTGGGTGGGTACGCATGCCAAGTACAGCAAACAAAGCTTCCAATAAAAACACAAGTGCCCATGGACAAAAGGAGAACAGTATGAAAAACACGGTACGGGTCATCAAAACTGAGGCGCAGTACGACAGCGCTTTGGCACGCTTGTCTGATTTGATGGACAAAGACATCAAGGCGGGCTCGGACTTGGAGGAAGAACTGGACCTGCTTGTCGTAGTTATTCGGGATTACGAACGCAGCAAAGTAGCCGCCCCGATTGCAGACCCCATCGAAGCCATTTTGTTTCGCATGGATCAGCAGGGCTTACAAAAGAAAGATATGGTTCCTTACTTTGGCTCCCTGCCGAAGGTCTCAGAGGTACTCAGCCGCAAACGACCGCTCACCCTGGCCATGATTCGCAAGCTGCATACACGCTTAGGCATTGCCGCAGAAACATTGCTTCAAGGTGGAAATGACATCGACTTGTCTGAGACCCCTTCCTTGGATCCCAGCAAGTTTCCATTGCAAGCAATGTGGAAACGTGGCTACTTCAAGCGAAGTTTTGACACACTGTCAAAAGTAAAAGACCGTGCAGAGGAAGCCATCCGTGAATTTATGCAAAACGCCCATTTACAGCCCGCGCGCCTGAGGGCGCCGCTGCATCAAAAAGGCGTACGGACCATGGACGAGTACGCCTTGTTGGCTTGGCAAGTCACAGTTCTGAAAAAAGCCCGCGCCCTGAAGCTCAAACGTGAATATGTCAAAGAGGCCATCACCGATGCATGGCTCAAAGAATTAACAAAACTTTCCCGTTTCCAACAAGGGCCGCGGCTCGCGCAAGAATTTTTAGCGGATGCCGGAATAGCCTTGGTTTTTGAAGATCACTTTGACAAAACCTATTTAGATGGTGCCGCCATGCTGGATGGCACCCGTCCCGTCATCGCGCTAACTCTGCGGCATGACCGACTAGACAATTTTTGGTTCGCACTTCTGCACGAATTAGTACACGTTCAAAAACACCTGCGACCCGACAATGATTTCATTGCAGACAACCTCGAAGACAAACTTCACATGCAAACACATGACGAACGACAAGCAGATGAAGGGGCAAAGAACGCACTGATTGACCCCAAAGAATGGGCGAACTCAGCTGTTAGCCTAGAGCACAGCACTGAAAACGCCATGGCCTTGGCTCATCAATTGCGAATTCATCCCGTCATCGTCGCAGGCCGAGTGCGCTATGAAACAGGCAACTGGCGACTGCTGAGCAATATCAAGGCAACAGTCAGACAGCACTTCGAGCCAATAGGAGTAGACGCCCTGAAAACTTGAAATACAAAAAGAAAAAGCCCCGAGGTGCGTTAACACCACAGGGCTTTGGTGAGGTGAACAAAGGTCTACCAAACCACCTGAGCACAACACGGCTTGAGAGCTTCCGCCTTGACTCAAAAGGCAAACCGAAGTCGGACTAAAAAACAAAAGCGAACTGCTATGCGGCCAGTAACCCTGCGGGCCTTTTGCCGGACGCAGTCCATCGACGACAGCGTGGCCCGCACCGATTGGGGCTGGTCACCGCGCTTTGACCTGGACGCCATGGTGGCGGATATGTTGGCGCATCTGCGCCCGCAGGTGCAAGCGGCGCGGGAGGCGCTGGCGATCTAAAGACATGAAAAAAAGTGTGAAGCCCACCGATAAGCCGGATTCTGTGCACGCCGGGTTGCCCCGGCATGTGACCACCATTACTCTGGGCTTTTGATCACTCAAAAGCTCGGTGCTACCTACCCGCCAACTCAGGGGGCCCCGTCAACGTTGGCCTACTTGGTATTGCTGCGCGTAGAGATTGCCCGTTTCACCTTCGGGTCTGGGCACAACTTGCGCTGCCCCCGGACCAAAAACTCGTCTCTGTTGCTCTAATCCTCACCTTATGCCACGCCCTTGCGGGCACGGTTTTCAGTGGACAGCCGTTAGCTGCTACGCCGCCCTATGCAGTCCGGACGTTCCTCCAGTGCTTGGTTTCCCAAATTGCACCAGCGGTGGTCTGGCGGGCTTCACGGGGGCGATTATCGTTTGCGCCTCAGTTATCGCCACGTTTGAGGTCGCGGTAAAAGTTTTCGTGCGGCCCGACCATCAGTAGTTTGATGGTGGTTTCATCCAACACGCGGTAGGCTAAAAGGCATTGCAAATTAGCCATGCGGAATTTATACACCTGCACGCCCGCCAAATCACCCACTTTGGTTTCGCCGGTTTCGGGCTGGGTGGCAATGGTGCGTACCGCCTCGTCAAGCGCCGCCTTTTGTTGCGCATGCAGCTTTTTGGTTGCCCGCTGAAACGTCGGGGTGACAAGTAGGCGCATCAGCCAAACTGGTATTCGCCTACCGGCGCTTCTTGGTCGGCAATCAGGATGTCGCGGATGACGCTAAACGGAAGGTCTGGGTTTTCCGAAGCGATTTTGCCGATTTGCGACCAGTATTCGATTTGCTTGGGCACCGAGCGGTGCTCGATGCTGCCGTAGCGTTTGGCCGTTTCGACCAAGGCCTCGGGCAGTTTGACGTTGATGGCCATACAAAACTCCAAAAGAAGGCGCCATTTTAGCCCATGAAGGACCAAAAAGGAACCTTTGTGGAGGGCGGCTTTGGGGCGGCGCATTGCATATCCTTATAACCCCCAAAGCGCCCAATCTGCCCCAAAATGGCAGCCCCACGAGGCCGCCGCGCGGCTGCCATCACCCCACACCGGAGACACCATGAAAGCCGACAACATCCTGCACACCATTGGCAACACGCCGCACGTCCGCATTAACCGCCTGTTCGGGCCGGATGCGCAGGTCTGGATCAAGTCCGAGCGCAGCAACCCTGGCGGCTCGATCAAGGACCGCATCGCGCTGGCCATGGTGGAGGATGCGGAAAAGTCTGGCGTGCTAAAGCCCGGCGGCACCATCATTGAGCCCACTTCAGGCAATACCGGCGTGGGATTGGCCATGGTGGCAGCCGTCAAAGGCTACAAGCTGATTTTGGTGATGCCCGACAGCATGTCCATCGAGCGGCGCCGCCTGATGTTGGCTTATGGCGCCAGCTTTGACCTGACGCCGCGCGAAAAAGGCATGAAAGGCGCCATCGCCCGCGCGCAGGAACTGGTCGATGCCACGCCTGGCGCTTGGATGCCGCAGCAGTTTGAAAACCCGGCCAATGTCGAAGTCCATACCCGCACCACCGCGCTGGAAATTTTGGCGGACTTTCCCGAAGGGTTGGACGCCATCATCACCGGTGTAGGCACTGGCGGGCACATCACCGGTGTGGCGCAAGTGCTCAAGGCCAAGTGGCCTGGGCTAAAGGTGTTTGCGGTCGAGCCCACGCAAAGCCCGGTGATCTCCGGCGGCGCGCCCTCGCCACACCCCATCCAAGGCATTGGCGCAGGCTTCATCCCCAAAAACCTGCACACCGATTTGCTCGATGGCGTGATCCAGGTCGAAGCCGAAGCTTCCCGCGAAATGGCCCGCCGCAGCGCCGCGCAAGAAGGCATTCTGGTCGGTATCAGCAGCGGCGCCACGCTGGCCGCAATCGCCCAAAAACTGCCCGAACTGCCCGCAGGCGCCAAAGTGCTGGGCTTTAACTACGACACCGGCGAGCGATATTTGTCGATTGAGGGCTTTTTACCGGCGTGAGCTGGTCAATGCGCGCCCGACGCTTAATCCACAAACTCCCGGATCTGGATCACTTCCATCGCGCTGGTAGATTTGAAATTGCCATCGTGCGTGATGAAAAAATCGCAGCGTGTGGATATGGCGGTGTGCAGGTGCATCGCATCTATGAGCTTCATTCCGCGCTCACCCGCCAGCATGGCCGATTCGCCTATGAATCCACTGGCGTGCAAGCTGACATGCAGAAATTCTTTCTGCGCGAAAAATGCCTTGATGTACGCAATGGCGTCTAGATTTCTCTCGCGGTAGGGATGAACCAGGATTTCGGCCACCACCAGTTCGCTGACAACACCCAAAATTTTGCGACTGGCGCAGTGTTGAAGAAACCGTGAAACCAGAGGGAAATATTTTTGTTCTTTGTTGAAGAAATAAATCAGAATATTCGTGTCGATATAAACACGTTTACTCTCCATGCGCTCCAGCGCTAGCTTGAATGCAGGCATCAGGCGCGCAGGTCGCGAATGTAGTGATTAACCTCTTCTGGGGTATTGCCCCACATACCTTTGCCGATACCGGCGTAGGCCATCAGGTCAAAGGCTTGGCTGCCCGAAGCTGCTGATTTGGGTGTCAGCACGATGACCCCGTTGCTATAGCTCACGTCCAGCCTATCGTCGGTCGCAAGATTTGCCTGCCGCACGATGTTGGCCGGTAGTGTGAGCTGGTGCTTGGGTCGCATTCTGATTTCAGCCATGGTAAAGAACCTCGAAGTGACAAAGTAGGAATTCTTACATCTTATCAAACAACCGGACAAAATAGTGATCCGAACCCGGCATAAACTAGGGAAAACCCTTATAGTGGGTCACATGCACACCATCACTTCCGGGTTTTACTGGTTCCTCGCCAAACTGCTGGCCCCGTGGCAATTTGCGATGACGGCCTTCAGCGCCAAGTCCCAGACAGAGGGCCAAGACAGCTTTGTACCGGTGCGCGAGCTGCATGTTCACGACCGCCAAGATGTGCTGACCCACCTGCTGGCGCTGGACGGGGCGGACCGCTACCTGCGCTTTGGCTATGCCGCCCAGGACGCACAAATCGAGCACTATGTCGCCAATCTGGACTTCGGGCGTGACCGGGTGTTTGGTATTTACAACCGCAAACTGTGCCTGATCGCCATGGCGCATCTGGCCTATATCCACGAGCCAGAGGCGGCTAGCTCCGCCGAGTTTGGTGTGTCCGTGTTGCCGGCCTGGCGCGGGCGCGGCTTTGGCACCGAGCTGTTTGCGCGGGCGGTTTTGCATGGGCGCAACGAGCATATCTCCCTAATGTTCATCCATGCCCTGAGCGAAAACACGGCCATGCTGCATATCGCGCAGCGCGCCGGCGCCACCGTCGAGCGCCTGGGCTCGGAGTCCGAGGCCTACTTAAGTCTGCCTTCGCCCACCTTGCAATCGCATTGGCACGAGGCGGTGGACGCGCAGATCGCCGACACGGATTACCAACTCAAATCACAAGCCCGGCATGTCTGGGCTTTGCTAGCTGGAATTCAGGAAACGCGGCAGGCGATTCGGGATGCCAGCGGCAGCTCTGGCTCTTAGGGTTTGCCAGGGTAGATTGCCGTAGGGCGCTGCCTTGGCAATGGGCTATCCTTGAGGCTTCGCAAAAACGGCAGCTTTGCCCCACGCCAGTGTCCGACCCCCACCCCGCGCATTCCCACGACAAAGAAGACAAGCGAACGTTTCTGCAACGCCTGGCAGAGTTTCTGCACCCCGGCCCGGACTCGGCTGAGGAATTGATGGAGACCTTGGCCGAGGCCGAGGACAACAAAATCATTGGCGCCCAGTCCCGCGCCATGCTCGAAGGCGTGATCCGCATGGCCGACATGACGGCGGGCGATGTGATGGTGGCGGCCACGCGCATGGATTTGCTGGACATCCAGTCGCCCATGGATGAATTGCTGCACAGCGTGATCGACACCGCGCATTCACGCTTTCCGGTGTTTGAGGGCGAGCGGGAAAACATCATCGGCATCCTGATGGCCAAGGATTTGCTCAAACTCCAGCGCGCCCCCGAGCTCAACATCCGCGCACTTTTGCGCCCCGCCGTGTTTGTGCCCGAGACCAAGGGCCTGAACGATTTGCTGCGCGACTTCAAAGGCAACCGCAACCACCTGGCCATCGTGATCGACGAGTTTGGGCGTGTGGCAGGCTTGATCACCATCGAGGACGTGCTGGAGCAAATCGTTGGCGAGATTGAGGATGAGTTTGATATCGACGACGACGAGGGCGATGTGTTCGCGCTGCCCGACCGCAGCTTCCGCGTAAACGGCGACGCCACGCTGGAGCGCGTGAGCAGCGCCTTTGGCGTGGACCTGCTGGCGCGCGAAGACGCCGACGACTTTGACACCATAGGCGGACTGGTGGCCCACGAGATGGGCCATGTGCCCCAGCGCGGCGAACGCCACACCATGTTGGGCTTGCAGTTTGTGGTGCTGCACACGCGCGGCGGTGCGGTGCGTTGGTTCAAAGTGTCACCCCTGGTCGTGCCGCCCGCCCCGTGATGCGCCCGTCTGCGCAGCTGCTTATGCCTTTGCTGGCGGGCGTGCTGCACGCAGCCGGTGTGGCTTGGCCTTTTCGTTTTTTGCTGGACTACGGCCAGCCGCAATGGGCGCTGCAATTGCTGTCGATGGCCCTTTTGGCCGGCGCTTTGGTGGGTGCCAGTTCGGCACGCCAAGCCGCATGGCGCGCCTGGGTTTTCACCACGGCTTATTTAGGCTGCACCTTTGGCTGGCTCTATACCGCGATGCATACCTATGGCGGCATGCCCGCACCCCTAGCGGCGCTGGCCGAGTGGCTGCTGGCCGGTTTGCTAGCGGTGTACTTTGCGCTAGCCGGTGGCCTGTGGTGGCGCTTTGCGCGGCGCGGTGCTTTTTCAGGCGCGCTGCTGTTTGGCTTGTTGTGGATGATGGCCGAGCTGGCGCGCGGCACCTGGCTTACCGGCTTTGGCTGGGGCGCGGGCGGTTATGCGCATGTCGATGGCCCCTTGTCTTTCTTCGCGCCCTTGCTGGGCGCGTATGGCATTGGCGCGGTGGCTGCGTTTATCGGCATGGCTGTGGCGCAGGCCTGCATGCGCGCCATGGGCCGACGCGCGCCCGGTGGCGTGCGCCCTTCGGGCACGGCAGCTTTGCTGACGGCTTTGACGCTACTGATCGCGCCCTTGTTGCTCCCGGCGACTTGGAACCAGTGGACGCGTGATGCAGGTACTTTTAGCGTCACACTCTTGCAAGGCGGTATCGCGCAGGACGAAAAATTTGAACCATCCAGCGGCGTGCCGCAGGCCTTGCAATGGTATGAGGCGCAGTTGCTCAGTGTCAGCGGCGACGTGGTCGTCGCCCCCGAAACGGCGGTGCCTTTGCTGCCCCAAGAATTGCCCGAGGGCTATTGGGATCGGCTGAGCAGCGGTTTGCGCAGCCAAGGCCATGCGGCCATATTCGGAATTCCGCTGGGCGATAGCCAAAACGGCTACACCAACTCGGTGATCGGCTTCATGCCCAGCCAAGCGCAAATTCAGCGCTACGACAAACACCATTTGGTGCCTTTTGGAGAATTTATCCCGCCTTTGTTCCGCTGGTTTACCAACTTGATGCACATCCCCTTGGGGGACTTCAACCGCGGCCCCTTGGGCCAGGCCTCGTTTGTCATGCCAGGCCAACGCTTGGCGGTACATATTTGCTATGAAGATTTGTTTGGCGAAGAGCTGGCCACCCGTTTTACCGACCCGAGCACCGCGCCCACGGCGCTGGTCAATGTCAGCAATCTGGCTTGGTTTGGCGATGGTTTGGCAATCGATCAGCACTTAAGCATCGCGCGCATGCGGGCTTTGGAATTTGGCTTGCCGGTGCTGCGCGCTACCAATACGGGCGCCACCGCCATCGTTGCGCACACCGGCGCGGTGCAAGCGCAATTGCCTTATGGCCCTGCCGGTGTCTTGCAAGGAAAAGTGCAAGGCCGCACGGGCCTGACGCCGTTTGCCTGGTGGGCTGCGCGCTGGGGTTTGTGGCCGCTGTGGCTGGCGGGTTTGGCAGCCTTGTCCTGGGCGGCATGGTCGCGCAGGCGCCAAGACTGAAGTATCAAGGCCTGCGCCGCCAGGTGCGCATCGTGCCAACATCCAAAGCGCATGTGCGCGTTTCGGATCACGGTACAGGCTGCGTGAGCCGTCGACGCAAAAGGAATATGTCGGCTTTTGCAACTGCAATTGCGTAAGCCTTGGGTAGTCCAGGCAATGGCCCGTAAAATTGAGCGCTTACGCTACAAGCCCTTGTAAGCATCCTGAACGACGGCGCCAGTGCTGCGCCCAGCCACTCCATGTTGACATTCCAGCAAATTATTTTGACCTTGCAGTCCTATTGGGACCAACAAGGCTGCGCGCTCTTGCAACCCTATGATATGGAAGTGGGCGCCGGCACCTCGCACACCGCCACCTTTTTACGCGCCATCGGCCCCGAGCCTTGGAGGGCCGCTTATGTGCAACCCAGCCGCCGCCCCAAGGACGGACGCTATGGCGAAAACCCCAACCGTTTGCAACACTATTACCAGTACCAAGTGGTCATGAAACCGGCCCCGGCCAATATCCTGGACTTGTACCTCGGTTCACTACAGGCGCTGGGCTTTGACCTGAAACAAAACGATATCCGCTTTGTCGAAGACGATTGGGAAAACCCCACCCTGGGCGCTTGGGGCCTTGGCTGGGAAGTGTGGCTCAATGGCATGGAGGTGACGCAGTTCACCTATTTCCAGCAAGTGGGCGGTATCGACTGCAAGCCCATCACCGGCGAAATTACTTACGGTCTGGAGCGCCTGGCCATGTACTTGCAAGGCGTGGATAATGTCTACAACTTGCAATGGACCGCCGATATGTCCTACGGCGATGTATACAAGCAAAACGAAGTGGAACAGTCCACCTACAACTTCGAACACAGCGACACCGACTTTTTATTCACCGCCTTTTCCGCGCATGAAAAACAAGCCAAGCACTTGATCGATGTGCCCCTGGCCTTACCGGCTTACGAACAAGTACTTAAAGCCGCGCATACTTTTAATTTGCTGGACGCACGCGGCGCGATCAGCGTGACCGAGCGCGCTGCTTACATGGGCCGCATCCGCAACCTCGCGCGCGGCGTGGCGCAGTGCTATTTTGAGAGCCGCGAGCGCCTGGGCTTTCCGATGGCCCCGCCCGAGTGGATTGCGCAAATGGCAAAGAAGGCGGCATGAGCATGGCAACCGAAAACCTGCTGGTCGAACTCTTTGTCGAAGAACTGCCGCCCAAGGCCTTGAAAAAGTTAGGGCTGGCCTTTGCCACCGTGTTGGCCGACAGCCTGAAAACGCAAGGACTGGCTGCTGCGGATGCAGCGGTCACGGATTACGCATCACCCCGTCGCCTGGCGGTGCATGTTGCCGGTGTTAGCGCGCAAGCGGCTGACAAAGCGGTATCCCAAAAACTGATGCCCGTGGCCGTGGGCTTAGAAGCCAGCGGCCAAGCCACACCGGCCTTGCTGAAAAAGCTGCAAGCCCTGGGCGCGGGCCCCGAGGCTGTTGCTGGTTTGCAAAAACGCATGGACGGCAAAGCCGAGGCTTTGTACTTTGACAGCACGGTGCGTGGTGCCAGCCTGGCCGAAGGTTTGCAAAAAGCTTTGCTCGATGCAATTGCCAAACTGCCTATCCCCAAAGTAATGAGCTACCAGCTAGAGCGCGATTGCGAATTGCCCGGCTGGAGCACCGTCAGCTTTGTGCGCCCCGCGCATGGCTTGCTGGCTTTGCACGGTAGCGCGGTGGTGCCGGTGCAGGCACTGGGTTTGCAGGCGGGTAACAGCACCCAAGGCCACCGTTTTGAAGCAGCGGCGTCGCCCGTGGTGATAGCCCATGCCGATGACTACGCCGCCACCCTGGCGCACGATGGCGCGGTCATTGCCAGCTTTGAAGAACGCAGCCGCCTGATGGTGCAAGCGCTGCGCGTCGAGGCCAAACGCCTGGGCCGCCGTTTGGAAGTAGAGCCTGCCTTGCTGACCGACGCAGAGGCCGAAGAAGTATTGCTGGAGAACGCGCTAGTGCAAGAGGTGACCGCGCTGGTGGAGCGCCCCACCGTGATGGTCTGCAACTTTGACGAAGCGTTTTTGCAAGTGCCCCAAGAGTGTTTGATTCTGACCATGAAGGCGAATCAAAAATACTTTCCGCTGCTGGACGGCGACGGCAAATTGAGCAACCAGTTTTTAATCGTCAGCAATATCAATCCCGCAGACCCGAGCTTTGTGATTGGCGGCAACGAACGCGTCGTGCGCCCGCGATTGGCAGATGCTAAATTCTTCTTTGACCAGGACCGCAAGCGCAGCCTAGAGTCGCGCGTTGAAGGTTTGTCCAAAGTGGTGTACCACAACCAATTGGGTACGCAGGGCGACCGTATGGAGCGGGTGTGTGCGATTGCGCAAACCATCAGCCAGGCGCTGCACATGGATGCCAGCCTATCCGCGCATGTGCAAACTGCGGCGCGCTTGGCAAAGGCTGATTTGCTGACCGATATGGTGGGTGAGTTCCCCGAGCTGCAAGGCACCATGGGCGGCTACTACGCCCGCCACGACGGCCTGGGCGAGGCCGTGGCGACCGCGATTGAAGACCACTACAAACCGCGGTTTGCGGGTGACGAATTACCGCGCAGTCAGATCGCGCTGGCCGTCGCTTTGGCTGATAAATTAGAAACCTTGGTCGGCATGTTTGGCATCGGCAATTTGCCGACTGGCGATAAAGACCCCTTTGCCTTGCGCCGCCATGCGCTGGGCGTGATTCGGATGTTGATGGAAAGCGCGCAACCACTTGCGCTCGAATCGCTGTTACACGACGCCGCCACCGCCTACGCTGCCCTACACCCTGGCTTGCAAGATACAAGCTCAGCGCTCGTAAACTTTATTTTCGACCGCCTCTCCGGCTCCTTGCGCGAACAAGGCTATAGCGCGCAGGAGGTCGATGCGGTGCTGGCTTTGCGTCCGCAATTGCTGGCAGAGGTGCCAAAGCAATTGGCGGCAGTGCGCGCTTTCTCCGCCCTACCCGAAAGCGCCGCGCTGGCGGCTGCCAACAAACGCATTGGCAACATCCTGAAAAAATCCGACGCCGCGCAAGGCCTAGTCAATGCCGCCTTGTTGCACGAAGCCGCCGAGCAGGCTTTGTTCGCGGCCATGCAAAGCATCGTCCCGCGGGCGGACGCTTCGTACGCTGCCAAGGACTACACCGCCAGCTTGCAAGCCCTGGCCGCGCTGCGTAAGCCGGTGGATGCGTTTTTTGATGGTGTCATGGTCAATGCCGACGACCCGGCGCTCAAGGCCAACCGACTGGCGCTGTTGCAGCAACTGCACAGCGCCATGAACCGCGTGGCCGATTTGTCCAAGCTGGCCGCTTAAATTATGTTCAGCGCCCTAAAACTCTGCATCCTCGACCGCGACGGCACGATCAACGAGGACAGCGACGACTACATCAAGTCCGCCGACGAATGGATACCGCTGCCCGGCGCACTAGAGGCGATTGCGCGTATCAACCACGCCGGCTGGCACGTGGTGGTAGCCAGCAACCAGTCGGGCCTGGGGCGCGGGCTGTTTGATGTGGCGGCGCTCAACGCCATGCACGCCAAAATGCACAGCATGCTCGCTGCCGTGGGCGGGCGCATCGACGCGGTGTTTTACTGCCCGCACAGCCCGGCTGAAAACTGCAATTGCCGCAAACCCGCTTCGGGCTTGTTCGAACAAATCGCCGAGCGCTACGGCATGGGTTTAGCCACCATGCCCGCGGTAGGCGACACGGCGCGTGACATGGTTGCCGCCATAGGCGCAGGCTGCACGCCGCATGTGGTGCAAACCGGCAAAGGCGCGCTCTGGCGCGGCCAGCAGTTGCCAGCAGACTTTCCGCCGCAAACCATGGTGCATGCAGACCTGTCCGCGTTTGCGGACTACCTGGTGGCGCGCAGCTAGTGCCCCTTTCATTTGCGGACCCCATTTATGTCTTTCATCCGCTCGGTCTTGCACATGCTGTGGATGATGCTTACCGTCGTCCCTTTTGCGTTTGCGATTTTGGGCGCCTCGATTTTTATCCGGGGCAATCCGCTATGGGCCATGGCACGCGCCTGGTTGCGTACGGCCATTGCCGGTGCGCGTGTGATTTTGGGCATCCGGGTGCGCGTCAGCGGCTGGGAACATTTGCCCACCGGCGAAAACAGTGCCGCTGTGTTGCTGGTAAAGCACCAGTCCACCTTAGAGACTTTTTTGTTGCCATCGCTGATGCCGCACCCGCTGGCTTTTGTGTTCAAAAAAGAGTTGCTCTATGTACCGTTTTTCGGGTGGGCCATGAGCCGTTTGGACATGATCCACATCGACCGCAGCCAGCGCTCGCAGGCCTTTAACAAAGTGGTGTCGCAAGGAAGAGAACTGCTGGCGCGCGGCGTGTGGATCATCATGTTTCCAGAGGGCACGCGCATACCGCGCGGCGAGAAGGGCGTGTACAAAGCGGGCGGTACGCGTCTGGCTATTGAGACCGGCGCGCCGGTGTTTCCCATCGCCGTCAATTCGGCCCGCGTTTGGCCGCGCAAAGCATTCATCAAATACCCCGGCTTAGTGGATGTATCCATAGGCCCGGCGATTGCCAGCGAAGGCCGCAGCCCGGAGGAAATGATGCGCGAAGTAGAGGCCTGGATCGAGGCTGAAATGCGCCGTCTGGACCCGGACGCTTACCCGCCAACGCCCTAGCGCGCCAGAGTACCCAGGCCATGCATCCGCTGCTGCGTTACACCCTGGATTTGTTTGAATCGCTGGGCACTGCGCCACCGGCAAAAGCCGCACCGGCCAAGCCTTCCCTGCGCGCGCCACGCCGTGCTGCGACACCAGACACGTCTAAGAAACTAAGACCCAAAGCAATAGTCCCTGAAGTAATAGGCTCCAACGCAATCAGCCAAAGCACCCCGGCGCCCCCTTTGACAACAGATACTGGCTTTATCCATCCCCAAGCTACGCGCAGTCTGCGTTTGCAAGGCGTGCAGGTGGGGTTTTCGCTGGTGCGGGCGCGCCGCAGCAGCATTGGCATGCGCATAGGGCCCGATGGCCTTAGCGTGCGCGCGCCACGCTGGACCTCGCTGCCAGAAATTGATCAGGTTTTACAAGCGCGCGCCGAGTGGATCGTGCGCAAACTACACGAAAGCCGTGAGCGGTATACGCAATTACTGCAAACCCGCATCGATTGGCGAGATGGCGAAGTTTTCCCTTACCTGGGCGGCTCGCTGCGCTTGCGCCTGGACCCTTCGCATGGTTTTAGCGCAGTGGGCGCAGCCTTGGCAGAGACCCAAAGCGCGCAGGACGCGCCGCTGTTGCGCGAGCTGCGCATCGCGCTGCCTGTGGACGCCAGCGCGGCGCAAATCCGCGATGCCACGCAAGCTTGGCTGATGCGCCAGGCCAAGGCCTTGTTTGAAGAGCGGCTCAACCACTTTGCACCGCAATTGCAAGTGCGCTGGACGCGCTTGTCGCTGAGCAATGCCGACAAGCGCTGGGGCAGCGCCAAGAGCGACGGCTCTATCCGCCTGAACTGGCGCTTGATGCATTTTGAATTACCGGTGATCGACTATGTGGTGGCGCATGAGCTAAGCCATTTGCGCGTCATGAACCACAGCCCGCGCTTTTGGCAAACCGTGGGCAGCGTAATGCCCGACTATCCGCAGCGGCGCAAACAGCTCAAAGACCCCACCGCGCCGCTTTGGTAAGCAGCGCCTTAGGCTGGCAAGCTAAAGCGGTAGACGCCATCGGTGCCCAGGCTGCGGCGCAGTTTTTTCTGGAACCACAGCATATGTAAATGGGCTACCGCCTCGCCCATGGCAAAGGTCATTTGGTGCAAATCTAGCGCGCGTGTAAACAGCACCGGCACCACATCACGCGCGCTTTGCGGACCGGCGGCGCAGGCTTGCATCACTTCAGCCAAGCGGTCGCGGTGGTGGGTGTGCAATTGCTCGATGCGCACATGCAATCCAGTAAAAGGCTTGCCGTGCGACGGTAGCGTCAAGGTCTCTGTAGGTAGGGGTTTGAACTTGTCTAACGAGTCCAGAAATAGCTTGAGCGCATCGGCCTCGGGCTCTTGCTCGTAGACGCTAACGTTGGTGGAGATGCGCGGCAGCATCATGTCGCCGCCGATCAGCACCTGCAAGTCATCGCAGTACAGCGCAATATGTTCGGGCGCGTGGCCGTAGCCGCTGATGCAGCGCCAGCTGCGCCCGCCGATGTCCAGCAGCGTGCCGTCCATCAGGCGGTGGTAGCTGTCAGGGATGGAGGGCACCAGGTTGGGAAAGTAGTTGGTGCGCGCACGCACTTGCTCCACCGAGCCTTCGTCGTTCATGCCGTGGGCCGTGAAATAAGCCGCCGAACGTTCGCCGCCAAAGCCGTTGGCGCCCATGCAAGCAAAGCGCGCCACTTGGTAGTCGGCAGCGCTAATCCACAAGTCCACCTTCCAGCGCTCGCACAGCCAATGGGCCAGGCCGATGTGGTCCGGGTGCATATGGGTGCAGATCACGCGCAGGATCGGCAAGCCTTGTAATTCGTTGCTAAATATTTGCTCCCATTGGGCCTTGGCTTCGTCGCGGTGGATGCAGCAGTCCACCACGCTCCAGCCCTCTACCGGGCCGTTTTCACCTTCCATGCAATCGCGCAAAAGCCAGAGGTTGATATGGTCTAGCGCAAATGGCAGCACCATGCGTAGCCACAAAATACCGGGCGCCACCTCGATGCTGCCCCCCGGCGCCGGTAGGGCGTTGCCCAGGGGATAGTGCAAGTGGGATTCGAGGGCGTTCATGGTGGACAGCTTATGGTTCATAATTGACGTTTACGTAAACGTCAACCCCGATTCTAGACAGCATGGCATTGCGCCTGTGTCGCATGGGTTTGTTTCTTGCACCTCGCCCCTTTGTTGCCACCGACTATGAGCAGTACCTTCAGTATCAGCGACCTGTCGCGAGAGTTTGACCTGACCACCCGGGCCATTCGTTTTTACGAAGACCTGGGCTTGTTGCAGCCCGAACGCACCGGCCCGGGTGGGCGTAACCGGGTGTATAGCGTGCGCGACCGTACACGCCTGAAGCTCACCTTGCGCGCCAAACGCCTGGGCCTGAGCCTGACCGAGGCCAAGGACATCATCGACACCTACGAAAGCCCGCGCGATACCGGCATGCAGCTGACCAAATTTTTGGAAGTGCTGGATGTGCACCGCAGCCGTATTGAAGAGCAGATGGCCGATTTGCAGGCCAATCTGGACGAGATCAAAGTGCATCAGCGCGAAGCCCGCACCCTGCTGGGCAAAGTGGCCGCTAGCGCGCCTAAAAACAAAAAACCCAAAGCGCAGGTTGCGCATGTCCGCTGATACCGCTCCCCAGGTCGCGCCCTATCCTGCGCTGTGGGAGCGCATTGCCAACAGCCTGGCGCGTCAGGGCATGTCGCGGGCCATGGGCGTGCGCCTGCTGCGCGCTGAGCCCGGTTGTGTGGAGCTGGCCCTGCCTTACTCCGATAAGGTAACGCAGCAGCAAGGAGGCTTTCACGGCGGCGCCAGTGGCATGCTGGCCGACATCGCTGGTGGTTATGCCGCTTTGACGCTTGCCCCCGAAGGGCTTGAGGTCACCACGGTGGAATACAAAATCAATTTTCTGGCGGCTTTTAAAGATGGCGAGTTACGCGCTACCGGCACAGTCGTGCGCGCCGGTAAGCGGGTGACGGTGGCATCGGTAGAAGTGCTACATGCGGATGCGCAAGGGCGCAGCAGCCCGTGTGCGTTGATGCAGCAAACCTTGACCACGGTGCCTGCAAGCAGCTGAAGTATTTTTCTTAAGGGATAAAAAATGACATTACCAGGGCTGGACTTTCAACTAGGCGAAGACGTGGATGCGCTGCGCGAGGCGGTGCATGATTTTGCGCAAGCCGAGATTGCGCCGCGCGCCGCCGCTATCGACCGTGAAGATCAGTTCCCCATGGACTTGTGGCGCAAGATGGGCGACCTAGGCGTGCTGGGTATTACGGTGGAAGAAGAATACGGTGGTGCTGCCATGGGCTATCTGGCGCACATGGTGGCCATGGAAGAAATCTCGCGCGCCAGTGCGTCGGTGGGTTTGTCGTATGGCGCGCACAGCAACTTGTGTGTCAACCAAATTCGCCGCAACGGCACGCCAGAGCAGCGCCAGCGCTACCTGCCCAAGCTGATCAGCGGCGAGCACGTGGGCGCCCTGGCCATGAGCGAGCCCGGCGCAGGCAGCGATGTGCTTTCTATGAAGC
Source organism: uncultured beta proteobacterium (assembly GCA_903869595.1). GTDB lineage: Bacteria > Pseudomonadota > Gammaproteobacteria > Burkholderiales > Burkholderiaceae_C > Allorhodoferax. The sequence continues at coordinate 3,446 of CAIPZV010000024.1, read as the reverse complement.
TGCGCGCGCAAGACAAGGACGGGTACTTTGTTCTGAACGGCACAAAGATGTGGATTACCAACGGCCCGGATGCCGACACCTTAGTGGTCTACGCCAAAACCGACCCCGAGCTGGGTGCGCGCGGCGTGACGGCGTTTTTGATTGAAAAAGGCATGCCGGGTTTCTCGGTGGCGCAAAAGCTGGACAAGCTTGGAATGCGCGGCAGCCACACCGGCGAGCTGGTTTTTAACAACGTGGAAGTGCCGCTGGCCAACGTGCTGGGCGGCATTAACAACGGTGCCAAGGTCTTGATGAGCGGTCTGGACTATGAGCGCGCGGTATTGAGCGGCGGGCCATTGGGCATCATGCAAGCGGTAATGGACAACGTCATGCCCTATATCCATGAGCGCAAGCAGTTTGGGCAAAGCATTGGCGAGTTTCAGCTCATTCAGGGCAAAGTGGCCGATATGTACACCGTGCTGCAAGCGGGCCGTTCGTTTGCGTATATGGTGGCAAAAAACTTGGATTCGCTGGGCACCGAGCATGTACGCCGCGTGCGCAAAGACTGCGCCAGCGTGATTTTGTGGACCGCCGAAAAAGCCACCTGGATGGCCGGCGAGGGCGTGCAAATATTTGGCGGCAATGGCTATATCAACGACTACCCGCTGGGCCGTTTGTGGCGCGATGCCAAGCTCTATGAAATTGGCGCAGGCACCAGTGAGATTCGCCGTATGCTTATTGGCCGAGAATTGTTTTCCGAGACCGCCTAAACCTTGTTGCGCACAGCCCAATTTGTATGACCCAGTTAAACGATTTATTCGCCCGTAACCGCACTTGGGCGGCTGAAATGGAACGCAAGCAGCCAGGCTTTTTCACGGGCCTGACGGCGCAGCAAAAGCCGCGCTATATGTGGATCGGCTGCTCGGACAGCCGGGTGCCTGCCAACCAGATTATTGGCCTGGCGCCGGGTGAGATTTTTGTCCACCGCAACGTGGCCAATGTGGTGGTGCATTCGGATTTGAATGCCTTGTCTACCATCCAATTTGCCGTTGAGCGCCTCAAGGTGCGCGATATTTTGTTGGTCGGCCACTACGGCTGCTCGGGCGTGCAGGCGGCGCTGGAAGGCGCGCGCATCGGCCTGGCGGACAACTGGCTGCGCCACATCCAGGACGTGCGCGATCAGCATCAAGCACTTATCGACGCCGCGCCCGAGTCTGCTCGTGCCAACATCTTGTGCGAACTCAACGCCGTGGAGCAAGTGCTTAACGTAGCCCAAAGCACGGTGTTGCAAGACGCCTGGGCGCGCGATCAAGAGGTGACGCTGCACGGCTGCGTCTATGGCTTGCACGATGGTTTGCTCAAAGATTTGCAAATGCATCTGGGTGGCAAAGACGATATTGCCGCCATCTACCGCGCCGCGATTGCCGCCATCGCCGCCGCGCCGCGTTAATCAGGCACTGCCATGTTTCCCACCCGACTGGATTCGCCGCTGGCCTTTGACATCGCCAAAGCGATGATGGACGGCTTTAACCGCCACTACCGCTTGTTTCGCACCGAGTCCGCGCGCGCTAAACATCGCTTTGAAACCGCAGATTGGCACGGCCAGCAGCGCGCGCAGCGCGAGCGCATTGAGTTTTATGACTTGCGGGTGTTGGAATGCTCCAATCGCCTGGAACGTGAATTCAAAGCGGGTGATCAGCCCATGGAGGTCTGGCAGCAAGTGAAGCTGCTCTACATCGGCCTGCTGGTGGACCACCACCAACCCGAGCTGGCCGAAACGTTCTTTAACTCGGTCACCACGAAAATTTTGCACCGCAGTTATTTTCAGAATGACTTTATTTTTGTGCGCCCTGCGGTCAGCACCGAATACATAGAAAACAGTGAAGCGGATGCGCGGCCCACCTATCGCGCCTATTACCCCACCCGCGAAACTATGCAAGCCACGGCGCTGCGCATGGTGCAGGACTTTGACCTGCGCCTGGGCTTTGAAGACTTGGAGCGCGACACGGCACTGGTAGCGCAAGTGATGCGCGAGCAACTAGGCGACTTTGCCTTGCGCGCTAATTTCCAAGTGCAGGTGCTGACGGGCTTGTTCTTTCGTAACAAGGGTTGCTATATCGTCGGCAAGCTGATCAATGGTTTTCAGGAGCTGGGTTTTGCGCTGCCGGTGTTGCATGGAAAAACTGGGCTGCTGCGTATCGACGCGGCTTTGTTTGGCGAAGACGATTTGTTGATGCTGTTTAGCTTTGCGCGCGCTTACTTTATGGTGGACATGGAAGTGCCCTCGGCCTATGTGCAGTTTTTGCGCAGCTTGATGCCGCGCAAACCGCGCAATGAAATCTACAACGCCTTGGGCCTGGCCAAGCAAGGTAAGACACTTTTTTACCGCGACTTTCTGCACCACCTGCGCCACTCCACCGACAAGTTCCGCATCGCGCCGGGCATCAAGGGCATGGTAATGCTGGTGTTTGACCAACCTAGCTTTCCCTATGTGTTCAAAGTTATCAAAGACTTTTACCCGCCGCCCAAAGACACCTCGCGCGAGCAAATCAAAGGCAAATATTTGCTGGTCAAGCAGCACGACCGCGTGGGGCGCATGGCCGATACGCTGGAATACAGTGGCGTGGGTTTTCCCTTGGATCGTTTTGAGCCGGAGTTGCTGGCCGAGATCGAGAAATTCGCGCCCAGCCAATTGCAAATAAATACCCGCAGCGATGGCACGCAAGAAGTCATCATCAAGCATGTTTACATCGAGCGGCGCATGATTCCGCTCAACATCTATTTGCAGGAAGCCTTTGATGCCGGTGGTGCCGATGCATCCAACACCTCGCCCAACGCCGAGCGCGCACGCGGGCAGATTGCGCGCGGCGTGGTGGAGTACGGTAACGCCATCAAAGACCTGGTAGCGGCCAATATTTTCCCCGGCGATATGTTGTGGAAAAACTTCGGCATCACGCGCCATGGCAAAGTGGTGTTTTATGACTACGACGAAATCGAGTACATCACTGATTGCAATTTCCGCCGTGTGCCCGCGCCGCGCAACGAAGAGGAAGAAATGTCCGGCGAGACTTGGTACAGCGTAGGCCCCAAAGACGTCTTCCCCGAAACTTTTACGCCATTTTTATTGGGCAACCCGGCCGTGCGCAAAGTGTTTATGGAGCACCATGCCGACTTGCTGGACGCGGACTTTTGGCAAGGCCACAAAGATCGCATCGCCCAAGGCTATGTGCACGACGTATTTCCCTATGACCGGGAAAAACGCTTTGAAACCGATTGATGAACCCTGCTATTTTGAGGAGCCCCACCATGCAAGACCCCATTGTATTCCCCCATCACTTCCGACTTGCGGCCGGTATTCGCTAGTCCATTTTCAATCTCAGGTGTGTAGGCGGCTAAGACCCGCCGAGATTCCTATCAGGGGGTGCGTAAGCGCCCCCTTTCCCTTTCAGGCGGAAGCTCAGGCCTCT
>CAIPZV010000023.1 GCA_903869595.1 uncultured beta proteobacterium | reverse complement strand
CTGTGGTTAATACCAGACGCCGGATTCCAAGATTACCCACCCACCCTCACAGGAGATTTCTCATGGACGCACCCGTCAAAACCATGGCCCCCAACAGCGAAAAAGCCAAAGCCCTGGCCGTGGCCCTGGCCCAGATCGAAAAGCAATTTGGCAAAGGCACCATCATGCGCCTGGGCGAAGGCGAAGTGATTGAAGACATCCAGGTCGTGTCCACCGGCTCTTTGGGCCTGGACATCGCCCTGGGCGTAGGCGGCCTGCCGCGTGGCCGCGTGGTCGAAATTTACGGCCCAGAGTCCTCCGGCAAAACCACGCTCACCCTGCAAGTGATTGCCGAGATGCAAAAGCAAGGCGGCCAATGCGCTTTTGTCGATGCCGAACACGCCCTAGACATCCAATACGCCCAAAAACTCGGCGTCAATCTGCAAGACCTGCTGATCAGCCAGCCCGACACCGGCGAACAAGCGCTAGAGATTGTGGACAGCCTGGTGCGCTCGGGCGCGGTGGACTTGATCGTGGTGGACTCGGTGGCCGCCCTTACCCCTAAGGCCGAGCTGGAAGGCGAAATGGGCGACTCCCTGCCCGGCCTGCAAGCCCGTCTCATGAGCCAGGCGCTGCGCAAACTCACCGCGCACATCAAAAAGACCAATTGCATGGTCATCTTCATCAACCAGATCCGCATGAAGATCGGCGTCATGTTCGGCAGCCCCGAGACCACCACTGGCGGCAATGCGCTCAAGTTCTACGCCTCGGTGCGCCTGGACATCCGTCGCACCGGCACCATCAAAAAAGGCGACGAGGCCATCGGCAACGAGACCAAAGTCAAGGTGGTGAAAAACAAAGTCGCCTCGCCCTTTAAGACGGCCGAGTTCGACATCCTGTTTGGCGAAGGCATCAGCCGCCACGGCGAGATCATCGACATGGGGGTGAACGCGCACATCATCGAAAAATCCGGCGCCTGGTACGCCTACCAAGGCGAAAAAATCGGCCAAGGCCGCGACAACGCGCGCGAATTCCTGCGCGAAAACGTCGCCCTGTCTACCGAAATCGAAAACAAAGTGCGCGAGTCCCTCGGCATCCCGCTGATAGCGGGCGCACCCGAAGTGCCCGAAGCCAAAGCCAAAGGTGGCAAAAAGGCCGAAGCTGCTGCGTAAAGCCAGGTAAGCGTCCTCCCCCGGCGCCCGGTATCCCGCAGTTAGCGGGTGCCGGACATCGGCGGCGGATGGACTTCTTCCGGCTCGCTCCCCGCTTTCCTATCAACGCGCACCATGGCCACCGGCCCCAAACTCTCCCTCACCGGCCGCGCGCTGCGCCTGCTCAGCAGCCGCGAGCATTCGCGCGCCGAGTTGCAGCGCAAGCTGGCACAGTTTGAAGAAACGCCAGGCGAACTCGCCGCCGTGCTGGACAAACTGGCCGCCAAAGACCTGCAAAGCGAACAGCGCGCCGTCGACTCCCTGGTCCACCGCCGCAGCGCCAAACTGGGCAACGCCCGCATCCGCCAAGAGATGCATGCCAAAGGCATGGAACCCGAAGCCATGGCCCAGGCCCTGAACCAACTACGCGCCAGCGAACAAGCGCGCGCTTTTGAAGTCTGGCGCAAAAAATTCGGCAGCCCTGCAACCACCCCCGCCGAGCGCGCCAAACAAGTGCGCTTTTTAGCCAGTCGCGGCTTTGGCGGTGAGGCTATCGCCCGCGTGGTTTCGGGGGCTTTTGAATGTGATGGGGATTAAGATAAGATTTTCCAAATGTGCAGGTAAATAGGAGTTGGCGCAATGAAAAAATTGTGGGTCGAAAACCGGGGCTTCATCCTTTTCTTGTTTTTATTCGGACTCTTTCGCACCGCCATTGCCGACTGGAATCCGATTCCTTCCGGCTCCATGCGCCCCTCCTTGCTCGAAGGCGATGTGGTACTGGTCAACCGCGTCGCCTACGATCTAAAAATCCCGCTTACCGACATTGCAGTTTCGCGAATCGACGAACCGCGACCAGGCGATATCGTGGTTTTTTTCTCTCCCAAAGACGGCACCCGACTCATTAAGCGACTGGTCGCACTGCCTGGCGACACGGTAGAAATGCGCAAAGGTGTGCTCATCATCAATGGCGAAGCGGCGCAGTATTCGGATGGCGTTCAAGTGCAAGAGCCTATTGACGAAACAGCCGTTTTGCCTGCATTACGACTGCGCGAGCATCTGGGCGAGCATGACCACTCGGTGCAATGGTTGCCTAGCGTGCCATCCCTGCGCTCGATGCCCGCTTTTCGAGTGCCCGAAGGCCACTACTGGATGATGGGGGACAACCGCGATAACAGCGCCGACTCGCGCTATATCGGCCCCGTGCCCCGCCACCTACTGGTGGGTCGCGCCCATCACTTAGTGCTTTCGGTGGCATTCAAAGAAAACTGGCTGCCGCGATGGGAGCGCTTTGGCATGCCGCTCTCCTGAACAGGCTAAAGAGACTGTTTGCCCGCTGAGCAGCATTTGTGCTTGCCCTCCATGGTGAACCGGCTCAAAGTAGCCTAAAGATGGAAATCAAAACCATTCAAACCGAAGCGGACTACCTTGCAGCCCTGTGCGAGGTGTCGGCGCTGATCGATCTAGACCCGGCCCCGCAATCGCCCGAAGGCGAACGGCTGGGGGTCCTAGGTACCCTGGTACAAGCCTACGAAGCCCAACATTACCCCATCTAAACGCCTCTGCCTATTGCGATGAACTGGCAACGCCAGAAAAACACCTATTCAGAATTTAAGGCCGATGGTATGATTTTTATCCGTTTTTACCAATAGAGCAAAGCCATGAAAACGCCCAAGTTCTCAGCACTAAGTCTTGAGCCGGTACGCAGGGAAATTTTGACCCCGGCAGAGTTTCAAAAACTTTTAAAAGATTCGCCAGACTTAATTGCGCGATCGCGGTTTGTTTCACCCGTCATCGGCAAGGATGACTTTGGTGGATTCGATGTTCAGTACACCATGCCTAGATTGAAAAGCCATCAATCCGCATGACAGAACACGTACCCAAAAAAGCAGAGGGCATACCTCGAGGTGTTTCAGAAGCGACTATTCAGCGCATGCTGAGTCTGCAAGAATCCCGCATCACACTCGAACTAAAACAGGCCGATATCCAGTTAAAGGAATTGGATCACAATCAAAAAATTGCAGATAAGTCCATAGATGCCCAAGCGTCAGACCGAAGGGATGAAAGAGCCGTCAATAAAACGGTTCAAATGCATAGGTTGGTATTTGCTGCTTTTATTGTGATGGTGACGGTTGCACTCATTGTGTTCGCACTTTATATCGGCAAAGAAGCTATCGTGCTTGATATTGTTAAAGTGTTGTGCGGGTTTGCTGGAGGGTATGGCGTATCTTCCTACATCAGCGCCAAGCACAAAAGCCAAGATTAAGACTGAGGGCATTTTTGGCCTGCCACTCGGCGCTTGCGCTGGGCTCAAATCGCAGCTAGAGCGTTTATTTGGCTCACCTCTCAAATGGCATCAATATCGACTTCGATGGCGCTGGAGCGCTCGCTCAGACGCGAGAGCACGGTGCGGTACAAGGCTTGGTCGGCCAATTCTTCGAGCATGGCCGCAAACAACGCTGGCTCGACCACATAGAAGGCCGCCTTGTTGTGGTTGAGCACCGCCACTGGCCGATGCTTGGCGTCGCGCAGCACGGCAGCCGGGTTTTTTTTGAACCGCGACATGCTAACGGTGATGTCGGGATAGATGCTTTCCATGGCTAAGCTCCAAATTTGGCGCCCAATTTAGCGCTTTCTGGGGCTCTTGTCTGGGCCAGGCGCAACCACCCCGCTCACAGCCCGAGCATCAACTCCAAGTTTTGCACCGCCGCGCCGCTGGCGCCTTTGCCCAGGTTGTCCAGGCGCGCGACCAGCAGGGCGTGGCCGGCGGCTGGGTTGGCGAAGACGCGCAGCTCCATTTGGTTACTACCGGCCAGGGCCACGGCGTCGAGCTTGCCGTCGGCGGTGGGCGGCTCCACCGTCACGGTGCGGCTACCGGCGTAGTGCGCAGCCAGTGCTTGGTGCAGGGCCTGGGCGCTGGGTTGGCCGGGCAGGCTGTCCAGGTGCAACGGCAATTGCACCAACATGCCTTGCGCGAAATTACCCACCGAGGGCACAAACAGCGGGCGGCGCGTCAGGCCGCTGCAATGCATGATTTCGGGGATGTGTTTGTGCTGTAGGCCCAAGGCATACAACTCAAAAGGCGCTGCGCTGCCCGCTTCAAAAGCTTCAATCATGCTGCGCCCGCCGCCGCTGTAGCCGCTGACCGATGGCAGGCAGACCGCAAAGTCGGGCGGCAGCAAGCCCGCGTCGATCAAGGGGCGCAAGAGCGCAATCGCGCCGGTGGCGTAGCAGCCGGGGTTGGCCACACGGTCGGCGGCGGCAATCGCCGCGCTTTGGCCGGCGCACAGTTCGGCAAAGCCATAGACCCAGCCCGGCGCGGTGCGGTGCGCGGTGGAGGCGTCGATGATGCGCGGCGCTTTGCCGGTGTCGCGGCGCAGCGCGTCCACCATGGCCACTGAGGCGATAGCCGCATCGTCATGCAGGCACAAAATCACCACATCGGCCTGCGCCATCAAGGCGCGCTTGGCCGCGTCGTCTTTGCGCAGCGCCGGGTCTATGCGCAGCATCTCGATCTGCGCCATGGCTTGCAGGCGCTCGCGGATTTGCAGGCCGGTGGTACCGGCTTCGCCGTCGATAAAGATTTTTTTCATGGGCTCAAAAGGCATGGAATGCTGACAAATCGGGGGCTACAGCGGCCCTTGCGCAGCGTAAGCGCGTGGCAAGTTTGACGCGCCGCACCATGATACAGTTCCGCGTCTTTGCGCTACCCGCGGTCATCCCCTGGTTTGCGCACCGCGAAGTGCTTCACCGCACGCACTATTCCAAAAGAGAAAAGCCATGAAAATCCACGAATACCAAGGCAAGGAAATCTTGCGCAATGCTGGCGTGCCTGTGCCGCGCGGCATCCCTGCTTTTACGGTGCAAGAGGCGGTTGAAGCCGCGCAAAAACTCGGCGGCCCGGTGTGGGTGGTCAAGGCGCAGATTCATGCCGGTGGTCGCGGCAAAGGCGGCGGCGTCAAGCTGGCCCGCTCGATTGACGAAGTCAAACAGTTAGCGACCGAGATTTTGGGCATGCAACTCATTACCCACCAAACCGGGCCCATGGGCCAAAAAGTGCGCCGCTTGCTCATTGAAGACGGCGCGGACATCAAAAAAGAATATTACGTCTCCGCCGTCACCGACCGTGCCAGCCAGCGCGTGGCCATGATCGCATCGAGTGAAGGGGGTATGGACATCGAAGGCGTGGCGCATGACACGCCAGAAAAAATCATCACCGAGATCGTCGACCCGGCCCTAGGCCTGACCGACGCGCAAGCCAAAAAACTGGCCGATGCGATTGGCGTGCCCGCTGGCTCCACCGCCAAAGCGGTCGACGTGCTGCAAAAAATCTACCAGGTCTATATGGACACCGACGCCAGCCTGGTGGAAGTGAACCCGCTGATTTTGGAAGGCAATGGCAACATCAAAGCCCTGGACGCGAAGTTCAACTTTGACGCCAACGCGCTCTACCGCCACCCCGACATCGTCGCCTACCGCGACCTGGACGAGGAAGACGCTGCCGAGATCGAGGCCTCCAAATTTGACCTGGCCTATATCAGCCTGGACGGCAACATCGGCTGCCTAGTCAACGGCGCAGGCCTGGCCATGGCGACCATGGACACCATCAAGCTGTTTGGCGCCGAGCCAGCCAACTTTTTGGACGTAGGCGGCGGCGCCACCCCCGAGAAGGTGACCGAGGCTTTCAAGATCATGCTCAAAAACCCCAAGGTCAAGGCTATTTTGGTCAACATCTTTGGCGGCATCATGAAGTGCGACACGATTGCCCACGGCGTTATCGCCGCCTGCAAAGCGGTCAATTTGCAAGTGCCGCTGGTGGTGCGCATGAAGGGCACCAACGAGGACATCGGCAAAAAAATGCTGGCCGAATCGGGCCTGCCCATCATCAGCGCCGACACCATGGCCGAAGCGGCGCAAAAAGTCGTCGCCGCTGTCCAAGCCCACGCCTAACGCCCACGCCACCGTCAGAAAGAAACCGCCATGTCGATCTTCATCAACAAAGACACCCGCGTTATTACCCAGGGCATTACCGGCAAAACCGGCGCATTCCACACCGAAAAATGCCAGGAATACGCCAACGGCAAAGCCTGCTTTGTAGCCGGCGTCAACCCCAAAAAAGCCGGTGAGTCGGTGCTGGGCATCCCAATCTACGCCTCCGTCAAAGAAGCCGCACACGAAACCGGCGCCACGGTGTCCGTCATTTACGTGCCGCCCCCCGGCGCGGCAGCGGCCATCTGGGAAGCCGTCGAGGCCGACCTGGACTTGGCTATTTGTATTACCGAAGGCATCCCGGTGCGCGACATGCTGGAGTTGCGCAACAAAATGCGCGCCAAAGAAGCGGCTGGCGGCAAAAAGACGCTGCTGCTCGGGCCCAACTGCCCGGGCCTGATCACGCCCGAAGAAATCAAGATCGGCATCATGCCCGGCCACATCCACCGCAAAGGCCGCATCGGCGTGGTCAGCCGCTCGGGCACACTCACTTATGAAGCGGTAGCGCAGCTCACCGAAATCGGCCTAGGCCAATCGACCGCCGTGGGCATTGGCGGCGACCCGATCAACGGGCTCAAGCACATCGACATCATGCGCGCCTTCAACGACGACCCGGACACCGATGCCGTCATCATGATCGGCGAAATCGGCGGCCCCGACGAAGCCGAAGCCGCCCGCTGGTGCAAGCTGAACATGAAAAAACCCATCGTCGGCTTTATCGCCGGCGTCACCGCGCCCGCGGGTAAGCGCATGGGCCACGCCGGCGCGCTGATCAGCGGCGGCGCCGACACCGCAGACGCCAAATTGGCCGTCATGGAAGAGTGTGGCTTCAAAGTCACGCGCAACCCGTCGGAGATGGCCAAGCTGCTTAAGGCCATGCTTTAAGCCTGGCTTGCGCGCCACAGGCAGGCCGCCCCTAAGCGGCGCGCCGCCAATCGCTACACTCTGCCACCCCTGCAGGAGCGTCAGCGCCGGCGGGTACGCCAACTAAGCCAGTCGAAGGAAGACAACCATGGAAATGCTGCAAACCCCCGAGTTCTGGCTTGGGCTACTAAAAATCATCTGGATCAACATCATCCTCTCGGGTGATAACGCAGTTGTCATCGCCCTGGCGGCGCGCAGCTTGCCGCCGGAGCAGCAAAGACAAGCCGTCTTGTTTGGATCCGGCGCTGCCGTGGTCTTGCGTATCGTGCTGACGGTGGTGGCGGTGCAATTGCTGGCCCTGCCCTATTTACAAATCGTGGGCGGCGCGCTGCTTTTGTGGATAGGCGTGCAACTCCTGTCCGATCACGGCGACGACGAGGGCGAAGAAAAACAATACGGCTCCATGATGGCGGCCATACGCACTATCTTGATAGCCGACCTGGTGATGAGCCTGGACAACGTGATTGCCGTGGCCGCTGCCGCCAATGGCAACATGGTGCTGCTGGTGCTGGGCCTGGCGATCAGCATTCCGCTGGTCATCTTCGGCAGCACCTTGATGATCCGCCTGATGGAGCGCTTCCCCGTTGTAGTGACGCTGGGCGCGGCGCTGATTGGCTGGGTGGGCGGCGAGACGGTGGTTAGCGACAAAGTGCTGGCCCCGCTGCTGGAAAACGCCCACTGGCTGCACCAAGCCGGCCCGGCCCTGGGCGCAGCCCTGGTGCTGCTGCCAGGGCGCTGGCTGCAAAAGCGCCACGAACAAGACGACACGCCCGCGCACTAAGCAGGGTCAGGCGGCGCGGGCCCGCCAAGCCCAGCCCGCTTTTTAAGAAATCAACAAAATAAGGTGCCGTCTTATTTTTGGTGTATCATTTGATAACCATTGCCAAAATCAGTAGTTTTGCAAAAAACATTAATTTAGCAAATGGCCACTGTAAATCCACTTTTTTTGTTTATTGATAGGGAGTTTTTCATGAGAAATAGCATGCAAAAGGGTTTCACCCTGATTGAGTTGATGATCGTGATCGCGATCATCGGTGTTCTGGCGGCGGTTGCGATTCCGGCCTACCAAGACTACATCTCCAAATCGCAAGTAACTGCGGGCTTGGCTGAAATTGCCCCCACCAAAACCCAAGTGGAACTTGCCCTAAATGCCGGCTCAATCACGGCAGACGTTACAGCCGCTACTAACGCCGAGCTGCTGCCTTACGGGCTAACTTCGGGAACCAGCGCCCGTTGCACTTACAAAATTGCTATCACTGCTGCTACCGGCGTGTCGACCGTGCAATGCACATTGAAGGGTTCTGGTTCTATCGCAGGCAAATTGATACACCTGAAGCGAAGCGCAGATACCAATTCCACTACTGGCACCTGGTCTTGCACAACAGATGCAAACAGTAAGTTTACGCCGGTGGGTTGTACTGCCGGCGCCACGCTTACCGCTATTTAATTTGATAGCGCTAATTTAAGCGCACCCAAAAGCAGCGGGCCTACCCCGCTGCTTTTTTGCTTGTGCGCCCTGGGTTTGCACGCGGCCTTTGCGCGTCGGCGTAGGGCCCGCGTTTATCACGCAGCGCCCGCAGCAAGCTGGGCCGCAGGCAAGCCAAGCCGACGCACGACCATGTACACCCTGAACCCCGCACACCGCCAACATGCCAGCGCATCGCGCGATTGGCATGGGCTGTGGGCCGCTGGTTTGGCACTGGGCTGGCTGCTGGCACCCTATCCGGATTTTGCGCGCGACGCCTGGTGCGCCTGCGCTTTCATGGGCATCGCCCTGGCCCTGCTGTGGCGCACCCGCGGGCCTTGGGCCCTCCCAGCAGACTTTGCAGTGTGGCTGCTGCTGCCCCTGGTACCGCTTGTGCAGTGGGCCTTAGGGCTGATTTACTTTGCTGGCGTGGCCTGGATGGCCTGCGCCTATTTGGCCGGTTTTGCCTTAGCGCTTTGGTGCGGCCACCGCTGTGAAAGCGTGGCCCCGGGGCGCGGGCTAGACGCGCTGTTTGCCGCCGTGGGGCTGGCCGCGCTGCTGACCGTGGGCATGCAATGCCTGCAATGGCTGGGGCATGCAGGCAGCGCGCAGTGGTGGCTGGACTTGGACGGCCCGCAGCGCCCGGCCGGCAATTTTGCCCAGCCCAATATTGCTGCCACTTTTCTCTGCTGGGGCCTGTGTGCCTTGGCTTGGGCGGCGGCGCAGCGGCGCTTGGGCTATTGGAGCGCGACCGCGCTGGCGGCCTGCTTGTTGTGGGGCGTGGCGCTCACGGGTTCGCGAACGGCGTGGCTGGGGCTTACGCTGGTGCTGCTAGGCACGCTGCAATGGCGCACGCTACTGCCTTCGCGCAACGTGCTGTGGCTGGTGCTCGCGCTGGCGCTGTATTTTGTGCTGTGCGTGGTACTGGTTGCGACACTGCACTTTGGAGTTGACGAGCAAACGGTCACCAGCTCATCGAGCGCGCACGCACGGCTGGTAATTTGGCGCATGGCGTTGCAGGCGCTGGCCGATCAGCCTTTGCAGGGTTTCGGCTGGGGCCAGATTTATGCGGCGCAATTGGCGGTGGCGGAGCGGTTTCCTGCGATGGTGACTTACTTCATCTCGGCGCACAACCTGGTGCTAGACCTGCTGCTGTGGAACGGCGTGTTGCTGGGCGCGGGTTTGGTCTGGGCGGGCGGGCGTTGGCTGCTGCGCCTATTGCCCCAGGTGTGCACCGTACAGGACATGGTGTTGGTTTTTTTTGTCGTGTTCGCACTCAACCACGCCATGCTGGAGATGCCGCTGCAATACGCCTGCATGTTGCTACCGCTGGCTTGGGTACTGGGGGCATTGCACCAACGCCTGGACGCTTTACCGCAGCGTCAGATGCTGATTCCCCGGGCGGGGGTTGGCTCGGCGGTAGCAGCCGTGGCTGCGCTGTTGACCTTAATCGTCGCAGACTATGCGCACTTAGAGCAAAGCCGTCAGGATGGGCCGAACTTCGCCCTCGCGCCGCTGCAACAGCAGCAGCCATTGCCGGACGTACTGCTGTTAACCCATCTGCGCGCGAGCTTGGAGATGGCCGAGTACCCGGTACTGCAAGCGCCGATAACAGCCAATGAACTGCAGCGCTTGGAGGCTATCGCGACTTGGTCACCGCAGCATGCGGCATCACGGAAAGTGGCCGCTGCCTTGGCCATGAACGGGCAGGCCGAGCGAGCGCGCTGGTGGTTGGTACGCACCTGCAAATTAGGCGCGCCTGAGCGTTGCACGCAAGCGCAGGCCGCTTGGGAACTAGACGGGCGCAGCTACCCCGATATTGCAACCATTGCCTGGCCAGATGCAACACCCGCTGCGCCTGCGCCGTGATGCCTTTGTGCCTACTCATTTGCCTACGCAAAATTTCACTGTGGAAATGTGGCGGACGCATTTTTTATGGCGCAAAACATGAAAAATTTTATACAACAAGGTTTCACCTTCATTGAGCTGATGGTCACGATCGCGATCATCGGCGTGCTGACTGCAGTGGCGTGGCCGGTGTACCAGGATTACGTTGCAAAAACGTATGCGGCGGCGGCGCATGCGGAACTCCTTCCTTTGAAGGATGGAATAAGTATTGCCTTAGCCCAAGGCCAGCTTACGGGTGCGGTATACGCATACTCAGCGACCGAGTTAAGTGCCTTCGGCGCAGCGTATGACAGCACTAATGCAACTAGGCTGATATCGGTCGTAGGTTCCATGGATGCTGGGGGCATGTTCACCATCCAATCCGCACTGAACGGCCCGCGTTCAGTCAACTGCAAGGTTTTTCAACTTAAGCGAACCAGCGACCAGCCTTCTGTGCCGGGGACGTGGAGTTGCTCAACAAACATGGAAGCGAAATACGCTCCTCCGGGCTGTGTCAGCGACTCTAACCTTACCCTTTTAGGCGAGACTGCGGGCTGTTGACACCTTGGCTTAGGCGACCTAACTAAAAACCGCGGCGTTTTGGGGCCGCCGATAATCCCCCGCGTGCCGCGCTTACCCCAACTCTTCGCCTATTGCCTAGCCACTCTGTGCCTGGCCTTTCCCTGGCTCAATCCCTTGCATTTTGGCCCCTCCGTCACCGTGGTGTCCGGGCTGGTGGCGTGGTGGGGCGCGGTCGGCTTGGGGCTGTGTTTTTGGACGCTGCTGAAGGCGCGTGAAGCGCGCTGGCGCGTGCTGCTGGCAGGCTGGGCGCTGGCGGCGGGGATGAGCGCGCTGATGGGCCTGTTTCAGTACTTTGACCAGGCGCAGATGCTGGGCCCCTGGGTGAATTACGCTGGGCTGGGCCAGGCCTTTGGCAATTTGCGCCAGCGCAATCAGTTTGCCACTTTGTGCAGCATGGGCCTGGTGCTGCTGTGGTGGTGGGCGCAGTATGCGCGGGCACGCTTGGCTTTGGTTTTGTTGGTGGGTGCTGGCTTGGTGTGTGCTGCCTCGGCGGCCTCCAGTTCGCGCACCGGTTTTTTGCAGTTGCTTTTGTTAGTGGTTTTGGCTTGGTGCTGGCAACCCAGCGCGCAAGCACCGGGCAGGCGCCGCTACGGCTTGGGCCTGGCGGGCTTTATGGTGTTTGCCTATGTGCTGGCCGCCTGCTTGCTGCCGATGGCCGTGGGGGTGGAGGGCTCGGTGTTTGAGCGCATGCGCGAGACGCCGGACGGCTGCCAAAGCCGCGTGGCTTTGTACCGCAATGTCCTCTACCTGATTACGCAAAAGCCGCTTGCAGGATGGGGCTGGGGGGAGCTGGACTTTGCCCATTTCATGACGCTGTACACCACGCCGCTAGCAGGCGTGCGTTTTTGCGAGATTTTGGACAACGCCCACAACCTGCCTTTGCAATTGGCGGTGGAGTTGGGGCTCCCGCTGGCGATCTTGATTTGCGCGCTGCTGCTGGCATGGCTGCTGCGCCACAAGCCCTGGGCCGAGCGCGTGCCCCAGCGGCAACTGGCCTGGGGCCTGCTGGCCATGGTGGGGCTGCACAGTTTGCTGGAGTACCCGCTGTGGTACGGGCCGTTTCAGGTGGCGGTGGTGCTGTGTTTGTGGGTTTTGCATGCATTTCCGGCCAAGCAGGTGACAGGTGCTGCGGCCACGGACGCAGCAGACCTTGCGCCGACTGCGCAAACGGCGCTGCGGTCAGGCTTAGCCCACTACGCCCCTTGGTTTGTAGTACCGCTGTTCGCGCTGCTGTGCGCGCTGGTGACATGGAATTACTGGCGCATGAGCCAGTTGTATATGAACCTTGATAAGCGCGCTCCCGCCTACCGTGATGACACTTACGCCAAGGTGCAGGACGCCTGGTTTTTTGGCGGCCACGTGGATTTTGCGCTGCTGTCGGTGACGCCAGTGACCGAGCAGACGGCGCCGGTTTTGCTGGAGCTAGGCGAGCGCTTGCTGCATTTTTCGCCCGAAGCCAAGGTGGTGGAAAAGATTTTGGATGCGGCGCTGGTGCTGGGCCGGGAGGACAAAATTGCGTATTACGCGCCGCGTTTTGCCGCTGCATTTGCGCAAGACTACCGGCGCTGGCGTGAGGCCCACCCGCAGCTGGCTTTGCCCTAGCGCTAAGGCACACCAAAGTGGCACCCGCGATGGCAAAGCCTGCTGGCTTTTGCGGCTTCAGCCGCTTACAAAACTCCCGCTCTTGCCGCCGTGCTTTTCCAGCAAGCTGATGTCTTGCATCACCATGCCGCGGTCTACCGCTTTGCACATGTCGTAGATGGTGAGCAGCGCCACTTGCACCGCGGTGAGGGCTTCCATTTCTACGCCGGTGGGGCCTACGGTTTCGACGGTGGCGGTGCAGCGCACGCCGTCCTTGCCCTGCGGGTCGGTGGCGCCGTGCAGGATGTCAAACACCACCGATACATGCGTCAGCGCCAAGGGGTGGCACAAGGGAATCAGCTCGCTGGTTTTTTTGGCCGCCATGATGGCGGCCACACGGGCGATGCCCAGCACATCGCCCTTTTTGGCGGTGCCGCTTTCGATCAAAGCCAAGGTAGCGGGCAGCATGTGGATGCGCCCGCTGGCGATGGCGCGGCGCTGGGTGCTGGCTTTGCCGGCGACATCGACCATATGGGCCTGGCCCTGGGCGTCAAAATGGGTGAGATTGCTCATGGTTCTTAGTTCAAGGTGGGGGTGGCTCATGTGGCAAGTGCTGCCGACCATAAAGCGCCGGCATTTACCGGGCGTTCATGCTTAAGGTGCATCATACGGGTATGAAAAGGATTTTCCACGCGCGAATGCCGCCCGCCCTGTACCGGGCGCTGGCGACACACGCGCTAAGCGCTTTGGCCGGTTTAGCGGCGGCGGGGTTTTGCGTGACTGCCTCCGCGCAAAGCACGCCCGTGCTGGTGACCGCGTCCGGCAGCAGCCTGCCGGCTCTGGGCGACGGCACTGCTATATCACCCGCAGCCGAGCGCAAACTGGGCGACTCGATTGTGCGCAGCCTGTACCGCGACCCGGATTACCTAGACGACCCGGTAATGACCGACTATGTGCAAAGCCTGTGGCAGCCGCTGCTCAAAGCGGCGCGCGCGCGTGGCGACCTGCGGCCGGACTTGGACGATGCCTTTGCCTGGGAAATACTCTTGTCGCGGGAGCGCGATGTCAACGCCTTTGCGCTGCCGGGTGGGTATTTCGGCTTGTACATGGGCTTGGTGGGCATGGTGCAGACCCGCGATGAGCTGGCCTCGGTGCTCGGCCACGAGATGAGCCATGTGACGCAACGCCATTTCGCGCGCAAGACGGAAAATGATGCAGCCCGCACGCCCTGGATGATTGGCGGCATGATTTTGGGTCTGCTTGCGGCGAGTAAAAGTCAGTCCAGTTGCAATGCGCTAAACCAGTGCGGCAACACCGGCTATGACGCGGCCAACGCCTTGATTATGGGCAGCCAGGCGTTAGCGGTGCAAGGCGCGCTGAACTACTCGCGCGACATGGAGCGCGAGGCCGACCGCACCGGCTTTGGCCTGGCCAGCGAAGCGGGCTTTGCGCCCCAAGGCTTTGTCAGCATGTTTGAAAAATTGCAGCAGTCCAGCCGCAACAATGACAGCGGCGGTTTTCCGTATTTGCGCAGCCACCCGCTCAACACCGATCGCATCGCCGACATGCAAACCCGCATTGGCGTGGAACAAGCCAATAACAAACCTCTCGAAAGCGATTGGCAGGCGCTGCTGATGGCGGCGCGCGCGCGGCTGCTGTCTGATACCAGCGTCGATGGTTTGCAGCGCTGGCAGGCGGATGTGCAGCCCGCCGTCTTGGCTACCAAGGCCCCGGCGCAGCAGGCAGCGGCTTTGTATGGCGCGGCGCTGGCGGCGCTTAAGCTGCGTACGTATGCGCAGGCCGGTGCTTTGGCCACCCAGCTGGCTGGCGTGGCTGGGGCGCCGCCAGTGGTCGATCGCTTGGTGCGCCTGCTGCGCACAGACATTGCACTGGCGCAGGATCAAGTGGGCCTTGCACTTACCACGATAGCAACGCCGGTGCGCGCCGCTGATACCAAAGACATGTCCCTAGAGCGCGCCGAATTATTGCTACGCGCCCAAGTGCAGGTGCGCAACGGGGACGCGGCCCGCGCAGCGACGGCCTTGTATTTGTGGACGGTAGACCACCCGCGCGACCTAGGCGCCTGGCGCGCTTTGGGCGCGGCCTATGAAGCGCAAGGCCGTCTGGTGGCGGCCATACGCGCGCAAGCACAGGCCGATGGTTTGCAATATGACTGGACGGCTGCGCTAGGCCGTTTGCGCGCTGCCCAAGACTTGGTGCGCAAAGGCCAGTGGGGGGCGCACGGGCCAGACCATATTGAAGCTTCTATTGTTGACACCCGCGCTCGCGAAATCGTGCAACTGATTCGCGAACAGGCCACCGAGCAACGCTAAGCACATCGCCAATGTCCGGCGCGGCGCAAGCAGGCTGATTAAACCGGGTCCGCTATTTGCACCGCGCGGCGCTGGCTGCGCCAACCGGCCAACAACACACCGGCGGTGACCACGGCGTACAAGCCCCAGCGGGCCAATTGCTGCTGCTGTTCAATCTCGCCTTTGGCCGTGCCGAAAAAGTCTTGCAGCCAAGGCTCGTTGGCAATCATTTGTGCGGCGGTGAGCGCCAACACGGCGGCGCCTACGCCAATGATCCAGGGGAAGCGCTCCACCAAACGCAGCACTACCGAGCTACCAAACACCACAATCGGCACGCTGATCAGCAAACCGATGACCACCAAATCCATGGCGCCATGGGCAGCACCGGCCACGCCCAGCACGTTGTCAATGCCCATGAGTGCGTCGGCCACGATGATGGTTTTCATGGCGCCCCAAAAAGTGTTGGCGCCCCCATCTTCATGGCCACCCTCACCCTGATCCGCCAGCAGTTTGTAAGCCACCCACACCAGGCCCAAGCCGCCCACCAGCATGAGGCCGGGTATTTGCAGCAACCAGACCACGCCCAAGGTCATGACCGTGCGCACACCGATAGCACCCACTGTGCCCCAGAGAATGGTTTTTTTACGTAAATGTTCGGGCAGATTACGGGCAGCTAGGGCGATGACGATAGCGTTGTCCCCGGCCAGCACCAAGTCGATCAAAATAATAGCCAGCAAAGCCGACCACCAGGCATTTGAAAAGAGTTCCATGGTGGCAGTCTAAAAAAACCCCTGCTGGCCCCAGGCGCCGTGGGGATTAGCCCTGCCTACGGCTTGCGGCGCGAGGGCGGCTATCATCGCGCCTCTTCACCTCACACCCCCATGGCAGGCATACACATTACCGATATCGAGTCGGCTATTAACTATTGGCGCGGCAAAAGCCCTTCGCCCGATGGCGTATCCCTGCCCGGCCCCACGCGCGCGCTGGCCGAGATATATGCCTTGCTGGTCTATTACGGCGAGGCAGAAGCCGATGAGCGCAGCATGCCGCGCGCCGCGCACGAGGCCTGGACGGCGTGGTACGACAGCACGCCGGACACGCCTTGTATCGCCATTTGCTCCACCAGCCAGGGCGACGAAACCTGTAAAGGTTGCGGTCGCAGCTTTTCGGAAGTGCAGCACTGGCCGCAAATGAGCCCGGCGGAAAAACGCGGCACCTGGCGGCGCATCACCTTAGACGGCAGTGCCTGGCGCTTTAATAAGTATGCCGAACGCGCCGCCGAAGGCGCAAGGCCCGCAAGTGATGCGCGGGATGCGCAAACAAGCAGCCCATCGATATAGGCCATGGCCCCAGCACTGCGCCAACGCCGGGAACCTAACATGGTGGTGACTCAAGCCGACCTTAAGCAAAACGCAAAGGTGGATTGCTTAGCAGTGGGTGCAGTCAGCACGACTGAATAAGCCAGGCCACCTCCAAAAGCCTGCACTATGAACGATTTGCGCTACAAGCCTTCCACCACGGTGGCCGCGATTATTGAACGCGAGGGGCGGTTTTTGCTGGTGGAGGAGCACACCCCCGAAGGCCTGCGCCTGAACAACCCGGCAGGCCATCTGGACCCGGGCGAATCGCTGCTGCAAGCCTGTGTGCGCGAGACCTTGGAGGAAACCGCATTTGCGTTTACGCCCGAGGCGCTGGTCGGCATCTACCTGGCCCGCGTGCAAATGCCCGACGGGCCGGGGCGACCGGGCGGCGCGGACATCAGCTATATGCGCTTTGCCTTTTGTGGCAGCTTGGGCGCCTTGGATGCAGAGCGCAAGCTGGACACCGGCATTGTGCGCACCTTGTGGCTAACGCCTGACGAAGTACGCGCCAGCGCAGCGCTGCACCGCAGCCCTCTGGTCTTGCAATGTATGGAAGACTATTTGGCCGGGCGGCGCTATCCGATGGATGTATTGCATACCGACGCCAGCGTGTATGCGAGCGGGCGGGAAATTTGATTACAGCGGGAAGTTCCGCCTGGGCGGGTCACTGCGAGGAGCGCTAGCGACGTGGCAGTCCATGTCGGCATGAGGCTTTGTAGGCTAAAGCAAAGCGCCATAGATCCCCAGGGCCTGCAGCCTCGCAATGGCGGCCCAATGGCGCGCGCGCGCAGGCCTAAAATCGCCCCATGAGCGCCGCACCGAAGCACCCCAAAAAACAACGCATTGTGGTGGGCCTAAGCGGTGGCGTGGACTCGGCAGTCACCGCCTATTTGCTGCAAAAGCAAGGCCATGAGGTGGTGGGCATCTTCATGAAAAATTGGGAAGACGATGACCGCGCCCCCGATGCCGACGCGCTGGAAAGCGACCCCGGCTATTGCACTTCCAACGAAGACTTTATCGACGCCGCAGCCGTAGCCGATGTGCTGGGCATTGAGATTGAGCACGTCAACTTTGCCGCCGATTACAAGGACCGCGTGTTTGCCGAGTTTTTGCGCGAATACCAGGCCGGGCGCACGCCCAACCCGGATATTTTGTGTAATGCCGAGATCAAGTTCAAAGCCTTTTTAGACCACGCCATGCGCCTGGGCGCAGACTGCATTGCCACCGGCCATTACGCGCGCGTGCGGCAAAACCAAGCCAGCGCTTTGTTTGAACTGCTCAAGGGTTTGGATGCCTCCAAAGACCAAAGCTATTTTTTGCACCGGCTTAACCAAGCGCAGTTGTCCAAAACCTTATTTCCGGTGGGTGAGTTGCACAAAACCGAGGTGCGCCGTATTGCCGACGAGATCGGCCTACCCAACGCCAAAAAGAAAGATTCAACCGGCATTTGCTTTATTGGCGAACGTCCGTTTCGAGAGTTTCTGAATCGCTATATCGCCAAAGAACCCGGCCCGATTAAAAACCCCAAAGGCCACACCATTGGCCAGCACGTGGGCTTGTCCTTTTACACACTAGGTCAGCGCCAGGGTTTGGGCATTGGCGGCCTGAAGGCGCGTGGCGCGCAAAAAGGCGGTGGCGAACACACGCCTTGGTTCGTAGCGCGCAAAGACATGCAGACCAATACCTTGTGGGTGGTGCAGGGGCATGAACATCCATGGCTGCTGTCGCAGTCGCTGAGCGCTGCGGATGCGAGCTGGGTGGCGGGCAGTGCGCCTGCGTGCCATGTGGCTTTTGCGGCCAAGACCCGCTACCGCCAGAGCGACAGCGCGTGCGCGCTGCAGGCCAGCGATGGCGCGCTATTTAGCCTGGGCTTTGACCAAGCGCAGTGGGCCGTGACGCCCGGTCAATCGGCCGTGCTGTATGACGGTGAGGTGTGCCTGGGCGGTGGCGTGATCGACAGCGTGCCAGCCCTTGATGCTGTGATGTAACCAGGGGCCTTCCCCCGTGGGACAATAAGAATCCTTCCGAACCATGCGTTTTCATTTCAGAAAGCTGTCACCATGCCCCGTCGCGCCACCAAAATCGTAGCCACCCTGGGCCCCGCTTCCAGTAACCCGGAAATGCTAGAAGCCCTGATACGCGAAGGCGTCGATGTGGTGCGGCTGAACTTCAGCCATGGCACCGCGCAAGACCATATCGACCGCGCGACCATGGTGCGCGAAGTAGCCAAACGTGCGGGGCGTGAAGTGGCCATCATGGCCGACCTGCAAGGCCCAAAAATCCGCGTCGGCAAGTTTGCCGAAGGTAAGGTTTTTTTAGAGCACGGCCAGCCTTTTATTTTGGACGCCGGTCGCACCGAACTGGGCGATGTCAACGCGGTGGGCCTGGACTACAAATCGCTACCGCAAGAGGTGAAGGCGGGCGATGTGCTGCTGCTGAACGACGGCATCATCGTCATGGTGGTGGACAGAGTGCAAGGCCAGCAAGTGCACACCACCGTCAAGCTGGGCGGCGTGCTGTCCAACAATAAGGGCATTAACAAACAAGGCGGCGGCCTGACCGCACCGGCGCTGACGGCCAAGGATATGGAAGACATCCGCACCGCCATGGCTTTCAAAGCCGACTATGTGGCGGTGAGTTTCCCCAAATGCGCGACTGACATGGAAATGGCGCGCCAGTTGTGCAACGTGGCTGCGGCTGAGTTCAACCACAAACCCGGCCTGATCGCCAAGATTGAGCGTGCCGAGGCCATCCCCAAGCTGGAAGAAATTTTGCTGGCATCGGATGGCATCATGGTCGCGCGTGGCGACCTGGCGGTGGAAGTCGGCAACGCCGCTGTGCCTGCGCTGCAAAAGCGCATGATCAAGATGGCGCGCGAGCATGACAAAATCGTCATCACCGCCACGCAGATGATGGAGTCCATGATCAGCAACCCGGTGCCCACGCGCGCAGAGGTGAGTGACGTGGCCAATGCGGTGCTCGACGGCACCGACGCTGTGATGCTGTCCGCAGAAACCGCCGCCGGTAACTACCCTTTAGAAACGGTGCGTGAAATGGCGCAGATTTGTGTCGCTGCGGAAGCGGGCGAATCGGTGAAACTGGAAACTGACTTCATCGGCAAGACGTTTGAGCACATCGACCAGTCGATCGCCATGGGCGCGCTGTTTACCGCGCACCACCTGGGCGCCAAAGCGATTGTGGCCATGACCGACAGCGGATCGACCGCTTTGTGGATGAGCCGCCATTTGATTCAAGTGCCGATTTACGCGCTCACCCCCAACGTAGCCAGCCAGCGCCGCATGACGCTGTACCGTAATGTGCGCCCTTTGCTGATGAGCAGCAGCAAAGACCGTGACACCGCGCTGAGCGATGCCGAAGCGCAACTCAAAAAGCTGGGCATTGTTTCCAGCGGCGATGTCTATGCCATCACCTGCGGCGAACCCATGGGCGCGCCTGGTGGCACCAACATGATGAAGGTTTGCCGCGTCTCCTAAACGCTGCATAGGCGCGCCATCGCAGAGGCCAATCGGGCTGAGGCCGGGCGACGATTTCTCGCTCGCGTCATGAGGAGCCCGGACTCAGCCTGATTGGCCTCGGGCGCGCACAGGTGACAGGATGGGGAAAATCTCAATAGAATCGCATATCGGTACAAGTTACCAAGCGGTTACCAACCCCCCGGAGAACCCCCATGGCCCTCGTCTCAATGCGCGAATTGCTGGACCACGCCGCCACCCACGGCTACGGCATCCCTGCTTTTAATGTCAACAACCTGGAGCAAGTCCAGGCCATCATGGAGGCTGCCAACGAAGTAGGCGCCCCGGTCATCATGCAAGCGAGCGCCGGTGCGCGCAAGTACGCAGGCGAGGCCTTCCTCAAACACCTGATTCAAGCCGCCATCGAAACCTATCCGCATGTTCCGGTCGTTATGCACCAAGACCACGGCCAAAGCCCGGCGGTGTGCCAGGGCGCGATCAACCTGGGCTTTAGCTCGGTGATGATGGATGGTAGTTTGGAAGGCGACGGCAAGACGATTGCCAGCTACGAATACAACGTGGACGTGACGCGCCAAGTGGTGGACATGGCGCACAAACTGGGCGTTACCGTGGAAGGCGAATTGGGCTGCCTGGGTTCACTAGAAACCATGAAGGGCGACAAAGAAGACGGCCACGGCACCGACGCCACCATGACGCGCGAGCAATTACTGACCGACCCGGAGCAGGCCGCTGATTTCGTGCAACGCACACAGCTCGATGCGCTGGCGATTGCCATTGGCACCAGCCACGGCGCCTACAAATTTACCCGCCAGCCCACGGGCGATATTTTGGCGATTGACCGCATCAAAGAAATCAACCGCCGCTTGCCCAATACACACCTGGTGATGCATGGCTCCAGTAGCGTGCCGCAAGAGATGCTGGCCATGATCAATGCTTATGGCGGCAAGATGAAAGAGACCTATGGCGTGCCGGTGGCCGAAATCCAAAAAGCGATTCAGTTTGGCGTGCGCAAGATCAATATCGACACCGACATCCGCTTGGCTATGACGGCAGCCTGCCGTAAATTTTTGGCCGAGAACCCGGACAAGTTTGACGCCCGTGACTGGCTCAAACCGGCGCGCGAAGCGGCCAAGCAATTGGTCAAAGCGCGCTATGTCGAGTTCGGCTGCGAAGGCCAGGGCGCTAAGGTCAGAGGCGATACGCTGAGCGTAGTCGCCGCGCGCTACAGCAGGGGCGAGCTGGCGCAAGTAGTGCATTAATCTGGGCCGAGTTGTTTAGCAGCAAACGGCCGATGGCGCACCCGCCTGCGCTACAGTGCTGCTTATGGCTTCTTCCCTACACACCTCCACCCTGCATTCCCTGCCATTGCTGGCACGCGGCAAAGTTCGCGACAACTACGCCGTCGGTAGCGACCGCATCCTGATGGTCGCCAGCGACCGGCTCAGCGCCTTTGACGTGATCATGGGCGAGCCCATTCCCGGCAAGGGCGCTTTGCTTACGCAAATGGCTTTGTTCTGGTTTGAGAAATTCGGCCCCCAAGGCCTGAACCTGTGCCCCATCCACCTGACCGGCGAAGCGCCCGAAAGCGTGGTCGCGCCGGACGAAGTGGCGCAAGTGCAAGGCCGCAGCATGCTGGTGAAAAGGCTCAAGCCCTTACCCGTCGAGGCCGTGGTGCGCGGCTACTTAGCGGGCAGCGGCTGGAAGGAATACCAAGCCAATGGCGCGGTCTGCGATGTGGCCTTGCCGCCGGGTTTGCGCAATGCCTCGCGCCTGCCGACATCGATTTATACGCCTGCTGCCAAAGCCGCCGTGGGCGAGCATGATGAAAACATCACTTTTGCACAAACGGTGGACATGATCGGTCTGGACTTGGCTACGCGCATTCGCGATATCAGCATCGCACTGTACGAAGCGGCAGCGGCCTTTGCGCTGACCAAGGGCATCATCATTGCTGACACCAAATTTGAATTCGGCTTGGACGCGGAAGGCACGCTGACGCTGATGGACGAAGTGCTAACCCCCGATTCCTCGCGCTACTGGCCGTTGGAAAGCTACGCCGAAGGCAGCAACCCGCCGAGCTACGACAAACAGTTTGTACGCGATTGGCTGGAGGCCGCACAAGTCGATGGCAAACCCTGGAGCAAAACCCCGCCTGCACCCCGCGTGCCAGATGCGGTGATTGCGCAAACTGCGGCGAAATACCAAGAGGCTTTACAGCGCTTGACGGCGTGAAATGCATGCAAGGTGTTGAGGCCTTGCGCGCTGCGAATCCCGTCTTCACGCTGGCGCTTGCCAGGGGTCGATAATTTCTATGCCGCAAGCTTGAAAGTCGGAGGTGTTGCGGGTTGCTAGCGCTGCGCCTTGGACACGCGCAATGGCTGCGATTTGACAATCCAATTGGCTCATCGGTCGGCCTGCTGCGCGGCGCGACGCAGCGATGTGCGCATAGACATTGGCAGCTGCGCGATCGAAAACGAGGATGCGGTCGCGAAAGTCTTCTGCGAGTATTTCTTGCACCGCTTGGGCCAAAGCCGTGCGCCGCTTGCCTTCGGGCAGCAGTGCTAGGCCATAGCGCAGTTCGGCTTCGCCCACTGTAGTGAAATACACCGCCGCTCCATCCTGCGCGGCAAGCCAAGCCACCAGCCGCGCATCGGGCAAGGGGCGCAACAACTCCGATAGGACATTGGTGTCCAGGACGATCATGGTCGCGACTAAGCTAAATCGGAAGGTTCGCGTATCGCTTCGCGCGGCGCTAGTTCTAGATCAGCGCGCATGCCCGGTGTTAGGCGGGCGCTGATGGCCTCGGCCAGGTTGAGGGTCGGTGCGCGCTCACCCATTACTCGGCGCAATATCTCTCGCGCTTCCTCTTCCATAGAACGTCCGTTCACCGCGGCGCGCACGCGCAGCCGTTGTTTGATATTGTCGTCAAGGTTACGAATCGTGATGCTTGCCATGGCGGGCCCCTAGCAACTTTGGAGTGTGGACAATTGTAATCAATGATTGCTATGTAATCATTGACTGCTGTTCCGCACAGGCAATTAATTCAGCGCCATGCTCAGCTTGCGCCGGTAGGTCGCGACCATTTGCGCTTGCGGGTCGGTTTCGGCGACGACTTTGCCCGCGAGCTCAATACCACCGGCGGTTTTACCGGTATCTTGGACGGCGCCTTTGGCTTTGGGCGGGGTGAGCAATTCCAAAATCGCCACAAAGGTTTTGCGCGGTACCGCGTCGCCCCAGGCTTTGTCGCGCATGATGATTTCCAGCAGCTCGTCCATGGCGACCGTCCACTGGCCTTCCACCATCAGCACGCGGGCTTTGGCCAGGCGGGCATCAAAGTCGCGCTTGTTGGCGGCAAGGAGTTCGTCAAACTGCGCTAGTTCCCAGTTGCCGCGCGGGTCGGTGTTGACAAAGTCGATAGCATTTAAGAAATGGTGCAAAGCGTCAAAGCGGATTTGGCGCGGGATGGCCGCCAGGGCCGGAGCCAGCGCGGCTTTGGCTTCTTCCAGAGCGTTGTGGTGAATCAGCAGCTTGACCAGTTCGTGGCGCGCGTCGTCATTGGCCGGATCGGCGGCCAGGGTTTCTTGCAATTTATGCAGCGCCGCTTCCACATCGCCCGCCGCCAGCAGGGCCTGCGCGTCTTCGGCGTCGGTGAGTGAGGCGCCTTCGGGGGGCAGGTGTTTGTCTAAAAAAGTCTTGATCTGGCTTTCGGGCACGGCGCCCATGAATCCATCCACCGGTTTGCCGCCGACCAAGAGCACGCAGGTGGGGATGCTGCGGATTCCAAAAGCTTTGGAGAGTTCTTGCTCCTGGTCCGAGTCGATTTTGACCAATTTGAAGCGCCCGGCGTAATCGGTTTCCACCTTTTCCAACAGCGGCCCTATCACTTTGCAAGGCCCGCACCACGGGGCCCAAAAGTCCAACAGCACCGGAATGTCGTGCGAGGCGGCTATGACTTCGGTTTCAAAATTTTGCAGGGTGACGTTGATCATGAAAAGCTACTCGGGGTGAAAACGTAAAATTAGGCGTCTAGCCTCGTGGCACGGCTGCCGTCTGATCCTCGGGCGCAGGTGCCAAGCGCTGTTTCCAACCCTATGAGCACCACACCCATCGCGGTCGTCATGGGTTCCAGTTCCGACTGGGACACCATGCAGCACGCAGTGCAGATTCTCCAACAGTTTGGCATCGCCTTTGAAGCGCGCGTGCTTTCGGCGCACCGCATGCCGGACGATATGTTCGCATTTGCGCAAGCAGCCCAGGGCCGGGGCTTGCGCGCCATCATCGCGGGCGCTGGCGGAGCCGCACATTTGCCGGGCATGCTGGCCTGCAAAACCACGGTGCCGGTGCTGGGCGTGCCGGTACCGAGCAAGCATTTGCAAGGTGTTGATTCTCTGCACAGCATTGTGCAAATGCCCAAAGGCATACCGGTGGCCACTTTTGCCATCGGCGCAGCCGGTGCGGCCAATGCGGCCTTGTTTGCCGTGGCCATGCTGGCGGCGCACGATGCGGCGCTTGCCAAACAACTCGATGCCTACCGCGCCGAGCAGACCCGCGCCGCGCGCGAACAAGATTTGCCGGTGACTGGGCTGGCCGACGGGCTGGCCGGTTTATGAGTGCTAGCGCTGCGCTGCTTCCGGGCGCCGTGCAAGCCGGGGCAGGCATCGGGCCGGTGACGCTGGGCGTTATGGGCGGCGGCCAACTGGGCCGTATGTTTGTCCATGCCGCCCAAGCCATGGGTTTTGAGACGGCAGTGCTAGACCCGGACGCCGACAGCCCCGCCGGGCGCGTCAGCCACCACCACATCCAAAGTGCCTATCAAGGCCCGCAGGGCCTGGCGCAACTGGCCGCGCTGTGCGGCGCCATCACCACCGAATTTGAAAACGTGCCCGCCGATGCGCTGGCTACCCTAGCCGCCACGCGCACCGTGGCACCGGGCGCCCAAGCGGTAGCGATTGCCCAAGACCGGCTGGCCGAGAAGGCCCACTTCGTGCGCTGCGGCGTGCCTTGCGCGCCCTTTGCCGCCATCGCCAGTGCGGCGGACGTGGAGGCGGCACCTGCGGATTTGTTGCCCGGCATCCTGAAAACCGCCCGCATGGGCTATGACGGCAAAGGGCAGGTGCGGGTGGCCGACCGCGCCCAACTGCGTCAGGCTTTTGCCGATTTGAAAGAACAAGTTTGCGTGCTGGAAAAAATGCTGCCGCTGGCGCTGGAGTGCTCGGTCATCCTGGCGCGCGGTGCCGACGGCGCCATGGTGGATTTCCCGGTGCAGCGCAATTTGCACCGCGCCGGAATTTTGGCGGTGACCGAGGTGTTTGAAGGTAATGTCCCGGCCCCGCTGGCTGCGCAAGCGGTACAAGCCGCCCGCGCGATTGCCCAAGGTTTGGACTATGTGGGCGTGTTGTGCGTGGAGTTTTTTGCCTTGCAAGACGGCAGCCTGGTGGTCAACGAGATCGCGCCGCGCCCGCACAACAGCGGCCACTACACGCTAGACGCCTGCGACCAGTCGCAATTTGATTTGCAAGTGCGCACCCTGGCGGGCCTGCCCCTGACCCAGCCGCGCCAGCACAGCGCTGCCGTGATGCTCAATATATTGGGCAATATTTGGGGCCCCGGCTCGGACAAGACGCCGCCCTGGGACGCAGTGCTGGCGCTGCCTGGCGCGCATTTGCACTTGTACGGCAAGCGCGAGGCTCGGCCCGGACGCAAGATGGGCCACCTGACCCTGACGGCCGACAGCGCGCAGGCGGCACGGGCGACCGCCCTGGACGCGGCGCGTATTTTGGGAATTGAAACGTTTTAGATGCTATTGCCGATATTTGAACGCTTTTTAGTCTATTTTGACCACCTAAGGAAGCTCTGCATCAGTACAAATCCGTCATTGCGAGCGCAGCGAAGCAATCCATTTTGGCTTGCCAATCAAGCATTTATGGATCGCCGCGTCGCTGCGCTCCTAGCGATGACGGACTTGTGCAGAACTTCCCTAGGTTGTTTACCCCAAGCGCTCGCCTAGCCACTTTGCACCGCCTAGCCCCTTCATCCCTGCCGCCCATGATTTTGCAAGTCCACGAAAGCTCCAGCCTGCCGCGTTGCGAACAGGTGATGCGCCAAGGCGGCTTACTCGGGCTGCCGACCGAAACCGTTTACGGGCTTGCCGCAGATGCAGACAAACCGGATGCCGTAGCGGCGATTTTCGCCGCCAAAGGCCGTCCGGCGGACCATCCGCTGATCGTGCACGTGGCCGATATGGACGGCGGCCTGAGCGGCGCGCGTTACTTTACGCGCGAGATTCCAGAATTTGCGATGCGCTTGATGCAAGCTTTTTGGCCCGGACCACTAACGCTGATACTGCCACGTCGCGACGGCGTGGCGGCAGCCGCTGCGGGCGGGCAGGACTCGGTGGGCCTGCGCTGTCCGGCGCACCCCGCCGCCCAAGCCCTGCTGCGCGCCCTGCGCCACAGCGTGCAAGGCAGGGTGGTCTGGGGCCTGGCCGCGCCCAGCGCCAACCGCTTCGGGCGCGTCAGCCCGACCACGGCGCAGCATGTCCACAGCGAATTCAATACCGGACGGGACGCGGATGACTCGGCCGCCCTGCTGATTTTGGACGGCGGGCCTTGCGAGGTGGGCATTGAATCCACGATTGTGGACTGCACGCGCGGCGAACCGGTGCTCTTGCGCCCCGGTGCCATCGGCGTGCATGCGTTGACCGAGGCCTGCGGGCAAACCGTGCGGCTGCCGCATGAGTTGGTGAGCGGCCAGTCGGCGCCGCGCGCTTCGGGCACCCTGGCTGCGCACTACGCGCCCGAAGCCAAAGTGCGCATCATGGACACCGCAGACTTGCAAGGCGCCTTACAGCCGGGTTCGGCGCAGCGGCGGACAGTGGCCGGGCGCATTGGCGTCTATATGCGGACCCGGCCCGGCATTTCATCGGAGGAAGCCGCCCAGCCCCAAGATGGCTTAAAGGGGTCGCCCCAATTGCTACTGCGCGCCATGCCGCCAGACGCGGCGCGCGCTGCGCAGCATTTGTTTGCCACATTGCGCGCGATGGACGACGCGGGTGCCGTGGAAATTTGGGTGGAGTCAACGCCCGGGAGCACGGAATGGGCGGGAGTCGCCGACCGTTTGCAACGCGCCAGTGTCGCCTAGGAACGCGCTGCAAACGCGTGTCATCTCGAGATGCGTAGCGACGCGGCGATCCACAAGCATTTGAGTTACTGGATTGCTTCGCTACGCTCGCAATGACGGAATAGCGCTTAAATTGGCCTTAAAACGCTATTTATCTACAGTAAAAACCGTTAACACGCCGGTATAACCGTACAAATGCTGGTACGCAATTTCGCCACCGGCAAAAAATCCGATCAGCGGTACATCGCCTAAAGCGTGGCGCACGATCTGCAGTTCGGCGCTGGCGCTGCCAAAGTGCGGGCCGCCGCGCCCGGTGCAGCTGATGTAAATCGCACCGGTAATGCCTCTTTGCACCGGCGCAGAGGCGCCAGCACGCGACCCCGTGGCGCCCACTGCTTGCGGCTCCAACATCTCTTCCGGGCTGAGTTCTTCGCGTATCTCCGCGCAAATGCGCATTAAATCCGCGCGCGCGGCCTGCACGTTGCGCTGGCAAAAAGCCAGTTGGCCACCGACACGGGCATGGTCGCTTAAAGCGACACCGCGATGACCGGGGTCCAGGCCGATGATGTGGCGCACCAACACGTCGCTGCCAAAGTTACCGGTCTTGCGCACGGCAGCGCTGTCGCTGCCGGTAGGCGGGTTGGCCAGGCCGACCAGGGTGTTACGCACCGCTTGCAAGGCTTCTTGCGGGCGCTCCAGCGAAATCGACAAGTCTGAAAGCAGCGCATCCAGGGCCGGTTCGCCGTCTAGGCTGAGCACCAGGTTGTTGTGCGCTTCGGTAATTACCCGGGCGCGCGACACCGGTTTGCAGCCCTGGGTGACGCGCGAGACCACCGCGACTTCCGGTCCGAAAGCCACGCCGCTCAAGCCCCCGCTGAACACGCCCTTGGC
This sequence comes from uncultured beta proteobacterium, assembly GCA_903869595.1. Classification (GTDB taxonomy): domain Bacteria; phylum Pseudomonadota; class Gammaproteobacteria; order Burkholderiales; family Burkholderiaceae_C; genus Allorhodoferax. Next base: position 21,836 of record CAIPZV010000023.1, on the reverse strand, counting down.
CAGTCCCTGGCCGCTCAGGTTGCCATCAGCCGCCAGCGCAAACTGCACGCTTTTGCCCCGGCTGCTGGACAGGCCACCAAATAAATAGCCGGTTTCGGTGCGGCCCGACATTTCGGCCAGCAAGTCAGGCAGGTCGGCGGTAGCGCCGTCGGCGTGCACCAGCGCGGTATGGGCTTCAAAGCCCAGGTTTAGGGGCGATACGCCGGAAAACACGCGGTATTGGTCCGATGGCAAGTCCAGCAGCATGACGGCCATGGCCGGTTCGTCAAAGTACTCCATATTATTAGCAGCAATACCGATGCCAACCGTGCCCGACCAGTCGGTGACCGAAGGCAGCTCGGCGCTCAGATGGTCCAAAATTTCTTGCGCGTCTTGGGCGTAATGGTCGGTGATGTAGAGCAAGGCCAGCGTAGGCGTGACCGCATGCAGCGAGCTCGACATTTGGCCGCGCAACTGCGCCAGTACCAAAGCGCTGGCGCTTTGCCACTGGGGGTGCGTCGCGTGCGCGTAAGAAAAAGTTTGCATAGTGGGGTGTTGACGGGGCGCGTGGGCGCCGTTTTAACTGGCGCTGCGGCGCGGCTTGGTGCTGCGCTTGGCAGCCGTGGTTTTGCGTGGCGCTTTGCCTGCGGTTTTCGCGGCGGTGCGCTTGGCTTTAGTGGCGCCGGATTTGCCAGCTGCTTTGGCACTGCCGACCACCGACGCGCTGTGCTTAGCCACGTCTTGCAGCGCCGTGCTGGCGATGTGTTGGAACTGTTGGGTGAGCGCGCCCCAGAGCTGCATCGGGTCTATGACTTTGCTGGCATCGGCCTGCGCTTTGGTTTTGCGCTTGGGGGCGGGGTCGGCAGCAGTCTCGGGTTCGGGGGCAGGCGGTGGTGCTGCGGGCGCGGCCGGTGCGGATTTGGGGGCGGCAGCAGCTGCGGCGCCGGGCATGCCCATGGTGAAGTTCATGCCCTTCAAGGTTTCCATGGTCATTTTTTGCACTTCCAGCGCCTGGATGGTGGCACTCAGTGCGCGGGCGTTTTGGTCTAGCCAGAACTGCACATGCTTGAGCTCTTCGATGCGTTTTTCCAGGTCCTCGACTTTGAGGCTGGGCACCAGCCACTGCGCCATATTGGGCATGGCCGTGGGGCTGCCGCCCGCGCCACCAGCGGCCTTGGCGAGGTTTTGCAAAAAGTCAAAGCCGGGCACAAATTTGCCGAATCCTGCGGTGTCTGAAGTGCTCATGGGCGGGGCTCCTGGGTTGTGCTGGGCGCACTGCGCGAAGCGGCCCTTAGCTTAACTGAAGCACGGTGGCGGCCCGAGCGGCGCTTGGTCGGAAAAATTGCACTGAGCGCCTGCGGTTTGGCAGCCGGCAGGGCCAGGAAGACGGAGCTTAAAAGGGCCTGCGGCCTTGCAAGGACCGGCTTTTTCCGGCTCCGCCTTGGCCATGGCGCTGTGCAGTTCTTGGTTGATTTGGCCAACCCGGCGGTCGCAAACAGCGTGATTACCAGTCGCCGCCTGAATCACCGCCGCCGCTGTCGGCTGCATCCCAGCCGCTGCCTGAGCCGGCATCAAAGCTGCCCATGTCCGGCGCAGGGGGCGTGTCGAACGGAACATAGCCCTCATTGGCAGGTGCAGCGTGGCGGGCTTCGCCCGCATTGGCATTTCCGCCTTCCAAAGCTTTAGTCAAGGCATAACCCGCGGCCAATCCGGCTACGCCACCGAGCACAGCACCGCCGATGCCTGAGCCCGCTTGCGGCTGAGCACCATAGCCACCATAGGGCGCGGACGCCATGGCGCCACCGGGGGCATAGCCCGGCGCGCCGGGATAAGCGCCCATGGGCATAGGCGTGGGGCGCGGGGCTTGGCTGCGGCGAATCAGCACGAATAACAAGACCAGCAAGATGATGCCGCCCACCACGTAGCCGGTGGGGAAGGAAGATGCGCTGGCGGCGGGCGCCACAGCGCTATGCGCGGCTGCGGGCGCTGGGTTCAGATTCTGGCTGGTGGCAGCCGTCTTGGCCGCAGCGGCTGCGGCGCTGACTTTGTCCACGGTTTGCGAAAACTTGTCGGGGCTGGAGGCAAATTTCAACGCGGGGTCGATGGCGCGGGCCTGGTTCAGTTGCGCCAGGGCCTCGTCGTAGCGCTTGGCCCGGGCCAACACTTCGCCCAACTCGTAATGGGCTTTGGCGCTGTTGGGTTTTTCTTTCAAGACCTCGTGCAACAAGGTTTCGGCGCGGGCCAGGTCGCCTGCTTCGACGGCTGCGCTAATGTCTTTGGGGCTGGGCAGGGCCAGCGCCAGGCTGCAGGCCAAGGCCAAAAAGCTCATGGACAGCCAACGCAGAGACGGGGCGAGTAAGAAACGCATAGCAAAACTTTCTAGTTAAACCGAGCCCCACTGTAGGCGGCCCGCATGTCGATTGCAAGAAGCGTTTGTAAAGAAAATTGCAAACCACCGTCCCGCAGACAATACGTCTTATGTGCAGCCATTACCAAGGCATTCAAGGGCGCGAACGTTTTGAGCGCCATTTCGGCATCGGCCTGCCCGAGGACGCGGGCCAGGCCGATGTGTGGCCGGGCTACCGAGCAATGTTTATACGCAACACACCGCCGGGTGCGGCACCGGCTGCGGGCCGCTTACAGGCGCTGAGCGGTTTGTTTGGCCTGGTGCCGCATTGGTCCACCGATTTGCGTATTACGCGCAGCACCTACAACGCGCGCAGCGAAACCGCGTCTGACAAACCCAGCTTTCGCGATGCCTGGCGGCGCGGCCAGCATTGCATCATTCCCGCTGAGGCTTTGTTTGAGCCAGATTGGCGCAGCGGTCGGGCAGTGGCAGCGCGCATGGGCAGCGCAGACGGCGCGCCACTGGGGGTGGCCGGTTTGTGGTCGTGCTGGCGGGCACAGGAGCAAGAAATTTTTAGCTTCACCATGCTGACGGTGAACGCTGATCACCACCCCTTGATGCGCGAAATGCACAAGCCCGGCGACGAGAAGCGCATGGTGGTGGTGGTCGCGCCAACGCTCTATGAGCATTGGCTGCGCTTGCCCGCCCGCGAAAGTCTTGGTTTTTTACAGTCGCAATCCAACTCCGCGCTTGCGCAGCTAGCCTAGAGAACGAGGCCTGTTGAACCAGCAGGCAGCGCAGGAAAAGGCCTGCAGCTACGCTTTAGATGTCCTGGCTGCGGGCCTTGGCTGCGCGCAATTCTTGCAGCATGCGCGGGTCATGCATGGCCAACTCCCACAAAGCCGCTTCACGGCGCGACTGCACCAGTGCTGCTACGCGGGTTTGAAGCCAGAGCGCACTGGCGGTACTGGCGCGGCGCATGGGCCGGGTCAAAAGGGCAAGGCCTCCGAAAATCGACAACCACAACATCACCCAGGCGAGCAACATATGCCCGTCGGCCCAGCTGTCGATCACCTGGTCTGCTACGGCGAGCAAAGCGGCAAAGACCGAAGCTGACAGCAGCCCGGCCAAGCCCTGGGAGGGCGCAATGCGCCTGATTGGACGCTGCGACGGCGCCCGGACGTGCTGAGAAGCGGTTTGGAAAATCATGAAATTGGACATAGCAAACTCCTTAGAAAACATGAGCACGCCGCAATAGCGGTGTGACATTGGTGATACTAGGGTTTACACTAATGCGAGTCCACTTTATATTTTTGATTTCACACATTCATAAAATCTATTTATGACCCTGCCCGTATTGCAACTGCGCAACTTCGACCTGAACCTCCTCAAAGTCTTTGATGTGGTGATGGCCGAGCGCAGCCTGACGCGGGCGGCGCAAGTGCTGTCGCTAACGCAGCCGGCGGTAAGCAATGCCCTACGCCGTTTGCGCGATGCCTTGGGAGACGAGGTGCTTGTGCGCCAAGGGCGCAGTTTGCAGCCCACGCCCAAGGCGCTGCTGCTGTGGCCGCAGGTGCGCGAAACACTGGCCCGCTTGCAAACTGCGTTGGCGCCGCATCCGTTCTCGCCCGCCGATACGGTGTGCAGCTTTGTGCTGACCATGGCCGACGCCACCGCTTCGCAGCTGATGCCGGGCTTGGTGCAGGGTTTGCTGCAGCAGGCGCCCGGCGTGTCTTTGCGCACCGTGCCGCTGACCACGCGCGACCCGCGGCGCATGCTGGAAGACGGCGAGGTGGACCTGGCATTGGGCCATTTCCCAGCTGCCCTGGCAGCCATCGGACAGCAACGGCAAAACGGGCAAGCGGTGCGATTTGGCCAGCAACGGCTGTTTTCAAGCGACTATGTATGCGTCATGCGCAAAGGCCATGCTTTGGCCAAAGTACCGCTCAGCCTGGACGCGTTTTGCCAGGCGCAGCATGCACTGGTCAGTTTTTCGGGCCGCGCCTACGGGCTGATTGATGAGGCCTTGGCCTCGGTCAACCGCTCGCGCCGCGTGGTGTTGACGGTGAACCAGTTTTTTACTACCGGCAGCGTGGTGGCGCACTCGGATTTGTTGGCCGTGATGCCACGGCATTTTGTGCAAGTTACTGGCTTTGCGCCGCAACTGGCGGTGCATGAATTGCCTTTTGATGTGCCGCCGATTCAGGTGGATGCACTGTGGCACCAACGCCATGATGCAGACAGCGCGCAAAGCTGGTTGCGCGCCCAAGTGCATGCGGTGGCGCAAGCCGTGCCTTTGGCTGGCGCAAGGGGCAGGGCATGAAGATGCAAAGTTACAAGCTTGCCATGCGGGCCGCGACCAGGCTGGCAAAGGGACGGGGCGCTGCCGCATGAAACTGCAATTGTTGTCCGATGTGCATTTGGAATCGCAACCCGATTTTGTGGCGCAGCCAGCCCCGGACGCGGACTTCTTGGTGCTGGCCGGAGATATTGGCTCCTACCAAAAGGGCTCGAAATTGCAGGATGCAGATTTCGGCCTGGTGCAGTTTTCGCCGCTGAATGGATGGCCGGTGCCGGTGTATTTTGTACCGGGCAACCATGAATACGACAGCCTAGACTTTGATGCCGGCCACGCCCGCTTGCGCGAGACCTGTGCGCGCTTGGGCATCACTTGGCTAGACCGGCAGGTGCTCTCGCTGCCTGGGCTTAGTACGGATGGCCAGGCGCTGCGCTTGCTGGGCACGACGCTATGGACTGATTTTGATGCGCTGGCAACTTCGCCGCGTCCGTGGCCAGAAAACACGGTCAACGCGGTCAACCAGGATGCACCGCGTGATGCCCAAGCCTTGGAATCATCGGAAGCGCTCGCCGCGTGGGAAAGTAATCCAGACAACCGCAAGGCACGCGAAAAAGCGTTTCGTGCGGCTGACTACTACTTGAAAAAAACCGGCACGCTGCGCCATGGCTTGCCTTTTTTATCTGAAGCGGTACGCGAAGAAGGCTTGCAGTGCCAAGCCTGGCTGCGCAATGCCTTGAACCAACCCTTTGAAGGCAAAACCATCGCCGTCACGCACTTTGCACCTAGCCTGCACAGCGCCGATCCGCGCTATGGCCGCGTGCCCGGAACCGCCGGATTTTGCAACGCTTTAGATGACTTGCTACCGCAGGCTGCGCTCTGGTTGCATGGACATTTGCACACCGCGCAAGACTATGTGCACCGGGGCTGCCGCGTGGTGGCCAACCCGCTGGGCTATGCCCGCAAAAAAGAGCAAGCGCACTTTCGCGCCCAAGCGGTGATTGAAATTTAGCGGGACGCTAATCCATCAAAGCAGGTGCTCATGACTAGGTCGATGATTTGTGCATCGTCATGCTGGCCGCCCATTTTTAAAAACTCCAGCACCGGGTCGCAGGCGCGGGCGTACAAGGTGTAGAGCACCGCAATAGGCGGCAGGCTGGACTGCAAATGGCCTTGCGCTTGCGCCTCTTCAATCCAGCCGCCCAACCGGTCGCTCACTTCAATCAAGCCATCCATGTACTGCGCATTGGCCATGAGCTTGGCGCGCAAGGTGGAATTGCGGCTGGGCAGTGAGGGCATCTGACCACGCAACTGCAACTCCATGGTCCAGCGCGCTACAGCGCGCAATTGCGCCATCGGGCTTTGCGGCGGTAAATCGCGCAAATAGGTCTGGGCTTTTTGCATGAGCTTGACCATGGCCGCTGCTGCGAGGTCTTCTTTGCTGGGGAAATGCTTGTACAAACTGGCTTTGGCAATGCCTACGGTGGCGGCCACTTCATCGACCGTCATGGCTTCAAAACCTTTTTGCGCCAACAATGCGCTGGCGGTCTGGATGATGGCGTCTTCGCGCGCCTGTAGCATCTGCGTCTTGAAGGACACTTTGGGCAAAGATTTGGAAGGCATGTCTGAATTTTAGCCTTTGGGTTGTTTTGTAATCGATTTCGGCCAATTTGCGACTGCGCAGTTCAATCTATGGCCGTATTCTCCAGCGCCCTCTGCCGTTTTCAAGGTGGGCGCGCAACAGGATTTTTTATGCATATTGTTGTGGTCGGTGCCGGCATCATCGGCACCAGCACCGCCTGGTATTTGGCCGAGCGCGGCCACCAGGTCACGGTGGTGGAACGCCAGGCCGATGCGGCGCTGGAAACCAGTTTTGCCAACGCCGGGCAAATTTCGGTCAGCCATTGCGAGCCCTGGGCCAACCGCGACGCGCCACTCAAAGCGCTGAAGTGGATGTTCAGCAAAGAGGCGCCGCTGTTGTTTAGGCCGCAATGGCCGCTGGGTGAAGGCTGGCAACAGTACCGCTGGAGTCTGCGCTTTTTGGCCGAATGTAACGATGCGGCATTCCACCGCAATGTGGGCCATATCGTGGCCCTGGGCGCTTATAGCCATGTGGCGCTCAAAGAACTGGTGGCGCAAACCGGCATTGATTACCACCGGCTGGAGCGCGGCATCTCGCATTTTTTCGCCGACCAGGCTGCCTTTGACAGCGCCTGCGAATTGGCTGCCTTGATGCAGCAGTTTGGCGTGGAGCGCAAGGTGATCAGCACCGCTGAATTACTGCGCCTGGAGCCTACGCTGACTCCTTTTGGTGAGCGCATTGTGGGCGCGACCTTTACCGCCAGCGATGAGTCGGGTGACGCCTGTGTGTTTACACAAGGCCTGGCGCGGGCCTGTGCGGCGCGGGGTGTGGAGTTTTTGTTTTCGCACAGTTTGGAAGGGCTGGACGTGGCAGGTGCCATGGTGCGCGGGGTGCGTGTGCGGCCTGTGACGCATGGTGGAGCGGGGGGTGGCTCTGGCCTATCTAGCGCGGCTGGCGCATATGACGCATCTTTAAGCGCGCGCGCCATTGCTTCCGATGCGGTGACGCCAGGGGCCAAAGCCTCGGGCAGCCTAGGCAGTGGCCGTACGATCGCCGCCGATGCCGTGGTGATGGCCTGCGGCTCCTACAGCGCGCCATTGCTGCGCCGCGTGGGCGTGGACTTGCCGATTTACCCGGGCAAAGGCTATAGCGCCACTTTCCCGATATTGCGTCCCGAGCGGGCGCCTTCGGTATCGGTGATCGACGATTCGCGCAAGATTGCCATCACCCGCCTGGGCGACCAGATCCGCGTGGCTGGCACCATCGAAGTCGGCAGCTACGACCTGGGTTTGGACAGCCCGGTGTCGCAAGCGCGCTGCCACATGCTGGCGCGCCGGGTAGAAGAAATCTGGCCCGACATGTGCGATACCCGCTTGGCACACGAAGGCGGTAATCCGCAATTCTGGGCCGGCTTGCGCCCCGCCACGCCGACCAATATTCCCTTTATCGGTCAAACGCCGGTGCGGGGTCTGTGGGTCAATGCTGGCCACGGCACCTTGGGCTGGACGCACGGCGCCGGTTCGGGCAAGGCCTTGGCTGCGCGCGTGGACGGAGACGAGGCGATCGCCGGTTTCCCGTTTCTCGGCAAGTAAATGCGCGCGTTAAAAGTGCTGCGCGGCCTGCGTCACGGTCGCGCAGGTTTGTAAATCTATGCGGCGTGCGCCTGCTCTAAGCACTGCAAGAAAGCGCGGGTGGCGCGGGATGCTTGCGGTGAGCGGCGGGTGATGGCGAAGAACTCGCAGTCGTAAAAAAACACCTCGGGCAGCACCGCCTGCATCTGGCCTTGCTGTACAAAACTTTGCGCATAGTGCTCGGGCAAAAAGCCGACAAAGCGGCCCGACAAAATCAAAGTGGCAATCGACTCTTGGTCAAAACCGGTGGCGCTGCGCGTCAGGCGCAATTGCTGGCTGACCTGCAAATTGGGCGAGTGGTAGCCCAAGCCGGCAAACGGTAAGGTGCGCACCGTTTCCCAATCCAAACCCTTGTGCGGGCTGCCAAACAAGGCATGACCGGGACCGCAGTACAAGCACATGTGTTCATCAAACAAGCGCGCGTAGTGCAAGGTGCCGGAAGTGCGGTGGCCGGGGATGATGCCCAGGTGGAACTGGCCGTCAAGCACGCCGCGTTCTATCGCGTTGAGCGTGGCTACATGCAAATTGAGCGCGACATCGGGCGCGCGCGCCTGAAAGCGCGCAATCGCCTGCGCCACGCGGGCCTTGGGGTTGCTGGCGGTTTTGTCAAACACGGCGATTTGCAACTGGCCGCCCATGCGCTGGTGAATTTCATCAACGCTGCTGCGAAAGGCATCGGTGGCGGCCATCAGCTGGGTGGTCTGGGCGTAAATTTTTTGGCCCTCGGGCGTCAGGGCAAAACCGGCCCGGCCCCGGCGGCACAAGCGCAAGCCCAAGCGGGTTTCCAGGTCTTTGATATGGCGGCTGACGGTGGAGCTGCCGATATTGAGCTCCAACTCGGCAGCGGCCATGCCGCCGCAGTCGGCCACCACCCGGAACACGCGCAGCAAGCGCAGGTCCATGTCGCTGAGCTGGCCCAGCGCCGGGCGCGTGGGCATAGCAGCGGCTTGGGCGGGGGCCTTGCGCCGGGGCAGCGCTTTGCCGCTCGGCGTGTGCACTTTGGGTGGCGCATCAGTTGCGATAGGGGACTTTGGTTTCATAGATTGGCAAGTAAATAGCGATAATTCTCACTTTATAAGAGTAACAGAGAAGTTCACAATCTGGATTCGCCTAAGCAAGCCTGCACTTTCTGTGCGGCGTAAAAGGCTTTTTGACCTACCACCAGGAGTCCGCCATGAAACCCCATGACACCGCCACCCACGCACCGGTTGTGACCACCACCTCCCCCTATCCGCGCGACCCCGCTTGGATGGACGCGCACTGGATGGCCTATTCCGGCAACCGCAATTTCAAAGCCAACCCGCGCATGATGGTCAGCGCCAAAGGCGCTTATTACACCGACTCCAATGGGCGCAAAGTGATGGACGGCCTGTCCGGCCTGTGGTGCTGCGGCTTGGGCCATGGCCGCCAGGAAATCACCGACGCGGTGAGCCGCCAGATCGGCACCATGGAATATTCACCGGCTTTCCAATACGCGCATCCGCTGTCGTTTGAACTGGCCAACAAAATCACCCAACTGATGCCCGAAGGCTTGGACCGGGTATTTTTTGCCGGTTCGGGTTCGGAGTGCGCCGACACGTCGCTGAAGATGGCGCGCGCTTACTGGCGCGCCAAAGGCATGGGCACCAAGACGCGCCTGATTGGCCGGGAAAAAGGTTACCACGGCGTGAACTTTGGCGGTATCTCGGTCGGCGGCATTGGCGCCAACCGCAAGACCTTCGGCCAGGGCATCGAGGCCGATCACCTGCCGCACACCCAGTTACCGCAAAACGTGTTCTCCCACGGCATGCCCGCCCACGGCATGGAGCTGGCCGACGAACTGCTGCGCCTGATTACGCTGCACGACGCATCCAACATCGCCGCCGTCATCGTCGAGCCGATGTCAGGCTCCGGCGGTGTGGTGGTGCCGCCGGTAGGCTACTTGGCGCGCTTGCGCGAGATTTGCACTGCCAACAACATCTTGTTGATTTTTGATGAAGTGATTACCGGCTTTGGCCGCTGCGGCGCCTACACCGGCGCTGCGGCTTTTGGTGTGACGCCAGACATCATGAACGTCGCCAAGCAAGTGACCAATGGCGCGCAGCCGCTGGGCGCGGTAGTGGCTAAGAAAGAAATCTACGACACCTTTATGGAGGCTGGCGGCCCCGAGTACCTGCTCGAGTTCATGCATGGCTATACCTATTCGGCCCACCCGGTAGCCTGCGCGGCTGGTATCGCCGCGCTGGATGTGCTGGTCAAGGAAAACATGATCGAGCGCGTAGCCGCCATGGCGCCGTATTTTGAGCAAGCAGTGCACAGCCTCAAAGGCAGTAAAAACGTCACCGACATTCGCAATATAGGTTTGGCCGCAGGCTTCACGCTCGCCGCGGTGCCCGGCGAACCGGCACGCCGCCCCTATGAAATCGCCATGCGCTGCCTGGAAAAAGGCTTTTACGTGCGCTACGGCGGCGACACCATCCAGTTGGCACCGCCTTTCATCATCGAAAAGTCCGAGATCGACAGCCTGATCAACGCCCTGGGCGAATCGATGAACGCGACGGACTAAGTGCTGGCAGCAGCGAGGTGCAATGGCACCCGCTGCAAATGCGCTTGCGCACCCCCTGACAGCAGTGCGGGCCAGTAATCTGGCCCGCAGCGCGTTTGGCAAGTAAAAAAGCCTGTAAAACGCGTAGCTAGACGTTGCGGGCTTAGCGCGACAATCCTTTTATTTTTAACTTGAGCACTTTGACTATGTCCACACTACCCACTATCGGCCACCTGATCGGCGGCCAACTCACCCAAGGCGGAAGCCGCAGCACTGAGGTGTTTAACCCCGCCACCGGCAAAGCCGAGAAAAAACTCTTATTAGCGGACAAATTAACAGTGGAGCAGGCGATTGCCAACGCCCAGGCCGCCTTCCCCGAGTGGCGCAACACGCCGCCGCTCAAGCGCGCGCGGGTGATGAGCAAGCTCAAAGTGCTGCTCGAAGAACATGCCGATGCCTTGTGCGCCCTGGTAACCGCCGAACACGGCAAAGTGCTGCCCGATGCCATGGGCGAACTGCAACGCGGCATTGAAAACGTGGAATATGCCAGCTACGCGCCCGAATTGCTCAAAGGCGAGCACAGCAAAAACGTCGGTCCTTCGATCGACTCCTGGAGCGAATTCCAAGCCCTTGGCGTGACCGCTGGTATCACCCCTTTTAACTTTCCCATCATGGTGCCCTTGTGGATGTGGCCTATGGCCGTGGCATGCGGCAATACTTTCATCCTCAAGCCCTCGGAGCGCGACCCCAGCAGCACCATGCTGGTAGCGCAATTGGCGCTGGAGGCAGGCCTGCCACCGGGCGTACTCAATGTGGTCAACGGCGACAAAGAGGCAGTGGACACGCTGCTCACCGACCCGCGCGTCAAGGCCATCAGCTTTGTGGGCAGCACGCCGATCGCTGAATACATTTACGCCACCGGCTGCGCCCACGGCAAGCGCGTGCAGGCCTTAGGCGGTGCGAAAAACCATGCGGTGGTGATGCCCGACGCCGATGTGGCCAATGCGGTGAACGCGCTGATGGGCGCGGCCTATGGCTCCTGCGGCGAGCGCTGCATGGCTATCCCCTTGGTGGTAGCGGTGGGTGACGCCACGGCGGACGCGGTGATTGCGGGCCTAAAGGTCGAAATTGCCAAGATGAAAGTTGGCCCTGGCACCACCGCCGGTATGGATATGGGCCCGCTGGTCACCAAAGCGCATTTCGAAAAAGTGAAGGGCTATGTGGACCAGGGCGTGGCCGAAGGCGCCACCTTGGTAGTGGATGGACGCGGCGTACAGGTACCGGGCCACGAGCAAGGCTATTTTCTGGGCCCCTGCTTGTTTGACAACGTCAAACCCGGCATGGTGACTTACCAGGAAGAAATCTTCGGGCCAGTGCTGGGCGTGGTGCGTGTCAAGACCTTGCAAGAAGCCATGGACATGATCGACGCCCACGAGTACGGAAACGGCACTTGCATCTTTACCCGCGACGGCGAGGCCGCGCGCTACTTCGCCGACAACATTTTGGTGGGCATGGTGGGCGTCAATGTACCCCTACCCGTTCCAGTGGCTTACCACTCTTTTGGGGGATGGAAGCGCTCGCTGTTCGGCGATTTGCATGCCTACGGGCCGGACGCCGCGCGTTTTTATACCAAGCGCAAAACCATCACACAACGCTGGCCTTCCGCTGGCGTACGTGAGGGAACCATGTTCAGTTTTCCGTCCAGCAAATAACTTTTTTGATAAATATATTGATTAATTTAAAAATATGGTGTAAGATAACAAAATTGACAAAACCTGACAATTTTTTCGTTAATTCGACAGAAACGTCAATTTTTGAGAAAATATTGCTGGATTTCAGATGTTGAACTGAAATGCTTCAATAAAAAACCATATTTCAACCGTTGGAGTCGATCATGTCAAAAACAAAGGTAGCGAATTTTTCGCAGATGTACACCAAGTACCTCAATCTGGTGCAAGCTGTCCGCAGCTTGCCGAGCTTCCCGCAACTCGATGCAGTCGAGTCCAGGATGCTTAATGTTTTCGCGTCCGCGTGGCACGAAGACAAGCCGATTACGGTGCTGGAGGCCATGGTGATGCTGCCCGAGATTTCGACCACCACTGCGCATCGCCGTTTAAAGGCTTTGCGCAAAAAGGGAATGATCGACCTGAACCTGGATAGCCAGGACAACCGCGTCAAGTACGTGGTGCCAACGAAAGCGACGCACCAGTACTTTGCGCAATTGGGGCAGTGCATGGAGAAGGCACAGGCAGTTTGATGCTGCGCGGCTAAGGCCGCGATGGGCGTCAACTCCCGGGTCTTTTTCCTGTGCTGATGTGCAGGTAAAAATATGCGGGAGTGTGCGCAATGCAATTGCAAAAAAACCTATGGGTCGTCGCAATGACGGCTCTGGCCTATGTAGGCCTTTTGTCTTTCAATCAATTCATCTTTTCGTCTTTCAACGCCTCTGCGTTCAGCAGCTTGGTGTTTTTGCCCAGCGGCTTGGGGCTGATCTGCGTACTTTTGTTTGTGGAGTGGGGCTCCATGGGCATGGTGCTGGGTGCCTTGCTGATGGGCTTGGGCCAGATGCACACCGAGGACCCGATGACGGTGCTGGGCGCGGCGGTGCTTTCGGGTCTGGCGCCGCTGTTAGCGCGCGCGCTGTGTCTGCGCTTGGCCGCCTTTGAAGAAAACCTGCAGGGCCTGACGGCCGCTTGCCTGTTGCGCATGACGGTGGCGTTTGCGGCGGTCAGTGCCCTGCTGCACCAGCTGTGGTTTGTGGCGCGCGGGCAAGGCGGCGATTTGTGGGGCGGGCTGGCGCTGCACTTCACCGGCAATTTGCTCGGCGCCCTCGTGGTCTTGTACAGCGCCAAACTGGTGCTGGACCGCTTGCCGCAGCTCAGCAGGGGATAATCCGCGCCACATGGCGCTTATCACCTTACTGGAAGCCCAACTCGCGTTTGGGCATGTACCCCTGCTAGACCACGCAGGCTTCTCACTCGAAACCCAGGAGCGCGTGGGCTTGATCGGCCGTAATGGCACCGGCAAGTCCTCGCTGCTCAAAATTTTGGCTGGGCTCGAAAAACCCGATGATGGTGTATTGCAAGTGCAAAGCCATATCCGCATTGCCTATGTGGCGCAGGAGCCGGACCTAGACGCCCAGTCCAGCGTGTTTGATGCGGTGAGCATGGGCTTGCAACGGGTGCGCGATTTGATCGACGAATACTCGCAAGGCCACGGCGACCTGGACGCGATGCAAAGCGAGATCGAGGCGCTGGACGGCTGGAACTGGGAGCAGCGCGTGGGCGAGACGCTGCAGCGTTTGCATCTGGAGCCGGAGGCCATTGTCACCACGCTCTCGGGCGGCACGAAAAAGCGGGTGGCGCTGGCGCAGGCCTTGGTAGCGCAGCCCGATGTGCTGCTGCTGGACGAACCAACCAACCACCTAGATTTAGACAGTATTGAGTGGCTGGAAGGCCTGCTGGTGGACTTTGGCGGCAGCATCATTACCGTGACGCACGACCGGTCATTTCTGGACAACGTAGCCACGCGCATTGTGGAGTTAGACCGCGGCAAGCTCTTGTCTTATCCCGGCAATTTTGCAGCCTATCTGCTGCAAAAAGAAGAACAGTTAGCGCAGGAGGCGGTGATCAATGCGCGCGCCGACAAGCTGCTGGCGCAAGAAGAAGTATGGATACGCAAAGGCGTGGAAGCGCGCCGGACCCGGGCCACCGCGCGCATCGTGCGCCTGGACAATTTGCGCGCCCAACGCGAAGCGCGGCGCGATGTGCTGGGCAGCGTAAACATGGACATCAGCAGCGGCGCAAGCAGCGGCAAGCTGGTGGCAGAGCTGACGCATGTGTCTAAAAGCTTTGCCAATCCAAAGATGGCCCCGGATGCTGGGCAAACCAGCCCCGGCGATGGGGCAACTACGGCCATGGGACGGCACGGCGGGCGTGTGATCGTGCACGACTTCAGCGCCACGATTTTGCGCGGCGACAAGATCGGCCTGCTCGGCCCCAATGGCGCGGGTAAAACGACGCTACTGAAATTGATTTTGGGCGAGCTCCAGCCCGATCCCGCACCTGCCAATGCACCGGCACCCGAGCCCGGCCACAGCCCCTGGGGTACGGTGCGCCAAGGTGCGAATATTGCTGTCGCTTACTTTGACCAAATGCGCAATGCCTTGGACTTGGACGCGACACTGGAAGACTTCATCAGCCCCGGCAGCGAATGGATTGAGATCGGCAATCGGCGCCAGCATGTAAAAAGCTATTTAGGTGACTTTTTGTTCTCGCCTGCACGTGCAAATTCGCCGGTACGGTCTTTAAGCGGTGGCGAGCGCAACCGCTTGTTGTTGGCTCGCCTGTTCGCCCGTCCGGCCAATGTGCTGGTGCTCGATGAGCCCACCAATGACTTGGATATCGACACCTTGGAATTACTGGAAGACCTGTTGCAAAACTACGATGGCACGGTATTTCTGGTCAGCCACGACCGCACGTTTTTGGACAATGTGGTGACCAGCACCATCGCCTATGAAGGCCCGGGCCGTTGGCGCGAGTTTGAAGGCGGCGTACAAGATTGGTTGATTCAAAGCAAACGCGCCAATGCTATCGCCCAGTCCAAGGGACAAAAAGTCGCGCAAAGTTTTAACTACGGGCGCGATGACAAACCAGCGGCCAGCGCAAAAACAACTGTCGCGCCACCACCGCCAGCCCCAGTGGCGCCTGCGGCCAAAGCGCGCAAACTGAGTTACAAAGAGCAGCGCGAACTCGACGCCCTGCCCGCGCGCATCGCCGCGCTGGAAACTGAACAAGCCAGCATCAACGCGCAGCTTGCCGACGGTACGCTGTATGCCAGCGACAACGCCAAAGCCCTGCAACTGGCGCAACGCAACGCGGCGATTGACGGCGAGTTGCTGGACGCTTTAGAACGTTGGGAGCTTCTGGGCGCTTAAGGCGCTACCAGCGGCAAAGTGGGGAAGTAGTTGCGGTAGCGCGCCGCATCCCTTGTGAGCAATTGCATTTGCCCGACCAACGCATGCGCGCCGATGTAGAAATCGGGCATGGGCGAAGTCTTGCTGCCTTGCGCTTGGCGGTACACCTTGAAGGCTTGCCCGGCCAGAAACGCGGCGTCCCAGGGCAAAGCTTCGCGCACCAAGGGCAAGCCGGCGAGCGCGGCTTCCAGATCGCTGGCGCGTTCAAAGCGGGGGCTAATTTCGGCCAGGATTAAGGGGTTGATCACCAGGGGCGCTATCGCAGCGCAGGCTTCGAGTTGGTCTAAAGACCAGGTGGCCCACTGCGGGTCGTCGGCCAGCACGTCAATTAGCACGCAGCTATCGACCAGCGTGGCGCGGGGCAAGGCCTGCACCAGGTAGCGTGCGTCAGGCTCGGCGGCAATATGAGGTGAGGGCGGGGACATGCTCAGCCGCGCAAAAAGGCCATGAACTCGTCGGTGCCCATGTGCTTGAACTGCGTGGCGTTGGCGCTGCCGCGTACCCGCGCAAAAGCGGCGCGCACCGAGCTGGCCGGGCGGGCGACCGCGCGGATCAGCACTTCGCCGTTATCGCGTACTTCAAATTCGACTTCGCTGTGGGGATGCAGACCGGCTTTTTCCCGCACCGCCTGCGGAATCGTGACCTGCCCTTTGCTGGTAATTTTCATGGTCAATCCTTACTTTTAGAAGTAAGAATCTTACCCAACAACCCCCTGGGAATGCAAGTGGGCGATAGCAGCGGCGTCCAGGCCCCACTCGCGCAGCAGCTCGTCAGTATGCTCGCCCAGGGCTGGCGGCGCGCGGTGCAGCACCGGCGGGTTGTCGGCTAGGCGCAGTGGGCTGGCGACCGAACTAATGGAAGCTACGGCAGTGGCGGCTTGGACGGCATCGCTGGTGGGCTGGGTGACGGCCAGGCCACGGGCCTGCACCTGGGCGTCGGCAAAGGCCTCGGCCACCGAGTTGATAGGCCCGCAGGGCACGGCATGGTGCTCCAGGTCGGCAATCCATTGTGCGGTGCTGCGGGTACGGGTGACGGCCTGCATCAGCGCTTCGAGGGTGTCGCGGTGACTCACCCGTTCAGTGTTGGTCTGAAAGCGTGGATCGGCAGACCATTCGGGGTGACCGGCGACGGTACAAAAGCGCGCGAACTGGCCGTCGTTGCCGATGGCCAAAAGCATGGCGCTGTCTTGGGTCTCAAAGTCGTGGTAAGGCACCAGGCTAGGATGACTATTGCCTTGGCGCTTGGGCGATTGGCCTGTGTTCAAAAAGCCTGCGGCCTGGTTGGCCAAAATGGCCATGCCAACATCGAGCAAACTCATATCAATATGCTGGCCTTGGCCGGTGCGGTGGCGCACCTCGATGGCCGCCAAAATCGCGCTACAGGCATAGACACCGGTGAACACATCGGTAAGCGCCACGCCCACGCGCTGCGGTGTGCCGCCGGGCGTGCCCTCGGGTTTGCCGGTGATGCTCATCATGCCGCTCATGGCTTGGATCATCAGGTCGTAACCGGCGCGCTCGGCGTA
Source organism: uncultured beta proteobacterium (assembly GCA_903869595.1). Lineage (GTDB taxonomy): Bacteria > Pseudomonadota > Gammaproteobacteria > Burkholderiales > Burkholderiaceae_C > Allorhodoferax. Next base: position 4,977 of record CAIPZV010000023.1, on the reverse strand, counting down.
GGGGCCGGTTTGGCCGAAACCGGTGATCGAGCAATAAATCAGCCGCGGATTGAGCGCGCGCAAACTGGCGTCATCCAGCCCGTAATGCGCCAAGCCGCCGACCTTGAAGTTTTCCACCAAGATGTCGCTTTGCAGCGCCAGTTGCCTGATGAGGGCCTGGCCTTCGGGCTTGGCAATGTCAATCGCTATCGAGCGTTTGTTGCGGTTGCAGGCGGTGAAATAGCTGGCGTGTGCAGTGTCCTGACCTTGCGCATCTTGCATAAAGGGCGGGCCCCAATGGCGCGTATCGTCGCCCTCGCCGGGCTTTTCGATTTTGATGACATCGGCGCCCATGTCGGCCAGCATCTGGGTACACCAAGGGCCGGCGAGCACCCGCGAGAGGTCGAGGACTTTGAGGTGGGCGAGGGCGGGGGTAGTTTGCGGCATGGCGGTGGCTTCAAGCCTGAGATTAAGAATGCGCTAGCCTAACGCCAAGTAAGGCGAACTGCTTTGCGCTACATCGAAATAGATGCAAGGCTCGGAGCCTCAAGCCAGTTGCACCCCATCCACATACCACCAGCGCCCGTCTTGCAGCACAAAGCGGCTGCGCTCGTGCAGTCGCCAGGCGCTGGCGCCTTGCGGTTTAAAGCGGGCTATAAATTCCACTTCGGCGTCAGTCGGGCTGCTGACTAGCGCGTTGCGCACCTCCAAGCCCAGCCACTTGCCCGTAGTGTCAAAGCCGACGTGCGCGGGGCGGGTGCTGGCGTGCCAGGTGGCCAGCAAATAGGCTTCGCGCTGCAAGACAAAAGCGCTGTAGCGCGAGCGCATCAGGGTTTGGGCATCAGGTGCGGGCGTTTCACCTTCGAGATACCGCCCGCAGCAGGCAGAAAAACGAAGCGGCTTTCCATGCGTGCCCGCCCGCGCACACGGGCAAGGCGGGTCGCCTTGCAAAGCCAATGGGCCTAGGCTCATCCGCCTTTGGCGGCCTTGGCTTGCGCTTTGTGGGCTTCCCAGCTTTGCACCGGCGCACCGTCTTTGACCCAAGCAGCAAAGCCACCGTCGACATGGGCCACATTCGTCATGCCCATTTCTTGCAAGGCTTTGGTGGCCAATGCGCTGCGCCAGCTGGCGGCGCAAAACAGCACATATTCTTTGGCCTCGTCGCCAAACACCGGTTTGAAGTAGGGCGAGGCCGGGTCCACCCAAAATTCCAGCATGCCGCGTGGCGCTAGCACCGCGCCTTCGATGGTGCCTTCGCGCTCGGCTTCGCGGATATCGCGGATGTCCACCAATTGCATACGCCCGTCGGCCAGGCGCTCGCGCACTTGCGTCACTGAATAGGTGGTGATGCAGGCGTTGGCCTCATCGACGAGTTGGCGGAATCCTTTGGTAATCGGCATGCTGTCTCCTTGTGTTGTAGGTTCACGCCAGGGCGCGTTGGATGATGATTTTTTGCACGTCGCTGGTGCCTTCGTATATCTGGCAGACGCGCACATCGCGGTAAATGCGCTCCACCGGGAAGTCGCTTACATAGCCATAGCCGCCCAGTGTTTGGATGGCTACGGTACATACTTTTTCAGCCATCTCGCTGGCAAACAGTTTGGCCATGGCCGCTTCTTTCAGGCAAGGCCGACCGGCATCGCGCAAGGCCGCTGCGTGCCATATCAATTGGCGCGCTGCCTCTAACTGCGTTGCACACTCCGCCAGCCGAAAGCCCACCGCCTGGTGGTTAAAGATAGGCGCACCAAAACTCTGTCGGTCTTTGGAATAAGCGAGTGCCACTTCAAACGCACTGCGCGCCATGCCCACGCTTTGCGCGGCGATGCCGATGCGCCCGCCCTCCAAGCCACCCAAGGCGATGCCATAGCCCTCGCCCTCTTTGCCGATCAGGTTCTCTGCCGAAATGCGACAGTTGTCAAAATTGATTTGAGCGGTGTCGCTGCTGTGCTGGCCCAGCTTGTCTTCCAGCCTTGCCACTACATAACCCGGCGCAGTGGTAGGCACCAAAAACGCGCTCATACCTTTTTTGCCCGCGTCTTTGTCGGTGACGGCAACCACGATCGCCACATCGGCATTCTTGCCGCTGGTGATAAATTGCTTCACGCCGTTAAGCACATAGGCATCGCCTTCGCGCGCTGCCGTGGTGCGCAGGCTGGAAGCGTCCGAGCCCACATGCGGCTCAGTCAAGCAAAACGCGCCCAGCATTTCGCCGCGCGCCAAGGGCGTGAGCCACTGTTTTTTCTGCGCGGCATTGCCATAGCGCATCAAGATGGCATTGACCGGGCAATTGGTAACGCTGATCACGGTGCTCGTGCCGCCGTCGCCAGCGGCGATCTCTTCCAGTACCAAAGCCAGCGTCAGGTAATCGAGCTGCACGCCGCCGTATTCCTCGGGCACGCAAATGCCATACGCGCCCAGCGCCGCCAGGCCCTTGTGTGCCTCTTTGGGAAAGGTATGTTCCTTGTCCCAGCGCGGCGCGTGCGGCCACAATTCGTTTTGCGCAAATTCGCGTACCGCATCGCGAATGGCTTCTTGGTCGGGGGTGAGAAGCATAAAAGTTCTAACTACAGTGGGGCGAAAATTTGGGGCAATTCAGAGGAGGCCGGAAAACTGCTTAAAGCCTTGGGCCCAATAACTCGTACACATCATCGCGGGTGCTGATGGCCAAAATCGTCAGTTGTCGCCGCTTGTCGTCTACATGGTGCGCGATGCGGTACTGGGGCGAAGTGATTTTTATTTTGTACAAATCGGGCGCGCCATGCAATGCGTCTTTGGCAACACGCGGGCTGCTTAAGCGTTGTTTAATCAACTTGGACGTAAATCGCTTTTTCACCGCCTCGTCTAGCTTGGCCCACTCGCGCTCCGCTTGCGGGTGTATGGCCAAGGTATAAGTTTGGCTCACAGGTCCGACGGATCAATCACCCGCGCGGTCTTGAGCGTGCCCAGACGCGCAATTGCTTTATCGGCAAGCACGCGGTCCGCCAAGGCATCGAGTACGCGCTCCATCCACACCTTGGAGACGATATAACCGGCCGGCTTGTTGTGGTTCAGCACGACCAGCGCCTCGTCCCCCGCCTGCTCAAACACCCTGGCCGGGGCTTCGCGCAGTTCGGAAATACCGATGCTTGTTTTTGCCAGCAATGCGTCCATGGGCTACCTTTCGACGAAATTTCGTCTATTTTACCAGTCTGCGATGGCGCCCACTTTGAAGCTATGGACTTATCTATCGCTCATTGCTAGTGCACCAGCCGCCAAGCCTGCATCAGCGCGCCCATGCTATCTGGGTTACCTTCAAACTGCACACAGTGTGGCGGGATTTCAACCCAGTCTTGTTTGCTTGCGACCCATATGTGGGCCACCGGGGAAAATTGAGAAGGCTCGTCCAGGCTGCCCGGCTTCACGCTCAGGAAGCTTGAACCCAGCACCTGGTGGAACATACGGCTGCCGCAGTCGGCGCAAAAATGGCAAGCCATCTGCTTGCCGCTGGGAGTTTGACGAACCCACTCCTTTAGCTGACCACACTCCAGATGAAGTTCTGACTGCTCTAACCAGGCCGCCATGCCAAAGGCGCTGCCGGACTGGCGCTGGCATTCGGTGCAATGGCACACAAAAGCCGTGACCGGCTTACCAGTTACGGCAAACCGCACTGCACCGCATTGGCACTGGCCGCTAATTTTTGCCATCACCAAGCTACTGTGATCGATCGGGTCATTGACTTCAACCACCTTCAACCATTCATCAAGCGCACATTGCTCAGAGCATTTCCACGGCAACCGCAGTCGCCTCACCGCCACCAATACACAGCGTCGCCAGCCCGCGCTTCAAGCCCCGCGCTTTCAGCGCGTGCAATAGCGTGACCATGATGCGCGCACCAGACGCGCCAATCGGGTGGCCCAAGGCGCAGGCGCCGCCGTTGACGTTGACTTTTTCGTGCGCGATATCCAACTCTTTCATCAGCGCCATGGGAACGACGGCAAAGGCTTCGTTGACTTCCCACAAATCCACATCGCCCACGGCCCAGCCGGCTTTGGCCAAGGCTTTTTGTGTCGCGCCCACCGGCGCGGTGGCAAACCACTCGGGCGCTTGCGCGTGGGTGGCGTGGCTGACGATGCGGGCCAGGGGTTTACAGCCCAATTGCGCTGCGGTGCTGGCGCGCATCAAGACCATGGCGGCTGCGCCGTCGTTGATCGACGAGCTGGACGCGGCGGTAATCGTGCCGTCTTTTTTGAAAGCGGGCTTGAGGCCGGGGATTTTGTCGAGCTTAATCTTGCCCGGGCCTTCGTCCATGCTCACCACGCGCTCGCCGCTGCGGTCTTTGACGGTGACGGGTGTGATTTCGGTAGCAAAAGCGCCGCTGGCAATCGCCGCTTGCGCGCGCTGCACGCTGGCGGTGGCAAACGCGTCTTGCTCGGCGCGGGTGAAGCTGTATTTGACGGCGCAGTCTTCGCCAAAGGTGCCCATGCTGCGGCCGGCTTCGTAGGCGTCTTCCAGGCCGTCGAGCATCATGTGGTCATAGACTTTGTCATGGCCCATGCGGTAGCCGCCACGGCCTTTGAGCAAGAGATAAGGCGCATTGGTCATGCTCTCCATGCCACCAGCCACCAGCACGTCCTGGCTGTGCGCCGCCAACATGTCGTGCGCAAACATAGCTGCGCGCATGCCCGAGCCACACATTTTGGACAAGGTCACCGCGCCCGCGCTTTGCGGTAAGCCGCCTTTAAAGGCCGCCTGGCGCGCCGGGGCCTGGCCCTGGCCTGCCATCAGGCAGTTACCAAACAAGACTTCGCCTACCGCATCAGGCGCAATGCCTGCGCGCTGCACGGCAGCGCGGATCGCGGCGCCGCCCAAATCATGCGCGGCAAGGCTGGAAAAATCGCCCTGAAAACTCCCCATGGGGGTGCGGGCGGCGCTGACAATCACGATAGGGTCTTGCATGGTGGGGCTCCTCAAAATGGCGTAGTTCATCAGTCGGTTTCAAAGCGCTTTTCCCGGTCATAG
>CAIPZV010000022.1 GCA_903869595.1 uncultured beta proteobacterium | reverse complement strand
TACACCAGCCGCGGCAACCTGGTCGCGGTCATCACCAACGGAACGGCGGTGTTGGGGCTGGGCGACATCGGGCCTTTGGCGGCGAAGCCGGTGATGGAGGGAAAGGCCGTCTTGTTCAAGAAGTTTGCCGGTATCGACGTCTTCGACATCGAGATCAACGAGAAAAACGACCTCGACAAGCTGGTCGATATCATCGCGGCGCTGGAGCCGACCTTTGGCGGTATCAATCTGGAGGACATCAAGGCTCCGGACTGTTTTTATGTGGAACGCAAGCTGCGCGACCGCATGAAGATACCGGTCTTCCACGACGACCAGCATGGAACCGCGATCGTGGTGGGTGCGGCCTTGCTCAACGGACTTAAGGTGGTCGGCAAGGACCTAAAAAAGGTCAAGTTGGTAACCTCGGGAGCTGGCGCAGCCGCGCTGGCCTGCCTGGGACTGCTGGTGAAGCTGGGGATTGCCCGCGAGAACATATTCGTGACCGATCTGGCGGGGGTGGTGTACGAAGGCCGCTCCGAGTTGATGGACGATGACAAGATCGATTTTGCGCAGAAAACCAATGCGCGCAGCCTCGACGACGTCATCGCGGGCGCCGACATATTCCTGGGTCTTTCGGCGGGCGGCGTTCTCAAACCCGACATGGTCCGCAAAATGGCGGCCCGCCCGCTGATCTTCGCGCTCGCCAACCCGACGCCCGAAATCCTCCCCGAGGAGGTCAGGGCGGTGCGCGATGACGCCATCATGGCGACCGGCCGCACCGACTATCCGAACCAGGTCAACAACGTCCTGTGCTTTCCCTACATCTTCCGCGGCGCGCTGGATGCCGGCGCTTCCACGATCACGCAGGAGATGGAGATCGCGGCCGTGCACGCGATCTCCGAACTCGCGCAGGCCGAGCAAAGCGAGGTGGTGGCCGCAGCCTATGCCGGGCAGCAGCTCGCCTTCGGTCCGGAGTATCTGATACCCAAGCCCTTTGACCCGCGGCTGATGATGAAGATCGCTCCGGCGGTCGCGCAGGCTGCAGCCGCCAGCGGTGTGGCAACGCGTCCGATCCAGGACATGGTGGCGTATCGCGAGCGCCTGCAGGATTTTGTCTATGCCTCGGGTACCGCCATGCGCCCGATATTTGCCGCCGCGAAGAATGGCAAGCGCAAGCGTGTCGCATTTTCAGAGGGCGAGGAGGAGCGCGTCCTGCGCGCCTGCCAGATCGTCGTCGACGAAGGCTTGGCGCGGCCAACGCTGATTGGCAGGCCCGCAGTCATCGCCCAGCGGATAGAAAAATTCGGTCTGCGGCTGCGTGCGGAGCTTGACTACGACGTCGTCAACGTCGAACACGACCCGCGTTACCGCGACTTCTGGCAGACCTACCACCGCATGACCGAGCGCAAAGGCGTGACCGTGCAGGTGGCCAAAATTGAAATGCGCCGCCGCCTCACGCTGATTGGCTCCATGCTGCTGCATAAGGGCTATGTGGACGGCTTGATTTGCGGTACTTGGGGAACCACCGGGCTGCATCTGGGCTATATCGAGCAGGTCATTGGCAAGCGCCACAGCAGCCACGACCAAGTCTCTATCTATGCCTGTATGAATGGCCTGATGCTGCCAGGGCGCCAATTGTTTTTGGTCGACACCCATGTGAACTACGACCCCACGGCCCCTGAACTGGCGCGCATCACCATCATGGCCGCCCAGGAAATGATGCGTTTTGGCTTCCAGCCCAAAGCGGCTTTGCTGAGTCACTCCAATTTCGGCAGCAGCAATGAACCTAGCGCCATCAAAATGCGCCAGACCTTAGAAATCCTGCGGCGCGACGCGCCCTGGCTAGATGTCGATGGCGAAATGCACGGCGACGTGGCGCTTGACGGCCAAGCCCGCGTGGCGCTCATGCCCAATACCACCTTGATTGGCGACGCCAACTTGCTGGTTCTGCCCAATATCGACGCGGCCAATATCGCCTACAACCTACTCAAAACCGCGGCCGGTGGCAATATTGCCATCGGACCGGTGCTGCTGGGCGCGGCCAAGCCGGTGCATGTGCTGACCGCCAGCACCACGGTGCGCCGCATCGTCAATATGACGGCGTTGACGGTGGCTGACGCCAACGCCAACCGCTGAAATCCATGCCGCGCTAGCCTGGCGTGGCCTATTTTTATAAAAGAGTACGCCCGTGAAGCAAAGTTTTCAATTGGACCTTCCTGGGCGTGAACGCGCGCGCTGGTTGGACGCCAGCAAACACACGGTGCGCAAATACGTGGCGCGACAGCGCCGCGCGCCTTTGCCCGAGGGGAGCGATTACTGGGACTTTGCCTGCCGCTTCGGCAGCACCGAGCAGGAATCCACTGAAGTCCACTTTGCCACTCTGATTACTTTGATGGACGCCGCAGCCGAGCGGGGTGAAAACACGTTTTTCGTCAGCATCCGTGGCCATGCAGCGGTGCGTGGCCCGCAAACCAAGCCGCCTGCGGACAAAGTCTTAGAAGGTCAAGACCCGGAATTACCCGCCAAATAGTCGTTTTTTGGCGTTATAGCGACTTTCCCCGCTAAAAATCCTGCCCTGGGTACTTCGCCCTACCTAGCAAAAGCCCTTAAGTGCAAACCCTGATATTTTTAGCCGTTTGAGGCTTTGGGTTATTGCCTTTTCCTATCAGATGGGAGACAATCGCTGAGGGATTTAGGTGTTTTTTCGATTTTTTGACGGTTTTAAGGTGTTTTCGATGACCTGTTCGTTGTCGATGCCTGTTGTGGGAAGCCGAGGCTTTCCCGTATGGTGGAATCTAGCGTTCCGCTTTGCCAAGTCGCTCATTCTGTGGGCTGGCCTGCTGATCGCGTTTGCTGCACCTGCACAACAGGACTTCAGCGCACCGGGTGCCAGCATCCCGGAGCATGAATTGCCGGCGCAGGGCTTGGAGACCTACCGCAATATTCGAAAAGGTGGACCTTTCCCCTTCGATAAGGACGGCGTGGTCTTCGGTAACCGGGAGCGTTTGCTTCCGCCACAAAAACGTGGTTTTTACCGGGAATACACCGTCCGGACCCCGGGGGAGCGCAGTCGCGGAGACCGAAGAATTGTGTGTGGTGGACCGGCAACGATGCCGCAAGCCTGTTACTACACGGCCGATCACTATGCGAGTTTTCGCAAGATCGTGCCTTGATTTTTTTATTTTTTTTGAGAAAGTGAATCGGGGATGGACACGCCACTTCGAACTGTCAGAACGAATATCGTTCAATCGATACGCGCTTTTCGCGTATCTGACCTACAGGATGCGGCCCAAGATTTGGGCCAGCATTTTCTATACGCCAATCTGGGCAGCGCCCAGACCAAGCAAGATGTTTTGGACCTGATCGGCGCCCAGTTCATGCTGTCGCCCAATGCCGGCAAGAACTTTGACGCCTTGTACGACAACATGACCGATCCGCTCCATAAGTCAGGCCCCCAGCCCGGTTTTGTGGCGGTCTTGGAGCACATTCCGGCCAACGTCAAGTTCGACAAAGAGGCCCGCGAACAACTACTCGATATCTTCCGCGACACCGCTGATTACTGGGCGGACCGAAAGATACCGTTTAGGTGCTTCTATTCTTTTCTGTAGCCCGTTCTGCACAAACCAGCCAAGCAGAACGGGCGAATCAGGCAAACAACGGTACCGAGGCACAAAGCACAGCCGGAACCGAATTAGCGGGTGTTGCAGAAAGGCTACCCTGTGATTTCTTAATCGACGTGTCCCCTTTGGCGCTGCGTATGAGCAGCCCGTTTAACGCGGGGTATTGGTTGGCGGCGGCATAAGCCGAAATTCGCCAACTAGGCGAGCAATATCGCTCCCATCAAAAAGCCCGTTCTTGAACGGGCTTTTTTGTGACTGAAGCGCTGGATAAGCCAAGCATTTGCGGATTGCTTTGCCGAGCATTTAATCGCCGGGTACAGCAAGCGCAGGTTCCGCAGAGGAATTTCCGGCCCTGATCCCCCGAAAACTCAGGCTTGCGGTGCGGTACCGACGTGCTCGGCCTGGCGGTCGGCGTGGTAGCTGGAGCGCACCACGGCACCGACGGCCGCGTGTTTGAATCCCATGGCGTAGGCCTGGGCTTCAAACTGCTTAAAGGTATCGGGGTGCACATAGCGGCGAACCGGCAAATGGCTGCTCGATGGCGCCAGGTATTGGCCGATAGTCAGCATGTCAATGTCGTGGGCCCGCATGTCCTGCATGACGGTCAGAATTTCTTCGTCAGTTTCGCCCAATCCCACCATCAAGCCGCTTTTGGTAGGAATATCGGGAAACTGCGCCTTAAATTTCTTTAGCAAATTAAGCGAAAACATATAGTCTGAGCCGGGACGGGCTTCTTTATATAAGCGCGGCACCGTCTCGATATTGTGGTTCATGACATCGGGCGGCGCGGTTTGCAAAATCGTGAGGGCGCGGTCATCCCGGCCCCTGAAGTCGGGCACCAGCACCTCAATGCGGGTCGCTGGTGACAGCGCACGGATTTTTTCAATGCACTGCACAAAATGGCCTGCGCCGCCGTCCCGCAAATCATCGCGGTCCACGCTGGTGATCACTACATAGCTCAGCCGCAAGGCTGCAATCGTGCGTGCCAGGTTGTCCGGCTCATTCGGATCCAATGGGTCGGGCCGCCCGTGGCCCACATCGCAAAACGGGCAGCGGCGGGTGCACTTGTCACCCATGATCATGAAGGTGGCAGTCCCTTTGCCAAAGCACTCGCCGATATTGGGGCAGGACGCCTCCTCGCAGACGGTAACCAGCTTGTTCGCCCGCAAAATCTCCTTGATTTCGTAAAACCGGGTGCCGCTGGACGCCGCTTTGACCCGAATCCAATCGGGCTTTTTCAATACTTCCGCCGCCTGCACCTTGATCGGTATGCGGGCGAGCTTGGCGCCAGCCTTTTGCTTGACCAGGGGGTCGTAGGCGGGGCTCGGCTGGATGGTAGGGGGCATGGGTGCTTTCAGGGAGACAGTGCGCTTTGCAAACGCGCAGCGAGTGTGGCCGCAGCTTCTTCCCAGGCAATGGGGAACCCGATTGTAGAAAGATCAACGGTGCGCAAGCCTGCGTAGCCGCAAGGATTAATCAAATCAAAAGGCGACAGGTCCATGCCCACGTTCAGCGCCACCCCGTGGTAGGTGCAATGGCGGCTGACTTTGATGCCCAGTGCCGCGATCTTGCCCAGCCCGCTGAAATCTGGTGCCGCACCGGTGGGTATGGGTGCCAGGCGGCTATGGCCACCCGGATCATGGGGCCGGACGTAAATGCCGGGCGCGCCTCGTACGCGGTGCCCAGTGACTCCCCACGCGCCAAGGCTGCGAATTAGCGCTTCTTCGATGCGAAAAACGTACTCTTTGACGAAATAGCCCGCTCGTTTGAGGTCAATCAGTGGATAAGCGACCACCTGACCCGGCCCATGGTAAGTAATCTGTCCACCACGGTCCGTCCGGACAACGGGGATATCGGAGGCGGCCAACAAATGCTCGCTGCGACTAGAAATACCTTCCGTAAACGTGGGCGGGTGCTCGCAGATCCAAAGTTCATCTGCGGTATCCACCTGGCGCGACACCGTGAAGGTTTGCATGGCCTCCAGGGTGGGGCGGTACTCGACCCGACCAAGCTTAACTATTTTCATAGGGCTCAGTGCCTACAAGGCCACCTTGACCATAGGGTGGCCGGTCAGTGCCAAGTACAAGCCGTCCAGCTGCGCACGGCTGGTGGCGCGCACGATCAGGGTAATGCCCAGGTATTTTTCCGTTTTGCTGGTCCGCAATTCCACCTTATGCGGTCCGAACTCAGGGTCAAAGCCTTGCGCGAGGCGGACCATGGTCTCCACAAATTCTGGGTGATGCTGGCCGATTACTTTGACGGGGAAATCGCAGGGGTAGTCAATCAAGGAGTCGCCCGATGCCGCGCTCTCCACAGCCGGAGTCGCCTCAGAGACGGGGTGACTTTTTTTCATGGGCCGATTATCGGGCCTGCCTGGTCTGCAGTGGAATGGCATGCCCCAAAACAAGACGTTCGGTAAAGATGTTATATACTCGTGGGCTCTCATGCATGTTCGGGCTTACCGGGGTGTCAAAAAAAACGACAGAATTTTTAGAGGGTCATTACGACCCTTGGCAGGAAGATTCTGAAGAGGATTTTGTTACCCTCGATGCAGCGCAGGCGCAGGCCTTGCGCGAACAGCAACCGGGTTTGTCAGCTTTTCAAGTCGTTGCGCTGCAAGCGCTTTGCGGCTTGGTTTTTGCGGCAATCGCGGGGCTGGTGAGTACACGGGGCTGGTCGGTCGCGTACGGTGCTTTTGCGGTAGTGCTTCCCAATGCCTTGTTGGCGCGCGGGGTGACCCGAAAACCTACGTCGATTAACGTATTGTCTGCGGTGGCCGCTCTGTTAGTCTGGGAAATGGTCAAGGTGGCTTTAACGCTTGCGATGCTGTTTGGCGCGCCTTGGGTAGTAAAGAATTTGAGTTGGCCCGCTTTATTGGTGGGCTTGGTGTTAACGATGAAAGTGCACTGGTTAGCTTTGGCCTTTAATCCCAAGCGACCAGCGACAAACCAAGTCTAGGATCCAAGGACATATGTCAGCTGAACATGGACCGAGCGCCGGTGAATACATCGGCCATCACCTCACCCATTTGCAAAACAAGCCTATGGGTGGCATTGTTGACTTTACGGTGTTCAATATGGATTCGCTTTTCTGGGCGATTTCTCTTGGCGTGATTGGCTGCATGGTGATGTGGCTGGCCGCGCGCCGCGCCACCTCGGGCGTGCCCGGGCGCCTCCAAGCCGCAGTCGAATTACTGGTCGAGATGGTGGATGCCCAGGCAAAAAGCATTGTGCATAACGCTGAAAGCCGCAAATTTGTGGCGCCCCTGGCTTTAACCGTGTTCATCTGGATTTTCATGATGAACGCCATGGACTTGTTGCCTGTGGATCTGCTCCCCATGCTTTGGCAAGTGTTGTTCGTAGCCAATGGCGGCGATGCGCATCATGCGTACATGCGCGTCGTGCCCACTGCTGATTTATCTTCGGCAATGGGCCTGTCGGTCAGCGTGCTCATTATTTCTCTGTACTACTGCGTGAAGATCAAGGGCTTGGGCGGCTGGATCCATGAGTTGTTCACTGCGCCCTTTGGCGATCATTTCCTGCTGTACCCCTTCAACTTTGCCATGCAGATGATTGAATTCGTCGCCAAGACGGTTTCGCATGGCATGCGGCTGTTCGGCAATATGTATGCCGGCGAGTTGATCTTTTTGCTGATCGCCCTAATGGGTGGTGCTTTCTCTCTGTCATTTACCGGAATTGCTTTGTCCATCGGGCATATCGTTGCCGGTACCGTGTGGGCGATCTTTCATATTTTGATCATCACACTGCAAGCTTTTGTGTTCATGATGCTGACCCTGGTGTATGTGGGTCAGGCGCATGATCACCACTGATTTCGTTTTTCGTTTTTTTTAAGGAGCTATCATGGAACTCATCGGTTTTGTTGCGCTTGCCGCAGGTTTGATCATCGGTCTTGGCGCTGCCGGCGCTTGTATCGGTATTGGCATCATGGGCAGCAAATATTTGGAAGCTGCTGCACGCCAGCCTGAATTGATGGGCGAGCTGCAGACCAAAATGTTCTTGCTCGTGGGCCTGATTGACGCGGCGTTCATTATTGGCACCGGTGTTGCTCTGTGGTTCACCACAGCCAACCCCTTCCTCGGCCAGATCGCTAATCTGCCCAAGTAATTCCCCTGTTCAGTTACGGCCTGACTGCTTTGCAGTCCTGGCCCTCCGAAGTCATTCGGGAAAGGACGAGAAGTGAGTATTACTGGTACGCTGATTATTCAGATGATTGTGTTCCTGATTTTGGTCGGGTTCACGATGAAATACATATGGCCGCCCTTGGTCAAGGCGCTGGATGAGCGGGCAGAGAAGATTTCGCATGGTTTGGCAGCGGCCGAGCACGCGAAGATCGAACTCTCCAACGTTCACCGCGAAGTAGAGACCAAGCTTGCTGCGACCCGTTCCGAGTCCGCTGCAGTGCTGGCCGATGCCGCCCGCCGTGCGCAGCACATCATTGACGAAGCCAAAGCGCGTGCGACCGAAGAGGGTGCGCGTATTGTGGCTGCAGCCCACCAAGAGGCTTTGCAAGAGGCGGTCAAAGTGCGCGAGTCATTGCGCCACGATGTCGCTGCATTGGCCGTCAAAGGCGCCGAGCAGATTTTGCGCAAAGAAGTGAACCCGCAAGTGCATGCAGACTTGCTGGAACGCCTCAAGACCGAACTGTAGAGGCTGGTATGGCTGAACTCGCAACCATTGCCCGCCCTTACGCGGACGCCTTGTTCAAGGCGAGTGCTGCGCAATTGCAGGCAACTTCGCAATGGCTTGATGAAGTCGCTGCGCTGGCTGCAGACGCAGAGTTGCTGCGCTTTGCCGGTAACCCGAAGGCGACAAGTGCGCAATTGCTGGATTTGTTGAAGGTAAGCGCTCAGCCTCCGATGGCGGCGCTGGCTGGTAACTTTCTGCGTGAGCTGATTGACAACGGTCGCCTGAGTGCATTGCCCGAAATTGCTGCGCAATTTCGCAAGCACATGAACTCGCAATCGGGCGCATCGGATGCCGTGCTGTACAGCGCATTTGCGGTAGATGCGCAGTCGCTGGACAGCGTGCGTCAGACTTTGGAAAAGCGCTTTGGCCGCAAGTTGCACATTACGGTGCAGATCCAAGAAGACCTGATTGGTGGCGTGCGCATTGCGGTGGGGGATGAGGTGCTGGATACCTCTGTCAAAGCCCGCCTGGAACAAATGAAAGTGGCGCTGGCTGCGTAAGCGACCGGTGTCCGGGATTTAGTCTTAACAAGAAAGAGGGAAAGAGTAATGCAACTCAATCCGGCAGAAATTTCCGAGCTCATCAAGAGCCGTATCGAAGGACTCGCGGTCAACGCCGATGTCCGTAATGAAGGTACCGTGATTTCGGTTACCGACGGTATTGTTCGCTTGCACGGTCTATCCGACGTAATGCAAGGCGAGATGCTGGAATTCCCCAACAACACCTTCGGCCTGGCGCTCAATCTTGAGCGCGACTCGGTCGGCGCGGTGATTTTGGGTGACTACGAGCAGATTTCGGAAGGCGACACCGTCAAATGTACCGGTCGTATTTTGGAAGTGCCCGTGGGTCCTGAGCTGATTGGCCGCGTGGTCAACGCCCTGGGCCAGCCGATTGACGGCAAAGGCCCGATCAACGCCAAGATGACCGACGTGATTGAAAAAGTTGCCCCTGGTGTGATCGCGCGTGAATCGGTTAGCCAGCCCATGCAGACCGGCCTTAAGTCGATCGACTCCATGGTGCCGGTTGGCCGCGGCCAGCGCGAATTGATTATTGGTGACCGACAGACCGGAAAAACGGCTGTGGCCATCGACGCCATCATCAACCAAAGAGGTCAGAACATGACCTGCGTGTATGTGGCGATCGGGCAAAAAGCCTCGTCCATTAAAAACGTGGTGCGTGCGCTGGAAAAAGCCGGTGCCATGGAGTACACGATTGTGGTGGCTGCATCGGCCTCTGAATCGGCTGCTATGCAGTACGTGTCGGCCTACTCCGGCTGCACCATGGGCGAGTACTTCCGCGATCGCGGCGAAGACGCGCTAATTGTGTATGACGACTTGTCCAAGCAGGCTGTGGCCTATCGCCAGGTGTCCTTGCTGCTGCGCCGTCCTCCCGGCCGTGAAGCCTACCCCGGCGACGTGTTTTATTTGCACAGCCGTTTGCTAGAGCGCGCCGCCCGCGTGAATGCCGACTATGTCGAAGCCTTCACCAAAGGCGCGGTCAAAGGTAAAACCGGTTCGCTGACCGCCTTGCCGATTATTGAAACCCAAGCGGGTGACGTGTCTGCTTTCGTTCCGACCAACGTGATTTCGATCACCGACGGTCAGATCTTTTTGGAGACCTCCTTGTTTAACGCCGGTATCCGTCCCGCGATTAACGCCGGTATCTCGGTGTCTCGCGTTGGTGGTGCAGCGCAAACCAAATTGGTCAAGAACTTGTCCGGCGGTATCCGTACCGACCTGGCGCAGTACCGGGAATTGGCGGCGTTTGCGCAGTTCGCTTCTGACCTGGACGAATCCACCCGCAAGCAGCTCGACCGCGGCGCCCGCGTTACCGAGTTGTTGAAACAAGCCCAATACAGCCCCTTAACCATTAGCTTGATGGCTGCGACTTTGTTTGCAGTCAACAAAGGCTTTATGGACGATATCGAGATCAAGCAGGTCTTGCCCTTCGAGCGCGATTTGCATTCCTACCTCAAAGACAAGCACGCCAGCCTGCTGGCTAACTTGGAAGCCAACAAAGCCATGGACAAGGATGCCGAGGCAGAACTGACCGCCGGCCTGACCGCTTTCAAGAAGACTTTTGCTTGATAGCCGCTGACGCACACAGGAGCAACTGATGGCAGCAGGCAAGGAAATACGCGGCAAGATCAAATCGGTGGAAAACACCAAGAAGATCACCAAGGCCATGGAAATGGTGGCGGCGTCCAAAATGCGCAAGGCGCAAGAGCGCATGCGCGCCGCCCGCCCTTATAGCGAGAAGATCCGCAATATCGCGGCCAACCTCAGCAAAGCCAACCCGGAATACGTGCATCCTTTCATGCAGGTCAACCAGGCCAATGGCGCGGGCTACATCGTTGTCACCACCGACAAAGGTTTGTGCGGCGGCCTCAACACAAATGTGTTGCGCAGCATGCACCACAAAATGCGCGAACTGCAAGGCCAGGGCCTGCAACCGCAAGCGGTGGCGATTGGCAACAAAGGCTTGGGCTTTTTGAACCGCTCCGGCGTCAAAGTGCTAGCCCAAGCGGTGCAGCTAGGTGATACCCCGCATTTAGAAAAGCTGATTGGCCCGGTGAAAGCCTTGCTGGACGCTTATGTCGCCGGTGAAATCCGGGTGATTTATTTGTGCTTCACCCGTTTTGTCAACACCATGAAACAAGAGCCGGTGGTGGAGCAATTGCTTCCGCTGTCCGCCGAATCGCTGAACAAGCATGCCACCCGTGCGACCTGGGACTACATCTACGAGCCAGACGCCAATGTGGTGATCGATGATTTACTTTTGCGTTACGTGGAGGCCCTGGTTTACCAAGCTGTGGCCGAAAGCATGGCGTCAGAGCAATCGGCACGCATGGTGGCGATGAAGTCTGCGACTGACAACGCGGGTAGCGTTATCAGCGAACTCAAACTGATTTACAACAAGACGCGTCAAGCTGCGATCACCAAGGAATTGTCCGAGATCGTTGCAGGCGCGGCTGCTGTCTGATTTTTATTTTTGGAGCGAAAAAACATGGCTCAAGCAAGCACGGGCGCAGGCGTCCAGGGAAAGATTGTTCAATGTATCGGTGCGGTGGTGGACGTGGAGTTTCCTCGTGACCACATGCCGAAGATTTATGACGCATTGAAGCTCGAAGGCACTGCACTGACGCTGGAAGTGCAACAGCAATTGGGCGACGGCATTGTCCGTACCATTGCACTCGGTAGCTCGGACGGTTTGCGTCGTGGTCTCATGGTGGTGAACACCGGTGCTGCGATCACGGTGCCGGTGGGCAAGGGCACGCTGGGTCGCATCATGGACGTGTTGGGTAACCCCATCGACGAACGTGGCCCCGTGGACCAAACGCTGACCGCTTCTATCCATCGCAAAGCGCCTGCCTACGACGAGCTATCGCCTTCGCAAGAGCTGCTGGAAACCGGTATCAAGGTGATTGACTTGGTTTGCCCGTTTGCCAAAGGCGGTAAGGTCGGTCTGTTCGGCGGCGCCGGTGTGGGCAAGACCGTGAACATGATGGAACTGATCAATAACATCGCCAAAGCGCACAGCGGTTTGTCGGTGTTTGCTGGTGTGGGTGAGCGCACCCGCGAAGGTAATGACTTCTACCACGAGATGGCGGACTCGGGCGTTGTGAACCTCGAGAAGCTCGAAGACTCCAAAGTAGCCATGGTCTATGGCCAGATGAATGAGCCCCCCGGCAATCGTTTGCGCGTGGCTTTGACCGGCTTGACCATCGCCGAGTCTTTCCGTGACGAAGGCAAAGACGTGCTGTTCTTCGTGGACAACATCTACCGCTACACACTGGCCGGTACCGAAGTGTCCGCGCTCTTGGGCCGTATGCCTTCCGCCGTGGGCTACCAGCCGACACTGGCCGAAGAAATGGGCCGTTTGCAAGAGCGTATTACGTCCACCAAAGTGGGCTCTATCACTTCCATCCAAGCCGTTTACGTGCCTGCGGATGACTTGACCGACCCGTCGCCTGCCACCACTTTCGCCCACTTGGACTCCACCGTCGTGTTGTCGCGTGATATCGCTTCGCTGGGTATCTACCCCGCGGTCGATCCGCTCGATTCCACCAGCCGCCAGTTGGATCCACTGGTGGTTGGTGAAGAGCACTACGCCACCGCCCGCGCCGTGCAAGGCACTTTGCAGCGCTACAAAGAATTGCGCGACATCATCGCGATTTTGGGTATGGACGAGTTGGCGCCTGAAGACAAACTAACGGTGGCACGGGCCCGTAAGATCCAACGTTTCCTGTCGCAGCCCTTCCACGTGGCTGAAGTGTTTACCGGTTCGCCTGGTAAGTACGTTACCCTGGCCGAGACGATTCGCGGCTTCAAGATGATTGTGGCTGGTGAGTGCGATCACCTGCCGGAGCAAGCCTTCTACATGGTCGGCAATATCGAAGAAGCCTTCGAAAAAGCCAAAAAGGTCTAAGCCATGAACACCATCCACGTTGATGTGGTGAGCGCGGAGGAGTTGATCTTCTCTGGCGAGGCGCGCTTTGTTGCGCTGCCCGGCGAAGCCGGTGAACTCGGTGTGTACCCACGCCACACGCCGCTGATCACCCGCGTCAAGCCCGGCTCGGTGCGCATTGAATTGGCTGATGGTGGCGAAGAGTTTGTGTTCGTTGCTGGTGGCATCATCGAAGTGCAGCCCGATAGCGTGACCGTGCTTTCAGACACCGCCATCCGCGGCAAAGACTTGGACGAAGAGCGCGCCAATGCTGCCAAGGCCTTGGCCGAAGAAGCTTTGCGCAACGCCAAGAACGACGTGGACCTGGCCGTTGCGCAGTCCGAGTTGCATACCTTGGTCGCGCAAATCGCTGCCTTGCGCCGCTTCCAAAACAAGCGCTGATGCCGCAACAGAACGCTGTTGTGCAAACCGCCTTCGGGCGGTTTTTGCATGGTGGCTTCGTATGAACTACCTTGCGCCCTGGTGGCTGCCAGGCGGCAATCTGCAAACCATTGTCGCGGCCAAGCTGGCTCGGTCTTATTCGGGTGAGCCACCGGTATTTCTGCGCGAACGCTGGGACACACCCGATAGCGACTTTGTCGACGTCGATTGGTTGGCACCCAAGCCATTCATAGGTGCTCCGCTATGGGTGATGTTCCACGGCTTGGAGGGATCATCGTCTAGCCACTACGCCTTGGCCTGCGCCGATTACGCGCGCCAACAGGGCATAGGCTTTGCCGTCGCGCACTTTCGTGGTTGCAGCGGCGAGCTCAATCGCGCGCCGCGCGCTTACCATTCGGGCGACTATGAAGAAATAGGCTGGATATTGCAGCGCTTCGCCAGCTTGCACAATGGCCCTGTCTATGCCATCGGCATTTCGCTGGGCGGCAATGCCCTGATGCGCTGGGCCGAGGAGGCTGGAAGCAGCGCTAGCGCCACGGTGCGGGCGGTGGCAGCCGTATGCTCTCCTTTGGATTTAGCGGCCAGCGGTAAAACCATAGGGCGGGGCTTCAACCGGCAGGTTTATACGCGCATGTTTTTACGCAGCATGAAGCCCAAGGCCTTGGCGAAGTTAAAACAGCACCCGGGTTTGTTTGATGCGCAAGCCCTTATGGCGGCGAAAGACCTGTACGCCTTTGACAATGTATTCACCGCGCCTCTGCATGGCTTTCGCGACACCGAGGACTATTGGAAACGCGCCTCGGCCAAGGCACATCTGGCCGCTGTGCGCGTGCCAGCACTTTTGATCAATGCACGCAATGACCCTTTTATCCCCGCCGAATCCTTGCCCACTGCGCATGAAGTTGGACAATACGTGCATCTGTGGCAACCTGCGCACGGCGGTCACGTTGGCTTTGCGGCGGGCATGCCGCCCGGACATTTGCGCACCCTGCCGCAGGCATTGGGCCGGTGGTTCGATCAACACGCACGCTAACTTTTAAAGCGCATGGACGACATAGTTAAACAGGCGATGGCCAAGTGGCCCAACGTTCCGCATTGCTACAGCTGGCTGGGCCTGGACGCGCGTGGCAACTGGTATATGCGCGACGACCGCACCCAGGCTATAGGCAGCTTTGCCAGTGGATTGCCCGGCGCTAAAGGCTCTATGCTCAAGCACGAAAAGCTGATCGACTTTATCGAGCGCAATTACGGCGTAGATGCCCAGGGCTGCTGGTTTTTCCAAAACGGCCCGCAGCGCGTGTATGTGGAGTTGGAGGCCACGCCCTTCATATGGCGCGTGGATGCACAGGGCGCGATCACCTCCAGCGCCAGGCAGGCCGCAACGCTGGTGCAGGTCTATATGGACGAACGCGGTTGGCCGTATTTGCACACCTCGCTGGGATTCGGCCTGGTGCATACGCAGGACGTGGCCAGCCTGGCACAGGCATTGGAAATTCTGCCGTGGCCGATTGAGGAAGTACAGGCTTCAGAGTTGCCGGCCCGGTTTGGATACCAAATGAGTCCGGCGGCGTTGGAAATCAAAAAATAAGGCCTGGCTTCAGCAAACAGTAGGACTCCAAGCACCTCTTCGCAGACGTAAAAAAACCGGTCCAAAAACCGGTTTTACTTGTGCAAGCCAGGT
The DNA here is from genome assembly GCA_903869595.1 of uncultured beta proteobacterium. Classification (GTDB taxonomy): domain Bacteria; phylum Pseudomonadota; class Gammaproteobacteria; order Burkholderiales; family Burkholderiaceae_C; genus Allorhodoferax. The sequence continues at coordinate 9,789 of CAIPZV010000022.1, read as the reverse complement.
AGCTTACTTAGCGGCTACTGGCTTGGTGGGTTCTGGGAACTTGGCGCCGCCCGCATTGGCCATATAGACCACTGCTCGCGCAATTTCGAAATCCTCAAAATCACCACCGCCTTGCGCGCCCATACCGTTTTTACCTTTGAGTGCGGAATTCCACAAAGCGTCAAAACCTGTCTTGATGCGTGGTGCCCAAGCCGTCTTATCGCCAAACTTGGGAGACCCCGCTACCCCATTGGCATGACAGGCAGAGCATTGCGCCGCGAAAACGGCTTCGCCGGTCTTCATCTCACGGTTGGCATCGCGAATTGCCACGCTCCCAACCTTTTGGATGCGCTCTTCCAGCGACTTTTCGATGTTGGTGGCACCAGCAGCGGGTTTGTCGTGGGTGGTTACGTAATAGACCAGACCGATGATGATGAAAATAGGGATAACGAACGAAAAAAATACAGCCATCAAAAGTTGCTGGGGGTTTTTGATCGGACCGGTGTGGTCTTCTTCGGTATGGCTGGTGTCGCTCATGGAGTCCTCTAATACGCTGTGGCCGGGTAAATCAACCCCGCATTATAGGCGCCCATAGTGCGAAACAACCTACAATCATTGGCTCAGGGCGCGGCTGTAGCTCAGTGGATAGAGTATTGGCCTCCGAAGCCAAGGGTCGTGGGTTCGATCCCCGCCAGCCGCACCAATTCTGCGCAAGTTACCTGCCAATTCAATCGGTGCAGGCAAATTTCAAGCCGCTTTACGCCCCAACACCGCTTTCAAAGCCACGCCCGTGTGCGTGCCCAAGCGAATCACTTCTTCCGGGCTGGCGGCTGCCACGATGCGGCCGCCTTCTTTGCCGCCTTCGGGCCCTAAATCGATGACCCAATCGGCTTCGGCGATAACATCCAGATCATGCTCGATAACCACCACGCTGTGACCAGCGCGCACCAGGCGGTGCAGCACAGCGATGAGCTTTTCCACATCGGCCATGTGCAGGCCGACCGTGGGTTCGTCCAGCACATACAGTGTGTGCGGCGATTTTTGGCCGCGTCGGGTGATGTCGTCGCGCACCTTGGATAGCTCGGTCACCAGTTTGATGCGCTGCGCTTCGCCGCCACTCAAAGTAGGTGAGGGTTGGCCCAGCGTCAGGTAGCCCAGGCCTACGTCTTTGAGCAATTGCAAGGGGTGCGCAATCACCGGCATGGCGGCGAAAAACTCCACCGCTTCATCTACTTCCATTTGCAGTACTTCGCCGATGCTTTTGCCGCGCCAGGTCACGGCCTGGGTTTCGGGGTTGAAGCGCGCGCCTTTGCAGGTTTCGCACAGTACTTTCACATCCGGCAAAAAGCTCATGCCGATGGTGCGTATGCCTTGGCCTTCGCAGCCGGGGCATCGGCCTTCGCCGGTGTTAAAGCTAAAGCGGTTAGCGGCATAACCGCGCGCCTTCGCTTCGAGCGTGTCAGCAAACAATTTGCGAATCGTGTCCCAAAAACCGATGTAGGTGGCGGGGCAAGAGCGCGGTGTTTTGCCAATCGGTGTCTGATCCACTTCCAGCACGCGGTCCACGCTTTCATAGCCGCTGACAGCTTCGCAGCCGATCAAGCCCGGTGGGCGCCCAGCCGCGTGCGCATCGCGCCCGGCTTTGGTAGCGCGCTGTTGCACCAGTGCCTGCACATTGGAAAGCAAGACATCACGCGCCAATGTGGACTTGCCTGAACCGCTGACGCCGGTAATCGCCACTAAACGCTGCAAGGGTACGGACGCGGTCACCGAATGTAGGTTGTGCAGATGCGCACTATGTACTGTGAGCCATTGCACCTCGGCAGGAGCTGCTTGCACACTGCTTTCTGGCGCTGCGGCTTTGGCCTTTGCAGCCTTGGCTTTAGAGGTGGTTTTGGCGACTGGCGCACTATCGCCGCCTTTGGCGGACGTTTTCTTCCCCGCGATGGCTGCTGCAGCGGACGCGGAAGAAGCCAGTAACGCGGACGCACCCGACGCCGATACAAAGCGTCGGGGCTCCAAGGGGTGCAACATCGCATGGAGCAAATAGCGCCCCGTCTGCGATTCGGGTTGTGCTTGCACATCGGCAATGCTGCCTTGCGCTACCAGCCGCCCGCCGCGCTTGCCTGCGCTGGGCCCGATGTCGATGATGTGGTCGGCAGCCCGTATGGTGTCCTCGTCATGCTCCACCACCACCAGCGTGTTGCCTTTGTCGCTGAGGCTTTTCAATGCGCCCAGCAAGATTTTGTTATCGCGCGCATGCAGGCCGATGGTGGGTTCGTCCAGCACGTAGCACACGCCTTGCAAATTGCTGCCCAGTTGCGCCGCCAGCCGGATGCGCTGCGCCTCGCCACCGCTCAAACTCGGTGCGCCCCGGTCCAGCGTTAAATAGCCTAGGCCTACTTCTTCTAAAAATTCCAGGCGGCTGCGGATTTCGGGAATCAGGTCACGGGCAATATCGGCCTCGCGCTGGCTGATGGCGCCGCCCACTTGCAGGCTTTGCACCCAGGCGCGCACTTCGCTCACCGACAGTGCTGCAATGTCTGCAATGCCTACGCCGCCGAAACGCACCGCGCGTGCCGTAGCGTTCAAACGCGTGCCCTGGCAGCGCGGGCAGGCCGTGTCCTCCAGATCTTCCACATCGGCTTCGGCAAACGTGTGTTCACGTCCACCGTTGTCCTCGCGTATGGTGTCGTCAAACACTTTGCGCTGCTCTTTGGTCAGCGCCAGCCCGGTGCCTACGCAATCGGGGCACCAGCCGTGCTTGCTGTTGTAGCTAAACAAGCGCGGGTCCAGCTCGGTGTACGAGGTCGAACATACTGGGCAGGCGCGCTTGGTGGAAAACACTTCCACCTTGCCGATGCCCGCCGTGCTGCTACCGGTCAGCATAGCGCCGCGTAAATCGTCCAAACCGCTCAGCACATGCACCACGCCTTTTCCATGCGTCAGCGCCTGCGCTAATCCAGCGCGCAGCGTAGCCTCGTCAGCGGCTTTGACATCGAGGCTGAGCACCGGCAACTCAATATGGTGTTCCTTGAAACGGTCGATGCGCGGAAAGCCATTGGTGGGTAAAAATTCGCCATCGACCCGCAAATGCGTGTAGCCGCGCGGACGCGCCCAATCGGCCAGCTCGGTGTAAACCCCTTTGCGCCCTACCACCAAAGGTGCCAGCAAACCGATGTGCTGCCCACGGTAGTTTTTCAGCAGTTGCGCGGCAATACTGTCGGCGCTTTGCGGCGCAACTGCCGCCCCGTCTTTGATGCAGTGTTGCGTACCGAGCTTGACATATAGCAAGCGTAAAAAATGCCAGACTTCCGTCGTAGTGCCCACCGTCGATTTACGCCCCCCGCGCGAGAGCCGCTGCTCAATCGCCACCGTGGGCGGAATACCATAGACCGCATCGACTTCAGGCCTTCCTGCCGGCTGCACGATAGAGCGCGCATACGCGTTCAGACTTTCCAAATAACGCCGCTGGCCTTCGTTAAACAAAATATCAAAAGCCAGCGTGGATTTGCCCGAGCCGCTAACACCGGTGACCACACTGAACTGACCGCGTGGAATATTCACCGACAGCGATTGCAGATTGTGTTCTCGCGCATTGACGATACGGATGTTGTTATCGGGCATTTGCTTAGCGCGTGCCAGCGCATCGGGCGTAAGCCCGGCGGCGGGCGACAATTTGCGCCCGCGCCATGCGAAGCCCGCCGCCGGGCTTACGCCCGCGAGAGAAGCACGTTCTGCCTCAGACCCCATAAGCATGCCTTCTGCATCCAAGGCATTGAGCAAATACTTAGCGCTAGGCTCCGCCACCTCATGCACCACGCCCATGCTGGCCGCATAGTCACGCAAAGCCTTACCGGTATGGCTGGTGGGATGCAACAGCAAATCTTCCGGCGTGCCGCAAGCGACGATTTCGCCCCCTGCTTCACCGCCTTCGGGACCCAGGTCGATCAGCCAGTCGCTGGAACGGATGACATCCAAATTGTGCTCAATCACCAGCAGCGAATGCCCGGCGTCTAGCAGCTTGCGCAGCGCGCGCATCAGCTTAGCGATGTCGTCGAAATGTAGGCCGGTGGTGGGTTCGTCCAGCATGAACAAGGTGCCACGGCGCGCCATGGGTTGGCGGCTGTTACTGGCCGCTTTGGCCGCCTCGGCCAAAAAGCCGGCCAGCTTCAGGCGCTGCGCTTCACCGCCGGACAAAGTGGGCACCGGTTGACCCAGCTTCACGTACTCCAGGCCTACATCCACAATCGGTTGCAGCGCGCGGATCACGTCGCGGTCTTGCGCAAAAACGGATGCCGCTTCGCTCACCGTCAAGTCCAGCACATCGGCCACGTTCAATGCGCGCAGCGCGCCTTCAGGACCGCTGCGCCGTTCAATCGTCACCTCCAAAATTTCCGGCCGGTAGCGCTTGCCATTGCAATCGGGGCAGCGCAAATACACGTCGCTTAAGAACTGCATTTCAATATGCTCAAAGCCCGAACCGCCGCAGGTTGGGCAGCGTCCGTCGCCGCTGTTGGAGCTGAACTTGGACGCGGTGTAGCTGCGCTCTTGCGATAGCGGTGCGGTCGCAAACAGTTCGCGGATGGCATCCCAGGCGCCCACATAGCTCGACGGGTTGGAACGCGCAGTTTTACCGATGGGCGATTGGTCTACAAACACCACTTCACTCAGCATGTCTGCGCCAAGCAAGCGGCTGTGCAGGCCCGGCGTATCCGTGGCTTTGCCGAAGTGGCGCAAAAGTGCGGGTGCCAGCACGTCCTGCACCAGCGTCGATTTACCGGAGCCGCTCACGCCCGTGACGCAGACTAAGCGCTGCAAGGGGATTTCCACATCCACATTTTTTAGGTTGTGTTCGCGTACGCCTTCGAGCACCAGGCGTGGCGTGTTGTCGCCCACCATGCGCTTAAAGCCCATGCCCACTTGCTTGCGTCCGCCCAGGTAGGCGCCGGTCAGCGTGTCTGCAGCTTTCAGGTCTTCGGTACTGCCGTCAAACACAATCTCTCCGCCTTTTTCCCCAGGGCCAGGGCCCATGTCCAGCATGCGGTCGGCGGCCAGCATCACTGCCGGGTCATGCTCTACCACCACCAGCGTGTTGCCGGCATCGCGCAAGCGCTGCATGGCGACGATGATGCGGTGCATATCGCGTGGATGAAGGCCAATGCTGGGCTCATCAAGCACAAACAAGGTGTTGACCAGCGAGGTGCCCAAGGCAGTGGTCAGGTTGATGCGCTGCACTTCGCCACCGCTCAAAGTACGGCTTTGCCTATCGAGCGTCAGGTAGCCGATGCCCACATCGCACAGGTATTTCAGGCGGGTGCGGATTTCATCTAGCAGCAGTTTTAAGGTTTTGTTGTCTGCTTCGGAGTGGGTGCTTGGGTTGGCGACTCCTTGCACACTTTGTGGGGGGATTGCGCCGGCAGCCAGCGGTGACTTTTCGCCTTGCGCGTCAGTGGCAGCGCCGCCTCGGATACCCGGCCCGCGCGCTTCCAAACCCACTTGCAAGCGGTCGAAAAACAGGCGCAGCCGCTCCAGCGGCAGCAGCATCAAGTCATGCAGGCACAAACCGGGCAGGGCTTGTAACTGCGCGTCGCTCCATTGAACGCCCTGGGGCATAAAGCGCTTGGCGGGAGCCAACACCGCGTCCGCATCGGCTTGGCTGCCCACGCGCCACAACAGGCTTTCGGTCTTCAGCCGAGCGCCGCCGCACACGCCGCAGGGCGTATAACTGCGGTACTTGGACAGCAGCACCCGGATGTGCATTTTGTAGGCCTTGCTTTCCAGGTATTCAAAAAACCGGTCCACGCCAAACCAATGCTGGTTCCATTTGCCGTTCCATTTTGGTGAACCCTTGAGCACCCATTGCTGCTGCGCCGCGCTTAGCTTGTACCAGGGCGTGTCGCGCGGAATGCCTTCGGCTTCCGCATGGCGCATCAAGTCGTCCTGGCATTCCTGCCAGGCCGGGGTTTGCATCGGCTTGATGGCGCCAGCCCGCAGCGTCAATTTGTCATTGGGGATCACCAAGCCATAGTCCACACCCACCACCCGCCCAAAGCCCCGGCAGGTCTCGCAAGCGCCCACCGCCGAGTTGAAGGAGAACATCGAGGCGATCGGCTCTTGGTAGCGGATGTCGCTTTGCGGGCAATGCAGCCCGGTGGAAAAAGACCATACCAAATGGGGGTCTGACCCCAATTTATCTGGCGTATCGCTGTCGGGCGCTGGGTGCACATGGACGCGACCACTGCCGCGCTTAATGGCAAGTTCTAGGGCCTCTAGCACACGCACTTTTTCTGCGGTTTCGATGCGGAAGCGGTCGGCCACCACGTCTAGCACCCGGCGCTCGCCGGACACGCGCTCACCATGGACGCGGGTAAAGCCGCTGGCGCTCAGCCACTGGCTCAGTTCTTCGGCACTGGTGGAGAGCGGCAGCTCGACCGGGAAGGTGACTACCAGGCGCGGATTGCCCGCTTGCGCGGCGCGGCGCATCAGCTCGGCATAAATGGATTCGGGCGTGTCATGTTGCACCGCTTGGGCGCTGACCCGGTCAAACAACTGCCCGGCGCGGGAAAACAGCAGCTTGAGGTGGTCGTTGAGCTCCGTCATGGTGCCCACAGTGGAGCGGCTGGAGCGCACCGGGTTGGTCTGGTCGATGGCGATGGCCGGGGGCACGCCTTCCACCTTGTCCACCGCTGGTTTGTCCATGCGGTCCAGGAACTGGCGCGCGTAGGCGGAAAAGGTCTCTACATAGCGGCGCTGGCCTTCGGCATACAGCGTGTCAAAGACCAAACTGGATTTGCCCGAGCCGCTGGGGCCTGTGACCACTGTCAATTCGCCGGTGCGAATGTCCAGGTCCAGGTTTTTAAGATTGTGTTGCCGCGCTCCGCGAATGCGGATGGTGCCCTCGGACATAGTGACGCGCTCCAAAGTAGGGGAGCAGCATTCTAGGCACGGCAGCCCTAGGGCGGGAATGGGCAATGCAATTACGGGTTGCGCTCGGGGCGGTCGGATGCGCTTGGCACGAGCAGGAGGATGCGCAAGACGCCGCAACCGGAACCGCAGCAACAGCAGCCTTAAAAGGCAGGTGAAATATTCTCAATGCCGCCTTGATGTGCTCAGCCAGCGACTTGGTAAGCTTTTAGGGGCCGGATTCGTCGAGTCGTTGCAAAGGCGCAGGCTTAGTTTGGGATCCTTTAGCGAAACCGGACTGGAATTGTGAGTCGATTATGGTCGCGCCACCGGGCGGCACCATGGCACGCCCTATCAAGCCCTGGTGGTACAAATGCGCCAGGTCTTCTACGCCCACGTTCAATCCTCTGGTCAGGTGCAATATGGTGCTGGTGTTGCGTACGCCGTTTATCATCACAAAAACCGCACGTTGGCGCGCGTTCATTAGGGGAGAACGTTCCTGAAATGCGGTAATACCAAGCTCGGTTTTAGTAAAGGGCATGCCCACAGTGTATTGATAACCAAATATTAAATCAATAAATAATTTCTATTTAGCTGCGCTGGCCTGTGGTGCCGGGGCCTCAGCAGCGGGCGGAGCGGTCTCGCCATGCTTTTCGCCGCTCAAATCAATATCGCCGCCCTTACTCAAAATATATAAAGCCAAGGCCGCAAACAGGGCAAAACCCACTACGATTTTCCACATCCTATTTCCCCAAAAAAATAGGCCCCCAATCTGAGGGCCCCTATGGTGTCCCGGTACCAGGCCGGAACACCATCAGCACGAGGCGATTAGTCGTTGGCGTAAATGTCCACGGCCTTGGTCTCTTTGACGAACAAGCCCCCAATGACCACGGTAGCGCCCGCGATGATGACCGGGTACCACAAGCCGTTGTACATATTACCGGTCTGCGCCACGATGGCAAAGGCCGTGGTGGGCAGCAAGCCGCCAAACCAGCCGTTACCGATGTGATAAGGCAAGCTCATCGAGGTGTAGCGGATACGCGTGGGGAACATTTCCACCAGCATCGCTGCAATGGGGCCGTACACCATGGTCACCAAAATCACTAGATAGGTCAGGATGATGACCACGGAGACCTTGTCAAACTTAGCCATATCCGCTTTGGCGGGGTAGCCGGCAGCTTTCAGAGCGGCAGACAGCTTTCCAGACAAAGTGGCGTCCTTGGCGGTCTTCTCGCCGCTCAAAGCCTTCACGCTCGCGGTTGCCGCTGCGATGGCCTTGGGATCTTTCGGATCTGCGGCATTGAGTGTCTCCAGCTTGGCTTCTGCCGCCGCTTTGGCCGCCGCGATGTCTTCCGGGGTCACCACCGTAGTCACTTCGGTTTCGCCCACTTTGATGACTGCGGGCTGACCTGCTGGAGACACAATGTTGTCATAGCTCACCGATGCGTTAGCCAGTTTCTGTTTGGCAATATCGCACGACGAGGTGAACTTTTTGGTACCAGTCGGGTTGAACTGGAAGGAGCACTCCGCCGGATCAGCGGTCACCGTCACTTTGGCGGCGGCTTGCGCAGCGGCCAGGTCCGGGTTGGCGGCTTTGGTCAGCGCGGTAAACACTGGGAAGTAGGTCACGGCCGCCAAAAAGCAACCCGCCAAAATGATGGGTTTGCGGCCAATCTTGTCCGACAGCGCACCAAACACGATGAAGAAGGGTGTGCCGATGATCAGCGCGAAGGCGATCATGATGTTGGCCGTCGGGCCGTCCACTTTGAGCGACTGCGTCAGGAAGAACAGCGCATAGAACTGGCCCGAATACCAAACCACGGCCTGGCCAGCGGTCAAACCAACCAGGGCCAGGATCACAATCTTCAGGTTTTTCCATTCGCCAAAAGATTCGCTCAAAGGCGCTTTGGACGTTTTGCCTTCGGCCTTCATCTTGGCGAAAGCGGGCGATTCATTCATGCTCAGACGGATGTACACCGAAACGGCTAACAACAGAATGGACACGATGAAGGGCACGCGCCAGCCCCAATCGGCAAAGGCCTCTTCGCCGATGGCGGTGCGGGTTCCCAAAATCACCATCAAGCTCAGGAACAAGCCTAGCGTCGCGGTGGTTTGAATCCAAGAGGTGTAAGCACCCCGTTTGCCGTGCGGTGCATGCTCGGCTACATAGGTGGCTGCACCACCGTATTCACCACCGAGTGCCAGACCTTGCAACAAGCGCAACGCGATCAGGATGATCGGCGCGGCAGCGCCCCAGGCGGCATAGTTGGGCAGGATGCCGACCAAAAAGGTCGAAGAGCCCATGATCAGGATGGTGACCAAGAAGGTGTACTTGCGGCCGATCATGTCGCCCAGGCGGCCAAAGAAAATTGCGCCGAAGGGGCGCACGATGAATCCGGCAGCGAAAGCCAATAGCGCAAAAATAAAGGCAGAGCCTTCATCCAAGCCGCTGAAAAACTGCTTCGCAATGATGGCTGCTAAAGAGCCGTAAAGGTAAAAGTCGTACCACTCGAAAACCGTGCCCAGCGAGGAAGCGAAGATAACTTTCTTCTCTTCCGCGGACATCGGGCGTGCTTCTGCTGTAGCCATGTGTGTCTCCAATCATTGAAAACTCCCGCGCCGGGAGCTGTCTGTATTCTTGGAGAGGGCACTGACCCTGCTCTTACGTGAAAATAACAGGGGCTTGCGTCAAACTTACCCCATACTGACCAACTAAGGTCAAACCCTTGCGTTAGCTTCCGCGATGCGGCAATTTAGCGATTTGCGCGCGTGATGCCCGATGGCAAGTCTTTTGCAGCATTCCAAGCGGAGTCGGAAATGCAGGATGGGTCTTCTAGATAAGCGCGCAACATTGGCAAAGCGTCCATGCCCCAAAACACCTTGTCATCGACTTGGTAGGACGGC
>CAIPZV010000021.1 GCA_903869595.1 uncultured beta proteobacterium | reverse complement strand
TCAGGAATATCAGCCAGAAATGGAATATGCCGATTCGAGACTGGAAGGCTGCGCTGAATCGGTTTAGTATTGAGTTTGAGGACCGGGTCCCTCAGCAATGACCCTTAACTCCGTTTACACAAAAATTCGGACACCCTCGCTTTAGCAGCAGGGGACTTGACTATTAATTCCGCACCAATAGGTGCCGCCGCCTCGGCTAGCGCTAAAGATGTGGCGGCTGCGATCAACCTACAAACCAGCACAACCGGCGTCACTGCAACAGCCAGTGCGACTGTGTCGACGGCGGCAACGTACAGCTCTGATTACATCGTCGATGGCACCAAAGCCTGGACCAAGCTTCTGGGCACGAGCGGCTTTGACCATGCCACTGCCCTCACCACCGGCCTCGATGGCTCTATCTATGTCAGTGGCTGGACCGATGGCGCACTGGATGGGCAAACCAACAACGGCGGCGCTGACGCGTTCCTGACGAAATACGGCGCTGATGGCACAAAAGCCTGGACCAAGCTACTAGGCTCGAGTACCCATGACTATGCCTATGCCCTCACCACGGGCCTAGATGGCTCGATATTTGTGGGTGGCAATACCAATGGCGCGGTCGATGGGCAGACCAACAGCGGGCAAGCTGACGCATTCCTGAGCAAATACAATACTGACGGCACCAACGCCTGGACCAAGCTGCTAGGTACGAGCCGCAGTGAAGTGACCACTGCCCTCACAACCGGCCTAGACGGCTCAATCTATGTTAGTGGGTTCACAGAGAGCGCACTCGATGGGCAGACCAACAGCGGCAGCAATGACGCCTTCCTCACGAAATACAGTGCAGACGGCACCAAAGCCTGGACCAAGCTGCTGGGTTCAACCGGCTCTGATATAGCCCGCGCCCTCACTACCGGCCTTGATGGCTCAATCTACGTCAGTGGGAGTACCAATGGCGCACTCGATGGGCAGACCAACAGCGGCAGCAATGACGCATTCCTGACGAAATACAGTGCAGACGGCACCAAAGCCTGGACCAAGCTGTTGGGGACTAGCAGCCCAGAATATGCCACCTACTCCCTCACCACCGGCCTTGATGGCTCGATCTTTGTAGGTGGGAATACCTATGGCGCGTTCGATGGGCAGACCAACAGCGGCAGCAATGACGCCTTACTGACCAAATTCAGCACTGATGGCACCAAAGTCTGGACCAGACTGCTTGGGTCTAGCGACTCTGACTATGCCCAGGCCCTCACCACCGGCCTAGATGGCTCAATCTTTGTCAGTGGAAATACCTATGGCGCGCTCGATGGGCAGACCAACAGCGGCGGCACTGACGCATTCCTCACCAAGTTTTCTGTACTGCCTAACGCCATCGCAGCAGACGCTATCAGGATCAATGGCACCGATATTGGCGCTATTGGCACTGCCTCTTCAGCGCAGCAACGCAGCACGCAAATGGCAGCGGCCATCAATGCCGTAAGCACCAGCACCGGCGTGAGCGCCTCCGCCAACGCCAGCACCGGGGGTGTGACGCTCAGCGCCGCAGATGGTCGCAACATCGAGATATCTACCCTAAGCAGCGCGGCGATCACTAGCAATCAAACGGGCATTGCGCTAAGTGGCTCGATCTCAGGTGATCGCACGGTGACCACCTTTCGCTCAGGAATCGAGTTAAATTCCACCAGCTCCGCTGGCATAGAAGTCATCGCAAGCGCATCTGGTGCAACAGCAACTGGATTAACTAGTGGCACGGTTACACCGACAATCAATACGGTTACGACGACTACTACGAACGCCACAACTCTGTCAATTGAGATAAGTACCGCCGCTGGGGCTAGCAGCGCTATCGGCGTCATTGACAGCACACTTGATTCAGTGAATAGCACCCGTTCCACCATCGGTAGTTACATCAACCGCCTGAACTACGCAGCAGACAACGCCACAAACATTTCTACCAACATCGCCGCTTCTCGCAGCGCTATCCAAGACACTGATTACGCAGAGGAATCAGCCAATCTTGCTAAGAGTCAAATCACGCAGCAGGCAGCCACTGCCATGCTGGCACAGGCGAACCAACAACCGCAAAGTGTGCTGGCGCTGTTGAAGAATTTGTAATTGTGTTTGAGTGATTTAACGGACGTGCCGTGATGTCGTTTAAAACGACACCTCAAGCCAACTGCTCAGCCGCCATAGTAGCCGTCAACTTGCTGTAATGCCTCTCCAACATCAACACTGAAGTGCCCATCTGCCGAGCCAGCGTGTGTATGTCAGTGCCAGCCAGCAGTTCTGTAGTGGCGTAGGTATGCCGCAGACTATAAAGGGTGCGCTGCTGCCCTGTGCTCATATCCTTAGCCAATCCAGCAGCCGCTAGCAGCCTCATAAACGTACCCGCTAGCCCATAAGGCTGGCTGCCATCGTCCAAAGTGAATACCCGCTTTGGCGACTGGGCTTGGATGGCTGCCTCTAACGACATACCCATGCCCCTCTCTGCCAGCCGCTCCAGCGCCTGCGCCGCCCTGTGCTTGGCGATTAGCCACCTGCCGCCAGTTTTGCCCGACACCCAAATGCGTAGGTAGCGCTGCTGCTTTTCGCTGTACCACTCAATGTGCTGCCAGCACATGTTCATACTTTCTTTGCCGCAGCGCATGCCTGTGTGTATGAGTAATTCCACGTAATCCCGCAGCAGCAGCTTCATTTGCCTGCCCGTGTGCCTGTGTCCTCCTGCTGCCACCCACTCAGGCATGTAAGCCAGCAGTTGTTCTATCTCAGCAGCAGTAAAGCCAGGACGTGCGGTACTTTTGGGTCCTCTGCGGCTCAGACGCGGAACCAAATTGTTAGCACTGAGCCAGCCACGTTCCACCGCCAAGTCAATCACTCGGTTGTAGGCTGCTGCGTGATTTGCTAGTGTGCTGGCGACAGGCATGTGTCCGATCTGCTGATTGCGCCACAACTCAAACTCACGCACCAGCTTGGCATCAATGCTGGTGAGGTTGTACTTGCCAAAGTGGGGTATGAGGTATTTGCGTATGGCTCGCTGATAGTCCCTATTTGTCATGGGTCGCAAGCCTTGCTCAATCTCTGCGTCCAGCTGCTTGAGACACAAGGCTGCCACTGCGCCAAAGCCTGCGGTGCGCTGGGGCAGCCCCAATTCCTCTTTGAAGCGTGCCCTGTCATAGATAGTGCCAGCTGCTTTCAGTGCGTAGGCAAGTTCCTTGTAGCCGGTGGTGCTGAGGTGCCAGCGACGGTCTTCCAGCTTGTAGCGCACCTGCCAGACTTGGCTGCGGCTGCGGCGGTACAAAACCACAGCACCATCGCGCAGGTGGTGGATACGCCGTGCCTCGGGCGCTGCGCCTGCCACCAGCTTGAGCGCGGGCAAGGTGCTTGGGGTGGGCGGAGTACTGAGGGTGGGCAGCTCCTGCGGCGGTTCCTCAGCATCAGGTTTGGGGTAAGAAATTTGGGTAGTTTTCACAAGCTCTGGCTGTTAAACCGCAAGCGTAATTTCTACCCAAGGGTTTGGGCAACCAGCCCAGTTTCGGTGTGTGGGTTTTGTGCGAAGACGTTTGCTGGAGCACCCGAACGGTCTCGCAGCCCGCCCTCGGTTTCACACGCTGAGGCGAGCAGTGGATGGCAGTTAGTACAAAAAAGGCGCTTTTCAGCGCTACAATCTCGCTCCTTGGCCCGGTAGCTCAGTCGGTAGAGCAGAGGATTGAAAATCCTTGTGTCGGTGGTTCGATTCCGCCCCAGGCCACCAAATTCCCCCAACAGTTTCTATTGCGCGCGTGCCGGCTTCTGGTTGCCAATACGCTTCTATACTGTTCAAAAATGCAAGGAATGGGCTGCATTTTTCAGACAATGCTTGTTCTGGGTTAAACGCTCTGCCAGGCTAGCTCAGTACTGAGCAATTCATCTTTTTACAATTTTGATTTAAAAATTTTGGCGGAGTTGCGATGCACTGGTATCTCGTACACAGCAAACCCAGACAAGAGCGACTCGCTTTGGAGAACTTGGAACGGCAAGGCTACCAATGCTACCTACCCGTATTGCCCACTGAGAAAATGCGGCGCGGTTTACTGACGATTGCTGACGAAGCGCTTTTCCCACGTTACTTGTTTATCCGCCTAGGAAACGATCTATCAGCCAAAGGCTGGGGGCCGATACGCTACACCACGGGGGTGAGCCGTTTGGTCAGTTTTGGCTCAGAACCCGCGCGTATCGACGATTGCCTAATCGCGCAACTTCAATTGAGCGAGTCCCGTCACAAGGAGCACCCCGCCAGGCTCTTCGAGGCGGGAGACCGAGTGCGCTTTACCGATGGCCCGTTTACCGGCATTGAAGGCATATTTCAAATTGCGGAGGGCGAAAAGCGGGTGATGGTGCTCATTGAAATGATGAGTAAACCGCTTTCGGTAGGCGTTGCGCCGTCCATGTTGCGAAAAATTGGCTAAGCCAAGCAGTCAGCATAAGCCTAAAGATTGGCGTTTTAAAAGTTGGCTTTCTTTAAAAACCGCGCCTTTCTCAGCCATAAACGCTCCAAAGGTAAGAAATCCCCATAGGCAGGCTACAATGGAAGGCTTCGCAGCGATTGAGTGGCTCCGCGGCGAAGCTTGAAAACCCCACCTAAGGGGCTCCCGGTAGTGGAGCGCCGACCGTGGAAAAGAGCCCTGCAAACCTTCTTTTTAAAGAGAAAACTCATGTCAACTTTCAGCGCAAAACCCGCTGAGGTCGTTCACGAGTGGTTTGTGCTTGACGCGACCGATAAGGTCCTCGGACGAGTAGCCAGCGAAGTTGCTCTCCGTTTGCGCGGCAAACACAAGGCCATTTATACGCCTCACGTCGATACCGGCGACTATATTGTCGTCATCAATGCAGCCCAACTGCGTGTCACTGGTGCCAAGGCCCTGGACAAGGTGTACTACCGCCACTCCGGCTACCCCGGCGGCATCACAGCCACCAATTTCCGCGATATGCAAGCCAAACACCCTGGCCGCGCTTTGGAAAAAGCCGTCAAGGGCATGCTGCCTAAAGGCCCGCTGGGCTACGCGATGATCAAAAAACTCAAGGTGTACGGCGGCGCCGAGCACCCCCATACCGCACAACAGCCCAAAGTGCTTGATATTCCAGGAGTCGCAAAATGATCGGTGATTGGAACAATGGAACCGGCCGTCGCAAATCCAGCGTCGCCCGCGTGTTCCTGAAAAAGGGTTCGGGCCAAATCGTGGTGAACGGCAAGGCGATCGAAAACTTCTTCGGCCGTGCAACTTCCATCATGATTTGCAAGCAGCCTTTGCTGCTGACCAACCATGCGGAAACTTTTGACATCATGGTCAATGTGGCAGGTGGCGGCGAATCGGGTCAGGCCGGCGCAACACGTCATGGCATCACCCGTGCCTTGATCGATTACGATGCGACGCTGAAACCTATGCTGAGCCAGGCCGGCTTCGTGACGCGTGATGCGCGCGAAGTGGAACGCAAAAAGGTCGGCTTTCACGGCGCTCGCCGTCGTAAGCAGTTCTCCAAGCGTTAATCCTTTTTTTAGGATTTACCACAAGGGCCGCCCATGGGCGGTCTTTGTGTTTGTGGGAGGTCCATCCAATGCGATTCAGATTATTAAGACGCAGGCTCACCATCAGCGCGCCACGCATGGCGGTGCGCAGTGCCATGCCATGGCCGCTGCGTTGGGCGGTGGCGGCCATCATGCTGGGTTTTTGCGCCGCCATTGCGCTATGGGCATTCGAATTTGGCCGGGATATTGCCGGCCTGGAAAACGGCGGTCAGGCCGAAATGCAGCAACTGCGCGCCCAACTCGAGGCCCTGAAGGTGGAAGTCGAGGCGGCGCGTGAGCAACGCGACCAGGCCCAATCCATCGCTAACACCGCGGGCACCCTGGTCGCGGCGGAAAAAGCGTCCAGTGAGCAGGTCAACGCGCAGGTGAAGCTACTGGAAGCCGACAACCGGCGTCTGCGCGATGACCTGGGCTTTTTCGAAAAGCTCATCCCCGCCGACTCCACCGACCCAGTAGCCATTCGGGGCCTGCAAGCCGAGAGCTTCGACAATGGCAAAATCCGTTGGCAGGTGCTGGTGATTCAGAGCAAGAAAAATGCACCCGAACTGGTCGGCAAGCTGGAAATCATGCTCACTGGCACGTCTAACGGTAAGCCGTGGACCGGTGCGCTAAGTACCACGCCCCTGAAAATCACCCAGTACGGGCGGCTCGAGGGGTCTTTGGCTATCCCGGCCCAAGTAACGGTGAGGGGGCTGACGGCAAAAGTCATGGACGGTTCTACGGTCAGGGCCAGCCAGACGATTAAGCTGTAATGCCTGCTGTCAGGGTAATAACTCCACAAGGAATGTCATGTTCAATAAGAAAAAACAACCACCCTTGAAAAGCCTGGTGGCGCAGGGTGCCCGGGTCGTGGGAGACATATTTTTCGCCGACGGAATCCGCATTGAATGCGAAATCACGGGCAATATAGAGGCCATTGACCACCAGCCCAGTATCTTGGTGGTGGCCGAGTCGGCTGCGGTGGTGGGCAATATCACTGCGGATCACATCATCATTAACGGCTCTATCAAGGGCGCGGTGACGGCCCGCCTGATGCTGGAGTTGCAGCCCAATGCCCGCATTGAGGGCGATGTGGCCTACGGGGCATTGGAGATGCACCAGGGCGCGCTGATTGCCGGGCGCTTGACGCCCATCCTGGCGCATGACGAAAAAGCCCCACTGCCAACCGAGTCAAATCAGGCTTGATTTGATTTCCGACTGAAATACTGTACTATTTACCTGTAGCCCTTTCCCTGGAAATTCATATGAACGCTGTTGCCCAATCTCTCCCGACCGAAATGCCCTCGCCGATTCTGTTTACCGACAGCGCGGCAAGCAAAGTGGCAGATCTGATTGCCGAAGAAGGTAACCCCGATCTGAAACTGCGGGTGTTTGTGCAAGGCGGCGGATGCTCCGGCTTCCAATACGGTTTCACCTTCGACGAAATCACCAATGAAGACGACACCACCATGACCAAAAATGGCGTGTCGTTGCTGATTGACGCCATGAGCTACCAATATTTGGTGGGCGCCGAGATCGACTACAAAGAAGACCTCCAAGGCGCGCAGTTCGTGATCAAAAACCCCAACGCCACAACCACCTGCGGCTGCGGCTCTTCCTTCTCAGCCTGATCAGGTATCCGTTTTTTGATACCACCGCGCCTGCTTAGGCGCGGTAGATAGCCCCCAGTATCCGCGCGCCACGCGCACCCGTCACTCCGGGAACACTCGCAGGTTTGCCCTGCATAGCGCGTTGCGCTAGCCACGCGAAAGCCAGTGCCTCCACATCGGATGGTGCAACTCCCCAATCCTGTGTGGTGCTGACCTTTACGCCAGGCAGGAAAGCAGCCAGGCGCTGCATTAAAAATTCGTTGCGCGCGCCGCCTCCGCATACCACCAGACGCCGGTAGTTACCGGCCGCAGCAGACAGGGCTTGCGCGCAGGCCCAAGCGGTCAGCTCAGTCAAGGTAGTCTGCACATCCACCGGTGCGCGGGCCGCGAAGGTGGGCAAGTGCTGCCCCATCCATGCTGCGTTAAACAAATCCCGCCCGGTGCTCTTGGGCGGGGCTTGCCGGAAAAAGGGCTCTTGCTGCATGGCGGCGAGCAAAGCCGCATCCACTTGGCCCTGCGCTGCCCACTGTCCCTGGTTGTCGTAAGCAGCGCCAGTATGTCGCTCGCACCACGCGTCCATCAATGCGTTGCCGGGGCCGCAGTCAAAGCCCAGTAAACCCGTACCGTCCGGCTGCGCTGCGCTAGCAGGGAGAAGGGTGATGTTGGAAATCCCGCCGATATTGAGAACCGCTCTGGATTCCTGCGCATCGCCGAAAACAGCTAAATGAAAAGGCGGTACCAGCGGTGCGCCCTGTCCACCGGCGGCTAGGTCGCGGCTGCGAAAGTCCGCCACCACGGTGATACCGCAACGCTCCGCCAACAAGGCCGCCTGGTTGAGTTGTAGGGTGTAGCCGACTCCATCAAAAGCCTGCGGCTGGTGACGCACGGTTTGCCCATGTGCGCCAACCGCCTGCACCTGAGCGGGTTCAGTGCCAGAACTTGAAAGCAACTGTCCGACGACTTCTGCGTAAAGACCGACCAGGCCATTGGCCGCAAGTGCGCCGCGGTGGAGTTCGTCATGCCCCGCGCTGTTGAGGGCCAAAAATTCCTGCCGCAAGGCTTGAGGCATGGGAAGGTGCGCAGATGCCAGCACTTTGGGTTGGGCAGACGAGTCGTCGAGTTCGGCCAAGACACCATCGACACCGTCGAGCGAAGTGCCCGACATCAATCCAATATACAGGCCGGGCATTGCGCTACGGCCAGACGCCTTACTGAACGCTGCCGACGTGCACCTGGGCCGCAGCCGTCAGCTGTTGGCGTGCAAGACCCGCGGCGCGATCAAAGGCAGGGCGCAAAGCCGCAGTCACCGGCGTGGCCTCGGCCTGGCGGGCAATCGTCATCGGGTCTTTGTGCGCGCCATTGACACGGAATTCAAAATGCAAATGCGGGCCGGTGGCCCAGCCAGTCGCGCCAACCAAACCGACGTGGTCACCTTGCTGCACCCGCTGCCCGCTGCGCACGTTGACGCGGCTGAGGTGGGCATACACCGTGGTGGTATTACCGCCGTGCTTGACGATCACCACGTTGCCATAACCGCCTTGCACACCGGCAAAGTCCACGACGCCATCGGCTACGGTACGCACTGGGGTGCCGGTCACTGCGCCGTAATCCACGCCCAAATGCGCGCGCCAGGTTTGCAAAATAGGATGGAAGCGCATCGCAAAACCGCTGGTAATGCGCGAAAACGCCACCGGTGAAGCCAAAAATGCGCGGTGCAAACTCTCGCCGCGCATGTTGTAGTAGGCGCCCTTGAGCGGGCTTTTGCCGTTTTGGGCGCTTTGCAAGGATTCAAACCACAAGGCCTGGTAAGACTTACCGGCGTTGACAAATTCGGTGCTCAGCACACGACCTGAGCGCAAAGGCTCGCCGTCGCCTTCTAAAGTTTCATAAACCACCACAAAGCGGTCGCCCTTGCGCAAAGCGCGGTGGAAATCGATATCGCCCGAGAAAATTTCGGCCATCTGCACGGCCACGCCATCCGGAATGCGCGCATCGTCGGTGGCGGCGAACAAAGAAGTTTGGATGGTGCCACTAGCCATGCGGGTGCTGGCTGTGAGCGGCAGCGTTTCCAGCGTCGATTTCCAAGCGCCTTTAGCAGCACGCACTATGAGGCGGTTGAAAGTGCCGTCATCCTCAGGGCTCCAGCGGGCGGTAAGGGACACAAGACGCCCGCGCTCGTCAACTTCGGCTTGCACATTGCGGCCAGCGCGGCCCAGCAGGTTTTTCTGCACATTGCGGTCGGCGCGTAAAAAAGCCGATGCAGCCGCATCGCTCACGCCCAGGCGGCGCAGCAGGCTATCGGCGGTATCGGTGCTGCGGGTCACATCGCTGCGGTACAAGCGCATGGCTTGGGTGGCCAGCAAATCGCGCTGGGGCTCAATCGACAGGGGCTCGACGGCTTGCACCACAGTGCGGACCGGCAATTCGGAGGCCTCGGGCGCCAAGGCGACTAGCGCGTAGCTACCCCCGGTTGCGCCAATCAGCAACAGGGCCAGGCCCGACAGAAAACGGGCCGGATGGCGGCGCACGGTCAGCAGCGCCTCAAGGGCTGCGCTTTGTGCGGTATGAAGAATGTCAGACACCAATTTCAGCCTCCCTGGCAAGTGCGCAAACCAACTGTGCGGGCGCACCGGGCAATCGGAGGCGGGGGCTAAAATGCTTTTCTCGCCCACGCCCGAACCTTTTAAATAGAGGACGGAGTATATCGGGCCCTGCCCCAGGCCTCCACATTGTCTTTATGCACCCTGCTTCGCCCCCCTCCCCCCCAGTGTCCGAGCGCGTTCAAGAGGCGCTGGCCGTCACCTTGCGCGGGTGTGAAGAGCTGATTCCCCAGGAAGATTGGGTGAAAAAGCTGGTCCGCTCTGAAGCGACCGACACCCCGCTGCGCATCAAGCTGGGCCTGGACCCGACGGCGCCGGACATCCACGTCGGCCATACCGTGGTGCTCAACAAAATGCGCCAGTTGCAAGACCTGGGGCACCAGGTGATTTTCCTGATCGGCGACTTCACCACCATGATCGGCGACCCGTCGGGCCGCAACAGCACCCGCCCGCCGCTGACGCGCGAGCAGATCGAAGCCAACGCCCAAACCTATTACAAGCAAGCCTCGCTAGTGCTGGACCCAGCCAAAACCGAGATCCGCTACAACAGCGAGTGGAGCGACCCGCTGGGCGCGCGCGGCATGATTCAGCTCGCCAGCCGCTACACCGTAGCGCGCATGATGGAGCGCAACGACTTTCACGACCGCTTTAAGGGCGGCCAGTCGATCAGCGTGCACGAATTTCTCTACCCGCTGATGCAGGGCTATGACAGCGTGGCCCTGAAAAGCGACCTGGAGCTAGGCGGCACCGACCAGAAGTTCAACCTGCTGGTAGGCCGCCACCTACAAGCCGAATACGGCCAAGAGCCGCAGTGCATCCTGACCATGCCGCTGCTCGAAGGGCTGGACGGTGTGGACAAAATGTCCAAGAGCAAGAATAACTACATCGGCATTTCGGAGGACGCCAACACCATGTTTGCCAAGGTGCTGAGCATCTCGGACGTGCTGATGTGGCGCTGGTACACGCTTTTGAGCTTCCAAAGCGAGGCACAAATTGCCGCGCTCAAGGCCGAGGTGGACGGCGGGCGCAACCCCAAAGACGCGAAAGTGGCACTGGCCAAGGAGATCACCGCCCGCTTTCACTCAGCGGCAGCGGCTGATGCGGCCGAGCAAGACTTTATCAACCGCAGCCAGGGCGGGATTCCCGATCAAATAGAGGAGCGCCAATTGGCGTTAGTGGACGGCGCGCCCTGGGGTATTGCCGCCTTGCTGAAAGCCACGGGATTGGCTGCGTCCAGCGGCGAGGGTAACCGCCTGATCGACGGCGGCGGCGTGCGCGTGGACAGCAACGTAGTCAGCGACAAAGGCCTCAAACTGGGCGCGGGCAGCTATGTGCTGCAAGTGGGAAAGCGCAAATTCATGCGCGTGACCCTGGCCTGAGCCCGGATGCTTGCGCTGATCCAGCGGGTGCGGCGCGCCAGCGTCACGATTGACGGCGCAGTCGTAGGCGCCATCGGACCGGGCCTGTTGGTGCTGGTTTGCGCCGAGCAAGGCGACACGCCAGCGCAGGCCGAGAAGCTACTGGCAAAAATTCTGAAACTGCGCATCTTTAGCGATGCGCAAGGCAAGATGAACCGCTGTGTGCAAGACCTGGACGGCGCCGGGCTGCACGGCGGCCTGCTGGTGGTGAGCCAATTCACCCTGGCGGCAGATACGTCGGGCGGTAACCGCCCCAGCTTCACCCAGGCCGCAGCACCGGACTTGGGGCGCGCGCTGTACGACTATTTAGTGCAGCAGGCGCGCGGGGCGCACAGCGAGGTGGCAACCGGCGTGTTTGCGGCCGATATGCAGGTAGAGCTAGTCAACGACGGGCCAGTAACGATTCCGATGCGAGTGGGTTAGGCGGCTCCAGATTGGGTTAGCAAACAGACTTTTTGCGCACGCCCGCCTGGCACCGTCAGGCTTGCGTGAATTCTTTATAAAAATTGTCAAAATGAATTTTCTATAGCTAAACTTTCTAGCATTTATCCAATTTTCAGTAAAGACGCCCCAATGAACCAAGTAGCTGAGGAATCCGAAACACACCATTGGCATAAGAAATTTGCCATTGCCGCCAACAATCGCGCATGGGAATTGGCGGAAAAAATGCGCCTGGGGGATGATGACCAAGAAATGCTTGCTGCGGCCTATGCCGCCGCCTGGCACTGGCGTGTGGTCGGCACGGAACTACATCACATGCGCGCAGCGATGTTGCTTGCCCAAGTCCACGCCTTACTCGGCCACGGACCATCCGCATGGCAGTTTGCGCAAGAGGTGCACAGATATTTTTTGAGCCAACACACCGCAGACTGGGAGTTGGCATTCAGCCATGCAATTTACGCCCATGCGGCTTGCATCGCAGGACAACGAGACATCTATATCCAAGCCTATGCCCAGGCCCAAGCTGCTTTTTTGGCTATCGCAGACGCAGAGGATAGAGCCATAGTAGAAAAAACATTCAGGCTCGTACCAGCACCCTAAATCTAATTCGAATCAGCTGCCTCTTCACCATACATAGGGTCGAAAATTTAGTAAATGATGATTTTTCAATCCCAACTTTCAGCGATACGGATTGCCAAACCCCAGCGATGCCAATAGCGCCACCTCATGTGCTTCCATCGCGCGCGCGTCGGCATGCGAGTTTTCATGGTCCCAGCCTTGCGCATGCAAGGTGCCGTGCACGATCAAGTGGGCGTAGTGGGCTTGCAGGGTTTTGCCTTGCACTTGGGCTTCGCGGGCGATCACTGGGGCGCACAAAACCAAGTCAGCATGGACTAGGGGTTCCATCGCGTAGTTAAAGGTGAGCACGTTGGTGGCGTAGTCTTTACCCCGGTAGCGGCGGTTCAGTTCCTGGCCTTCTGAGGCATCGACGATACGCACCGTGATTTCCGCGTCGCGTGCCAGTGCGTGGCGAATCCAGCGTGCAACCGAATTGCGCGGCAAAGCGTGGCGATGCGTTACGGCGTCGGCAAAGCGGGCAAATTGCAGGGACAGGCTCAACGTCGGCAACTTGGCGCTCATGGATTGGGCCCAGCAAAAGCTTCGAATCGCCGTGCGTGGGCGATAAGGCCTATTTGTCCAAAGTGCCTAAAGCGCTTCATGAAGCCAAGCTCTGTTTGGGCGAGCGTGTTTTGGGCAAGCCGCTGCGCGCCAGCGATGCTTCTTCAGTCAAGGTCGGTAGAACTTGGGTGCCAAGCGCAGCGGCGATTTCTTCTAAGCGGCGCGCTTCGTCGTAAGCATCCACGATGCGCGCGACCAGCGGATGGCGCACGATGTCGGCACTGGTCAGGCGCGTGATGGCGATGCCTTCCACCCGGCGCAGGGTCCGCTCGGCGTCTATCAAGCCGCTGAGCTGGGCTTTCGGCAGGTCGATCTGGCTGACGTCTCCCGTAATTACCGCCTTGGTGCCAAAGCCGACGCGGGTCAGAAACATCTTCATTTGCTCGGGCGTGGTGTTTTGCGCCTCGTCCAAAATCACAAATGCATTGTTCAGTGTGCGCCCGCGCATAAAAGCCAGCGGTGCGATTTCCAGTGCCTGGCGTTCAAAGGCTTTTTGCACTTGCTCAAAACCCATCAAGTCGTACAGCGCGTCATACAAGGGGCGCAAATACGGGTCCACTTTTTGGTTCAGGTCGCCGGGCAGAAAGCCCAGGCGCTCGCCCGCTTCCACCGCCGGGCGCGTGAGCACAATCCGCTGCACCGCGCTGCGGTGCAATGCGTCCACGGCGGCGGCCACCGCCAGATAGGTCTTGCCAGTGCCCGCCGGGCCGATGCCGATGGTGATGTCGTATTGCGCAATATTGTCCAAATACAGCGCCTGGTTCACGCTGCGGGGCTTGAGGTCGGCGCGGCGGGTGGACAAACTGGGGCCGTCGCCAGGCTCGGGCGCACCGTCACCGGCCAGCATCAGTTGCACCACTTCATCGGGGATGGGCTTGGCCGCCATTTCATACAAGGCTTGCAGCATGTCCATGGCGCGCTGGGCTTTAGCCTTGGGGCCGTCCACCTTGAATTGTTCGTGCCGGTGCGCGATGCGCACTTCCAAAGCCGCCTCGATGCTGCGCAAATGCGCGTCGGTAGGGCCGCACAAATGGCCCAAGCGGGTGTTGTTGGGGGGCGAAAAAATGTGTCTGAGAATCAAGCTGATAATTCCGTGTCAGGGGCTGCGCCATCGCGCAAGGCCGCGCAGCACTGCCCCGATGATAGGCAATTACACAAAAGGCTCCCGATGATTGGCAAGCTCACAGGCATTCTCAGCGACAAAAACCCGCCCCAGGTGGTGGTGGACTGCGGGGGTGTGGGCTATGAAGTGCAAGTGCCCATGAGCACGTTTTACAACTTGCCGGCCACGGGTGAAAAAGTGAGCCTGCTGACGCACTTTGTGGTACGAGAGGATGCGCAAATTTTGTACGGCTTTGGCTCGCAGGCTGAGCGCTCGGCCTTTCGCGAGTTGGTCAAAATCTCCGGTGTGGGGCCGCGCACCGCGCTGTCGGTGCTGTCAGGCATGGCGGTGGGCGAACTGGCGCAGGCCATCACCCTGCAAGAGGCCGGGCGCTTGACCAAGGTGCCGGGGATCGGTAAAAAGACTGCCGAACGCCTGCTGCTCGAACTCAAGGGCAAGCTGGGCGCCGACATCGGCATGCCATCGGGCGCGGGCCATGAGGCGCAGTCCGACATCTTGCAAGCGCTGCTGGCGCTGGGGTACAACGACAAAGAGGCCGCGCTGGCGCTCAAGGCACTGCCCGCCGATGTGGGGGTGAGCGAGGGGATTAAATTGGCGCTCAAGGCATTGGCGCGGTAGTCCGCAGAAGAAAAATAAGGGTCTTGGCGGCCCATTAGACTGGCTAGATGCGATTTATGATGCAAAATTGCATCAATATTTGCATTAAGGTTCCACCATGCGCACCACTGTCACCATAGACGACGCTTTGTATGCCAAAGCCCTGGAGGTTTCTGACCCGGATATGGACCGGGCAGACCTTTTCCGCGAGGCCTTCAAAACCTTTGTACGCGTGCAATCAGCCAAGCGCCTCGCTGCGCTGGGCGGCGCGGCACCGGCTATGCCCGATGTACCGAGAGAGCGCGGCGAACCGGTAGCGCAATGAGTGTGATCGTTGATACCTCGGTGTGGGTGGACCATTTCCGGCACAACAGCCAGGCCTTGGTGGATTTGATGCTCCAGGACAGCGTGCTGGTGCATCCCATGGTCATTGTCGAAATTGCCTGCGGCACCCCGCCCGCGCCACGCAGCCAAAGCCTGGAAAACTTGGCCCTGCTGCAGCCTTGCAAGCAAGCGACCTTGTCCGAGGTCTTGGCCTTGGTGGAGCGGGAAAAACTTTATGGGCTTGGTTGCGGTTTGGTGGACATGTGCCTGCTCGCCTCCACCCTCATCACTCCTGCCGCTGCCCTGTGGACGCTGGATAAGCGTCTGGCCGAAGTGGCGCACCGCTTTGGCGTGGCCCATAGCCCAGTAATGCACTAGAAAAAAATCCCCGCAGGACTCGCATCCTGCGGGGATTTTGTTTTTTGGGACAGCGCAGACCTTGCGGGCCACGCCAGACCAGCTTGGGATTACATACCCATGCCGCCCATTCCACCCATGCCGCCCATATCGCCGCCGCCCATGCCGCCGCCCATAGGAGCGTCGTCTTTCGGGGCTTCAGCAATCATGGCTTCAGTCGTCAACATCAAAGATGCCACCGATGCTGCATTTTGCAAAGCAGTGCGGGTCACTTTGGTGGGATCCAGGATACCCATTTCGATCATGTCGCCATAGGTGTCATTGGCTGCATTGAAGCCATAGTTACCTTTGCCGGCCATCACCGCATTGACCACCACGGACGGCTCGCCACCGGCGTTGTACACAATCTCGCGCAAGGGAGACTCAACGGCCTTGAGTACCAGCTTGATACCGGCTTCTTGGTCGGCGTTGTCGCCTTTGATGACGCCAGCAGCTTGGCGGGCGCGCAGCAAAGCTACGCCACCACCAGCCACGATGCCTTCTTCCACTGCAGCGCGGGTCGCGTGCAGGGCGTCTTCTACGCGGGCTTTTTTCTCTTTCATTTCGACTTCGGTGGCAGCGCCTACCTTGATCACGGCCACACCGCCGGCCAGCTTGGCCACGCGCTCTTGCAGTTTTTCGCGGTCGT
Organism: uncultured beta proteobacterium; assembly: GCA_903869595.1. Lineage (GTDB taxonomy): Bacteria > Pseudomonadota > Gammaproteobacteria > Burkholderiales > Burkholderiaceae_C > Allorhodoferax. The sequence continues at coordinate 442 of CAIPZV010000021.1, read as the reverse complement.
AGTCACTGGTGGCTTCTTCGATTTGCACGCGGATTTGCTTCACGCGTGACTCGATGTCGCCAGCAGCGCCAGCACCGTCGATGATGATGGTGTTTTCTTTGCCCACTTCGATGCGCTTGGCAGAGCCCAGATCAGCCAGAGTGACTTTTTCCAGGGTCAGGCCGATTTCTTCAGCGATGACTTTGCCGCCGGTCAGGATGGCGATGTCTTCGAGCATGGCTTTGCGGCGGTCACCAAAACCAGGGGCTTTGACGGCGACCACTTTCAAGATGCCGCGAATGGTGTTGACCACCAAAGTTGCCAGGGCTTCGCCTTCGACGTCTTCGGCAATGATCAAGAGCGGACGGCCGGCTTTTGCAACTGCTTCCAATGTAGGCAACAATTCACGGATGTTGCTGATTTTCTTGTCGAACAACAACACGAAGGGGTTGTCGAGCAAAGC
>CAIPZV010000020.1 GCA_903869595.1 uncultured beta proteobacterium | reverse complement strand
TGGTTGGACGAAGCCGCTACGCGGAGTACTCGCCAGCCGTCACACGATTTATTCTGCACCTTCACCCCCCTCAATTCGGAGGAGGTGATTCTGCAACATATCGTGAGGACATCGCAGCATGAAGACCACCAGCGCTCCGGCTGATTTTGATCAGCGCTACCAGACCCATCTCAAACACCTCAAACTCAAGGGCCTGCAGCCCAAGACCATCGATGCCTACGCCCGCGGCATCCGGCGCATGGGCGACTACTTCGGCCACAAAATAGACAACTTGTCGCCAGCACAATTGACCGACTACTTCAGCGACTTGATTGCCTCGCACTCTTGGAGCGCCGTCAAGCTCGATCTGTATGGCTTCAAGTTCTACACCCTGCACGTTCTGGGCAAGCCATGGGCCATGCCCAATTTCATCAAGCCGCCCAAGGTGCAGCGCCTACCCGACATCGTCACTGTCGAAGAAGCGCAAGCGCTGTTTTGTGCCACCCGCACACTGAGCTATCGGGTGTTCTATTTCACCTTGTACAGCTTGGGCCTACGCCTGAGTGAGGGCCTGGCCTTGAAGGTGGGCGACATTGATGCGACGCGCCGCCGCGTTCACGTTCGCGACTCCAAAGGCAACCGGGATCGACTGGTGCCCCTGCCTGGGGCCACCCTGTCGGTGCTGCGCCGGTTTTGGCAAACACACCGCAACCCTGTGCTGTTGTTCCCCAATCGCCAGGGTGGATTGAAGGGCGCTCACAGTGCCAGCACCCCACTGGACCGCGGCGGGGTGCAAAAGACCTTGCACCAAGTGGCCATCGATTGCGGTCTAAAAAAAAGATCACACCCCACAGCCTGCGCCACAGTTATGCAACTCACCTGATCGAAGCTGGAGTTGACCTGCTTGAAGTTCAGAAGATTCTGGGCCATCACAGCATTCTGACCACCGCGCGCTATACCCATCTCACCAGCCACACCAACGATAAGGCCAGTGTTTGCATTGAGGCTTTGATGGCACGATTCAGCCTCGATTGGGGAGGTGCCAAATGATCTCCCTTGCATCCATCATTGAGCGCTTCGAGGCTGACTATCTGACGCAGTACCCGCAGTGTGCCTTGCACAATCAGCGCCAGGCGCTGGAGGCCATGAAGCGCTGCCGATCAACCCTGGCGCCGCGCATGCTGGCGCAGTGCGGCGATTGCGGCGAACAACGCCTGGTGCCGCATTCTTGCGGGCACCGTCTTTGCCCACATTGCCAACACCATGAGAGCCAGGCCTGGATCGAGCGGCAAACGCAGCGACTGGTGCCGGGCAGCTACTTCCTCATCACCTTCACCTTGCCCGCCGAACTGCGGCCCCTGGCATGGCAGCATCAACGGATCTTTTACGCCACTCTGATGGACTGCGCCTGGACCACGCTGCACACGTTCAGCCAGAACCACAAGCAGTTGCAAGGCAGGCCGGGTGCGGTGGCGGTGCTGCACACGCATTCGCGTCAACTGGCGTTTCACCCTCATGTGCATCTGGCCATGCCCGCGGCGGCGCTGGATGCCGAAAAGTGTTTGTGGCGCACCCTGCGCCGCAGCGCCAAGGGCGCTGGCTATCTGTTTAGCCACAAGGCGCTGGCCAAGGTGTTTCGCGCCAAGTTCATCGCGGCTTTGCTTGAGGCCGGTTTACCGCTGCCCAGCGCTGTACCGCAGAAGTGGGTGGTGGACTGCAAGGCCGTGGGCAATGGTGAGAAGGCTTTGGTCTATCTGGGACGCTACCTGTACCGGGGCGTGATTCAAGAGCGTGACATCCTGCGTTGCGAGAACGGTTGCGTCACCTACCGCTGGCGCGACAGCAAGACCAAGAAGACGGTGCAGCGCACCGTCAGCGGGGCCACCTTCTTGTGGCTGGTGCTGCAACACGTGCTGCCCAAGGGCTTTCGGCGTTCGCGCAACTATGGCTTTCTGCACCCCAACAGCAAGCGCCTGATCGCGTTGCTGCGCCTGTTGGTGTTCAAAAAGCCCGACACTTCGGGCCGGCCGTGCTCACCACCACCGCGCCCGCAACTGCTGTGCCGGTGCTGCGGCGCTGCGATGGTCATCGTGCGCCGACGAATCTTGCCGTCCTTGGTCGAACCGCCGTGTCCCCATCGTGAGCAAAATTTGAGCAGATAAGCCGCACCACTACGTCTGCGCACCAGCGCCCGACGGGTGCTGCGGGGAGGCTTTAGCCCAATGCGGCGAAACACCGCCTCAGTGAGTCAAAAAATGTGTCTCCGGGCACCGGGCGGTTACTACTGACTGCCTGCATCGTCGGACCGTTCGGGCTTTGATCAACGCAAAGTCCGACGCATCCGGAAAAACAGAAAAGCTATTTGCAGTGCCTTCGAACCGGGCTCATCCAACAACCGGTTCAGATCGCGGCTGCGCTTCGCTGGCGCGATCTAACCTTATTCGTT
>CAIPZV010000019.1 GCA_903869595.1 uncultured beta proteobacterium | reverse complement strand
GGCTGAGAGCGAGGGCCACAGCAGCAGCAACCAACCGGCTGGGCGGCTCCAGCGGATCAGGTCCAGGTAGAGGGAAAAGCGCGCGCTCACGACAGACGGACCACGCCGGGCAGTTCGCAGGCGTAGATGGCGTTGCGCAGAGCGGCGATGGCCTCGTAGCGGGTAAAGCTGCGCCGCCAGGCCAGCACCACGCGGCGGGTGGGCGGGGCGATGCCTTTGCCGTCTTGCACCGGCAGGTATTTGACAAAAAGTTTGGCGTCGCGCCGCTTGGGCGCTTGCAATGCCTGCACGGGTACGCTCAGGCGCGGCACCAGGGTGATGCCCATACCGGCGGCGACCATGTGTTGAATGGTCTCTAGCGACGAGCCTTCAAAGCTTTTGCGTATGCCTTCGGTGTCGCTGGAAAAGCGCGCGAACTCGGGGCAGACTTCCAGCACATGGTCGCGAAAGCAGTGGCCGTTGCCCAGCAGCAGCATGGTTTCGTTTTTTAGCTCTTGTGCGGTCACATGGTCTTGTTTGGCCAGCGGGTGGCTGCTAGGCACGGCGGCAAAAAACGGCTCGTCGTACAAGGGCGCAAGCGCCAGGCCGGCATCGGGAAAGGGCTCGGCCAAAATAGCGCAATCGATTTCGCCGGTACGCAGCATCTCCAGCAATTTGACGGTGAAGTTTTCTTGCAGCATCAGCGGCATTTGCGGCGTGCGGGTGATGACCTGGCGCACCAGGTCGGGCAGCAAATAGGGCGCAATGGTGTAAATCACGCCCAGCTTAAGCGCACCGGCCAGCGGGTCTTTGCCGCGCTTGGCGATGTCTTTGATGTGCGCTGCCTGCTCCAGCACGCTTTGCGCCTGGCGCACAATTTCTTCGCCCAGCGGCGTGACGTTGACCTCGTTGGCGCTGCGTTCAAACAGCTTGACGTCCAGCTCTTCTTCTAATTTCTTCACTGCGACCGATAGCGTGGGCTGGGACACAAAACAGGCGTCTGCGGCTTTGCCGAAGTGGCGTTCGCGGGCCACGGCCACGATGTATTTGAGTTCGGTCAGCGTCATGCGCGCATTATCCGCGCAGGGCTGCAGCGGGGCTCAGGCCTTCAGGAATTCGGCCTTGCTGCCGAGCCAGCGCTGCACATGCTTGGCGGCCAGCGCCGGGTGGCGCTCCAGCAGCAAGGGTGCTTCTTGCCGTGCCCACTCCAGCAGCGTCGTGTCCTCTGCTAAGTCGGCAAAGCGCAGCATTTGGTCGCCGGACTGGCGCGCGCCCAAAAACTCGCCCGGCCCGCGAATCTCCAGGTCGCGCCGGGCGATTTCAAACCCATCGTTCGTCTCGGCCATCGCTTTTAGGCGTTCGCGTGCGGCCTCGCCCAGGCGCGGCGCATCGCCGGTGGAATACATCAGCAAGCAAGCCGAAGCCGCTGCGCCGCGCCCTACGCGCCCACGCAATTGGTGCAGTTGCGACAAGCCAAAGCGCTGCGCGTTTTCAATCACCATGAGCGAGGCATTGGGCACATCGACGCCCACTTCAATCACCGTGGTGCTGACTAGCACGGCAATTTGGCCGGCGACAAACTGCGCCATCACGGCTTTTTTCTCATCCGGCGGCAGGCGCGAGTGCAAAAGGCCGACCGCGTGTTGGCCATCGGGCGTTTGCAAAGCCTCGGCCAGTTCGGCATGGGTGGCGGTGGCGTTGCTGAGGTCGAGCATTTCGCTCTCTTCAATCAGCGGGCAGACCCAGTACACCTGCCGCCCTTGCGCCACTTGCGCGCGAATGCGCTCTATCACCTCGGCGCGACGGTTTTCGGCCAGGACTTTGGTGACGATGGGCGTGCGCCCCGGCGGTAATTCGTCTAGGGTAGACACGTCCAAGTCCGCGTAGTAACTCATGGCCAGGGTGCGTGGGATAGGCGTGGCCGTCATCATCAGCAAATGCGGCTCCATCGCCTCGTGCTGCAATTTGTTGCGCAGCGCCAGGCGCTGGGCCACGCCAAAGCGGTGTTGTTCGTCAATCACCGCCAGCGCCAGGTTTTTGAAATGCACTTTGGTCTGGATGATGGCGTGCGTGCCCACTACCAATTGCGCTTGGCCGTTTTCAATTAATTCCAGCATGGCGCGCCGCTCTTTGGTTTTTTGTGTGCCGGTCAGCCAGGCGGTGGTAATGCCCAAGGGCTCCAGCCAGCCCAGCAGCTTGCGGAAATGTTGTTCGGCCAAAATTTCGGTAGGCGCCATCAGTGCGCATTGCCAGCCTGCGTCAATGCACACCGCTGCTGCGAGCGCCGCGACCACGGTTTTGCCCGCGCCCACATCGCCTTGCAGTAGGCGGTGCATAGGCGTGTGGCGCGCCATGTCCAGGGCGATCTCTTCGCTCACGCGCGCCTGCGCGCCGGTTAGCGCGAATGGCAGGGCAGCGTGCAGGCGCTGGCGCAGCGCGGTGGGGCGGGCATCGGGCAGCAGCACTGGCGCACGCAAGGCAGCGCGGGCGCGGCGGGCTTGCAATTGCGAGAGTTGTTGCGCTAGCAATTCTTCAGCCTTCAGGCGCTGCCAGGCGGGGTGGCTGTGGTCCATCAAGGTATCGATAGCCACGTCCGGGCGCGGGTGGTGCAAGAACGCCAACGCCTCGTGCAGCGTCCACAAGCCGCCTTGGGCCTGCGGGTTGAGCGGACTCAGGTCGCCGGGCGCAAAAGTGTCGGACAGTTCGGCGCGCGCTAGGCCGCTGAGCACGGCCTTGCGTAAATAAGCTTGGGGTAGACCCGCCACCGTGGGGTACACCGGCGTGAGCGCGCTGGGTAGCTCGCCGCCTGCGGCCCGTGCAGTGGGATGCAGCATGGTCCAGCCGCTAAAGCCGCCTTTGATTTCGCCCCGTATGCGCAGGCGCTGGCCCACGGCCAGGGTTTTTTGCATGGACGGGTAAAAGTTGAAAAAGCGCAGCGTGCAGGTGTCCGAGCCGTCGTCCACCGTGACGATCAATTGGCGGCGCGGGCGGTAGCTGATTTCGTTGTGCGTCACCTGCGCCTCAATTTGCAGGGTATCGCCCTCGCGCGCGTCGCGCAGTTTGAGGATGCGCGTCTCGTCTTCGTAACGCAGCGGCAGGTGCAGCGCCAGGTCGATATCGCGCACCAAGCCCAGCTTTTCCAGCGCCTTTTGCGGCACAGATTTGACCGCAGGTTTGGGCGCTGCGGCCTGGGGACTTTGGGTGGCGGGGGTGCGCATGGGATGGGCGGACTTGGTAGGTGGGTGCAACGATAGCAGAGCGGTCAGCGCATGCCACAATCGCGCCCTCTCCACTTGGAACGGGTCCGTCCGGCCCTCAAGCACCGTGTCTTCTATCTACACCCTCAGCGATTTTGATTTTGAATTGCCCGTGCATTTGATTGCGCAGCAACCGGCCCCACAACGCAGCGGCTCCAGGCTTTTGGACGCCAGCCATAGCCCGCCGGCGGACCGTATTTTTCGCGACTTGGCGGACATTTTGCAGGGTGGCGATTTGCTGGTGATGAACGACACGCGCGTTCTCAAGGCGCGTTTGTTTGGCGAAAAGCCGACCGGCGGCAAGTTGGAGTTATTGATTGAACGCGTACTGGGCGGCAACCAAGTGGCAGCGCATATGCGGGTGAGCAAAAAGCCCGAGATCGGGGCGACCGTGGTATTGCACAGCGCCTCGGGCCTGGCCGATGGCTTATGCGCCACACTCTTGGGCCGCTGGCCGGAGGCAGACGGGCCGCTGTTTCGATTTGTGCTGTCGAATAACGCGGGCGATGACCCTTACACGCTGATGGAGCGCCACGGCCATATGCCTTTGCCGCCTTACATTGAGCGCCAGCAGCAGGGCGATAACGCGGATGCGGCGCAGGACGCCGAGCGGTACCAAACCGTTTTCGCCAAAGCCCCTGGCGCCGTGGCCGCGCCTACGGCAGCGCTGCATTTTGACGAGGCCTTGTTGGCGGCTTTGCAGGCGCGCGGGGTACAGAGCGCCTATGTCACGCTGCATGTGGGCGCGGGCACCTTTCAGCCCGTGAAAACAGAAAACCTGGCCGATCACCGTATGCACAGCGAGTGGTACCAAGTGCCGGCGCAAACCCAACAAGCGATTGCCGATTGCAGAGCGCGTGGCGGCAGGGTGGTGGCCGTGGGAACGACCACGGTGCGCAGCCTGGAGTCCTGGGCGGCTACCGGTCAGGCGCAGGGCGACACCCAAATATTCATTACGCCGGGCTTTGCGTTCAGGCACGTGGATTTGCTGGTGACCAACTTCCATTTACCCAAATCCAGCCTGATGATGCTGGTCAGCGCCTTCGCGGGTTATGAAGTTATCCGCGATTTGTACCGCCACGCGATAGCACAGGAATACCGGTTTTTCAGTTACGGCGATGCCATGCTGTTGGCGCGGGCCACGCAAGCATCGGCTTAGGACTTTGGGAAGTAGTTCACCCCCACCAAGCCTTGGTAATCCGAGTCCTGCGTCCAGAAAGTGGCTCCGAATTCCTGCGCCATGCTGTACATCGCAGCGTCGGCCATGGCCAGATGGTGGCGGGCCGCGATCTGCGAAGCGGCGATAGCGCGGGCATCGGTGAAATCGAGCACGCGGCCTAGGCGCATCACGTTCAGGCAGCGCTCCACCAGCTCGTAGGGCAGGCGGCGGCTGAGCACTTTGTGGACTTCAAATAGGGCGATGGTGGGCACCAGTAGTGCATTGCGGTCTTCGATGACCGGCTTAAAAACGGGACCATTGCCACCAGCCTGGAAAAACTCAATCCAACCGGAGGAGTCAACCAGATTCACTCAAAACTCCCGATCCGGCTCTTTTTCAGGCTCAATATCGCCTAGGTCATAGCCTCTTAGCATGCCGTAGTAAGCGCTGATGGGCAGCTCCGGCTTGATCACCAATTCCGCCCCGCGCAATTCAAAGTGGATGTGCGAGCCAGCCTTAATGCCCAGTTTGGCGCGCATAGCGGCGGGCAGGGTGACCTGGCCTTTGCTGGAGACGATGGCCTCCACTTCTGCGATTTCCGACATTTGAAATTCCTTTACTTCATAAAAGTAAAGCGAAGTCTACATAAAGCGCTGCTTTGCCGCAAGTGCCCCGCCTAAAATCGCCGCATGCTTGAATTTGACGTGCTAGCCCGAGATCCCGCCCGCCCCGAGGGCGCCTACCTGGGTAGCCTGGCGCGCCGGGGGCGCTTGCGCCTGAACCACGGTTATGTGCAAACGCCCATCTTTATGCCTGTGGGCACCTATGGCACGGTCAAAGGCGTGATGCCCCAGAGCCTGCACGACATGGGCGCGCAAATCATTTTGGGCAACACCTTCCACCTGTGGATGCGGCCGGGGCTGGACGTAATGGAAAAGTTCGGTGGCTTGCACCAGTTTGAAAACTGGGACAAACCCATACTCACCGATTCGGGCGGTTTTCAGGTCTGGAGCCTGGGCCAAATGCGCAAAATCAGCGAAGAGGGCGTGCGTTTTTCCTCACCCGTCAACGGCGACAAACTGTTTTTGACGCCCGAAGTGAGCATGCAAATCCAGACCGTGCTCAATTCCGACATCGTGATGCAGTTTGACGAATGCACCCCGTATTTATCGGTGGAAGCGGCCACCAAAGGCCAAATCACTACCGAGCGCGAGGCGCGCCTGTCCATGGAGCTCAGCCTGCGCTGGGCCGCGCGCTGCAAAACCGAGTTTGCGCGCCTTGCAAACCCCAACGCCTTGTTTGGCATTGTGCAAGGTGGCATGTTTGAGCATTTGCGCGATGAGTCGCTGGCCGGTTTGGAGGCGTTGGACTTTCCGGGTGTCGCGGTGGGCGGGCTGTCGGTGGGCGAGCCCAAGGACCACATGATGCGCATCCTGGAACACATTGCCCCGCGCCTGCCGCAGTACAAACCGCGTTATCTGATGGGCGTGGGCACGCCCGAGGACTTGATCGCGGGCGTGCAAAACGGTATCGATATGTTTGACTGCGTCATGCCCACGCGCAATGCCCGCAACGGCACTTTGTTTAGCCGCTATGGCGACCTGAAAATCCGCAACGCGCGCCATAAAAGCGATGCCCAGCCGCTGGATACCAGCTGCACTTGCTATGCGTGCGCGGGCAGCAGCGGCGTCTCCTGGGACGATGGCGGGCGCGAAGGGTTCAGCCGCGCTTATCTGCACCATCTAGACCGCTGCGGTGAAATGCTGGGGCCCATGCTGGCCAGCATTCACAACCTGCATTACTACTTACATCTGATGCAGCAAGTGCGCGACGCACTAGAGGCCGGGCGCTTTGGCGGGTTTGTGGCGCAGTTTCACGCGGATCGGGGGCGTGGCGTTTAGCGTTTGAAGGCCTTCGAGGTCTTGCAAAGCCTTTGCTACACTCAGGTTCATGTTTATTCACCGCAACAGCATCACAGGTCGTAGCGACCGGGGAGCCTGGCCCTGGCGTACCCGTACTGCTATGCGCCGGTCCTCGCCTTCGCTGCCGGTTTAAATCCTTAGCGCTTCGCGCGGGACTGTTGCGCACCTCCCCCCTTTTTGTTTTATTGAACGCGCCGCGATTGCGGCCAGCGCTGATGCCTGGCGTGTGTGGTACCTGCTACGTCCGGGCCGCGCTTTACCTAAGTTTTTGGGAAGGTGAATTGTGTGACTACCAAAGAAGAGTTTTACGCCCTGGCGCGCCAGGGTTTTAACCGCATCCCCCTGACCGCTCAGGCGTTTGCGGACCTGGAAACGCCTTTGTCGCTGTACTTGAAATTGACCGGCGACGCGCCCTACAGTTTTTTGCTGGAGTCGGTAGTGGGCGGCGAGCGCTTCGGGCGCTTTAGCTTTATTGGCCTGCCAGCGCGCACGCTGTTGCGCAGCAGCGGTTTTGGCGCTGCCGCCAAGACCGAAGTGCTGACCGACGGTGTGGTGGTGGAAAGCGCAGCGGGCAATCCGCTGGACTTTATTGCCGCCTACCAGCAACGCTTCAAAGTGGCGCTGCGGCCCGGCATGCCGCGTTTTTGTGGCGGTTTGGCAGGCTACTTTGGCTACGACGCGGTGCGCTATATCGAAAAGAAACTAGAGGCTACTTGCCCGCCCGATGAAATAGGCTGCCCGGACATTTTGCTTTTGCAATGCGAAGAACTGGCCGTGATTGATAACCTGTCGGGCAAATTGCATTTGATGGTCTATGTAGACCCGGCAGTGCCTGATGCCTATGTGCAAGGCAGCGCGCGCCTGGCGGCTCTTAAAGCCAAGCTCGCGCACGCAGTGCAAATACCGGCGGTAGTGCCCAGCCCGCCGCAAGCAGCGGTGCGTGATTTTTCTAAAGCGGATTATTTGGCTGCGGTGGTACGCGCCAAGGAATTGATTGCTGGTGGCGACTTTATGCAGGTGCAGGTCGGCCAGCGCATCAAGAAAAAATACACCGAGTCGCCGCTGAGTTTGTACCGCGCCTTGCGTTCGCTCAATCCCAGCCCTTATATGTATTACTACAACTTTAGCGGCGCCACGGCGGACCGCGCGCCGGATTTTTATGTGATCGGCGCCAGCCCGGAAATTTTGGTGCGCCAGGAGATTGCCGACGGCCACACCAAAGTCACCATCCGCCCGCTGGCCGGCACACGCCCGCGCGGCGCCACGCCGGAATTGGACAAAGCCGCAGAAGACGAATTGGTAAACGACCCCAAAGAGCGCGCCGAGCATGTCATGCTCATCGACTTGGCGCGCAATGACATCGGGCGTATAGCGCAGATCGGTAGTGTCAAAGTGACCGATGCGTTTTGCGTGGAGCGTTATAGCCATGTGATGCATATCGTGAGCAATGTCGAAGGGGTGTTAAAGCCCGGCATGCAAAGCATGGATGTGCTCAAAGCCACGTTTCCAGCGGGTACTTTGACGGGCGCGCCCAAAGTCCATGCGATGGAATTGATTGACCAGCTAGAGCCGGTCAAGCGCGGCATTTATGGGGGCGCATGCGGTTACCTGAGCTATGCGGGTGACATGGATGTGGCGATTGCCATACGCACCGGCATCGTGAAAAACCAGACCTTGTATGTGCAGGCGGCAGCCGGTGTGGTGGCCGATAGCGTGCCCGAGCTGGAATGGGCTGAGACCGAGCACAAAGCACGCGCCCTGCTGCGCGCCGCCGAATTGGTGGAAGAGGGGCTGGAATGAATAGCAGCAACCCAACAGTCCGAACCCATCCAGCGGAGGATATATGAAACTTTTAATGATCGATAACTACGACAGCTTTACCTACAACATCGTGCAGTACTTGGGCGAACTGGGTGCTGAAGTGGAAGTGTTTCGCAATGACGAAATAACCATTCAAGGCATCGCGCAGCGCGCACCCGAGAGGCTGGTGATTTCGCCTGGCCCTTGCTCGCCGGCTGAGGCGGGTATTTCGGTAGCGGCTATCCAGCACTTTATGGGCAAGTTGCCCATTTTGGGCGTATGCCTGGGCCACCAAAGCATAGGCGCGGCACTAGGCGGCACCATCGTGCGCGCTCAGCAACTGATGCATGGCAAAACCAGTGTGATCCAAACCACCGGCGAGGGCGTGTTTACCGGCCTGCCCGAACGCTTTACCGTCAACCGCTATCACTCTTTGGCCATCGACCGCGCGAGTTGCCCGAAAAAATTGGCGGTGACGGCCTGGACCGAGGATGGCGAAATCATGGGCGTACGCCACACCGGTTTGGCGGCGGAGGTGCGCATGGAAGGCGTGCAATTCCATCCGGAAAGCATATTGACTGAGCACGGCCATGCAATGTTGCGTAATTTTTTGCAATAGCACCCGCTCCAAGCCACTCCTATAAGATCACCGACCTTTGAACCACCAACAGGACGTTTTAGCATGAGCACCTTCGTTGATTTACGCAGCGACACCGTGACCCAGCCCACCGCCACGATGCGCGCCGCCATGATGGCTGCGCCTTTGGGCGACGATGTGTTCGCCGACGACCCCACGGTCAATGTCTTGCAGGCGCGTATTGCCGACATGCTGGGCTTTGAAGCCGCCTTGTTTGTGCCCACCGGTACGCAAAGCAATTTATGCGGCATCATGGCGCATTGCGAGCGTGGCGATGAATTTATTGTCGGCCAGTTAGCGCATTGCTACCGTTGGGAAGGCGGCGGCGCAGCCGTATTGGGCAGCGTGCAGCCGCAGCCTTTGCAAAACCAAAATGACGGCAGCCTGGATTTGCAGGCGATTGAAGACGCGATCAAGCCCGACGATGCGCACTTCGCCAAGTCGCGCTTGCTGTGTCTTGAAAATACCTTGGGCGGCAAGTTGTTGCCTTTTGACTATGTGCAGTCGGCCACCCAACTAGCACAAGATAAAGGCTTGTACCGCCACTTAGACGGCGCGCGCTTGTTCAATGCAGCTGTGGCGCAAGCGGCGCAGACGGGCAAGACGGCGCAGCAGGAAGCACGCCGCATCGCCCAGTGTTTTGACAGCGTGTCGGTGTGTTTTAGCAAGGGGCTGGGCGCGCCGGTCGGTTCGGCTTTGTGCGGCAGCCGGGAATTTATTGGCCGGGCGCACCGCGTTCGCAAAATGCTAGGCGGCGGCATGCGCCAGTCCGGCGTGCTGGCCGCTGCGGCCTTGCATGCGCTGGACCACCATATCGAGCGCCTGGCCGATGACCATGCGCTGGCAAAGCGCCTGGCCCAAGGCCTGCAAGGGATTGAAGGCCTGGACGTGGAAGCGCCGCAGACCAATATTGTGTTTGTCGATTTGCATGGCGCAGCGCGCCAGCAGTCGGCGGCTCTAATGGCCCACTTACAAGAAAGCGGCGTGCGTGCGACGGGCCTTTACCGTCTGCGCTTTGTCACCCATTTGGACGTGGATGCTGTGGGGGTGGAGAAAGCCATTGCGGCCATCCGCGCTTTTTTCAAGGCTTAAGGTCACAGCGCCTGCGTCACCTGCACCATGCAAAGCCATCATCTTGTTTTGTTCGCACTGGCAGGCATTGTGCTGAACCTGACGCCGGGGCCGGATGTGCTGCTGGTGGTGCGCCATGCTTTGCGCTCCGGTGCGCGCGCGGGGTTCTTTGCCGGATTGGGCGTGGCAGCGGGTTGCCTGGTGCATGTGAGCGCTGGAGCTTTAGGTTTGAGTGCTTTACTAGCCGGCTCCAGCCAGGCTTTTGCACTGCTGAAGTGGCTGGGCGCGGCCTATCTTTTGTACGTTGCTTGGGGTCTTTTGCGCTCTGCGCTGACGCCAAGGTCGCCGTCATTTTTCGCTGATAGTTCCGTGCAGCCCATGGTCAGTGCGCGCGGTGTTTTCTTGCAAGGCTTTGGCACCAATGTGCTTAACCCCAAAGTAGCACTTTTCTTTCTGGCCTTTGTGCCCCAGTTCATTCCCACCGATGCCAATGACAAGCCGCTGTACTTTTTGGCGCTCGGTGTTTTGTTCACGGTAAACGGATTGCTGGTGAGCAGCGCCTATGCCTGGGGCGCGGCCTGGATGGCGCGCCGCGTCGCGCTATTGCAGTCGGCGCTGCGCGCGCTTGACGGTGTAGCGGCTTGTATGTTCATGGCTTTTGGTATTCAACTGGCGCTCTCGGATGCGCCTTCTTCGTCTTAGGAGTTTTTGCGATGTCACCCTTTCCATCCGTCCCCAACAAAATTACGCCACAGGAAGCCTTGCAGCGCACTATCGAGCACCGCGAGATTTTCCATGATGAGATGCTGCATTTGATGCGCCAAATCATGTCGGGCGATATGTCGCCGGTCATGATGGCCGCGCTGATTACCGGCTTGCGTGTGAAGAAAGAAACGATTGGTGAAATCACCGCTGCGGCCCAGGTGATGCGTGAGTTTTCGACCAAGGTGGAAGTGGCGGACAAAAAACATTTGGTGGACATTGTGGGCACCGGTGGTGACGGTTCGCATACCTTCAACATTTCCACCTGCTCCATGTTTGTGGCGGCGGCGGCAGGTGCCAAAGTCAGCAAGCACGGCGGGCGCAGTGTCAGCAGCAAGAGCGGCAGCGCCGATGTGTTGGAAGCGCTGGGCCTCAATATCAATTTAGCCCCCGCTGCGATTGCCCAGTGCATAGAGAACTACGGCGTGGGTTTTATGTTCGCGCCCAACCACCATCCGGCCATGAAAAACGTGGCCCCGGTGCGCCGCGAGTTGGGTATCAAAACCATATTCAATATCCTGGGGCCGCTGACCAACCCGGCCTCTGCTCCCAATATCTTGATGGGCGTGTTCCATACGGACTTGGTCGGCATTCAGGTGCGCGCATTGGAGCGTTTAGGTGCCGAGCATGCGGTGGTGGTCTATGGCCGCGACGGCTTGGATGAAGTAAGCCTGGGTGCCGCCACCTTGGTGGGCGAGCTGCGCGACGGGCAGATTACCGAATATGAAATTCACCCAGAAGACTTCGGCCTGGTCATGGCCAGTAACCGCGCGCTGCGAGTCGAAACCGCCCAGGAATCCCTGGCCATGTTGATGTCGGTGCTGGACAACCAACCCGGTGCAGCGCGCGATATCGTTGCTCTTAATGCGGGTGTGGCGCTGTATGCGGCCAATGTCGCTGCCACGATGGCCGAAGGGATTGCGCGCGCCCAGGCCGCGATTGCCTCGGGCCAGGCCAAAGCGAAAATGCTGGCACTGGTCGCGTTTTCCAAGACCTTCCCAGTGGCGGGCGCCTAAGGCGCTGGCGCAATCGCCTACCTACTTCACACCAAAGCACAGCCCCGGCTGCATGAAAGCACGCATGAGTGACATTCTGGACAAAATCGTAGCGGTCAAGCGCGAGGAAACCGCCGCAGCGCAAAAGCGCAAATCGCTGGAAGCGGTGCGTGCCGACGCGCATTCGCGCGTGCTCACGCGTGACTTTGAAGCCAGTTTGCGCGCCAAAATTGCCGCAGGCAAACCGGCGGTGATTGCGGAAGTCAAAAAAGCCAGCCCGTCCAAAGGCGTGTTGCGCGAAGACTTTATTCCCGCTGACATTGCTCAAAGCTATGCTGAGCATGGGGCGGCCTGTTTATCCGTGCTCACCGATGTGCAGTTTTTTCAGGGCAGCGTGGATTACCTCAAGCAAGCGCGTGCCTCCTGCCACCTGCCGGTGCTGCGCAAAGACTTTATGGTCGATGCCTACCAAATTTACGAGTCGCGCGCTATGGGCGCCGATTGCGTGCTCCTGATCGCAGCCTGTCTAAGTGACGAACACATGCAGGAGTTCGAAGCGATCGCCCGCAGCCTGGATATGTCCGTGCTGGTGGAAGTGCATGACCAGCCGGAGATGGAGCGCGCATTGCGGCTCAAAACACCGCTGATCGGCATCAATAACCGCAATCTCAAAACCTTTGACGTCTCGCTGGACACCACCTTGCAGTTACAAGGCATGGTGCCCGCCGATCGCTTGGTGGTGACCGAGAGCGGTATCTTGCAGCGTGACGATGTGCTACGTATGGGCGCTGCGGGTGTGAATGCGTTTTTGGTAGGCGAAGCTTTTATGCGCGCCCCAGACCCCGGCCTGGCCCTGGCCGCTTTGTTCGGCTAAGGCCGTGGATTTATTCCCCGAGGAAGCCGCTGCGGCGTGTTTGCAAACTGCCGATCCCTGGGACTGGCCTGTAGCACCGGACTGGCAGCCGACCGTGGACCAATTCTTCGGGAGCCAGCAAGGCCAAGCCTTACTTGCTTTTTTGAAGCGCCGTATCGGCGAGGGCGTCGTCGTATTTCCGCCACAGCCGCTGCGGGCCTTGGAATTGACGCCTTTGCACACTGTGCACACCGTCATCCTGGGCCAGGACCCATACCACGGGCGCGGACAGGCAGAGGGATTGGCGTTTTCCGTCGCGCCCGGCCAGCCGGTACCCCCATCGCTTCGCAATATCTTCAAAGAACGCCAGCGCGATCTGGGCGAGGCTTGGCCCGTCCACCCCGAGCCCGGCGGAAGTCTTGTTGCATGGGCGCAACAAGGCACTTTGCTTCTGAACACCTGCTTGACTGTGGAAGAAGGCCTAGCCAACAGCCACCAGGGCCAAGGCTGGGAAACCCTCACCGACGCCCTGATCGCGCAGGTATCGACCAATCTCCGGCCGGTTGCCTTCATGCTCTGGGGTGCTGCGGCACAGAAAAAGCGCAGCCTGATTGACGAGCAACGGCACCTCATCTTGTGTGCCAACCACCCATCGCCCTTGTCCGCGCTCCGAGGCCCGGAGCCTTTTATCGGCTGTAGCCACTTTTCTCGCGCACAAAAATGGTGCATGGAGCACGAAAAATCCTGAGAGTCCCCGTGCGCAATGGCAGGCAGAGTCAGGTTTGCCATGCGATCACACGTTCCCGGCCCGCGCTTTCGGTCCCTAAGCGCCGATGGCGCACCTAGTACGGCAAAGTACGCCTAGCCCTTAGCTTGCCCACACAGGCGATACCGTGGCATAATCGCGGGCTCACGTTTGGAGAGGTGGCCGAGTGGTTAATGGCAGCAGACTGTAAATCTGCCCTCTTACGAGTACGCTGGTTCGAATCCAGCCCTCTCCACCAG
>CAIPZV010000018.1 GCA_903869595.1 uncultured beta proteobacterium | reverse complement strand
GGCGCGATTGCGATTGCGCTGGCAATTCTTAGCAAAGTGGCGCTGCTGGCCTTGCTGGGTGCGGTTGGCGCGCTGTGGCTGTGTCTGGCTTTGATGGCCGCGCATGTGGTGTCGCGCACCTGGCCTTTGCTCGTCATTCGATGGTTACCGCATGTGGGCGACGAAGCAGGCTCCAAGTCCAAACCCTTGGCAGATCAAATCAGTAACGGTAGTTTGGCGATCGCTTTGCTCTGGTGTGCAGGCGCGCTGGCTTTGAGCGCTTGGGTCGCAGCTTCAATGTTGTCAGGAACCGATGTGCAATTGCTGGCAACGGCGCAAGCACTGCCGCTGTTGAAAGTTTTAGCTTGCGGTGGCCTGGCCAGCGCACTGGCTTTTGTGTATCTGCTGCGCTTGTTTGCGCGGCGCTTGCAAGGCTTTACCGGCGACTGCCTGGGCAGCACGCAGCAGGTGTGTGAAATCGCGTTTTACTTGGGCTGCGCGCTGGGTCTGGGCGGCGGCCTTTAAACGGCCTTGCTGATAAAAACATGAAGCTGTGGATAGTCAGACACGCCACGCCGCTGATTGAGAGCGGTGTTTGCTACGGCGCACTCGATGTGGCGGCAGACGCACCACACACATTGCAAGCCGCCCGTGCACTGGCGCAAGCGCTGCCACTGAATTGCAAAGTCTCGGTGTCGCCTTTGCAGCGTTGCAAGCAGTTGGCCGAGGCTTTGTCAGACTTACGAAATGATTTGATACCGCGCACTGATGAGCGCTTGCGCGAAATGGACTTCGGTACTTGGGAAGGCGCGGCCTGGGACGCGATTCCACTGGCCGCCATGCAAGCCTGGACCGATGACTTCGGCGCACACCGGTTCGGCGGCGTGGAAAGCGCCAATGAAGTGTTGGCTAGGGTTGCAAGTCTGTGGGACGCGGCACTGCAAAATCTTGATCAAAACCAAGTTTGGATCACCCACGCCGGCGTGGCGCGCGCTGCACAACTGCTGTCACAAGGTATCCGAAGCGTGGACACTGCCATCCAGTGGCCCAAGGATGCGCCGGGGTACGGAAAGTGGTCTATGATTTCTTGTGATTAGCCAGTGCGCTTTGGGCCGCGTCAGATGGTGGCAGCATTGCTAGGTAGTTGCCGCGATGTTCAGCCACCAGACCAGGGTACTTGGAGGTACGATTATTTGGTACGGTAAAACATGCGGATAGGTCAAACCATTCGTTATAAGGTTAACTGTTTGAATTTCAGAAATTCTCCAAAAAATTGAGCTTCTAGGAACACACACTATGTCCGACTTCATCAGCACCATTGAACAACTTGAATCCCTATTCGGTGCCGTGGGGGACGCTTCCCTTGCGAAAGAAACGACGGCACTGCATCCGATCTATCAGCAATGGATACAGGCCTCGCCGTTTGCGGTGATTGCTACGGTGGGGCCAGGCGGGCTAGATGTTTCACCACGGGGAGATCCGGCGCCCTTGGTCCGAATCTTGAATGAATCAACTATTCTTTTGCCTGAACGGCGAGGAAACAACCGCCTAGATGGGCTTAGGAATATCCTGCACGACCCTCGGGTGGCGCTCTTGTTTTTTATCCCTGGAATTCGAGAAACCGTGCGTGTCAACGGCAAGGCTGCGATCACGGTGAACCAGTCAATTCTTCAGTCCTTTGCTATCGATGGCGCGATGCCAAAGTGCGTTCTAGAAATCACGGTTGAAGCTGTCTTTTTCCAGTGCGGAAGGGCACTCATTCGCTCTGACTTGTGGGAATGGGAAAAGCATCAAGACGTAAAAAATGTTCCCAGTCCTGGGGCAATGTTGAGTGCCCTAACTAAAGCGCGTATTGATGGCGCCGCATACGATGCTGACTTGCCCCAGCGTCAAAAAACTACGCTGTACTAATTCAAGCTTGCCAATTAGCCCGAGCAGAATATCTTCTATTGATGTCTTTGAGTACGGACTAAGGACAAGCGGACTACAGGCCCGAGTTAGGCTAGCGCGTGGTGGAGTTGCATAGACTGGGGCGTAAGTTTTTATCAAATAAATCAAGATATCGGTGTCCAGTATTCACCTGACACCTGTGTCCGATCTTGCATAGGGAGTGCATCTTGCCGGTCTGCCATCAGCAGGTCTGCAAAGCTCGGGTCAAAGGCTTGCAGTGCTTGTAAGAGCGTTGCACCTCGGGGGGTGTACTGAATTTTGTGTAAACGGTCTAATGG
>CAIPZV010000017.1 GCA_903869595.1 uncultured beta proteobacterium | reverse complement strand
TAGCTACAACTGGACGCAGCGCAATGGCGTTTGAATGCGGCAGGGTATGCAAGGATAAAGGCACCTTGTGGCACGTTTGAGAACCAAGCGCTTTACCAGACTAAGCTACACCCCGCGGTGCCAACAGCGTGATCTTTGCTGGGTCACGCGAAGCTCATAATTCTAGCAAGGGCATGAGGAGCGGATTGCGTCCCCCAACGCAGGCTTGAGTTTTGCCATCTCGCTGGGGGTCTTTTTCACTAGGGCATGCTTTTTACTTGGCAAAGCCTGCCCGCACTCGCCCAGACGCTGTTTCCATCGCAGCATCCAACTCCCCGTCCTGCACGGCTGTTTTTATCAAGTCCAGCGTGGGCAAGAGCTCTTTGCGGCTTGCCAACTCGATGGCGAACTTACCCTTGCCCAGCTCCAACAGGCGTGCGCCGTAGCGAACACCCAGCGCCAGTTTTCCATTTTCGCAAGTGAACCACCACGGCTTGACCCGTTTGCTGGTGAGGATCTGTTTTTTTGCGCCCGTTTCCACGTCCGTGGCCGTACGCAGTTTGGTGGCGCTGAACACCTCGCCTGCTTGCTGGGCTCGTGCCATTTGGTGTTGCTCCGCCAAGCGCAGCAGTAGCTTGTTGCGTCGAAGCTGAACTGCAGGCAGATTTGCGCCTTTTTGCGCGGAGGTGAGTTTGAGAGTTGTCAGTGTTGCCATGTGCTTTTCCTTTCAGTTGTTGATAAAGCACAGACAAGTATGTGATCGACCACCGTTTCTGGTCTATCTATCACCCGCCAGGTTGATGGGACATTGCAAGGTGTCGTGTTAAACGACACCTCAGTTTTGCCAAAACCCCAACAAATACCGCTGATTTATTACGCCTTTCTTTGCCGAGAGATAAATATTTGCGAGTTGCGATGAGTTGCTATGAGTATCGAAATAGCAAAGCGTCGCAAGTTGCTAGTGTCTAGTTGCGGCATTGGGTACAAATGAGTAGCCATGACTGGCAACTTGTAACCAGCAACCAGCTACGCGAGACGTCTTTTGGCTTCTGCGACTTGGAGCAACACCTGAAACTCCAAGCGCAACACCGCAAGTGACACCGCAGCAACCGCGCAACTCCAACAGCAACACACAAGGAGAAACTAATGCTGAACCACGCCATCAACCAAGACCCCGTCCAGAACCTCACTGCCAATCCGCCCACCAGCGTGGCAGTACGCCTATTTGAGAACCAAGCCTACGGAACCACTTACGGCAAAGGTTTGTATCGACGGGCTGTGTACAACGGCACCGTGGATATCAAAACGCCCAAGGTCAAATACCTGATCGACCTGTTCTCGTACCAAGAGTGGGCACACCAAGCCCGCACAGACCAGCAGATGGTGGTGCTGCAATCCGTGGAAGACCAACCTCACGCCTTGTTCAGTTGGGTGCAGCGATACGACCCGCTGACCAAACACAAGACCCCAGTGGATGGCGTGTGCGTGTTTCACCCCAACGACAAGGCGCTGACCTTGGCTATCTTGGACGCACAGGCAGAAGTGGAGGAGTCATGGAAGTTGGATGTGCGGAACTGCCGTCTCGCCCATTCGCAAAAGAACTCACCCCAGTTGCTGGCTACCAACACGGACTTGGAGACATGGGCATGAACCACACATCCAACACAGCCAACCGAAACAAGGAGCACAGCCATGCGTATCGCTGAGATCGAAGACGCCCAAACCGCGCTGGGCATGTGGAAGGTCATCAGCGACAACACCTGGGCTGCACTACAGCAGCAGGCAGAGGCGCAACAGCGTGCCAAACAGGAACGGGCTGCTCGCGCCAAGAGCCGCAAGCCCAGCCGCACCAAAAAGCCCACGCCACGCACGCCACCAAAGCCCAAGACCGTGGCTGTGCCCGCACCCACGCCAAGTGCTAAAGCAAGTGCCGCCAACCCAGCGGCACTAAACCCAGCAGTCAATCCTGCGCCCAGTGCTGCGGGCTATCCAGCGCCTGAGCCTCAAACTCCCGTTGGCACTGCGGCACAGATACCTGTGCAGCAGCCCCAACAAGTGCTCACTCCAAACGCAGAGAAGCCTAGGCTTAAAGCCAGCGAACGCGGCATGGTGGAGGATTGATCAGGGATGGCTTTTTCGGGGTGTCTGATTTTTCATTCAACTCTTTGGTCGCGCATAAATAAGTGCATGAAAAAGAAGAAAGACCGACTCAGCCACAAGCAATTTCAGATGTTGAGAATTGCCCACAAAGACACCTATCAAGCGGACAAGTGGCTGCATGACATTGGCTTGAACGCAAACACTTTTCCAGACACAAACATAAAACTACTTCAGGCAAAACGACAGGCACATGCAATCATCAACCACCACCTCGACCTACTAACCCAAGAGCAGCGCAACACCATTGAGCACTTTCAGCGACTCTTGCATGGCAAGAAGACACGAAAGCATCTCAAACCCAACGCAGCAAACTCAGTGCTAAACATCGCAAGCAAAATCAATCGAAAAATCTTCAAACAGCACAGGCAGACTCAAGCAACTACAGGCACAACATAGGCAGACGAACTGCAGATAATCCACTGCACTAACAAAGGGACAAACGCGGGTTGGAATATGACGGCTAATGCGCCCGCACTTGCTACGAATTGATATGGATGTTTGTAGCCACAAGTGAGCCGCGGAGTTTTCGTGCAGCACATTGATGCGGCACGGGTTGCAAGTTTCAATACATTCGTCTTGCGTAGAACTCTTCCATATTCGTCCTGCGATGGGCTTTGCACTGACCAGAACGACAACGGCGGCTTTTGTTCATCCAAGAGATGACATAGCCGTCGTTTGCTCAAAACTTTCCCCAACCAGCCAAATTCAAAGACATCAGATGCGAAGCAATGCGGTGTGAGCGATCAGCGAAACACGAGGGAACGCAGTTCCCTTCCACACTACCTCGACACCAACTAACAAATCAAATACTTCAGCAAAACGGGTTCTCCAACTAAAGCGCAATCTGTGCGATTCCAGTTGGAGCAAAGCAGCAATACGCAGCCACGCCTCAAATCCGCGCTATGTGCAGCGCAAACCCCACTTGTGCGGGTTGGGTAGCGAGACGGATGCTGCTGCGCTTGTAGGGCTTGCGGTGCTTTTTGCCCTGGGTATTGCAGTAACCCGCTGCTGACTTGGATAAATACGCGAACAAAGAGTTCTTACAAACTCATATGGCGGCAGCGTAAGTCATTGAAATCCAACAGATCATGAATACACCGCCAAAGTGGCGGGTTTCGGTTGTCCTCGCCGTCACAAAGATCACATACTAAAAACGCATCAACTTATTGGAGAACGCAGCATGACAGCAGCCAAATCACTCACCCCCGCAGAACTGGAAACCGCCCTGACCTACATCGCAAAGCGCCCCCACGCGGTGCGTAATCGCGTGATGTTGCTGGTCACGGTCATGGCAGGACTTCGCGTGGGGGAGGTAGCAGATTTGACCCTGGCGGATGTGCGTAATCGTGATGGGTCGATAAAGAGCGAAATCTACTTGGCAAGCCACAGGGTCAAGCACGGCTATGCCAGAACGGTGTATGTGAGCACACGGCTACAGGCAGAACTTGTGGTGTATGTGGGCGCACGCACTTGGCATGAGCCAACCCAGCCTTTGTTCTACACCCACAGGGGACCGCGACGCGGCTTCAGTGCCAACACCCTGTCGCAGCACTTCTTTTGGCGATACCGCCGCGCAGGCATCAGCGCCAGCAGCCACAGCGGTCGCAAAACCTTTTTGACCTCGCTGGCGAGCCAAGGGATCAGTGTGTTTGTGCTGGCAAGCCTCGCAGGGCACCGGTCAATTTCTACGACGCAAAAATATGTTTCCGTGAATGACGACATGAAGCGGCGGGCGGTGGAACTGGTTTGACCAGTCATCGGGTCATGGCGCGTCGTGTTGAACGACACTTCACGCCGTGCTCAAGCCAAGTTATTGCTTTGTAGCAGTAGTAGTGACTTTGGTTTTTGAATCCAAGTCTTGATCAAAAACCCAAGTTTTACCATCAAAGGATTTGGTCACATAGGCTGTGGTCTCGCCCTTCATGAATGGATTCGAAAAAGCCTTTTCCATGCTTCCCAAGTCATCTTGGTCAGTGACGACTTCGCCATTAACCAAAAACTTCTTTAAATCAATTTTTCCGTCAACCGTTTTATCAAAAACCGTCTGGTCCTTCACACTCCATTCGCCAGTTGCCTTGGCGGCGGCCTCGATGTTAATTTTTGGCCCGTCATTTTTTACCGTCACCGATATCGCCATATCGCATTCGTGGGTCAGCGATTTGTTGGGGAAAAACTCGCTCACACATTTGAGCACCATTTGACCGTTTATATTTTCGTCAGTCACGGGCTGGGTGATCTCGTATGACCATTTGCCCACTACATCTTTTTCCAGCGTTTTGCCACATCCAGTCAATACCAAGGCGCCTGCCAATACGATCCAAAGGTTTTTTCTCATTTCAACTGCTCCAACGATAGATGATGTAGATGTTTCCGCGACACAATATATCAGCAAAGGATGGAATAAACGGCGAGCGGTGAAACTGGTTTGACCAGTCATCGGGTCATGGCGCGTCGTGTTGAACGACACTTCATGCGCTGGTGTCTTCCTCGTCAGTTGTTCCATTCGGAACAGATTCCACTGCATCGTCGGCTGTGAGCACCTGATTGGCAAAAGGTTTGATGCTGGGGCACACGCCTTCTGTGGCATTGGTGATCAATTCGCGGGCTTGGCGCAAATACCTGCTTACAGCGATGTTCATGCGTGTGCGCTCTTCCTGCACGCTCAGTATCACAGGCTCTTGGGTGCGGGCATACAAGTTCAGTTCAACCCCTGCTGCCTCACCCAGTTGCCACAGCGTGAGTTCTGGCTTGCGCTGGCGCAGTTCATACAACAGCAGCATCATTTTGGCAGTGGGCAGGCGCAACTTGCTTTTGACCAATCGCCGCCGTGCAGTGCTTTGTTCGCGTGGGATTACCTCGCGACCTTCATACGCGGTCTTGAGGATCTTGTTGATCTGGCGCACCGCAGTTGCCTTACGCAGGTTCAAAGGCACTTCAATCAAGATCTTGCCGCGCAGACTGCCAATGTCATCCATTTCATGGGACTTGGTGTAGCACTGCACCACGGGCACAGACTTCTGCTCTGCAAAGAGGTATCTGCCCGTGCTGCGCCACCAAATGGGAAATGGCTTCCTGCACACGTCCCCAAAGTCCTGATACACATGGCGCAGCCGCCCCTTGCCATTGTTCTTGCAGCAGCGTTGGTATTCCTCACTCAAGCGTAGGCACTCATACCAAACCCAATACCAAGTGTTGCGTGCTTTGCGGGTTTCCTCAGCCCTTTCCTCGTTGATTTCGCGGATTGCCACGGGATTCAGTGGTGGGCGACGGCGCAGCGTGGAGGGCAATTCCTTGAGTTGGAGGGGGTGGAGGTCGTTTTGGTCGTCCATGCCCAAAAGGATAGCACGAATAATTATGAAATGGCAATAAATGAATAAATGAGATTACAAATAGTAAGTAATTTACGCATGAACATTACCACAAATTATCTTAAATTAGTGTGGATAGCGACTAGTATTTGATAAATGACTAAAGTCCATCCATCGACACAAAATGCAAGCAAAAACAAGCACTTGCGATGTGAAGATGGCTGCAGAGATGCAGTCTTTTTTAAACCTGCATTCAAGGAGAACCCAAATGCAAAATATCGTCGCCCCCACCGCCGCCCTGCAATCCACAGAGGCATCCACCAACCCCTCCGCACAAGGTGTCGTGTTACACGACACCACCTCAGGCGTGATCCTTGCCCAGGGTCACAAGGCGGTGCACGCCAGCATCGAACAACTGGTGTTGGAGCGTGAAGTCTGGCAAGACAACGCCTTTCGCACCAGCAACGAACTGCTGTACAGCCTGCTGCAACGCTGCTATGGGCTGTACAAAGCCATGTGCGAAGACTCTGCGGAGGCAAAGGCGCTGCGCGAAGGGCTCCGCAGCTACATCACGCTCAAAGGCTATGCCTTTAGTGCGGGCACCCATACGCTGACCCGCATTGTGAAATGCGTGTTTGGGAACGACCGTCGTCGCATCAGCGCTTACAGCATCGTGCTGCGCTCTGCGCTGGCACAAAGCGTTGGCGTCACGGATGTGGCGCAGTTCATCCGCGATGCTGGTGGTGTGGAGGAGGTGCGCCTGGCCAAGGCACCCAATGCCATGACCGCCAAGCAAAAGGCGCATGTGACCAGCAGCGTGCTGGCTTACAAGAACATGGGCGTGTTTAGCAGCGCGGCACTGAGCGGCATGTTCACTGACGTGGCCAAGACAGGCACACAGACGGTGCTGGTTGGCGTGTGGCAGTCAGACGGCTCTGTGATTGTGCAGGCGTTGGTAGAGAGCGAGACGGCACTCAATGCCGCACTTGCCAGCCACCACAGCAAGGTGCGCGAGACGGCCAAGCAACAAGCCGCCCAGGCACAGGAGAGCAGCAAAGCTGACAGCAAGGATGCTGCCATACAGGCTGCCACTGCCACTGCGGTGATTGCCCAAGCAGTTCCAGCCTAAAGCCAAACGGGGCAGTCTCAGCACTGCCCCGTTGTTTGATCAACTTGATTTGAAGGAGAACTATATGTTCAGTGACTTTGAGGAGCGTTTTGGTCCCAAGTGCTTGGATGACATCGTATTTGCCACCCAGCAGCACAGGGATCTCATTGAGGATTTGATCACGGGTCAGCGTCCATTTCCAATTACTGAGGGCAAATGCGGCATCTTGCTGTATGGCATCCCAGGCACTGGCAAGAGTGCGTTGGCGAAAATATTGCCTGATGCCATGGAGGCAGCGCGAGGGGGCATGAGTGCTGGCGAGATGTATGTGCGGGTGCAGCCAGGCGCCAATGGCTTGAAAATGGTCACTCATATAGCCAACGCTGCCATTCTGATGCCGCTGGGCAAGTATCGTTACTTCGTGCTGGACGAGGTGGATCAACTGACCAAGGACGCCATGGCGATCCTGAAATCTGTAATGAACTATCACGGTACGGTATGGGTGCTGACTACCAACGACTTCACCGCCATTGAATCAGGCGTGCGGGATCGCTGCCACTGCATTCCGTTCAACGCGGCACCTGCGGCGCGTTGGTTGCCCTTGGCACGTCGCATCCTTGCTCATGCTGGGGTCAGTGGCGTGTCTGATGCACAACTGGCTGCTGTGATCACGCCATGTGCGGGCAGCGCACGGCAGATCACGGACGCGGTGGCGAAACTGGTTTTGAATGTGCAGCGTGCACATCAATCTACCAAAGCGTCGTGTAACACGACACCTTCAAAGCCCTAGTGATTACACAACCCATTTATAAGCCCGCCACGCCAGCGGGCTTTTTTAATGGCGCAAAAGGCGGGAAATGGCAACAATGAAAATGGGAAATGGGGACTGAAATGGTCAATCCATTTATACATTTCTAAAGTGATTTCTTGAACAATCAAAAATGGTCGTTCAAAATTATGGGCTCTTTTCGATAAAACATACCATTCAAGCAATTGAACAAATATATAAAATTAAAGTTTTTTAGTATATAAACCTGATGCTAGTTTTTGGAGCATATATATGCCATCTCGACCTCTATAAACGGTTGCTGATGCAACAGCATGCGCACCTAACCATGCTCCTGTAATTGGATCTGCGCCCAACGCCGTGAGCATGGCTGTAAAACTTTCAGTTTTGTAAGGAACCAATTTTCCGCTCTCTCGACGATATAGAACAGCGTCGCCGCCGGGAGCATTAAAAAACACGTAAAGTTCATTTTGATAAGTAAACGACGCCCAATCACCGGGCATGTTGTGCGTGGTGTCCAAAGTGTACCCATAAACAAAATTATCATTGCCTTGATTCAACCAAACTTCCTTGCGCCCAGGGTATGGATGAGTTTTGAAATTTTCCCAAGCCAGCACAAGATCCACTAATCCATCACCATTCACATCCACGGGTATGGCGGTAATTAGTCCAGCCATTGTGGTATCTTGTTTGATAATTCCAATTTGTTTAATTAAATTTAAGTTGGCATCAACAATATTGATGCTGCTTTCATAGCCAGGCATCTGGTTGCTGCCGCCTTGCAATACTGCTAGGTGTCCTGTTGCAACATCACGAATCACTGCACATGAGCTGGCTCCAGTTACAAATTGATGTGGCACCAAAGTTGAAAACAGTCGATTTCCATTATTGGTATAATATCCTGATGTATTTGTATTTTGATCGTACGTTCCTTGTACCAGCAGGTCCAGGTTTCCGTCGCCATTTAGGTCGGCCACACATCCGCCGTGGCTCGCAATTCCATTGTCAACTTGTTGTCGGGTAAATTTTCCGCTGGCACTGCCCCATAGCATCACACTGGCGGCAGATGGGAGCATGTCATCCCCTCCAGGAAACCAAATATCTGCGTATCCGTCGCCATCAAAGTCGTTGATGAATACATGCATGCTGCCCGGATATTGATTGCTACCTACGAGTTCAGCAGTACGGTCTGTAAGAGTTCCATCGGTATTTTGAATGAGTACTGTGAGGTATGAAATTCCTGTACCAGTCCATCCGCCACTAACGACGTCATCCAATCCGTCGCCATTGAGATCACCCACTGCATAATAATATCCAAACTGTGTTGTGTTTTGGTTCACAACACGATAGACGCCCAATATGTTGATAAGTGAATTCTTCGCTACCTCAATCGATGAGGAACTAGCCAACAACGTACTCAATTGACTAATCTGTGTTTTCGTGAATTTTGCGCTCAAAGCATCAAGAATCTTGTCCAGGGCGTCACCGCCATTGGGGCTTGCCAGCGTTGCTGCAACCATGGGCGTTGAAATGAAATTACTTATTGATTTAGCGTCAACAGTCCCAGTCAATGCCGAAACCACATCCGCTTGTGCAACGGTAATTCCTGCGGTGCTAATTCTTGATGAAAGATTGCCAGCACTCAGCGCAGCATAATAAGCGAGAGGATCTTGCCCCAGCAAACGTGATGTGACTAATTCTGTCAGTGGTGTTATGTTTGCAACTGCGCTCGTTCCGCTACCAGTTGCAACGGAATGCAACTTTGTGCCGTCAGCGGGATTCGTAACCTCCAACATACAAGGCATTGCACCACCGCTGATTACTAGGCTGTATGCGCCTGTCGCAGTTGTAGTGGCCGAACCATTTCCACTTTGGCACTTGGCACTGACACCGGCACTTGGGATTGCAAGGCCAGTTGCGGCAACACCCGTCACAGAGAGCATAGTGGGCTGTGTGGAAATCCCGCCACCGCCACCGCCACAGGCAGACAGCGCAAGTACCACTGTAGAAAGAAGTATGTGGGTAATGTGCCTCATGTTGCGGACTCCAATGGGTAATTTGGGATTGATTTTGCTTGAGCCGAGATTAAAAGTCACTCTACACCTCACAATGAGGGGTGACATATTGTTATATCACCTTGAAATTCGGTACCGAGGCTAATCCGAAAGTCTTACGCCAACCCAATTCGGTCAACGTCGTGTAACGGGACGATTGCGAACTGACGTGTTACACGACACTTTGAGCTAGTGCATGGCAGCAGATAAACGCCTGCTGCCCTGCAGCATGTCAATATTCATCTCTGCACTGAGGTTTGAGCTGTAGAACTTTTCCACCATCTCCACTGAGGTGCGTGCGTTGCGTGCCAGGGTCAGCAGGTCAATCTTTCGGCCATACAGCAGCCTAAACGTAATGGCTGTATGACGCAAGCTGTATAGAGTTCGTGCGCTGCCATTGGCCTTGTTGTTGCCCACGCCAGCCAGTGTTTGGCAATATTTGAACTGCCAGCCTAAAAACTCCAAGGCTTTGCCCCTATCGGTCATTTCAGGTAGGAACAGGTAGTCGTCATCCCGTCCCATGCCCCGCGCCCTGTGGTCTGCCAGTAGTCGTTCGTACACGGCCACAGCGGGTTGCATGGTCACTATGGGTGCGTCGTGCTTCTTGCTGGCTGGCAAATTCAAGCGCAGGTAGATGTGTTTTCCCCGTATGACCGTAACGTGTTTGTGCTGCAAGTTCTTGATGTCGCTTGGCCGTATGAAGCTGTTGACCATAAACCGGATCAGCCAATACAAGTCACCACTGACCACCGCGTAACGATCAACTAGGTCGCTTCCTCGCTTGCTGCCAATGCTGGTCTTGATGGAGATGCGCTGGCCGATCGAGCGTTTGGCTGCGTGCAGCAACTGCTTGTATTCCATCACGGTGAAGCTGCCGCGTGGCTTGTTTGTGACCTTGATGGCGGGTGCTTTGGGAACACTCACAATAAGACTTTGTGTCTGTGCGTGCGTCAAAACCTTGCGAACAGCCACAAGGTGTTGCTGGATAGTGGTGGGCGTAAAACCGTCGGCACTGAGCTTTTGCACGAAGTTGCCCAGCTGCGAGTAGTTGATCTTGGCAATCTCCAAGGCGCCAAAGTAGGGCAGTATTGTTTTCTGCAAGCGGTTTTGCAAGATGCGAAGCCCCGCGCTGCTCAGCTCACCTCTAGCAACACGACCCTGCTGCACGGCCAATGTGGCTGCCACAACATCGGCAAACAACACGGGCTTGTCTTGTCGCTTGATCACTTGTTCGCCATACAGCTCTGCCGTCTTGATGTGGAAGAATTGTTTGGCGGCACTGATGGCCGCTTGCTTGTTGGCAGTTTTGAGGCTCTGTGTGTAGGTCTTGCCCTTGAGAAAACAGCGCACCTGCCAATACCTACTGGCGTTGGTAAGAAAGATGCGTAGTTTGCTGGGGTAGTTGGCTATGGGGGAAACCGTGACCAATACGGGTGCCGTGCGGTGGCGGTGGCTGTTAAATTCGCTGTCGTTTGCTGCTGAAAATTCTGTGCCCGCATGCATGCCGCAAGCATATTTGTAGCTAACCTGGCAGGGCAACCGCTGCGTGGAAATTCAGTAGGTGCGCCGCTGCCTCAGCTTTGCCTCGGTCCAGCCAACCAGTGCCGCGCTCGACCATGGTCTAAAACAGGCTAAAGCTGTGTGGAAAACGCTATAGCGCTCACGATTCTGTAGCGCACCGAAAAGTTAGCTACAACTGGACGCAGCGCAATGGCGTTTGAATGCGGCAGGGTATGCAAGGATAAAGGCACCTTGTGGCACGTTTGAGAACCAAGCGCTTTACCAGACTAAGCTACACCCCGTGGCGCATCAAAGGGAATCGAGTTTATCAAAGCGCCCAGCACTTTGTAGTTTCTGCACTCTCGCACTGCCCCCTTGCTTAACTGCTGCGTACCAACGACTGCTTGGCCAGTTGCACCATGCAGTCCACATAAGGCCCTGCGGGTAAAAGCTTGGCGGCATCAAGTGCGCGCTGGATTTCGCTTTGGGCTGAGCGCATCGCCGCGTCCAGCGCGCCGGTGCGCTTCACAATGGACGCTACCGCTTCTAAGGCATCGACGTCGCCCTGTTCAATCGCGCTGCGAATGGTGGCAGCGTCCTCGGGCGGTGCTAACTGCATGGCGGCAATAAGGGGCAGGGTGCATTTACCCTCGCGCAAATCATCGCCTAGGTTTTTACCCAGCAAGCTGGCATCGCCTGCATAGTCCAGCACATCGTCAATCACCTGAAACGCAGTGCCCAGCGCCTGGCCAAAGGTGGCGCAGGCGTTTTCCACGGTAGTGCTCGTCTTGGCCAAAATCGCAGCCGCTTGCGCGCTGGCTTCGAACAATTTAGATGTTTTGGAGCGTATGACTTGCAGGTAATCCGCCTCCGACAGGTCGGCGTTGTGCATGTTCATCAACTGCAGCACCTCGCCCTCGGCAATCACATTGGTGGCATCGGCCAGCAACTGCATGATCCGCATATCCTGTACCTGCACCATCATCTGAAAAGCGCGGGAATACAAAAAATCGCCAATCAAGACGCTAGCCGGGTTGCCAAAGCGCGCATTGGCGGTCGGCAGGCCCCGTCGGAGGGTGGAATCGTCCACCACGTCGTCGTGCAGCAAGGTGGCGGTGTGAATAAATTCGACCACGGCAGCCATGGTGAGGCGGTGGTCTGCGGTGTAGCCCAGGGCGCTGCAGCAGAGCAAAAGCAATTGCGGGCGCAAGCGCTTGCCGCCCGCTGCGATGATGTATTGGGACACGTCCCCGACCAAAGCCACGCTGGTGCTCAGCCGCTGTGCGATTAGCGCGTCTACGCCCTGCATGTCCGCAGCGATGAGGCTTAGCGCCTGGGACGGGCTGGCTGATGGGGATTTTTCGGTCATCTTGGAGCTTTAAGCCACAAATTATAGGCAACGGGGCTTCCTCGTGGCGCCGCTGACCGGGGGGCTCAAGGTATTGGGATGCCCACTGCTATAATGTTGGGCTCTGTGGAAATCCGTTCACAGACTTGAATCGAAGAGGTCAACATGTACGCGGTCATAAAAACCGGCGGCAAGCAATATCGGGTTGCAGCCGGCGAAAAAATTAAAGTAGAACAGATTGCTGCGGACGTAGGCCAAGAGATTGTGTTCAACGAGGTTTTGGCGATCGGCAACGGCGCAGAGCTCAAAGTTGGCACACCCTTGGTGTCCGGCGCATCCGTAACAGTGACAGTTTTGTCACACGGCAAGCACGACAAAGTGCGCATTTTCAAAATGCGTCGTCGTAAGCATTACCAAAAACGCCAAGGGCACCGTCAGCAGTTCACCGAACTGCAAATCGGCGCGATTGTCGCTTAAAGGACGCAGGTCATGGCACAGAAAAAAGGCGGCGGCTCTACGCGAAACGGGCGCGATTCCAAGCCCAAAATGCTCGGTGTGAAATCATTCGGCGGACAGCTGATCAGCGCAGGCGCGATCATTGTGCGTCAACGTGGCACCAAGTTCCACCCCGGCACCAATGTCGGCATCGGCAAAGACCACACGCTGTTTGCGTTGGTTGAAGGCCATGTCCAATTCGCCGTTAAAGGCGCGTTGAACAAGCACACGGTGAGTATCACAGCTGCGGCTTGATCTGCAGCGTGTTCCCCGCAAAACCCTGCGCCGAAATGCGCGGGGTTTTTCATTTTTACCAGCAGGAATGCCATGAAGTTCGTTGACGAAGCCTATATCGACATCGCCGCAGGCGACGGCGGGGCCGGCTGCGTCTCCTTCCGGCACGAAAAATACAAAGAATTCGGCGGCCCCAATGGCGGCGACGGCGGACGCGGCGGCCATGTGTTTGCCGTGGCGGACTCCAACCTGAACACTTTGGTGGACTTTCGCTTCTCCCGCCGCCACGACGCCAAGCGCGGCCAGCATGGCATGGGCTCGGATATGTTTGGCGCAGCGGGCGACGACATCACGCTCAAAATGCCAGTTGGCACCATCATTACCGACGCCGAAACCGGCGAAGTTCTGTTTGAGTTGCTGGTGCCCGGCGAAGTGATCACCATTGCCAAGGGCGGCGATGGCGGCTTTGGCAATTTGCGCTTCAAAAGCGCGATCAACCGCGCACCGCGCCAGAAAACCCCCGGCTGGCCCGGCGAAAAGCGTAACCTCAAACTCGAACTCAAAGTATTGGCCGATGTGGGCTTGCTTGGCATGCCCAATGCCGGAAAATCGACTTTCATCACCGCCATTTCCAATGCCCGCCCGCGCATTGCGGATTACCCTTTCACGACGCTGCACCCCAATTTGGGCGTGGTGCGCGTGGGGCCCGAGCAAAGCTTTGTGGTGGCTGATCTGCCCGGTCTGATCGAGGGCGCCTCCGAAGGTGCGGGGCTGGGCCATTTGTTTTTGCGGCACTTGCAGCGCACGCGCTTGCTGCTGCATATTGTCGATGTGGCACCTTTTGACGAAGGCGTGGATACCGTCGCCCAGGCGAAGGCGATCGTCAATGAACTGAAGAAATACGACGATGGCCTTTATAAAAAGCCGCGCTGGCTGGTGCTCAATAAGCTGGACATGGTCGATGGCGACGCCCGCGCTGCGTTGGTCAAAGACTTTGTCAAGCGCTTCAAGTTCAAAGGCCCGGTGTTCGAGATTTCGGCCCTGACCCGCGAAGGCTGCGAGCCCTTGGTCAAAGCCATTTACAAACACGTGCAAGCGCAGCAATTGTCCGAGCAGCCTTATGTCGAGGAAGATCCGCGTTTCATGGTCGCTGCCCCTGCGGATGCCGAACCATCGCCTTGAGTTTTTAAGCTTCTGAAGCCCATCTATTTGCCGTCAGGCCGAGTCCGGTTAGCCACATGCCCAGTACCCGCAAAACCCGCATTGTTCAAGACGCCAAGCGCATTGTGGTCAAAGTTGGCTCCAGCTTGGTGACTAATGAAGGCCGCGGCCTGGACGAAGCGGCCATCGGCCAATGGTGCCGCCAGTTGGCTGTCTTGCGTGCGCAGGGTATCGAAGTGGTGATGGTCTCCAGCGGTGCGATTGCCGAAGGTATGAAGCGCTTGGGCTGGACCACCCGCCCGCAGGCAATCAACGAATTGCAAGCTGCTGCGGCCGTGGGCCAAATGGGCCTGGCGCAGATGTACGAAACCAAGCTGCGCGAAAACGCGCTGGGCAGCGCCCAGGTGCTGCTCACCCACGCCGACCTCGCCGACCGCGAGCGCTACCTCAATGCCCGCTCCACCTTGCTCACGCTTCTCAAGCTGGGCGTGGTGCCGGTGATCAATGAAAACGACACGGTGGTGAACGACGAGATCAAGTTCGGCGACAACGACACCTTGGGCGCGCTGGTGGCCAATCTGATTGAAGCCGATGCCCTGGTGATACTGACCGACCAAAAAGGCCTGTTCAGCGCCGATCCGCGCAAAGACCCGCAAGCGCGCTTTATTGACGAAGCGGCGGCAGGTGACTTGGCCTTGGAAGACATGGCGGGCGGCACCGGTAGCAGCCTGGGGCGCGGCGGCATGATTACCAAAATTCTGGCGGCCAAGCGCGCAGCGGGTTCGGGTGCCTCCACCGTCATCGCCTGGGGCCGCGAGCCCGATGCGCTGGTGCGGCTGGCGCAGGGCGAGGCCATAGGCACGGTCTTGGTCGCACCGACCCAGAAAACCCAGGCACGCAAACAATGGATGGCTGACCACTTGCAACTGCGCGGCGCGGTAGTAGTGGATGCCGGGGCGGCGCGCATGGTGCGCAGCCAGGGCAAAAGCCTGCTGCCCGTGGGCATGGTGCGCGTGGAGGGTGATTTTGCGCGGGGCGACGTGATTGCGGTACGCAGCCCCGAGGGGCAGGACATTGCGCGCGGTTTGGCCAACTATTCCAGCGCCGAAGCGCGTTTGTTGTGCGGAAAGCCGTCCGCCGACATCGAATCCTTGCTGGGTTACGCTGCCGAACCCGAAATGCTGCACCGGGATAATTTGGTGCTGATGCGCTAAGCGAAATCAGTAAAACGCCGGATTCCTCGTCGTTTTGAGAAGGTCTACAAAAGCTCAAATCCGTTATTGCGTGCGACGCAAAGCAATCCACATTGGCTTGCGAATCAAACATTGATAGATCGCCGCGTCGCTGCGCTTCTCGCGATGACGGACTTAGGCAGACAGTCCTTAGCTATCTTGCGCTTTAGGCTCTTGCTCCGGCGCGTTTTGCGGCTCAGGCAACCCCGCTTCTTCTGGCTGATGCCCCGCAGCGCCGCGTCCGCGGCCGACTCTGTCACGGCCATCGATGCGCGGCAGGTAGCGGGATAAC
Organism: uncultured beta proteobacterium; assembly: GCA_903869595.1. GTDB lineage: Bacteria > Pseudomonadota > Gammaproteobacteria > Burkholderiales > Burkholderiaceae_C > Allorhodoferax. Next base: position 52,748 of record CAIPZV010000017.1, on the reverse strand, counting down.
TCGGTGAGCGCGTCCTGGTACACCCCGCGCTTGAAGTCCACCACATCTTCCAGCGGCACCCAATAGTCGTTCCAACGCCAGGCGTCAAACTCTGGGTGGTCGGTGGCGCGCAGGTTGAGATCCCAGTCAAAACCCGTGAGCTGGAGTAAAAACCAGATTTGCTTCTGGCCTTTGTAGTGGCCGCGCGCATCGCGGCGGATATAGCGTTGTGGCACCTCATAGCGCAACCAGTCACGGGTACGGGCCACAATTGCAACATGCTCCGGCTGGAGCCCCACTTCTTCGTGCAATTCGCGGTACATGGCTTGCTCTGGGGTTTCGCCCCGGTCAATGCCGCCTTGCGGAAACTGCCACGAGTGGGTCCGTATGCGTTTGCCCCAAAAAACCTGATTTTTCTGGTTGAGCAGGATGATGCCGACGTTGGGCCGAAACCCATCCCGGTCAAGCATAATCAAACCCCAAATTTTTTAAACTTGAGCCATTATGCACGGCACTTCGCCCGCTGCAAACAGGCCCGCGCCACCACGATCCACGAGACCCTGCATGAAAGCCTCCCAATTCCTGATTTCCACCCTCAAGGAGGCTCCGGCCGACGCCGAAGTGGCCAGCCACCAGCTGATGATGCGCGCCGGGATGATCAAAAAACTCGGTGCTGGTATCTACAGCTACATGCCCATGGGCTTGCGGGTTATTCGCAAAGTCGAGGCTATCGTGCGCGAGGAAATGAACCGCGCCGGGGCGGTGGAAGTCAGCATGCCGGTGGTGCAACCGGCAGAACTCTGGCAGGAAACCGGTCGCTTTGAAAAAATGGGCCCCGAGCTTTTGCGCATCAAAGACCGCCACGACCGCGACTATGTGGTTCAGCCCACCAGCGAAGAGGTGGTGACCGACATCGCCCGCCAGGAAATCAAAAGCTACAAGCAACTGCCCAAAAACCTGTACCAGATACAGACCAAATTCCGCGACGAGCGCCGCCCGCGCTTTGGTCTGATGCGCGGACGCGAATTCACCATGAAAGACGCCTACAGCTTTGACCGCGACATCGATTCCGCCAAAGCCAGCTACCAAATCATGGCCCAGGCCTACCGCAAAATTTTTGACCGCTTTGGTCTGCGCTACCGCGCGGTCGCCGCCGACAGCGGCGCCATCGGCGGCGACCTCAGCGAAGAGTTTCAGGTGATTGCCACCACCGGCGAAGACGCCATCGTGTATGCGCCCGGCAGCAACTACGCCGCCAATATGGAAAAAGCCGAAGCCCTGGCCCCCGCCGGTCCGCGCCCGCCACCTGCCCAAGCTATGGCTAAAGTGGCCACGCCAGGCAAAAGCACCTGCGCGGACGTGGCCGAATACCTGCAGCTTCCTTTGGCGAGTACCCTGAAGTCTTTAGTCGTCGCCACCGACGAGCGCGACGACAAAGGCGAAGTCCTCAAGTCAGTGGTCTGGCTTTTGCTGATCCGGGGTGACCGCAGCATGAACGAGGTCAAAGTCTCCAAAGTGCCGGGCCTGGCGGATTTCCGTTTTGCCACCCTCGCTGAGATCGACGCGCATTTCGGCTGCGAGCCGGGTTACCTGGGGCCGGTGGGACTGAAAAAGCCGCTGCGTATCGTGGCCGACCGTGAGGTGGCGCTGATGGCCGATTGGGTGTGCGGCGCTAACGAGCCGCATTTTCATATCGCCGGTGTGAATTGGGGCCGCGATCTGCCCGAGCCCGATGTGGTGGCTGACATCCGCAATGTGGTCGAGGGCGACTTGGCACCCGATGGCAGCGGCGCCCTAGCGATTGAGCGCGGCATCGAAATTGGCCATATTTTTTACCTGGGCACCAAATACTCCAAGGCGATGAATGCCACGTTTTTGGACGTCAACGGCAAACCGCAGTTCATGGAAATGGGTTGCTACGGCATCGGCATTACGCGCCTGCCTGCTGCTGCTATCGAGCAAAACCACGACGCGCGCGGCATCATCTGGCCCGATGCGCTGGCGCCTTTTACCGTGGTGATTTGCCCCATCAGCCCGGACCGTTTTGCCGAGGTGAAGACCGCCGCCGATGCCTTGTACGCCGAACTGCTGGCCGCTGGTGTGGATGTGATTCTGGACGACCGGGGTGAGCGGCCTGGCGCCATGTTTGCGGATTGGGAACTGATTGGCGTGCCGCACCGCATCACCCTGGGCGACCGGGGCTTGAAAGAGGGCATGGTTGAATATCAGCACCGGCGCGATGCTGCAGCCACCCCAGTGCCGGTGGCCGAAGCGGCGGCCTGGGTGCGTAGCCGCCTGACGGTCTAAACGGGCTTGGCTTAAAGAGCCTTCCGCGTGCAGCGCACCTCGTCTTTCAACCGCCGCAAGGTGTTGGCCCAAACCCTGCGCGCTTGGCCTGCGGTGTTGGCATTACCGCTGCTGTTACCGCAGTCGGCGCAGGCCGGTCGCCAAGTGGAAGAGCCGCTGATCGACTCGGTACGCTCGGCGCTGAGTTCGGCTATCCATCAAAGCGCACCGCCCGTACCCAGCTTCACCGAGGATGGCGCGCGCCAGCAATACGAGCGCTGGCTGGACAGCATGGCCGAGCGCTTGCGACGGCGCAAGGCCGACGCGCTGGAGCACAAAGAATTTTTACCCACCGTTTGGTACGAGAGCAAGCGCGCCGGGTTGGACGTGGCGCTGGTGCTGGGGCTGATTCAGGTGGAAAGCAATTTCCGCAAATTTGCCATCAGCATTGCGGGGGCGCGCGGCTATATGCAAGTGATGCCGTTTTGGACCCGCCTGATCGGCGACGGCGACCCGGCTACCTTGTTTCACATGCAAACCAATTTGCGCTTTGGCTGCGTCATCCTGCGCCATTACCTGGACACAGAAAATGGGGATTTATTTTTGGCGCTGGGCCGCTACAACGGCTCACGCGGCCAACGGCCTTATCCGGATGCCGTGCTGGCGGCGCGGCGCATGTGGGAGTTGTAGAGAAATTTTGCGTAGCACCAAGTTCGTTGCGAGCGTAGCGAAGCAATCCAGTTCAAGCTGTTAGTCCATCACCGATGGATCGCCACGTCGCTGCGCTCCTCGCGGTGACACACCGATGAAGCGCTCCCCTGCTGTCTGTAGCGGTGAAGCGTCAAAGCATTTTCTGGCCGTATCAAGCGGCTTTATTACCCAATGCTTGCAGCATTTCGCCGGATTCATACATCTCCATCATGATGTCGGAGCCGCCGATGAATTCGCCCTTGATGTAGAGCTGGGGGATGGTGGGCCAGTTGCTGTATTCCTTGATGCCCTGGCGGATTTCCTCGTCTTCCAGCACATTGACGGTGGTCAGCGTCTTGGTGTCCACGCCGCTGGCTTTCAGAATCTGGATGGCCTTGCCTGAAAAACCGCACTGCGGGAAATTGGCATTGCCTTTCATAAACAGGACCACTTCGTTGCCTTTAACCAGGCTGTCAATGCGTTGCTGGGTGTCGCTCATGGGGAAAATCCTTTGTGGCAAAAGTTGCAATACAGACCCGATTATTTCACCTTTATGCCCGGTAGGACCTTGCCGGGTGCCGCAGCAAGAGCAGCGCGCGGGGTTTTTCCGATAATGGGGGTCACATCAGCCCTTCAAAATACTTTTTACCCCCATGAAAATCAGTCAAGACTGCGCCGTCACCCTGCATTACCAAGTCGCCACCCCGCAAGGCAAAATCCTAGAGCAAAGCAAAGAGCCTATCGCTTACCTGCACGGCGGCTACGGCAATATCTTCCCCAAAGTGGAAGACGCGCTGCTGGGCCAGGAGGCGGGTTACCGCGTCACCCTGGACTTGTCTGTGGCGGACGCCTTTGGCGAGCGCGACGAATCGCTGCTGCAAACCATCCCCAAAACCCAGTTCCCGCCTGGCGTCAAAGTCGGCGGCCAGCTGGAAGGCCGCGATGCCAATGGCCAGGCACGCGCCTTTACCGTCGTCAAAATCAAGGGCGACAAAGTCATCCTCGACGCCAACCACCCTCTGGCCGGCCAGGCTCTGCGCTTTAGCGCGCACGTGTTGGAAGTTCGCGCGGCCTCGGAAGAAGAAGTCGCCCACCGCCATGTGCATGGGGCGCATGGGCATCACCATTGATTGTGTTATTTTCTATTTTTTAGCATTCAATGGCTAAAAATTAGTATTTAATGGCTGATAAATCTAATAAATAGAAATACAGAGCAAAATTCGCAATCTCCTGCGCGCCCGCTCGGGATACCATAGAGCTTCTGATTTCGCTGTCACACGGCTTTTTGTTATCCCAAGGAAACCATGCTCTCGCAACCCGCCACCAAGTACCGCGCTTTTCCCGCCATTGACCTGCCCGACCGCCAGTGGCCGGGCCGCACCATTACCCAGCCGCCGATCTGGATGAGCACCGATTTGCGCGACGGCAACCAGTCGCTGTTCGAACCCATGAACCTGGAGCGCAAGCTGCGCATGTTTCGCACCGTATGCGAGGTGGGCTTCAAAGAAATCGAGGTTGGCTTTCCCAGCGCCTCGCAAACTGACTTTGACTTTGTGCGCAAGCTGGTTGACGACCAATTGGTGCCCAAAGACGTGACCATCGAGGTGCTGACCCAGGCGCGCGAGCACCTGATTCGCCGCACTTTCGAGTCGGTGGTGGGCGCGCGCCGCGTCATCATGCACGTCTATAACGCGACGGCGCCTTTGTTTCGCGATGTGGTCTTCAATATGAGCAAGGCCGAGGTGGTGCAACTGGCCGTGGAGTCGGTGACGCTCATCAAAGAACTGGCCTTGGCACATCCGCAAACCGAGTGGGTGCTGCAATACAGCCCGGAGTTGTTCACGTCTACGGAATTGGAATTTGCCAAAGAAGTGTGCGATGCGGTGACCGAAGTCTGGGGCGCTACGCCAAACAATAAAGTCATCCTCAATTTACCTGCGACGGTGGAAGTTTCCACGCCTAATATTTACGCCGATCAGATCGAGTGGATGCACCGCAACGTGGCCCGGCGCGATAGCGTCATCATCAGCCTGCACCCGCACAACGACCGTGGCACCGCAGTAGCCGCCGCCGAACTCGGCCTGATGGCTGGTGCCGACCGGGTCGAAGGCTGCTTGTTTGGCAATGGAGAGCGCACCGGCAATGTGGACATCGTCACCTTGGCGCTCAACCTCTACACCCAGGGCGTTAATCCGGGCCTGGACTTTTCGGACATCAATGCCGTCGCCCGCACCGTGGAGCATTGCAACCAATTGCCCATCCACCCGCGTCATCCTTATGTGGGCGATTTGGTGTTCACCGCCTTTAGTGGCTCACACCAGGATGCGATTAAAAAAGGCTTCTCCGCGTTGGACAAAAACGGACTGTGGAGCGTGCCTTATTTGCCAATCGACCCGGCAGATGTGGGCCGCACCTACGACTCCATCATCCGAGTCAACAGCCAGTCGGGCAAGGGTGGCGTGGCCTATTTGATGGAGGCCGAATATGGCATCGTCATGCCGCGCCGCTTGCAAGTGGAGTTTTCGGGCGAAGTGCAGGCGTACACCGACACCCACGGTGGCGAGATGAGTGCGCAAGACATTTGGAACTTGTTTGCAAGCACCTATGTCGCGCCTACCGAGCCAGTGGGCTATGTCGGCTACCAGCTAACTGATCACCCGAGGGATGCCAGCGGCCAGGGCATACGCCTGACGGTGGAGGTGGCGGGCGCGCGCCACACGCTGCAAGGCTATGGCAACGGCCCCATCGACGCGGCGGTGCAGGCCTTGCAAAGCATTGGCGTGGACGTGCAGGTGCGCAGCTTTGAAGAGCGGTCCACCAAAAGCAGCGCCCACGGCGGCGACGCCCAGGCTTGTGCTTTTATGGAGCTAAGTTCGGATGCCACGGATGCGCCGGACCGCTTTGGCGTGGGGCTTGACCACAACATCCTGACCGCATCCATCAAGGCATTGGTCAGCGGCGTCAATCGCTTGGGACTAGTGCCCGAGGTGGCGATAAAAGCGGCGAAGGATGCAGCTTTGGTTTGATAGGGCGGTTGCGCACCTTTGTCGGAACAAGCGATTTACTTGAATGGCGCATCATTTTTTCGCCAGCGTACAATTATTTTCACCATGACAGTGAATCGAAAGGTGGGTAAACCATGTCGCAAGACCTCGCGGAACTTGAGCGAAAAGCCTCGCAATTATCAGGTGCTGAAAGGGCGCAGCTTGCCATGCATTTATTGGAATCCCTAGAGCCCCTGGAGGTGGGTGATGTGCAAGAGGATTGGCGTATTGAGGCTGAATCACGACTTGCCGAAATAGAGTGCGGTAAGGCCCGGCTGGTGCCCGCCGACGAAGTATTTAACAATCTGCACCGTCGCCCCGATTGATTCAAGTTCAATTTCACTCCGAGGCGCAGGCCGAACTCGGAGAGGCTGTGGAGTTCTACGAATCACGCGTCGCTGGCTTAGGAATAGCCTTGGCTGCTGAGGTACAAAGGACACTTGGCTTCATCGAATCATCCCCAGCGGGTGGCGCACCACTCGGAGAAAAACTAAGAAAGTTGGTGGTCAAACGTTTTCCTTATTCGGTCATTTACCGACGCGAGGGGCGTTTCATCTATGTTCTGGCGATCGCCCATGATCGTCGCCGCCCAGGTTATTGGAAGGTTCGGCAGTCCGCAAGTTAAGCCGCCACGCTATATTGCTGCTCTCATGTCGAGTGACTTTAGAGGTCGGTTTCGGCAGCACAGCGTCCGCCGCTGCAACGTTCAATACCCGCCAAATCCTGGCGCGACTGCACATCGATAAAACCGTTTACCTGCAATAACTGGCGCACTGCCGCAGCCTGGTCGTAACCGTGCTCCAGCAACAGCCAGCCGCCGGTTTCTAGGCAGGCGGCAGCTTGCGCAATGATGGCGCGCAAATCGTTCATGCCGTCGGTGCCGCTGGTCAGGGCTTGCAAGGGCTCGTGGGCCAGCGCCGCAAGGTGCGGATCGGCATCTGCGATATAGGGCGGGTTGGACACGATGGCGTCGAAAGTTTCGGTCAAACCCTCCAGCCACGCACCTTGCGAAAACGCTATTTCCAAATTTAAACGCTTTGCATTGCCCTGCGCCACGGCCAAGGCATCGGCGCTGAGATCGCGCGCGTGCATTTGCACATCGGGACGCTGATGTTTCAAGGCCAAGGCGATAGCGCCGCTGCCGGTGCCCAGGTCGATAGCGCAGGCGGCGACTGGCAAGAGCTCTAGGGCCCAATCCACCAGGGTTTCGGTATCAGCGCGCGGGCAGAGTACCCGGGCATCGACCTTTATATCCAAGCCGTAAAACGCGGCCCAGCCGGTGATGTAAGGCAGTGGTTCCCCCCCTAGGAGGCGCGCGAGTGCATCCTGCCAAACTTGCTGCGCGGTACCGGAAAGTACTTCATCGTCATGCGCCAATAGCCAAGCTCGTTCATCAGCATTACGCCCCATCGCATGCAGCAATAAAAGCTGCGCCTCCAAGCGCACGACACCTTGCGCGATGGCGCTGTGCAAGGCTTGACCGACGGTATGCGCAGCATCCATGGGTTGTGCTTCAGACTTTGCCCAACTCCAAATCCGCCATTTGCTGCGCAGCCTCAAAAGCTTGCAGGGCCTCGACCACATCGCCCAAGTCCCCTTCCATGATGGACAGCAGTTTGTACAGCGTCAGGTTGATGCGGTGGTCGGTCAGGCGGCCTTGGGGGAAGTTGTAGGTGCGGATGCGGTCGCTGCGGTCGCCCGTGCCGACCAGGCTTTTGCGCTCGGCGGCGTCTTTGGCGGCGCGTTCGGAGCGGTCTTTTTCTTGGATGCGCGCGGTCAGTACGCGCAGCGCTTGCGCTTTGTTGCTATGTTGGCTGCGCCCGTCCTGGCATTCGGCGACGATGCCGGTAGGCAAGTGGGTAATGCGCACCGCCGAATCGGTTTTGTTGATGTGCTGGCCACCAGCGCCGCTGGCGCGGAAGGTGTCAATGCGCAAGTCGGCGGGGTTGATTTTGATGGCTTCGGCCTCGTCGGGCTCGGCCAGCACCGCCACGGTGCAGGCGCTAGTGTGGATGCGGCCCTGGGTTTCGGTGACCGGCACGCGCTGTACCCGGTGGCCGCCGGATTCAAACTTCAGCGCGCCATACACGTTGTGGCCTTCCACGCGCAACACCACCTCTTTGTAGCCGCCCAGCTCGCTGGCCGATTCGCTCATGATTTCGGTTTTCCAGCCCAGGCTGTCGCAGTAGCGGGTGTACATGCGCGCCAGGTCGCCAGCAAACAGCGTGGACTCGTCGCCGCCCGTGCCAGCGCGAATTTCCAAAAAGGCGTTGCGCGCATCGTCCGGGTCTTTGGGCAGCAGCATGCGCGTGAGTTCCGCTTCGAGCTGCGTCAATTCGGCACTCGCGCTGTCCAGTTCCTCCTGCGCCATGGCTGTCATGTCGGTATCGTTGCCTGCGCTGGCTAGCATCTCGGTGGCGGTAGTGAAATCAGCCTCGCGCTCCTGGTAACGCGCCCAGCGGCTGGCGACCGAGCCGACCTCGGTATGTTCGCGCGAGAGCGCCAAGAACTGCGTCATGTCTTTCATGATGTCTTCACGCGAGAGCAAAAATTCCAGCTCGCCCAGACGGTCGGTATAGCGTGCAAGTTGTTGGCGTAAAAACGGTTTCATAGCGAAATACAAAAAGAGACTGAAAGAGGCCCGGTGTGGCGGGGAAGGGCCGGTGTGCCAGCCAGTGGGCGGCATGCAGCGCTGCGGCTGGCGCTGCGCAAGAGCACAGCGTCGCTAACGCTCTTTGCGCAAAAAGAAGTGTTCGATGGCGTGGCTGGCGCGCTCGCGGGCCACGTTGTCGGCGCCGTGCAATTCGGCAAAAGCGCCGTGCAGCATTTTTTGCGTCAAGCCTTTGGACAAGGCTTCCAGCACCGCCTCCACATCTTCGCCTTTGGCCAGTGCCTTGCGCGCGCGCGCCAGTTCGTGGGCGCGCCAGGCGTCGGCCTGGGCATTGAGTTGCTGAATCAGGGGCACCGTGTGGCGCTGGTCCAGCCAGTGCATAAAGCTTTGCACCCCGGCGTCCACAATCGCCTCGGCCTGGGCCACGGCGGCCTGGCGGTTGGCCTGGCCGGTTTGCACCACGCCTGCCAAGTCGTCCACGGTGTAGAGATACACGTCGCCCAGCTTTTTCACCTCGGGCTCGATGTCGCGCGGCACCGCCAGGTCCACCATAAACATGGGGCGGCGCTTGCGTTTTTTCAGGGCCCGCTCTACCGCGCCTAAGCCGATGATGGGCAGGGTGCTGGCGGTGCAGCTGATCACGGCGTCAAACTCGGCCAGCCGGTCCGGCAGGTCGGACAGGCGCATCACCTCGGCGCCAAAGCGCCCGGCCAATTGCTCGCCACGCTCCAGCGTGCGGTTGGCGATGGTGATGGACTTGGGGTTTTTGGCAGCAAAGTGCGTGCTGCACAGCTCAATCATCTCGCCCGCGCCCACAAACAAGACCTTGACCTGGCCCATGTCCTCAAACAATTGCCCGGCCAAGCGTACCGCTGCGGCGGCCATGCTGATGGAGTGGGCGCCGATTTCGGTGGAGCTGCGCACCTCTTTGGCCACCGCAAACGAGCGCTGAAACATTTGCGACAAAGTGCTGCCCAAGGCCCCGGCGGACTCGGCAGCGCGCACTGCGTCTTTGAGCTGCCCCAGGATTTGCGGCTCGCCCAGCACCATCGAGTCCAGCCCGCTGGCTACCCGAAACGCGTGGCGGGCGGCCTCGTCGTCGTTCAGGCTGTAGGTGTGCGAACGCAGGGTGTGGGTGGAAACGCCGCCGGACTGGGCCAGCCAGTCCAGGGTGTGCTCCATTTGCGTCTGGTCCCCGGCGCAGTAAATCTCGGTGCGGTTACAGGTGGAGACAATGGCCGCTTCGGGGGCGCTGGGCATGGATTGGCGCAGGCCCAAGAGGTGCGGCTCGATCTTGTCGATGGCAAAGGCAAACCTTCCGCGCAGGTCCAGCGGAGCGGTGTTGTGGTTGATGCCGAGTGCCCAGACTGCCATAGTTAAGCGGGATTATAAAATTTGATGCTACTACGAAAGATTTGATGGGCCCGCTCGACTTTGCCAACCACTTGCTCAATTTTGTGGCACCAGCGCTTTTTGTCGGGTTTTTTCTGGCTCTGACGGCCCCGGTGGTGCTGGGCGTGCGCGCCAAGCCGGGTACTTGGCTGGGGCTGGGGATGCTTAATTCCCTGGTGGGCTGCTGCGCTCTGGCCGCCGGGCTCTGGTTTTTTGGCAATGACGGCAAGATGGCGACTTACGCGGGCTTGCTGGCGGCCTGCTCACTCAGCCAACTGGCGTTTTTGCGCCCGGCGGGCAAATGAGCGCGGCGCCCGACACCAGTGTTCGCTTGGCCGCCGCCGGGCCGCAAGACCTGCCCGCGCTGCGCGCACTTATTTTTGACGACGGCGCCAATATCTGGAACTACCTGCCCGAAGACGGCATAGGCGAGCACCTGGATGACATAGCCCGAGGCCGCGCCTATGGCGTGCTCGCGCTGGAACAGGGGCAATTGATAGGCGCGGTGACTTTTGGCCTGAGCACCGACTTTGACGACTACCTGCCCCCGCAAGCACGTGGTACGCCCCAGGGATATGTGAGCGAAGCCGTAGTGCGGCGTGACCGGGTTGGGCGGGGTTTGGGCACGCTGCTGCTGCGTGAAGCATTGGTCGAACTGTCCAAACTGGGCGCCGATGTGGTGTTTATCGACCGCCACGAGGAAAACCTAGCCTCGGCGGGCATGATGCGCGCCGCGGGGTTTGTGGAAATTGAAACTTACGCCGACCCCCGGCGGCGCCCGCATGGCTCAGGGCGCACTACGGTGTGCTCGTATCGCACGTAGCTGGCCACCGTCCGACGCGTACCTACCCCTTCTAGAAAATCAAGCCTCCCAGCTGGAAGAAGTCATAGCCTGCGCTGCGGCCGCCCAGGCATTGGGCCAAAAAATCTTCGGTCTTGCGGTAGTAGGTGAGTCGGTCAGTCCAGCGGTACAGGTTATGTCCTGCATGGGGAAATAGCACTCCACTACGTGGGTTGAGCATTCGTACAAGGGGCGATACTTGGCGCTAACCTGAGGTCAGCGCCTCAGCGCCCAATGAGCAATCTGAGCGCATCTTCAACCCGGTTCAGGTGATTCACACTGAGGGTTGCCAAGGGCTTAGTACCCATGAGTCTTCGGTTGGAGATGGCGCGAATTTGATCAATCAGCAGGTCCGTCTCCTGCGCTAAACCGCTCTGGTTGACCAATGCTACACGCAGCGGAAAGTAGTCCTTATCCCGCTTCACGCTGGTGGTTCCCATCACCACCATGGTGGTTGGATGACCGCTCTTATTCAAGATGTCGGTTTGGATGACAAGGGCCGGGCGATTGCGCTTGCCGGGTTCTTCCTTGTGCGTTTGAGGCTCGAGGTTGACCTCCCAAATTTCCCCGCGCAGGACCTTAATCAAGGCCATCTTGAAGACTCTCGTCCAAGGACTCATTGAAGGCCAGGTGCTCAGCCGAGAGCTCTTTGGAGAGTGCGGCAATGCGCTGCGCCATGACCTGTTCGTTTTTCTCCAAGACCGCTTGCCGGATGTAGTCCGAGCTCTTGAGTCCCACGAGGCCGGCTAGCGTGCGCACCTCATCGGCAAAGTCGTTGCCGGCCCGAAATGAAAGCGTAGTGCCATGCATGGCCAAATCCTTGTATGCGAAAAGTTAGTCAAATTTTAGTTCCAAAATTGTAATACATTTACGCAAACAAGCCAAGTTGAACCTGCCCCTGGTTGACGTACTGCTTAGCTAAATATTTGGAATGCGGCATCTTTGCACATGGCTTTGCCCGGGCGTGGTGTGACGACTGCGGGCAAGACTACTTCTTGGCCTGTTTTTGCCAATTCCACCATGATCGTCCGCATATGGCCCTGGGCGGTTTTACCCCGAAGCAGCATTTGGCCAAGGCTGCATAACCGTTCTACTTTTAAGACCGGTGGAAAACGGGGGGATTACCCAGAACGCAAAGAACACCAGTGATGACCCAGCTAGTGGGCTTTGATACGCTAACCAACATCATCGGTGGCCTTAGGCTTTATTCCGCTGGCCATTAGCAAGCGGCGTGGTGGTGCATCTCAATTGGACGCTGCCGGGTTGAAGTAGTCCACCCGATCCGTAATCAGCCCATCAGTACCCAAATCCAACAGCCGCTGGGTCTCTTGATCGTCATTGACGGTATAGCTGAGCAAGCGAAAACCCGCTGCTTTGGCAAGTGCCACCGACGCCGTGTCCCAAAGTGCATGGTTACAGACGATGGCTTGGCATTGGATCCGGGTGGCGTGACCCAGCCAATGCGCCCAGCTTTGGTCTTCCAGCGCATGGATCAGCAGGCCGCGCGGCAGCTCGGGCTGGGTGGCCAGCGCGCCCTCGAGCGCGGCGATTTCAAACGATGTCAGCAGGGGCGGCACCGGAACACCTTGCCATAGCCGTGCTGCATGATGCGCCACCACCTCACCCGTGTTGCGTTCGGTGCCTGTCGTCGGTTTGATCTCGATATTGAGAAAGCAGCTATTACTAATGCAGAAGCGGGCGATTTGCGCCAGCGTGGGCAACGGCTCGCCGGCGTAGGTGCTGCTATGCCAGCCGCCTGCGTCGTATTGCGCCAAGGTGTGCCAGGGGTAGTCGCCGGCCATTGTGCTGGCTTGCGGGTCCGGTGCGTGGTGAGAATGCAAAGGGCGCGCGGTGCGGGTCAGCGTGTCATCGTGCAGCAAAAAAGGCACGCCGTCGCGGCTGAGTTTGACGTCGCATTCAAACATGCGGTAACCACAACTAGCGCCCAATCGAAAGGCGGCCAGGGTGTTTTCCGGCGCCAGCGTGCCCGCGCCCCGGTGCGCAATCCAGCGCGGGTAGGGCCAATCGGCTAATGCACTTTGAATTGTCATAAGCGGCACTGTAACTGGCGCACAGTGCAGGGCGATTGCGTTCGGGCCGATACGTCTATGCTGCACTGCGGTAATATAGAAAATCACTTTCGACCCGTACCCTTTCCAAGGTGTAGGCCAAGCCATCCCCCATTCCTGATGAACGCCCCCACCTCTTTGTTGCATCTGCTGCCCGCAGCGGCCCCGCCCCACGCCGAGCGCATCCGCGAGATTCCGTACAACTACACCTCGTTTTCCGACCGCGAAATTGTCATCCGCCTGCTGGGCGCCGCAGCATGGGACACATTGCTGCTACTGCGCGAGGAGCGCAATACCGGGCGCTCGGCGCGCATGTTGTACGAGGTGCTCGGTGATATCTGGGTAGTGCAGCGCAACCCCTATTTGCAAGACGATTTGCTGGACAACCCTAAGCGCCGCCGCATGCTGGTCGATGCGCTGCGCCACCGCTTGGGCGAAGTTCACAAGCGCCGCACGCCGCAAGGCGCGGGCGGGCGCGACGTATTGGTGGGCACCTTGCTGGACGCGGCGCAGGCGACGGTCAACGCCTTTAACGCTGCTTTTGTGGAAGTGGCGGCCTTGCGCCGCAAAACGCAGCGCCTGCTGGGGCGGCTAACGGCGCGGGACAACATCAAGTTTGACGGCCTGAGCCGGGTGTCGCATGTCACCGACGCTACCGATTGGCGGGTGGAATACCCGTTTGTCGTGCTCACGCCGGACAGTGAAGAGGAAATGGCGCGATTGGTCAAAGGCTGTATCGACCTAGAACTGACCATCATTCCGCGCGGCGGCGGCACCGGCTACACCGGCGGCGCGGTGCCGCTGACCTGGAAGAGTGTGGTCATCAACACCGAAAAGCTCGAAACCCTGGGCCCGGTGCAAATGCGTACTTTGCCCGGCATGGACCACGAAGTGGCCACCATCTGGACCGAGGCCGGTGTGGTCACGCAGCGCGTGGCCGATGCGGCCGAGCGCGCAGGTTTTGTGTTTGCGGTGGATCCAACTTCAGCCGAGGCATCCTGCATTGGCGGCAATATCGCCATGAACGCCGGTGGTAAAAAAGCCGTGCTCTGGGGTACGGCTTTGGACAACCTGGCCAGCTGGCGCATGGTGACGCCGGATGCGCAATGGCTAGAGGTCAAGCGCGTCGGCCACAACATGAGCAAGATTCATGACGCAGCGCAGGCGGTGTTTGAACTGCAGTATTTCAAGGCCGATGGCAAAACCCTGTTACGCAGCGAAACCCTGACGATTCCCGGCTCGGCCTTTCGCAAAGCCGGTCTGGGCAAGGATGTGACGGACAAATTTTTGAGCGGCTTGCCCGGTATCCAAAAAGAGGGCTGCGACGGCCTGATTACCAGCGCTTGCTGGGTGCTGCACCGCATGCCGGCGCATACGCGCACCGTGTGTCTGGAGTTTTTTGGCAATGCGCGTGACGCGGTGCCCAGCATCGTCGATATCAAAGACTTTATGTTCGCCGAGCAAAAGCGCAGCGGCGTGCTGCTGGCCGGGCTGGAGCATATGGACGACCGCTACCTCAAGGCTGTGGGCTATGCCACCAAAAGCAAGCGCGCGGCCCAGTTGGGCGGCAGCTCGGGCCTACCCAAGATGGTGTTGGTCGGCGATATTGCCGGTGACGACCCAGATGCGGTGGCGCGCGCTACTTCTGAAGTCGTCCGCCTAGCCAATGCCCGCAGTGGCGAAGGCTTTGTGGCGATCAGCCCCGAGGCGCGGCGTAAGTTCTGGCTAGACCGCAAACGCACCGCCGCCATCAGCCGCCATACCAATGCCTTCAAAATTAATGAAGACGTGGTGATTCCGCTGGAGCGCATGGGCGAGTACACCGACGGCATCGAGCGCATCAACATCGAACTGTCTTTGCGCAACAAGCTGGCTTTGTGCGATGCGCTTGCCGAATTTTTTGCACGTAGCGATTTGCCTTTGGGTAAGAGCGACGACGCCAACGGCATCTCGTCTGCCGAACTGTTGGAAGATCGGGTGGCGCAAGCGCAGGACTTGATTGCCAGCGTGCGCGCGCAATGGCAAGGCTGGCTAAACGATGTGGACACGCTCTTCCCGCAATTGCAAGACCACCGCTTACGTGCCAGTTGGAAAACGCAATTACAGGCGCCGCTGCACGGCATATTTACCGGCTCGGCTTTTGCGGCCATCCTTAAGGAATGCGCGTCTATACACAAACGCGTGCTAAAGGGCCGCGTCTGGGTGGCGCTGCATATGCACGCGGGCGATGGCAATGTGCATACCAATATCCCGGTCAACAGCGACGACTACGCCATGCTGCAAGCGGCGCACCAGGCGGTTAAGCGCATCATGGCGTTGGCGCGTTCTTTGGACGGTGTGATTTCGGGCGAGCACGGCATTGGCATTACCAAGCTGGAGTTTTTGACCGACGCCGAGTTGCAGCCCTTTGCAGACTACAAAGCGTGCATAGACCCCGAAGGGCGGTTTAACAAAGGTAAGCTGCTGCGCCAGGGACTAAACGGTGTTGCGAACCACGGCGCTGACCTGCGCCATGCCTACACGCCCTCGTTTGGATTGATGGGCCATGAATCGCTCATCATGCAGCAAAGCGATATCGGCGCGATTGCCGATTCGATCAAAGACTGCTTGCGCTGCGGCAAATGCAAACCGGTGTGCGCTACCCATGTGCCGCGCGCCAACTTACTCTACAGCCCGCGCAACAAAATTTTGGCGACCTCGCTGTTGGTCGAGGCGTTTTTGTACGAAGAGCAAACGCGCCGGGGAGTGTCCATCAAACACTGGCAAGAATTTGAAGACGTGGCCGACCACTGCACCGTATGCCACCAGTGCGAAAGCCCTTGCCCGGTAAAAATCGATTTTGGCGATGTCACCATGCACATGCGCAATTTGCTGCGCAAGATGGGGAAAAAGAGTTTCAGGCCGGGCAATGCACTGGCCATGCTGTTTCTGAACGCCACCAACCCGCAAACCATCAAGTTCATGCGCAGCATGATGGTGGGCGTGGGCTTTAAAGCGCAGCGTCTGGCCAATGATGTGCTCCGCGTGCTGGCAAACCGCCAGACCGCCAAGCCGCCTTCCACCGTGGGCGTCGCGCCCATCAAAGAGCAAGTAATTCACTTCATCAATAAAAAAATGCCCGGCGGCTTGCCAAAGCGCACCGCGCGCGCTTTGCTGGATATTGAAGACGCCGACTACGTGCCCATCATCCGCGACCCGCAGGCCACTACCGCTGAAACTGAAGCGGTGTTTTACTTCCCCGGTTGCGGCTCCGAGCGCTTGTTTAGCCAAGTGGGCTTGGCGACCCAGGCCATGCTCTGGCATGCGGGCGTGCAAACCGTACTGCCGCCAGGCTATTTATGCTGCGGCTATCCGCAGCGCGGCAGCGGTCAGGCCGACAAGGCGGAAAAAATCATCACCGACAACCGCGTGCTGTTTCACCGCGTCGCCAATACCCTGAACTACCTGGACATTAAAACCGTGGTGGTCAGTTGCGGCACCTGTTATGACCAATTGCAAGGCTATGAGTTCGACAAAATTTTCCCCGGCTGCCGCATCATCGACATCCATGAATACTTGCTCGAAAAAGGTATTACCTTAGGCTCCGCGCTGGCAGCCGATGGCTTGGCCCCCGCTGCGTCGGGCTATCTGTACCACGACCCTTGCCACAGCCCCATGAAGCTGCAAGAGCCCATGAAAACCGTGAAGGCCTTGGTGGGCGATACCGTGCTCAAAAGCGAACGCTGCTGCGGCGAGTCCGGCACCCTAGGCGTCACCCGACCCGACATTTCCACGCAAATCCGATTTCGCAAAGAAGAGCAATTGCGCCAGGGCGCGGACGATCTGGCCGCGCTCAAAGCCGAGCAAGGCCTGGCCGCTGGCGGTCCCACCAAAATCCTGACCAGTTGCCCCAGTTGTCTGCAAGGCCTGAGCCGCTATGGCAATGACCTGAATAACGGCCTGTTGGAGGCGGACTACATCGTGGTCGAGATGGCGCGCCTGATTCTGGGTGAGCAATGGTTGCCCGCCTATGTGCAAAAGGCCAATGCCGGGGGCATTGAGCGGGTGCTGGTGTAGGCGGTTACAGTCGCAGATGCGCCGGGATTGCCCTTGGCGCGCAGACACACCACCCGAGTTAAACGCTATGGCCGGCCTGAGCAAACATTCCCCCACCCCGCAAGACCTGACGGTGCACAGCCAATCACGCGTATTGCAAATCAGTTTTTCAGATGGTGCCGACTTTCGAATTCCGTTTGAATTGATGCGGATTTATTCCCCTTCCGCCGAAGTGCAAGGCCACGGACCGGGGCAGGAAGTGCTGCAAACCGGCAAGCGTTTGGTGGACCTCGAGGCGCTGGATCCGGTAGGCAACTACGCGGTGCAACCGCGTTTTTCAGACGGGCACGACACAGGCATATTTTCCTGGGACTATTTGTATTTTCTGGGCACTGAGCAGGATCGCTTGTGGCGCGATTATGAAAAGCGCTTGCAAGAGGCTGGGCGCGAGCGCGATGCGCCGATGCCGGTGGCCGCTGGCCACGGCTGCGCCAGCCATTGAACAGGAGAGCACCATGAGTACCACGCATTTTGGATTTCAGTCGGTGGACGAAGCGGAAAAAGCACGCCGCGTACGCGGTGTTTTTGATTCGGTCGCTTCCAAATACGACGTGATGAACGACTTGATGTCCGGCGGCCTGCACCGTGCCTGGAAAGCCTATACCGTTTTGGTGGCTAACTTGCAAGAAGGCGACAAAGCCCTGGACATAGCGGGCGGCACCGGCGACCTGGCGCTGGCCTTTGCGGGCAAAGTGGGCAAGCGCGGGCAGGTGGTACATACCGACATCAACCACGCGATGCTCAGCACCGGGCGCAACCGCCTGCTCGACGCCGGTGTGTTGCTGCCTACCGTGGTGTGCGATGCCGAGCATTTGCCCTTTGCCGATGGCTATTTCGACTTGGTCAGCGTGGCCTTTGGCCTGCGCAATATGACGCACAAAGACCTGGCGCTGGCCGAGATGTGCCGCGTGCTGCGCCCCGGTGGCAAGTTGCTTGTGCTGGAGTTTTCCAAGATAGCCCCGCCCCTGGAAAAGGCCTATGACTGGTATTCGTTTAAGGTTTTACCCGTCTTGGGTAAGCTAGTGGCTGGTGATGACGCCAGCTACCGCTACCTGGCCGAGTCCATCCGCATGCATCCGGGCCAAGACGAACTCAAGGCCATGATGCACGCAGGTGGTTTCGGTCATGTGGACTACCACAACCTGACCGGTGGCATAGCGGCATTGCATGTAGGAATCAAGTGCTAAATCAGTGCTAATCCGCCTGCTGCGCTTGCAAAGCGCCGCGCGAGCCGCACTTAATACGCATGGTGTGCGGTATTTTCTAGTTTTGAAGGATTCGATATGAAATGGTTGACTGCTTTGATAGCGGCTTTTATTTTGTTGTTCAGCTTGCAGGCTGAGGCCGGGCGCCTGGCCGGCGGCAAATCGATGGGGCGCCAATCAAGTAATGTGACCCAGCGCGACAGTGCCCCCAACGCACCAGCGCAGGGTATGGGCAACGCTGCTGCCAAACCGGCGCCCGCAGCTGCGGCAGCGCCTCGCCGACCTTGGGGTGCAATGCTGGGCGGCCTCGCCGCCGGTCTGGGCCTGGCCTGGCTGGCGCATTCGATGGGCATGGGCGAAGGCATGGGCCAGATATTGCTGATCGTCGGCGCACTGTTGTTGGCCTTCATGGTGTTTCGTTATTTCATGCAAAGCCGCCGCCCGCAGGGCGATGGACTTGCCTATGCCGGTGACTCGATGAACACCCAGCAGCGTACCGCCTACCGGCCTGAGAACGTAGGCAATGACGCCTCGGCCCGCCCCTGGGAGCGCGAGCCCCAAGGTACGCAATTCCAAGGAAACCCACCTGCGGGTGGCTCGATGATCGGCTCAGCGCTGGCAGGCTCGCAGGCCTGGGGCGTACCCGCAGGCTTTGACACCGAAGGCTTTTTACGCGCCGCCAAAGCTAATTTCATTACCCTCCAAGCGGCCTGGGATAAGGCCGATATCAGCAGCCTGCGCGCCATGATGACCGACGGCATGCTGAACGAAATCCGCACCCAGCTCTCCGAGCGCGAGGCCCACACCGGCGCCAAGCCCAATCAGACCGAAGTGCTGTCCATCGACGCGCATTTGCTGGGCATCGAAGAGTCGGCCGATGAATACATGGCCAGCGTGGAGTTCACCGGCATGATCCGCGAAGAGCCCAGCGCCAGCCCCAGCCCTTTCCGCGAGGTCTGGAACATGACTAAGCCCAAATCCGGCGGTGGCTGGCTGGTGGCCGGGGTGCAGGCTTTGCAATAGGCAAGCCCAGCGATAGCCTGCAAAGGGCGTTGCTAGCGCTACATCGGGAATAATCGGGGACTATGGCAACACAGTCCCCTTTTTCTTTTGCGCAAAACGTTTTTGCCAATGGCCCCACCGCTTTGACCCCGCCCGACTGGGCGATTGACGAATTGCAAAGGCGCGTGGTATTGCTGCTCAACCATGTGCTGATGCAAGAACCCCAGGCCATGGCGCGCCTGGTGCAGCAAAAGGCGCGCGTGCTCAAGGTGCAATGGCTGCAATGGCATTTGCAGCTGCGTATCAGCCCGGCAGGCCTGTTCGAGCAGGTGCCGCTGGGCGCGGACGGCGGCGCGGTGGATTTGCAGCTGACCTTGACAGCCACCAATCCCTGGCAGGTGTTGCAGCCTTTGCTCGATGGCGGCAAGCCCGATGTGCAGGTGCAAGGCGATGTGCAACTGGCCGCAGACATTAATTGGCTGATCGACCATGTTCGCTGGGACATAGAGGCCGATCTGGCGCGCATTCTGGGTGATGTGCCTGCGCATATGCTGGTCGATGGCTTGCAAAGCATGCTGCGCGCTTTGCGCCAGTTTGCAGGCAGCGTGCGCCGTCCGGGAAGCGCTGGCGGCGCAAGCACCGAAAGCGCTGCATGACGCGCATCACACGGGGCTTGTTTATCGCCTATGTGGTGTTCCGCTTCGGGCTGGACGCGATTTTCTTGGAGAGCTTGCGTGCGCAACGGTGGGCGCGCTGGCTGGCAAGCGCTTTGCGTCTGGGGCGCCGCTTGGACGCCCCGCGCGGCGCCCGTTTGCGTATGGCCTTGGAGCATCTGGGGCCCATATTTGTCAAGCTGGGCCAGGTTATCTCCACCCGGCGCGACCTCTTGCCCGTGGACATTGCCGACGAATTGGCCAAGCTGCAAGACCGAGTGCCACCCTTTGATTCCGATATTGCGGTTGCGGCGATAGAAAAGTCACTGGGCAAGCCGATTGCCGAACTGTTTGTGTCCTTCGAGCGCAAACCGGTTGCCAGTGCCTCGATTGCACAAGTGCACTTTGGCGTGATGCGCACGCGTGAGGGTGGCGAACGCGAAGTTGCGATCAAGGTGCTGCGTCCGGGCATGCTGGCCGCGATGGACCAGGACATCGCGCTCATGCGCTGGATGGCCAACTTCATCGAGCGTTGGTCCGAAGACGGGCGCCGCCTCAAGCCGCGCGAAGTGGTGGCCGAGTTTGACAAATACCTGCACGACGAATTGGACCTGATTCGCGAGGCCTCCAGCGCCGCGCAGTTGCGCCGCAATATGCAAGGACTGGGGCTGGTCTTGATTCCCGAGATGTACTGGGACTTGTGCACTACCGATGTGCTGGTGATGGAGCGCATGCACGGCCTGCCCATCAGCCAGGTGGACGCTTTGCGCGCAGCGGGTGTGGACATCCCCAAGCTGGCGCGCGATGGCGTGACGCTGTTTTTTACCCAGGTGTTTCGCGATGGCTTTTTCCACGCCGATATGCACCCGGGCAATATCCAGGTCAGTGTGGAGCCGGCCACGCTGGGGCGCTATATCTCGCTGGACTTTGGCATTGTCGGCTCGCTGACCGAGGTGGACAAGGAATACCTGGCGCAAAATTTTGCGGCTTTTTTCCGGCGTGACTACAAGCGTGTGGCCCAACTGCATATTGAGTCCGGCTGGGTGCCTGCGGCCACCCGCGTCGATGAGCTGGAAGCGGCCATCCGCGCGGTGTGCGAGCCCTATTTCGACCGGCCTTTGAAAGAAATTTCCCTGGGCATGGTTTTGTTGCGCTTGTTTCAGACTTCGCGCCGCTTCCATGTGGAAATTCAGCCGCAACTGGTTTTGCTGCAAAAGACCTTGCTCAACATCGAAGGCCTGGGCCGCCAGCTCGACCCTGATCTGGACCTATGGGCTACAGCCAAGCCGTTTTTGGAAAAGTGGATGGGCGACCAGGTCGGGCCGCAAAAGCTGTGGGCCGAGGTCAAAAAGCAGGCGCCGCTATACGCCAAGGTCTTGCCGCAGTTGCCGGTGCTCTTGCACCAGTACTTGCAACGCAGCCCGCAAGACGCGGTCCAGCGCGATTTATTGGCCCGTTTGCTGGCGCAGCAGCAGCGCACGCACGGCTTTTTGCATGCCGTGGTCTTTGGCTTGGGTGGTTTTATCCTGGGGGTGCTCTTGACGCTGGCTCTGGCGAAAGGGCTTTTCTGGCACTAGGCAAACTATAATCATAGGCTTTGCCCACCCGCCCGCCAAAGGCCTTTTTGCTATGCCTATTTACGCCTACAAGTGCAGCGCCTGCGGATTTGCCAAGGACGTTTTGCAAAAAATCTCCGATGCTCCTTTGAGCGATTGCCTTAGCTGCGGCCAACCCGCGTTTGAAAAACAAGTCACTGCTGCCGGTTTCCAACTCAAAGGCTCCGGTTGGTACGTCACCGATTTTCGGGGCGGCAAGACGGAAGCTCCCGCTGGCGCAGAAGGCGCTGTTCCCCCTAAAACCGAGAAGGGCGCTGACGCCGCCACGGCTTCCAGCGCCTCAGCTTCTGATACTCCATCGACTGCGCCTGCCGCCGCAACTCCGGCCTCGGCTGCAGTGGCCCCCGCCGCCCCGAGCGCAGCACCAGCGGCTTCCGCTTGAGCGCAAGGCCCCGCTCCAATAGCCCGAAAGCTTATTCCGTGCCATTCAAAAAATACCTGCTGACCGGATTGATGGTGTGGCTGCCGCTGGCCATCACCATCTGGGTGTTGCTGTGGATGATGAATGTGCTGGACGGCTTGTTCGGTCAAATGCTCACCGGGCTGTCGGCCGTCAGCTCTGACCAATTCGCTGCCTCGCTCGAGAAGCTGCGCCACATACCGGGTCTTGGCGTGGTGCTGGTGCTGGGCTTTATGTTGCTCACCGGTGCCTTGGTTTCCAATGTGGCGGGCCGCTGGTGGCTCAAGCAATGGAACCGGATGTTTACCCATATACCGGTGGTCAAGTCGATTTACAACAGCGTGAAGAAGGTGTCGGACACGCTGTTTTCCAGCAATGGCAATGCCTTTCGCACGGCATTGTTGGTGCAGTTTCCGCGCCAGGGTACTTGGACGATTGCCTTCCAGACCGGCGTGCCCGATGGCGAAGTGGCCAGCCACTTGCCCGGCGACCTGATCAGCGTGTATGTACCCACCACCCCCAACCCGACCGGTGGTTATTTTCTGTTGCTGCCGCGCGCTGAGGTGATTGAACTGGACATGAGCGTGGACGAAGCGCTGACCTACGTTATTTCGATGGGCGCAGTGTCGCCGACGGTACGCCCTGTGCCCTCGGACCACGGCCCCGCAACTTAAACCCCACTTCACTGCCCCTTTAAGGGTTGGACAACACACCATGGCAATGCGCTCTCACTATTGCGGTCTTGTGACCGATGCCCTCATGGGCCAAACCGTTTCCTTGTGCGGCTGGGTCAACCGCCGCCGCGACCATGGTGGCGTGATTTTTGTCGATCTGCGGGACCGCGAAGGCTATGTCCAGGTGGTTTGCGATCCGGACCGCGCCGAGATGTTTAAGACTGCCGAAGGCCTGCGCAATGAGTTTTGCGTGCAAGTGAAAGGTTTAGTGCGTGCGCGCCCCGAGGGCACGGTCAATGACAACCTCAAAAGCGGAAAAATCGAAGTCCTGTGCCAGGAATTGATCGTCCTCAATCCGTCGGTAACGCCGCCATTCCAGATCGACGAAGACAATTTGTCCGAGACCACGCGCCTGACGCACCGCGTGCTGGACCTGCGCCGCCCCTATATGCAAAATAATTTGATGCTGCGTTACCGCGTGTCGATGGAAGTGCGCAAATTTTTGGACGCTAATGGCTTTGTAGATATCGAAACCCCCATGCTCACTAAGAGCACACCCGAAGGCGCGCGCGACTACCTGGTGCCCAGTCGTGTCCACGATGGCCATTTCTTCGCGCTGCCGCAATCGCCGCAGTTGTTCAAGCAGTTGCTGATGGTGGCTGGTTTTGACCGCTACTACCAGATCACCAAGTGCTTTCGCGACGAAGACTTGCGCGCCGACCGCCAGCCGGAATTCACCCAGATTGATATCGAAACCTCTTTCCTGGGCGAGGAAGAAATCCGCGATATGTTCCAAGGCATGATTGCCACGGTGTTTCAAAACACCATCGGCGTGGACCTGGGCAACTTCCCGGTGATGACCTACGCCGATGCGATGCACATCTATGGTTCGGACAAGCCGGACCTGCGCGTGAAACTGCAATTTACCGAAATGACCGACGTCATGAAAGACGTGGATTTCAAGGTATTTTCAGGCGCGGCGACCATGAAGGGCGGACGCGTGGTGGCACTGCGCGTACCCGGTGGCTCGGTCGAGGGCGGCGGCATCAGCCGTGGCGAGATTGATGCCTATACCGAGTTCGTCAAAATTTACGGCGCCAAAGGCCTGGCCTACATCCGGGTCAACGATGCCTCCAAAGGGCCAGGTCAGGAGGCCACCGCGCGGTGGCCGGGCCTGCAAAGCCCCATCGTCAAAAACATCCACGACGCAGCGCTTGCAGAGTTACTCAAACGCACTGGCGCACAAGACGGCGATTTGATTTTCTTTGGTGCCGACAAAGCCAAGATCGTCAACGACGCCATCGGTGCATTGCGCTTGAAGATCGGCCACAGCGATTTCGGCAAAAAGCAGGGCTTGTTCGAAAAAGGTTGGGCTCCCCTGTGGGTGGTGGACTTCCCGATGTTTGAGTTCGACGAGGAAGCCCAGCGCTACACCGCGACACACCACCCCTTTACCGCACCCAAAGACGGCCACGAGGACTGGATGGTCACCGCCCCCGAGAAATGCATTTCTAAGGGCTATGACATGGTCTTGAACGGCTGGGAAATGGGCGGCGGCTCGGTGCGAATCCACCGCGCCGATGTGCAACAAAAAGTGTTTGATGCGCTCAAGATCACACCCGAAGAAGCGCAACTCAAGTTCGGCTTCCTGCTCGACGCATTGCAATACGGCGCGCCCCCGCACGGTGGCCTGGCCTTCGGTCTGGACCGCATCATCACCTTGATGACTGGCGCCGAATCCATCCGCGATGTGATTGCTTTCCCCAAAACCCAGCGCGCTCAGTGTTTGCTCACGCAAGCGCCCAGCCCGGTGGATGAAAAGCAGTTACGCGAGTTACATATCCGCTTGCGCAATCTGGACGCAGTCAAGGCCTGAAAGGCCTGCGCCCAGTGCTAGGTTTTAGACGCCCATGATGCGCTGGTAAGCCCGGCGCGTGGGCTCGGACACCGCATCGAGCAATTGGAGATGGCTGGTTTGGTGGCGCGCCAGCATGCGCGCAGAAGCCACCCAGCGCGATTTGCAAAACCAATGGCAGCTGTGCTGCATCAACAGCAACTCGGCAGTCAAGCAAAACGCCCGGTCGCGCGAAGACAGGCCTGCCGCATTGCCCATCACGCGGCTGATCCCTTCTCCATGAACCGCCAGAATATCGTGAAGGCTAAATGTGGAAGCGGGCAGCCAGCGCGTGGCCAGCGGCAAACTCAAGGGCAGGGTGCTAGCGCGCAAACGGCGCGGGTCGGCTTCGGCGGCCAAGTCGGTCAGCAGGCTTTGAAATTGGCCTTCGAGTTGGTTTTCGGTTTGCGCCAGCATGGACCAAATGCTTTGGCGCCGCTCGGCTTGTTGCTCGCCCATGGCGCGCAAATAGCCGTCCACCAGGGTTTGCATCAGGCTCTCAATCTGGTAGCGCCGCAGAAATCGGCCCAAAATCAGCACACGGCGACGTTGCTCCAGCGAATTGCGCATTTGCAGGCTGAAAGCGAGTACCGCGAAAAAGACCAGGACGTTCATGGTGGTGTGGTGCCTTGCGCGGCACACGTGCTTGGGGATGCCGGGCAAGTGTAGCGACTGCACCAGCCCGCACCGGCCTTCTGCAAAGGCGGCAGGCACAATGCGGCCATGCCCTGCCTCCGCTTATGCGCCCCGACTTAAAAATTCCCCAATCTGTGTTGGTGGTGATCTATACGCCGTCCTTGCAGGTGCTGCTGATTCGCCGTGCCGAGCCCGATCCGGCGGCCCCGGCTTTTTGGCAATCGGTGACTGGCAGCAAAGACCATGCGGACGAATCCTTTGAAGAAACTGCTATGCGCGAAGTGCGCGAAGAAACTGGCATTGACTGTTCTCCTGCTTCGCCCTTGAATGCCCATCTGCGTGATTGGGCGTTGGAAAACGTGTACCCGATTTACCCGCGCTGGCTGCACCGCTACGCGCCGGGCGTGGTGTTTAACACCGAGCGTGTGTTTGGTTTACGAGTGCCCGAGGGTACGGCGGTGCAACTGGAGCCGCATGAACACACTGCGTTTCAGTGGCTACCCTATGCGCAGGCGGCGGCGCTGTGTTTTTCGCCGTCTAATGCCGAGGCCTGCTTGCTGCTTCCCCGGTTTGCAAGCTGACAGCGCCGCTATGCCATCCGTTTTACGTGTGGTCAGCTACAACATCCACAAAGGCGTGCGCGGCCTGGGCCCGGCGCGCCGTTTGGAAATACACAACCTACGCCAAGCCATAGCGCGCCTGGACGCGGATCTGGTGTGCTTGCAGGAAGTGCGCAAGCTCAATCGGCGCGAGGCGCAGTTTTTCGCCCACTGGCCCAGCCAGGGCCAGGCTGATTTTTTGGCGCCGCAAGGCCACACTGCCGTGTACCGCAGCAATGCGATTACCCGGCACGGCGAGCATGGCAACGCTTTGCTCTCGCGCTGGCCCGTACTGGCACACCAGCACGCCGATATGTCGGACCACCGTTTTGAGCAGCGCGGACTATTGCATAGCGAAGTGGAGGTGCGCGGGCAGCGAATCCATGTGCTGGTGCTGCATCTGGGTTTAACGCGCGGCGGGCGTATGCGCCAGTTGCAGCAGGTCTGCGATTACGTGCGCCGCGATATCGCACCTGATGCGCCGGTCATTGTGGCCGGGGACTTCAATGAGTGGAACGCCAGTGTGCGTAAAGTGCTGGGCGATGTGGGCCTGGAGGCGCCGACGCAACAGCATCTGCCCACCTTTCCTTCGGCCTTGCCTTTGCTGGCCCTGGACCATATTTACACCCGTGGCCTGCTGCCCTTGCGCCAGCATGTGCCGCACGGGCCGCAGTGGGCGCGTATGTCAGACCATTTGCCCATCGTGGCTGAGTTTGTGTTGCCGGGTGGGCCGACGCGATGAACGCGGTGCATTTGCGGGCGCGCCACCACCTGCATTTGCTGCAAGGTGCCAAGGAGTTGTTCCAGGCCATGGTGCATGCCATCGAGCACAGCAAGCACGAGGTACGCCTGGAAACCTATATTTTTGCCTTTGACGAACAGGGCCAGGCGGTAGCTGCTGCGTTAGAGCGCGCGGCGCTGCGCGGCGTGCAGGTCTATCTGGTGGTCGATGGCATTGGCACTGCGCCGCTGCCGCTGCCATGGACGGCGCGCTTTGACGCTGCCGGTGTACGCTGGCACCGTTTTTCGCCGCTAGGTTGGCTAGGTGTTTTTTTTCCGGTGCGTTGGCGCCGTTTGCATCGCAAGCTCTGCGTGGTTGACGGGCGCGTGGCCTTTTGTGGCGGCATCAATGTCATGGATGATTTCCATGATTTGCGCCTGGGCACTTTGGATTCTGCGCGCCTGGATTTTGCAGTGCAGGTACAAGGCCCCTTAGTAATAGACGCACAAGCGCTGATGCGGCGCTTTTGGTCCCGGCTTGATTTTGCGCGCGGTTTGGAATCGCGCCAGTGGGCCAAGGCGCGTAGCCAACTGCAAACCGCCTTGCGGCCACAGCCTGCCCCCATGCAAGCCCCGGCACCCGACGATGTGCAGGGACAGATACCCGCCGCGTTGGTGCTGCGCGACAACCTGCGCAACCGCAGCCGGATCGAGCAAACCTACCGCCAGGCCATAGGCCAGGCGCACCATGAAGTCTTGATCGCCAACGCCTACTTCATGCCGGGGCGTAAATTGCGCCATGCCTTGGAACATGCGGCACAACGCGGCGTACGTGTGGTTTTGTTATTGCAAGGGCGCTATGAGTATTTCATGCAGTTCCACGGCGCGCGCGCGGTGTATGGCAGTTTGCTCGATGCTGGCGTGGAAATTCATGAATACCAAGGCGGTTTTTTGCACGCCAAAGTGGCGGTAGTTGATAGGGTCTGGGCCACCGTGGGTTCGTCCAACCTGGAGCCTTTAAGCCTCTTGCTGGCGCGCGAAGCTAATGTGGTGCTGCGCGATGCGCAATTTGCCCAGGAGCTGCGCGAGCGCTTGCACCATGCTATCGAACAGCAATCGGTGCAGATGGATCCACTGCGTTATGCGCAGCGCGGGCGTTGGCAACGCGCCTTGGACTTGCTGGCGCTGCTGGTTTTCCGGATCGGCTTATTTGTTGTGGGTCGTGGCTACTAAGCAAGGGGCTAGGTCTGCCAATCTCGCCTGAGGTGCCAGTGCATTGCGCCACCGCACCGAAGCGATACGCAAACGCTGGTAATATGGTTTGGTAGCTACTATTATTAGAGTGCCATGAACCCATCTGACGAGGACGTTGGAACTCCGGTTTCCGTCAAAATCCGCGAGCGCATACAGGCCGCCCGCAAGCGTTTTAACGCGAACGACAATATCGCCGAATTCGTTCAACCTGGTGAACTCGAAGCCCTGCTGGACGAGGTAGAGGAAAAAATGCGCGGCGTGCTGGGTTCGCTGGTCATCGACACCGAGAACGACCACAACACCGCCAACACCGCACGCCGGGTGGCCAAGATGTACCTCAATGAAGTGTTCCGGGGTCGCTATGTACCAGCGCCTGCGATTACCGAATTTCCCAATGCCGAGCATCTCAACGAACTCATGATCGTCGGCCCGATCACGGTGCGCAGCGCCTGCAGCCACCATTTTTGTCCGGTGATCGGCAACATTTGGATTGGTGTGTTGCCTAACGAACATACCAACGTTATCGGTTTGAGTAAATATGCACGTTTGGCTGAATGGGTGATGGGGCGGCCCCAAATTCAAGAAGAAGCTGTAGTGCAACTGGCGGACCTGATCCAGGAAAAAACCCAACCTGATGGGTTGGCTATCGTGATGGAGGCCAGCCACTTTTGCATGTCCTGGCGCGGTGTGAAAGATATGGACAGCAAGATGATTAATTCCGTCATGCGTGGCGTGTTTTTGAAAGACCCGAATTTGCGCCGCGAGTTTTTGTCTCTCATTCCCAAGAAAGGCTGAACCATGTTGGTCCGTTTACTTTATGCCAGTCGCGCTATTGACCCGGCCAGCGCAGAGATTGAACAAATCCTGGCGCAGTCCCGCCAGGGCAATCCGGGGCTGGGGATTACCGGTATTCTTTGCTATGGCGGCGGTATATTTCTACAAGCCATTGAGGGCGGGCGCAATGCGGTCAGTGAGTTGTACGGCCACATCCAGCGTGACCCGCGCCACAAAGACGTGATATTGCTGCACTACGAAGAAATCAGCGAACGGCGCTTTAGCGGCTGGACCA
Organism: uncultured beta proteobacterium; assembly: GCA_903869595.1. Lineage (GTDB taxonomy): Bacteria > Pseudomonadota > Gammaproteobacteria > Burkholderiales > Burkholderiaceae_C > Allorhodoferax. The sequence continues at coordinate 24,019 of CAIPZV010000017.1, read as the reverse complement.
TGGGCCAGGTCAATATGTCCAAAATCAATGCCAGCATCTTGCTCAAGTACGCCGAAAAGCCCGAGCTAGACCCTTACAACGTATCGGGCAAAGTGTCACTGGCCTTGCTGGAAGAACTGATGGCCACTGCGTCCATCATGGGCCGGGCCTAAGCGGCATAGCGTTTGCCCATGGCCTTGTTGCTGGGTTGCGATTTTTCTAGCAGCCCCGGGCCGCGCAAGCACATCGTCCTGGCCTGGGGGCATAGCGACGGCGCACGGCTGGTTCTAGACAATCTGGAGCGCTTGCAAAGTCTGGACGCATTTACTGCGGCTTTGTGGGCGCACCCTGCCTGGGTGGGCGGCTTTGATTTGCCCTTTGGCCTGCCGCGTGAACTCATTGTGCACTTGGGCTGGCCCACGCGCTGGGAAGATTGCATTACGCATTACGCGGCTTTGCCCCGATCTCATATTCGCGATCTGTTCGCGGCCTTTTGCGACAGCCGCCCTGTAGGCGGCAAGTTTGCACATCGGGCTACCGATGGCCCCGCAGGCTCCAGCCCTTCCATGAAATGGGTGAACCCTCCGGTGGCCTATATGTTGCACGCGGGCGTGCCCGCCATCTTGGCAGCGGGCGCGTATTTCCCCGGTCTGCAAACGCCAGATAAGCAGGCCGCACGCATTGCCCTGGAGGCTTATCCAGGCATGTTGGCGCGCGAAGTGTTGGGTGCGCAAAGCTATAAAAGTGATGACAAAGCCAAGCAGACGCCAGAGCGCCTGATTGCCCGCAAAGACCTGATCAACGCCCTGGAATTGGGGCAGACGCGCTGGGGGGTGCGCCTCAAGCTCAGCCACGCGCAGCGCGATGCACTGGCCCAGGACGCCAGCGGCGATGCGCTGGATGCAGTCTTGTGCCTGGTGCAAGCGGCCTGGGCGCAAGCGGCCCATGCGCAAGGAGATTCACTTTACGGCTTGCCCGCAGAGATGGATGCGCTGGAAGGCTGGATACTGGGTGCTTAGGCGGGTGCGCCGCCTAGCTTGGGCGCAAGCTTTAGTGCTTTGTGCAGCAGACCGAACAAGCCGGGTTTTTTTGCACCCGCAGCCGCGTCCACTCCATGCTGCGCGCATCGAGCATCAGCAAATAGCCACTTAGTGAAGTGCCAGTGCGCGCCAGCAGTTTGAGCGCCTCCAGCGCTTGCATTGCGCCAATCACGCCGACCAAAGGCGCTAACACGCCCATGGTGGCACAGCGCGCTTCTTCGGGCGGGGCATCGGGCGCAAACACGCAGGCGTAGCAGGGTGCGTTGGCATCGCGCGGGTCATACACTGCAATTTGCCCATCCATGCCGATAGCCGCGCCGCTAACTAGCGGTACGCGCTGCTGCACACACGCGGCGTTGATGGCCTGGCGGGTTTGAAAGTTATCGCTGCAATCGAGCACCACATCGGCCTCTGCCACCAAAGTCCGCAGCAGTTGCGCATCAGCGCGTGTTTGCAAAGCCTGGACCTGCACCGTCGGGTTGAGCTGGGCGAGCGTACTTTGGGCCGATAGCACTTTGGCTTGGCCAATGCTTGTAGTGCTGTGCATGATCTGGCGCTGCAAATTGGTCAGATCGACGGTGTCGTCATCGACGATAGTGATGCTGCCCACCCCCGAGCAGGCCAGGTACATGGCCGCCGGTGAGCCCAGGCCACCGGCTCCAATAATGAGTACGTGCGATTGCAGGATGCGGCGCTGGCCCTCGACCCCAATGTCATCGAGCAGCAGGTGCCGCGAATAGCGCAGTAAATCTGCGTCGGGCAGTTCTTCCGGTTCAGACACCGGGCTGCCTCATTCCTCTTTTTTCTCGGCGCTGCGCTCGACTTGCGTTTTGCTGATCAGCACCGGCTGGCCTTTGAGCTTTTTAAGGGCCTGGCCAAGTTGGAAGTCTTTGTCTGAGCCAAATTCCGGAGCGCGGCGCTCAGCCACCGGTTTACGCGATTCCTCTTCCAGCCGCTTCATAGCCTCTTCACGCGCTTTCTCGCGCGCCGGGTCTTTCACTTCTTCGCCCTGGCCGCTGGCCAGGTGTTTTTCCAGGTCGGCCTCCCGCGTGCGCAGCGCTGCAAACGGGCTGCCTTCTTCGGTGTCATCGACCATCAAGTCCGGCACGATACCTTTGGCCTGGATGGAGCGGCCACTGGGTGTGTAGTAGCGCGAGGTAGTGATCTTCAGCCCGGTGTCACCGCTTAAAGGACGGAAGGTTTGCACCGAACCTTTGCCAAAGGTTTGCCCACCCATGATGGTGGCGCGTTTATGGTCTTGCAGGGCACCGGCCACAATTTCGCTGGCAGAGGCTGAGCCTTCATTGACCAGCACAATCAGCGGAATATTTTTCAGCTGTGCCGGTAATTTTTTAATCGGGTCCGCGCCCATGCGGCCCATGTAGTCGCGGGCCGTAGCGCGCAGGGTTTGCTTACTTTCTTCGGTTTGTCCGTTGGTGCTGACCACGGTCACGTTATCGGGCAGGAAGGCGGCTGAAATGGCCACCGCCGCATTGAGCAGGCCACCCGGGTCGTTGCGCAAATCGAGCACCATGCCTTTGATCTTGGGGTCTTGCTCATACAAGTCGTTGACCTTTTTCACAAAGTCATCGACGGTGCGTTCCTGGAACTGGCTTACGCGAATCCAGGCGTAGCCCGGCTCAATCAACTTGCCGCGCACTGACTGTTGTTTGATCTCTTCACGGATGATGGTGACGGGAAAAGTGCGGTTCTCGTCTTTACGAAAAACGGTCAATATCACTTTGGTGGCCGGTTCGCCGCGCATGCGCTTGACCGCTTCGTTGAGGCTCAGGCCTTTGACAGCGGTGTCATCTACTTTGGTAATCAGGTCATTGGGCTTGAGGCCGGCGCGGTCCGCCGGAGAGCCTTCGATCGGGGAGACGACTTTGACGAAACCATCTTCCTGCGTGATTTCAATACCCACGCCGACAAATTTGCCGCTCGTGCCTTCGCGAAACTCTTTGAAGGATTTCTTATCAAAATAAGTGGAATGCGGATCCAGGCTGGACACCATGCCGGTAATGGCGTCGGTGATCAGCTTTTTCTCGTCCACCGGTTCCACGTAATCGCTTTTGATCAGGCCAAATACGGTGGAGAGCTGCTGCAACTCTTCCAAAGGCATGGGCGCCAGGGTGTTGCGGGCCACGGTTTGCACCGAAACCGTCGTCAGCGAGCCGGCCAATGCACCTAGCATGACCCAACCTGCAATCTTTAATTTTTGACCCATAGTCGTTCCCGTTTCCTTCATCCCTGTGTACCTGATGGCCAAAATGCCAGCGATAGGAAGCTATTGTGCCTCTGAAAGCAGCACCTTGCGCTGGGGCAGGGGCATCCCCCGAAACACCGTCAAGACGCTTTGCCCTGCTTTGCGACCGCCTGTGCCGCTTGCGCGACGGCTTGGGCGTCGCCCAAATAGTAATGGCGGATCGGTTTCAGGTCTGCGTCCAGTTCGTAAACCAGCGGTATCCCATTAGGGATATTGACGCCGACGATGTCATCGTCCCCGATGTGGTCCAGGTATTTCATCAGCGCGCGTATGGAGTTGCCATGCGCCGCAATCACCGGGCGCTTGCCAGCGCGCAAAGCCGGTGCAATGGATTCCTGCCAAAAAGGCATGACGCGTGTCACCGTGTCTTTCAGGCATTCGGTCAGCGGCACCTGGCCCGGTGCCAGCTTGGCGTAGCGCGGGTCGCTGCCCTCCCAGCGCGGGTCGGTGGGCTCCAGCGCCGGCGGCGGCACGTCAAAGCTACGGCGCCACAGCAGCACTTGCTGCTCGCCGTACTGGCGCGCCGTATCGGCTTTGTTCAGGCCTTGCAAAGCGCCGTAATGGCGCTCATTGAGCCGCCAGCTGTGCACCACCGGCAGCCAGGTGCAGTCCATCTGGTCCAGGCAATGCCACAGGGTGCGCGTGGCCCGCTTGAGCATGCTGGTGTAGGCCAGATCAAAGGCATAGCCTTCGGCTTTGAGCAAACGTCCCGCGTTTTGAGCCTGCTCGATGCCGGTGGGCGTCAAGTCCACATCAGTCCAGCCGGTAAAGCGGTTTTCAAGATTCCAGGTGGATTCGCCGTGGCGTATCAAGACAAGTCGGTGCATGGCAGGAAATGGGGGGAATTGAAGGGGAATGCAGCCGCGCGGGCTGTGCGGGATCAGGGGGCATTCTAAAATGGCCGATTGTTCTCCCTTTCGCACCCTCAAGGAACCCTAGTGAAATTTCTTCTCGATAACTGGATGTTGATCACCCTGGCCCTGATTTCGGGCGCTCTATTGCTGGCACCGGTCATGCAAGACGCAGTCAGCGCAGGCCTCAGCGCCAACGACGCGGTGTTATTGATCAACCGGGAAAAAGCGGTGGTGGTGGATGTGTGTGAACCCACAGAGTTTGCCGCCGGGCACATCGTGGGCTCTAAAAACATTCCGCTGGCAGATTTGCCTTCTAAGTTGGCCGCAGCGGTAAAAAACAAAGGCTTGCCTTTGATTTTGGTGTGCCAGTCCGGCGTGCGCTCCGGCCGTGCGGTGGCTGCGGCCAAAACCCTGGGCTATGACCAAGTCCATTCGCTCGGTGGCGGCCTGGCAGCTTGGAAAAGCGCCGGGCTTCCGCTGGAAAAAGTCTGAACCGCTTTCCAAAAATCTAGTTGTCCCATTGAGTTAATGATGCAAAACGTCAAGATGTACACCACCGCTGTCTGCCCTTATTGCGTGCAGGCCAAGCGTATTCTCAAATCCAAAGGCGTGGAGGCGATCGAAGAAATCCGTATCGATACCAACCCGGCGGAGCGCAGTTCCATGATGGAACGCACGGGACGGCGCACCGTGCCGCAAATTTTTATCGGCGATACCCATGTGGGCGGTTGCGATGACTTGATGGACTTAGACAGCCGGGGCGGACTCATGCCCTTGTTACTCGGGTCCTGAGCTTGCAGCCAGCCAGCCCAGGCCTGCTGCGATAATTCAGGGCGCCAGAGGCTTTAAAGCCTTAGCGCCTTATCCCACAAGCCCACCTATATAAGGTGGGCTTTGTTTTCATTTGAAAGATACACGCCATGTCAGAACAAGCCCCGGTTTTCCAAATCCAACGCGTTTACCTCAAAGAGGCGTCGATGGAGCAGCCCAATTCACCGGCCATCCTGCTCGAGCAAGAGCAACCTTCGGTGGATATCCAGCTGGGGATTGAAGCCAATCCGGTGGCAGAAGGCGTGTTTGAAGTCAGTGTCACGGCCACCGTGCATACCAAAATCAAAGACAAAACCGTGTTTTTGGTGGAAGTCAAACAGGCGGGCATTTTTGAAGTTCGCAACCTGCCCGAAGATCAAATGGGTCCGATTATGGGTATTGCCTGCCCGCAAATCGTCTATCCCTATCTGCGCGGCAATGTCGCCGACATGATTCAGCGCGGTGGCTTTCCGCCGGTGCATTTGTCGGAAATCAACTTCCAGGCCATGTACGAGCAACAGCAAAGCCAGGTTGCGCAAACCAGCGCAGCGGGCACTTTGCCCCAATAATCTTGTGGTCCGCTTGCCGGTGAACGCAAGCAGCGCATCGCGCATGACGTCGATCGCATGAAAATCAGCGTATTGGGTGCGGGCGCTTGGGGCACGGCGCTGGCCGTCGCGGCGGCGCGCATGCCGCGGCACACCCTCACCTTGTGGGCGCGTGACGCGCGCCAGCAGCGCGCCATGCAAACCGAACGAATTAATCCGCGCTACCTGCCCGGCCTGGCCTTCCCCGAAGGCTTGCGCATTAGCCAACTTCAAGGCAATTACCTGCGCGCCCACCTGGCCAGCCAGGACTTGGTGGTGATTGCCACGCCCATGGCCGGCTTGCGCGATATGTTGGTCCTGCTTGCTGAGTCAAGCGTGCCGGTGGCCTGGTTGTGCAAAGGCTTTGAAGCCAGCAATGCCCAGGGCGGCCAAGGCTTGCTAGGCCATGAAATACAGGCCCAATGCGCCCCAGGTATTGCAGCCGGTGTGCTCAGCGGCCCCAGTTTTGCCATGGAAGTGGCACAGGGCCAGCCCACTGCGCTGGTGGCGGCCAGCGCGCATGCCAGCGTGCGCACGACCTTGGTCGATGCTTTTCATAGCCCGCATTTGCGCGTTTATGCCAGTGAGGACGTGGCCGGTGTAGAAGTCGGCGGCGCGGTCAAAAACGTCATGGCGATTGCCACCGGTTTGTGCGATGGCTTGCAACTCGGCCTCAATGCGCGCGCCGCCCTCATTACGCGCGGCCTGGCCGAAATGACGCGGCTGGGCTTGGCGCTGGGTGCCAAAGCGGAAACCTTTATGGGCCTGAGCGGCTTGGGCGACTTGGTCTTGACGGCGACGGGCGATTTGTCGCGCAACCGGCGGATCGGCTTGGCCTTGGCGCAAGGCCAGTCGCTGGAACAAGCCGTGCAGTCGCTAGGTCATGTGGCCGAGGGCGTGTACAGCGCACGTACGGTCTTGCAGCGGGCCGACGCAGCAGGTGTGCAGATGCCCATCACCCGCTGCGTGGTGGCCTTGCTGGAAGGGCAGTTGCAAGCGAGCGAGGCGGTCGCGGCCTTGATGGGCCGTGAGCCTGCCGCTGAAATGTGAGGCCCACGCTCCGGCAAGATCAGCGTAAATTACACATGGCAAGGCCCGCCATAGTGCGTGATAGCGAGGCCGTAGGCGATTGGGCCGTCATTGCAATGTCGCAGGCCTTGGCAATCTGTGGCTTAACGACCGCCTCGGCTGTTACGTCACTGCGCTCCTCGCAGCGACAGCATGCGCGCCGCTGGTCCAATGGCATTCAGCCAGGTCTACAAAGTCTTAATGCGCGCTTCTATATGCGCCATGGCCTCGGGCACCTGGTCCACCAGCACTAAGCACAATTCGCCGGCTTGCAAGTGCGACAGCGCCGTGTCAATGGCTAAAAATTCGCCATAGATTTCGCTGCGTTGCGTCGCCTTTTTCGCGCCAACCAAGCCCTCGCGCAGCAAAGCCATGACCTCGCCATCGGAGCGGCCGCGCTGGCACTGGTCTTCGTACATCACCACTTCTTCAAACGCATCGCCCAAAATCTGGGTGATTTGGCGGATGTCCTCATCGCGCCGGTCGCCCGGCCCGCTGATCACCACCGAGCGTCGGCTCGCCGGCATGGCTTGCACCGCTTGCACCAGCGCGGCCATGGCGTCCGGGTTGTGGCCGTAGTCGGCAATGACCGTCGCGCCCTTGTAGTCAAAAATATTAAAACGGCCCTGCGCATTGTCGTTTTCGCTTGAAAAACTGGCCAGACCCGCGCGCATGGTGTCCCAGTCCAGACCCAAGGCCCACACGGCTGCGACGCTGGCCATGACGTTTTCCACCTGAAAGCCAATCGCGCCGCCCAGCGTGACCGGGATATCGCTCAAGTTTAGGTAATGTTTTTCTGCGCCCTTGGCCGCCACAATTTGGCCTTTGTCCACATACACCACCGCATGGCCTTGCGCGCGGTGCGTGGCCATCACCGGGTGGAATTGGTCCAGTGCAAAAAAGGTGACCGCGCCTTTGGTTTTTGCAGCCATAGCGGCTACCACCGGATCGGCGGCGTTGAGCACCGCCGTGCCCTTGGGCGCTACGTTTTGCACAATCACGCGTTTGAGCACCGCCAGTTCATCGACGGTGGTGATGTAGTTCAAGCCCAGATGGTCGCCGCTGCCCACATTGGTCACCACCGCCACATCGCATTTGTCAAAGGCCAGGCCTTCGCGCAAGATACCGCCGCGCGCTGTCTCCAGCACTGCCGCATCCACATCAGGATGGTGCAAGACGTTTTTCGCGCTCTTGGGGCCGCTGCAGTCGCCGGTATCAATGCAATGGCCGTCCACATACACGCCATCGGTATTGGTCATACCGACACACCAACCTTGCTGGGCCAGCAGGTGCGAAATCAGGCGCACGGTCGTGGTTTTGCCATTGGTGCCGGTGACAGCGACGATGGGTATGCGGCCATCCTGCCCGTTTTTAAACAGGCTGGACATGATGGCTTCGCCCACGGGCCGGCCCTTGCCAAAAGAGGGGCTGAGGTGCATGCGCAAGCCCGGCGCGGCATTGACTTCCACCACGCCCCCGCCTTGCTCTTCAATCGGCCGCAAGATGCTGTCGCACACTAGGTCTACGCCGCAAATATGCAAGCCCACCATGTGCGCCGCTGTCACCGCCCTTGCGGCTACATCGGGATGCACATCATCGGTCACATCGGTGGCAGATCCGCCGGTGGACAAATTAGCGTTGTTACGCAAATTAACGCGTTGGCCTTTGTCCGGAATCGAATCTGCCTCAAAACCCTGACTGCGCAAGCAACTGCGGGCAATATCGTCAAACCGGATTTTGGTAAGCGAGGTGGCATGTCCGTCGCCCCGGCGCGGATCGGCATTGACCATGTCCACCAACTGCGCCACGGTATGCACGCCGTCACCCACCACTTTGGGCGGATCGCGCCGCGCAGCGGCTACCAGTTTGTCGCCCACCACCAGCAGGCGAAAATCGTTGCCCGGCATATAGCGTTCCACCAGCACGGTGTCGCGAAATTCGATGGCTACCGCATAGGCGGCGCGCAATTGGGCTTCATTCAGGATGTTGACGGTCACGCCCTTGCCCTGGTTGCCGTCCAGGGGCTTAACCACCACCGGCAACCCGATGTCTTGCGCCGCTGCCCAGGCGTCATCCGCATCGCGCACCGCGCGGCCGCGCGGCACGGGCACGCCTGCGGCATGCAGCAAGCGTTTGCTCAGTTCTTTGTCTTGGGCGATAGCTTCGGCAATCGCGCTGGTGGCGTCGATTTCTGCCGCTTGAATGCGTCTTTGCTTGCTGCCCCAGCCAAAGCGCACCATGCTGCCATCGGTCATGCGGCTGTAGGGGATATTGCGCGCCAGCGCGGCATTCACGACCGAGCCGGTGCTGGGCCCCAGGCGCACGTCTTCGTCGAGTTCGCGCAATTGGTGCAGCACGCTGGCTAGGTCAAATGGGGTGTCGTCCAGGGCTGATTGGCACAGGCTTTGCGCCAGCTCCAACGCCAAGCGCCCTACGGCTTCTTCGCTGTACTCCACCACCACCTGAAACACACCGGCCTCCAGGGTCGGTTTGGTGCAGCTAAACGTGACCGGGCAACCGGCTTGCGCTTGCAAGCCCAGCGTGGCCAATTCCAGCACGCGCGCCAGCGGTACGGTGTCGTCGTGGCCGGTGGGCTGAAAGGAACTGATTTCAGGAAAGCGCGCACGCAGCCGGGTTTCAAAGCCATGCAGGTCTGCAATAGCCCATTCCTTGGGCGTGCAGATAACAACCGCTTGGATAGCGGTGTGGTGGCTCCAGAGATTGGGGCCGCGCAAGGCGCGAATGCGGGTGACTTCCATGGGTGTGGTCCGTGAGGCAGCTCGGCGTGTGCGTTAAGTGGAGGGCGCTAGTAAGGCGTTTTTTGCGGGTTGGACTCGAAGGTGCGCAAGCCCGCGGCGATGAGTTCCGGCGTGATGTTCAAAGCCCAGGCCGCGGCCACTGCGGCCATCACCATCTCGGGCTGCGCCGCCTTGGCGGGCTTTAAGCTATCGAGCCGCAGCAAAGGCCTTTCCTGCGCGCCATGGGCCAACACGATATTGCCTTCACGCAGGCAAACCACTTGATGGCCTTGCGCGCGGTGCGCCAGCAGCGTGGGGTGTTCGGGCGAAACCGCATAAAAAATCACGCAGCCATCACAGAGTTCGGCCAGCTCAAGCGCCTGCGCGTCCATGGCGTTGATCACGGCGGTGCCGCTAGGCAGCACCACATCGACCTGGGTGCGCGCGACCTTGAAGTTTTGCTCGGCGTCCAGGATATCGAAATCGCGCAGTCCTTCGTGCCAGGTGACATCGGTGACGACACCGACCTGGCATTTATCGTAAGCCAGACCCTGGCCCAAAATCGTGGTGCAGGGGTTTTCAAACACGGCGGCTTGCACCGAACGGTTCATCAAAATACGCTGGCCTGCGTCCCAGGTGCTGCTATCTGCGCCGTCTACTTTGCGGCTGTCCAGGTACAAACCTTCGCTACAGGCCAGGCCCACATGCTTGCCGCTGATATGCACCAACCAAGCCACCAGGCGCGCCATGCGGCCCGTGTTGTGCGTGCCGGTGATGCCCACGATGGGAATGCGGCCGTCTTGCTTGCTGTCAAACAAATGGCTGATGATGGCCGTGCCCACCGGCTGGCCTGCGCCATTGGCCGGTTTGATATGGGCTAAAAGGCCGGGGCTGGCGTTGACCTCAATGACCGCGCCGCGTTGCCTCTCTAGCGGCAGGGCACAGTTTTCCAGCACCATGTCCACACCGGCAATATCCAAACCCACCACGCGCGCGGCCAGTGCGGCGGCCCGCGCCACGCTGGGGTGCAGCTCGCTGGTGACATCGAAGGCCACATTGCCATTGCGCTGGATCAGCACTTTTTGTCCGGCAGCGGGTACCGAATGCGGCGCCAGGCCAATGCGCTCGAGTTCGAGCAAGACTTCCGGGCTTTCCGACAAATCAACCACGTTCAAGGGGAAGGACTCGGCTCGGCCACGGCGCGGGTCGCTATTGATTTGTTGGTCCACCAGCTGGTTCATGGTGGAGGTACCGTCGCCGTGCACATACAGCGTGGTGCCGCGCGCTGCGGCCACCACCTGGCGGCCTACCACCAGCAGACGATGCTCATTGCCCCGGATGAATTCCTCCACAATCACTTGGCCGTCGCCCTCTTGGTGCGCTAAGGCAAAGGCCGCTTCAATATCGGCCTGGTTTTCCAGGTCCAGGGCCACGCCGCGTCCGTGGTTGCCGTCGTAAGGTTTGATGGCTACCGGCAATCCGATGGACTGCGCCGCTTCCCAGGCTTGCGCGGCGCTTTGCACCACCTGGCCATGCGGCACTGGCACGCCGCAGGCTTGCAGCAAGCGCTTGGTCATGTCTTTGTCGCTGGCAATTTCTTCGGCAATCGCACTGGTCTGGTCGGTCTCGGCAGTCCAGATACGCCGCTGTGCAATGCCGTAGCCCAGTTGCACCAAGTTGCCATCGGTCAGGCGCGTGTGCGGTATGCCGCGCGCCGTCGCGGCATCAACGATGTGTGCTGTGCTGGGCCCCAGGCAGAGCGAGTCCACCATGTCGTGCAATTCTTCCACTGCCTTGGCGACATCAAAAGGCGTGTCGTGGATAGCCGCCTCCACCAGGTCGCGCCCCAGATGCAGGGCGCGGCGTCCCACATCTTCTTGTCGGGTGCGAAAAGCTACTTTGTAAACACCGGTTTGGGAGGTTTGCCGCGCTTTGCCAAAACCGGTACGCATACCGGCCATGTTTTGCAATTCCAGGCAGACGTGTTCCAGAATATGGGCGGCCCAGGTGCCTTCTTGCAGGCGCTGCAAAAAGCCGCCGCGCACGCCGGGGCTGCACTCATGCTCAATCAGGCCCGGCAGGTAGCCGGTCAGGCGTTCGTAAAAGCCGGGCAGGGTGTTGGACGGGAAATCCTCTAAGTCCCCAATGTCCACCCAAGCCTCGATCACTGCCCGGTAGGTCCAGAAATTGGGTCCGCGCAGGTGGTTCACCCGCAAAATGTTGATTTTTTTCTGGCGCGTCATGCGTGGAGGCGGAAGTTCAAGTCCACCGGGGTGGTTCGTCGTGCGTTGTGTATTCTCGCCGATAGCGCTGCGCTTGCTTGGGGTGCTAGGCGAGGCTCAGGCATAGTAGGGGGTTTGGACGCGGCGTGCGCCCCGCCTGATGGCCGCGAAACCGGCAGTTTTATATATTTCAATTTGGCATTTCCATGAATCACAAGCAAGCGCCTGGTCCCTTAGGCGCAGTGGATATCCCCCCCGCCTGGCGCGATGCACTGGCAGCGCAAGTCGCTAGCCATGAAAACGTTTGTGCGCTGCTGGAGGTTGACCTGGACGCCCAGATGCACTTTGTACCCAGTGTGCTGGTGGCCACAGACAAGCGCTTGCTTAGCCTGCAAACCACAGGCGCCCAAAGCTGGGATTACCGCCCCGGCCTGCGCCTGGAGCACCATGACCATGCCGGCGTGGGCCATCTGCAATTGCAGGACGAACAGGGGCAACTGGCGCATTGGCGCTTTACTTTGGGCCAGAATTTATACGCTTTGCGTTTGGTGGACCAATTTAATGCCCACCATAACAGCGCCTTAAGCGGCGTGCCAGTGCCGGTACCCGCGCAGGCCTTGTGCCCAAGCTGTAAAGCGCCGCTGGACCCGGACGCCGAAGAATGTCCGGTCTGTACCAAGGTGGTGCATACCCCGCCTTCTACCTGGACGCTGCTGCGCTTATGGCGCTTTGCCCGGCCCTACCGCGGGCAATTGGCCTGGGGCTTTGTTTTGATGCTGCTGGGCACCGCAGCCAGCCAGGTGCCGCCCTACCTGACGATTCCGCTGGTCGATGAGGTGCTTATCCCGCTGCAAAACGGACAGCACATCGAGCGCTCCAAAATTGCCTGGTACTTAGCCGGGCTGCTGGCCTCGGGCTTGGTGGCCTGGGTGCTGAGCTGGGCCAAGACCTATATTTTGGCGCTGGCTTCCGAGCGCATTGCGGCCGATTTACGCACCACCACCTACGACCATTTGCTGCAACTCTCGCTGGAGTATTTCGGCGGCAAACGTACCGGCGATTTGCTCTCGCGCGTGGGCAGCGAGAGCGACCGGATTGCGGTGTATTTGTCGCTGCACCTTACCGACTTTGCCAGCGATGTGGTGATGATCACTATGACGGCAGTGATATTGTTTTCCATGAACCCCTGGCTGGCGCTCATCACCCTGGTGCCGCTGCCGTTTATCGGCTGGATGATTCACTATGTGCGCTACCGCCTGCGCACCGGTTTTGAAAAAATTGACCGTGTCTGGGGCGAGGTGACCAATGTGCTGGCTGACACGATTCCTGGCATCCGCGTGGTCAAAGCCTTTGCCCAAGAGCAGCGCGAGGCTGCACGTTTTCGGGATGCCAACCGCTACAACTTGCAAGTCAATGACCGCATTAACAAAATCTGGTCTCTTTTTTCGCCTTCGGTGTCCTTGCTCACAGAGCTGGGCTTGCTGGTGGTCTGGGGCTTTGGTATTTACCAAGTAGCGCACGGGCAAATTACCGTGGGGATGTTGCTGGCGGCCATTGCCTATATTGGCCGCTTTTACGGGCGCTTAGATTCGATGAGCCGCATTGTGTCGGTGACGCAAAAATCGGCTTCTGCGGCCAAACGTATTTTTGATATTTTGGACCATGTTTCCAGCGTGCCCGAGCCGCAAAACCCGGTGCGCGTAGACCGGGTGCAGGGGCGCATCGAATTGCGCGAAGTAGGTTTCCGCTATGGCAACCGGGCGGTGAACCGGGGTATCAATTTGTCTATCGCGCCGGGCGAGATGATTGGCTTGGTGGGGCACAGCGGTTCGGGAAAAAGCACTTTGGTGAATTTGATTTGCCGTTTTTACGATGTGTCCGAAGGCGCGATTTTGGTCGATGGCGTGGACATACGTTCGTATGCCATCAGCGACTTCCGTCGCAATATTGGCTTGGTCTTGCAAGAGCCATTTTTATTCTTCGGCACGATTGCCGACAACATCGCTTATGGCAAGCCCGAGGCCAGCCGCGCCGACATCATGGCTGCAGCGCGTGCCGCGCATGCGCATGAATTTATTTTGCGCCTGCCGCATGGCTATGACTCCATGGTGGGGGAACGCGGCCAAGGCCTCTCGGGCGGTGAGCGCCAGCGCATTTCGATTGCCCGTGCTTTGCTGATCGACCCGCGTATCTTGATTCTGGATGAAGCTACCTCCTCCGTCGATTCGGAAACCGAAAAAGAGATTCAAAAAGCACTGGAAAATTTGGTGCAAGGCCGGACCACGATTGCCATCGCACACCGCTTATCTACCTTGCACCGCGCCGATCGATTGGTGGTGCTGGACCGTGGCCGCGTGGTGGAAGAAGGCACGCACGAGGCGCTGATGCAGCAAGAGGGTGCGTATTTCAATTTGTACCAAGCGCAGGCGCGCAATGCCGATGCGCAATTAGCACTTAGCGGGGGTGCGGTATGAGCGATGCAGGGCAGCAAAACGCGTTTGTGCTGGCGCGTACCCCCTTTGGCAAATTGATCTTGATCAATGCGCAGGGTGAGCGCTTTGCTGGCGTCTTGCCGGTGCGCGCCTTTCCCATCCTGGCGCCTGACGAAGGCATTTCTTTGATCAGCACCGAAGGCCACGAAGTGGCTTGGGTGGAACGCTTGAGCGACTTGCCAGCCAGCTACCAAAGCCTGCTTCAGGACGAATTGGCACACCGCGAATTCATGCCGGTACTAGCCCGCATTGTGGATGTCAGCAGCTTTTCCACGCCTTGTACCTGGACGGTGGAAACCGACCGGGGCCGCACCGCGTTTGTTTTGCGTGGCGACGAGGACATACGCCGTATCGGTACCGGCCGCAGCCTCTTGGTGGCCGACGCCCACGGTATCCACTACCTGGTGCCCGACCAGAAAGCGCTGGATGCGCACAGCAGGCGTATCTTGGATCGGTTTTTGTAAGCGGCTACTGCGTGCGCAAGGTAACTGGCGCTTGGTGCGGCAAAGCGGTGCTATTGCGAGGCCGAAGGCCGTGGCAAAGTGTTGTCATTGCGAGGCCGTAGGCCGTGGCAATCCATGGCTTTTGCTTTGGCGGAAGTGACCTCATTCCAGCATGGACTGCCGCGTCGCTAGGGCTCCTCGCAGTGAAGGATGTTGCGAGGTCGCAGGCCGTGGCAAAGTACCGTAGCGAGGTCGTAAGCCGTGTCAATCTATGGCCTTCTATTTGCGCTTGCATATTGCCCTGAAAAAAAGTTAAAGCTTGCGCCCCAAGGCCTTAAAAAATAGTTCGGCTTGCAATTGCTCGCCCCGCGTTTGCGCTGCCACATTGGCCGCCAGGGCTTCATCGACAGGCTCGAGTGGCAGACCGCTTTGGCGGGCCAGTACCTCCACCATACAAGCGCGTTCCAGGTAATACAAATCATCGTAGGCATAGTCCATGCGCTCGGCGCAGACGACCACGCCGTGGTTCCCCAAAAACACAATGTCCGCGCCCTGCATGGCGTTCGCAATACGTTCGCCTTCGCGCAGGTCCAGCGCCAAGCCGTTGTAATGCGCGTCTGCGGCCACCCGCCCATGAAAGCGCATGGCGTTTTGCGACAGGCGCGTGTCCAGTGCGCGTGCGCGCGTCACGGTTAGCGCCGTCGCATAAGGCATATGCGTGTGCAGCACGCAGGCTCTACCGGCGATACGGTGTATTGCGGCATGGATAAACATGGCCGTGGGCTCCACGGCATGCCGCCCGGCCAGCACCTGGCCTTGCGCGTCAATCATCACAATGTCATCGGCCTGCACCTCGCTCCACATCAAGCCGCGCGGGTTGAGCAGAAAGCGGCCACTGCCGTCGGGCAGCTCGATGCTGAAGTGGTTGCATACGCCTTCGGCCAAGCCGTGGTGGGCGGCAGCGCGCAACGCTAGCGCCAAGTCGGTGCGCAGGGCGCTTACGGTGGGTGACGCAAAGTCTTGGGCATGCATATGGCGTGTCTCCTGGTGGGGTTGAGTCTGCATCCTAGCGCCTGTGCGCCAGTAGCGGTAGCCTAGACACAAGGCGTCGCCAACAGTGCAATCGGTGGCGCTTTGCCTATCGCCTGCGCCGTGCAATCTCTGCTAACCTTATCCGTCCCCAATCCTTTCTACCAACATACCCGCATTGCGCGCCCGCACACCATGTCCCACCACCACCAGTTTTATATCAACGGCGCTTGGGTCCAACCGACAGTGGCGCGCAGCCTGGACGTCATCAACCCCGCCACCGAGCAGGCCTACACCCAGATTTCCATGGGCAGTGCCGCTGATGTCGACAAAGCCGTGGCCGCTGCCCGCGCCGCCTTCCCCGCTTACACGCAAACCGACAAAGCCACGCGCCTGGCACTGCTGCGGCGCATATTGGCCTTGTACAACGAGCGCGCCGAAGAAATTGCCCAGGCCGTATCCGATGAAATGGGCGCCCCGCTGGCCTGGGCGCGCGATGCCCAGACCTGGGCTGGCCGCGTGCATCTAGAGGCCACGATTGCGTCCTTGGAAAGCTACGAGTTTGAACACCAGCGTGGCGGCACCCGCATCATGAATGAGGGTATTGGCGTGGTCGCGCTGATCACACCCTGGAACTGGCCGCTCAACCAAATTGTGTGCAAGGTAGCGCCCGCGCTGGCGGCGGGCTGCACCATGGTGCTCAAGCCCAGCGAGATCGCGCCCATCAGCGGTATTGTGTTTTCTGAAATCATGCACGATGCCGGCGTGCCTGCCGGGGTGTACAACATGATCAATGGCGACGGCCCCTCGGTCGGCCAGGTGATGGCAGCGCACAAAGACGTGGACATGGTGTCCTTTACCGGCTCCACCCGCGCCGGCGTCATTGTCGCCAAAACCGCAGCCGACACGGTCAAGCGCGTGGCCCAAGAGTTAGGCGGCAAGTCGCCCAATATTATTTTGGAAGACGCCGATCTGGAAACCGCCGTACGCAAAGGCGTGGAAAGCTGCATGAGCAATACCGGCCAGTCCTGCGACGCGCCCACGCGCATGCTGGTGCCGCGCGCCCTGCATGCCAAGGCGCTGGAGATTGCCGCTGCGGTGGCTGCCGAACAAGTAGTGGGCGACCCGCGCGCCGAAGGCACGACCATGGGCCCCTTGGTCAGCGAAATGCAATACACCAAAGTGCAGCGCCTGATCGAAATCGGCATTGCCGAAGGCGCAACGCTGGTAGCGGGTGGCACCGGTAAACCCGCAGGTCTAACGCGTGGCTACTACGCGCGCCCCACGGTATTTGGCAATGTGAGCCGCAGCATGACGATTGCACGCGAAGAAATTTTCGGGCCGGTGCTGGCCATCATGCCCTACGACAGCGAAGCCGAGGCGATTGAGATTGCTAACGACAGCGAATTTGGTCTGGCCGCTTTTGTCCAGTCCGAAAACCTGGAGCACGCGCGCCGCGTGGCGCGCCAGTTACGCGCCGGCCAGGTCAATATCAACTACCCGGACTGGGATATTTACGCGCCCTTTGGCGGCTACAAACAATCGGGCAATGGACGCGAATATGCCGACTGGGGCATACACGACTTCCTGGAAGTCAAGGCCATGATCGGCTACGGCAGCTAAGTGGCTGCTGCGAATTGGGCTTAAATTTCGAGGTTGTCAATCAGCCGTGTGCGGCCCAGGCGCGCTGCTGCTAGCACCACCAAGGGCTGGCCTGCTTGCGGTGCGCCTAAATCGGCCTGGCGGCGCAGCGCCACATAGTCGGCCTGCCAGCCTTGTGCGGCCAGCGTATGCAAAGCCTGCGCTTGCATAGCCTCAAAGTCGGTGCCACCTGCGTGCACTGCCCGGGCCAGCGTTTGCAAAGCCGCATGCAATTGCGGCGCTTGGGCCCGCTCGGTCTCTGATAGATATCCATTGCGCGAGGACATGGCCAGTCCATCTGGCGCGCGGCGGGTGTCCACGCCCACAATGTCCACCGGCAAATTGAACTGGCGCACCATATGGCGTATCACCATCAGTTGCTGGTAGTCTTTTTTGCCAAACACGGCGGTGCGCGCCTGCGTGCAGGCCAAGAGCTTGAGCACTACGGTGCAGACCCCGGCAAAAAAACCGGGGCGGAACTGGCCCTCCAGAACATCGGCTAAGGCGGTGGGCGGCGTCACCTTAAAGCCCTGGGGTTCGGGGTAAAGCGTAGCCTCTGTGGGGGCAAACAAGAGGTCGCAACCAGCGGCCTCGAGTTGCGCGCAATCGGCCTCAAAGGTACGCGGGTAGGTATCGAAATCCTCGTTGGGGCCGAACTGCAAACGGTTGACAAAAATCGTGGTCAGTTGCACGTCGCCCAATGGCTTGGCTTTGCGCACCAGGTCCAGGTGCCCTTCATGCAAATTGCCCATGGTGGGCACTACCGAGGGGTGCCGGTAGGCCTGTAGGGCCTCTGCCAGCGCGGGCAGGCTGTTGACGATACGCATCAATTCCCTTGTCTTACCAGGCGTGAACTTCGTTGACCGGGAAGCTGCCTTCTTTCACCGCCGCCACATACGCTTCCATGGCCCCACGGATAGAGCTGGCCTCCAGCATAAAGTTGCGCACAAACTTCGGCATCTTGCCCAGGTTCACGCCCAGCATATCGTGCAGCACTAGCACCTGGCCAGCGGTGTCTTTGCCCGCACCTATGCCGATGGTGGCGCAGTGTTGCAGGGCTTGGGTCAATTCGGCGGACACATCGGCGGGCACCATTTCCAGCACCAGCATGGACGCGCCTGCGTCTTCCAGCGCATGGGCTTGCTGTTTCAGCACCTCGGCT
Organism: uncultured beta proteobacterium; assembly: GCA_903869595.1. Classification (GTDB taxonomy): domain Bacteria; phylum Pseudomonadota; class Gammaproteobacteria; order Burkholderiales; family Burkholderiaceae_C; genus Allorhodoferax. The sequence goes on along the minus strand of CAIPZV010000017.1, from coordinate 5,688 downwards.
GCAGCGCCTGTGCGGCCCTGCACCCGGTAACCGCCCAGGGCGTGCACGGTTTGCGGCGTCAAGCCCAGGTGGGCGCATACCGGAATGCCGCGCTCCACCAAGAAGTGCACCACCTCGGTGGTCCAACCGCCGCCTTCCAACTTAATCATGTGGGCGCCGGCCTGCATCAGCACCGAGGCGCTGCGAAAGGCCTGCTCTTTAGACTCTTGGTAAGAACCAAAAGGCAAATCGGCGATCAGCCAGGCCGTGCCCTGCGCGCGCCGCAGGCCGCGCGACACGCTAGCCGTGTGGTAGCGCATGTCTTCCAGGCTGACACCCACGGTGCTGTGCAAACCCTGGCAGACCATGCCCAGCGAGTCACCTATCAAAATGCATTCCACCCCAGCGGCATCGGCTACAGCAGCGAAGGTGGCGTCGTAGGCGGTGAGCATGGTGATTTTTTCGCCTCGGCTGCGCATTTCCAAAATGCGCGGCAGGCTGATGGGCTTGCGGCTGGCCATGGGCGAAGCCGGTGGCAGCGTGCCGTAAGGCGTGCCGCCCAGTTGGTTCGCAGCGGTGTCGGCAGGACTGGTGGTGACCATGCGGTATCTCCGGTGAGGCAGAGGCGTGTGGGGCCGGTTTCAGTTCTGGGTGAAGGCCAGGCGCACGTAAATCGGCGCGTAGGCCTCGGCCTGGGTGATTTCAATCAGCGTTTCTTTGGCCAGCTCCAGCATGGCGATAAAGGTGACCACCAGGGTTGGCAGGCCCAACTGCGGATCGAACAAATCTTCAAAGCCGACAAAGCGCTTGCCTTGCAGTTTTTTCAGCACCATGCTCATGTGCTCGCGCACGGATAGTTCAGCGCGGCTGATTTTGTGGTGCTGCACCAGCTTGGCCCGCTGCACCATAGAGCGCCAGGCGTCTTGCAAATCCACCACGTCCACATCCGGAAAGCGCACGGCAATGCTTTGGTCCACATAGACCGCTGCTTTGAGGAAATCGCGGCCGAACTGGGGCACGGTGTTGAGATTGGCGGCGGCGCGTTTGATTTGCTCGTATTCCAGCAGGCGGCGCACCAGCTCGGCGCGCGGGTCTTCGGGTTCTTCGCCCTCGGCACTTTTCTTGGGCGGCAAAAGCATGCGCGACTTGATCTCGATCAGCATCGCCGCCATCAGCAGGTATTCGGCAGCCAGCTCCAGGTTGCGCTTGCGGATCTGGTCCACATAGACCAGGTACTGCCGGGTCACGCTGAGCATGGGGATGTCCAGAATGTTGAAATTCTGTTTGCGGATCAGGTAGAGCAAAAAGTCCAGCGGGCCTTCGAAGGCTTCTAGGAACACTTCCAGCGCGTCGGGCGGGATGTACAAATCCAGCGGCATGGCAAACAGCGGTTCGCCGTACAGGCGGGCCACGGCTACATGGTCCACCACTTCGGGAGAGCCGTCCACCAATACGGCGGCTTCCATGGGCTGGGAAATAGCGCTGCTGTTCATCGCGGGGTGTCCACCCGATTTGGTGCTGGCTGGGTCAGACGGGGTGTTAACGGGCTTATTGGTCTGATTGGGTCTGGTAGACGTAGGGCTTTTGCGCCACTTTGGCCTCGCGGTATCCCGCTTGCGCGCTGCGGTCCAGGCTCAAGTCCCATAGCAGGGCACGACCGGCTCTTTGCTGCGCTTCCAGCTGGGGGCGGGAGGCTTTTAGCTGGTCTATGAACAAGCTGGCTTCAGAGTGGTAATCGGGGCGGCGAAATAGAGACATGGCAAATCCTTGAAGCGACCGATTCTAGGGGCAGGGCGCAGTGTAGGCCCAAAGCCCCCCGGCGCTTGCGGTAATGCCGCTATGCTACGCGCCCTATGACGCAGTTTGACTTCTCTAGCGACGCCATTGCCCGTCTTGCGCAGCAAGATGCCGCCCGCGCCCTGGCCGAAGACGTGGGCAGCGGCGATTTGACTGCCGCCTTGGTAGACCCCGCGCGCCGTGTCCGCGCCCGTGTGCTCTTGCGCGAAAGCGCTGTGCTATGCGGGCAGCCTTGGGCAGCGGCTGCGTTGTATGCTCTGGCGCCGCAGGCGCAGATGCACTGGCTGGTGGCCGAGGGCGCACGCGGCCAGGCCAACGAAGTGGTGCTTACCCTGGAAGGTCCAGCCCAAGCCTTGCTAACTGCCGAGCGCACCATGCTTAATTTTTTGCAATTGCTCAGTGGCGTGGCTACGCATACCGCGCAGTTTGTGGCCGCCGTCCAGGCCGTGCCGGGTAACCGGGCGAAGATTGTGGACACGCGCAAAACCTTGCCCGGCCTTCGCTTGGCGCAAAAATATGCAGTGCGTTGCGGCGGCGGTACCAACCACCGCATCGGCTTGTTTGACGCGGTACTCATCAAAGAAAACCATATCGCCGCTGCCGGTGGCGTGTCCGCCGCTTTGCAGCGTGCCCAGGCTGCTGCGGCACAAGCGGCTTTCATTGAAATCGAGGTCGAGACTTTGCAGCAACTCCATGAAGCCTTGCAAGCCGACGCGCGCATGGTGCTGCTTGACAATATGACGCATGCGCAATTGCGCGAGGCGGTAGCGATCAACGCCGGGCGGGCGATTTTGGAAGTGTCCGGCGGCGTGAATATGGACACGGTGCAGGCCATTGCCGCCACTGGCGTGGACCGTATTTCCATAGGCGCTTTAACTAAAGACGTGCGCGCGATAGATTTTTCTATGCGCATGGAGGATGTGTAATGCAAAGCTTTGAATTACCCCTGCAACGCATAGATGTTGAATACGAGCAACCCGCTTGCAGCACCCGCCATGCTTGGGCGCGTGTGCCGGTGGAGCCCGCGCCGGATGAACGCGTAGCACTCAAAGAAAAAATCACCCGCTTACTGCGGGAAAAAAACGCAGTCATGGTGTCGCACTATTACGTACACCCGGATTTGCAAGACCTGGCCGAAGCCACTGGCGGGCTGGTGAGCGACTCGCTGGAGATGGCACGCTTTGGCCGCGACCACAGCGCGCAAACCCTGATCGTGTCTGGCGTGCGCTTTATGGGCGAAACCTCCAAAATCCTAAGCCCCCACAAGCGCGTGCTCATGCCGGACCTGGACGCGACTTGCTCTTTAGACCTGGGCTGCCCCATCGAAGAATTTAGCGCCTTTTGCGACGCCCACCCGGACCGCACGGTGGTGGTCTACGCCAATACCAGCGCCGCAGTCAAAGCGCGGGCTGACTGGGTGGTGACTTCTAGCTGCGCACTAGACATCGTGCGCGCCCTGAAAGACGCCGGGCAAAAAATCTTGTGGGCGCCGGACAAACATTTGGGCGGCTATATCCAGCGCGAGACCGGTGCGGACATGGTGTTCTGGCAGGGCGCGTGCATCGTGCATGACGAGTTCAAAGCCTTTGAATTGCAGGCCCTGATGGCCGAGTACCCAAAGGCCGGTGTGCTGGTCCACCCCGAGTCGCCCGCCGACGTAGTGGCGCTGGCGCATGCCGTGGGCTCCACCTCGGCCATCTTGAAGGCCGCGCAGACCATGGACACCGACACCTTTATCGTGGCCACCGACAAAGGCATGCTGCACAAATTGCGCACCCTCAACCCCGGCAAGACCTTTATCGAAGCCCCCACCGCCGGTAACAGCGCCACCTGCAAAAGCTGCGCACATTGCCCCTGGATGGCGATGAACGGCCTGGCCGACGTGGCCCGCGCGCTGGAAACCGGTGGGGGCGAAGTGCATGTGGACAGCGCGCTAGGCCTGCGCGCCCGCCTGCCCATAGACCGCATGCTGGCCTTTACGGCGGCCTTGAAAAACGGCCAGCCCACGGCGGGGCTGGTGCCGCACCTCGGGGTGGTGTAACAGCCACCTTTCTTGGGGTGAATCAGCCTAGTCGCCAGGGCTGAACGCTTAAGCCTTGCGCCAGTAATTTACGCAAGCGCTGACTGCGCATCCTCTGCATATCCGGATCCTAGGGAAAGTCCTGATATCGATTTCCATGAAATAAACAAATTTCGAGTTGAAAAGCTAACGATTTGGAAATTTTTACGTTCAATAAATTATCAAATATGAAATAATTTCTCAAATCATTATCTTCAGGGGGTCGTATGCCGAAATCTGATAAATCATCAATTTTCACGTTTCGGATGGAGCGCTGGCTATTTGCTGCGGCACTGCTGGGGCTGTTGCTGGCCTGTGGTGGCGGGGGTGCTGGTGATGCACTCGTTAACTTGAAGGTTGTGATTGAACCTTGTGACTCAGTACCTTCAGCGCTTCAAACGGGAAGTTGCTCGGGGACTGACGGAACCGGCACTTACTCCTACAAAACCGAAACCGCCAGCTGCAGCGAGAAATCAGGGCAGGTCATATTTATCGACAAAGGAGGCTGCACACCACTAGTTGCCAATGGCAACAACTCCGGTCCACCCCCAGCCGTTTGCAAATCCGTCTTATCTGATCCTGTAACAGCGGCTTGTACAGGTGGACAACTAGGAACACATACTTTTCAAACCGAAACAGCTAGCTGTAGCGCCAACAATGGAAAAATTATCGTAGATGACACCAGCGCCTGTTTAACGAATACATCGGCTAACCGCATCACGGTCGCCTTGAAGGCAGGCGACAGCAGAATTTTGAAAGCGGAAGACGCAGCACCTCTTATGGAAAGGGCTTACCAAAGCTACAAGCTGAAAATCCAAACGAACAACAGATTTTTGGATGATTTTTACAAAAGTGATAGCGAAACCCCTTTTGCAATGGTCAAGGAAAGCTTTTTCCCACAGCCAGGGCCAACCGCATACGACCAAGTATTCCCTTTTGTAGTGGGGGATAAAGGCAATGTACTGGCATCCGTAAGTACATTTGGGGGCAATCGCATCGCTGCGTATGGATACGACATTCTTTCGGGTTTTGACTTGAGCCCTACCAACCCAATCCCAATAGCTGATCGGCCCCGTCAAACGGCGCATATCCCGGTCATCAAGCGCGTTTTGGCCTGGCTGGTTAAAGGCGACGCATCGGTAAACTGGTCAAACCAAGCCCCCGCTAATCTCAATATTGCATGGGGCAGCTTGCCCACCACATCGACGACTTTCACGACCCCATCGGTTACCAACCTTAAAAAACCGCGGGCCGCTGCTGGATTGACGGCGCTGGGAATCCCCTATACCAACCTGGACTGCGACCCGCTAAGTGCTGCGGTAAAGGACTGCGCCGCGAAGGCGCAATTGGTAGTGCTGGGGGCATCCGACCAGTACTCCGCGGTCAAACCATTGTTGCCAACCCAATTGCAAAGAATTCAAGAAATTATGGCGGCCAAAATTCCTATTTTGTATCTCAGCGCGCACCCCAGCGGCGGTGCTGCAAATGACTGGGCGGGCAAACAATTTAGCGAAGACTTTGACCGACTGAAAGCGATGGGTTTTGCTTATGGGCTCATTTCGCAACTCAGCAACCTCAGTAATTATTACCCCGAAGACTCGGTGAGGTCGGGCCTTAGTTTGGCGGACATGAAGAAACGGGTCAATCCAATAGAAGGTGTGTTGACTAAATTGAATGGCACAACATCGCACTTGACTTACACCTGGGCAGCGTGGGGGGTGTACTGAATTTTGTGTAAACGGTCTAATGGCGGGTAACCGTCGAACTTCCAGGAGTGGATATGACCGTAAATACAAAGAAAGCAGTACCCAAAGATCTAATCGACAGTTTGCTGGCTGATTACAAAAAGCCAG
>CAIPZV010000016.1 GCA_903869595.1 uncultured beta proteobacterium | reverse complement strand
CTGGCGGCGCAGCTTTACCCGCTACGAAGCCATCGCCGCCCTGCGCAATGCCGTCTATGCCTGCGAACTGCCAGGTGTGACGCGACTGTCTTAGTTTGCTGGGCCATTACGCCTGCTGCAGCCATGGATACGACTGAGTTGATGCCCGCACCCCCCGCATGGCGTGCGCGTTTGACTTTGTACCTAGACCTCATCCGCTGGAACCGCCCTGCCGGTTGGCTGCTGCTCTTGTGGCCGACGCTTAGCGCATTGTGGCTGGCGGCTGGCGGCTTTCCGGGCTGGCATTTGCTGCTGGTATTTACGCTGGGCACCGTGCTGATGCGCAGCGCTGGGTGCTGCATCAATGACGTGGCCGACCGCGAGTTTGACCGCCATGTGCGCCGTACCGCGCAGCGGCCGGTGACCAGTGGGCGCTTGCCAGTGCGCGAAGCGCTGGCCGTGGGCACAGTGCTGGCCTTGCTGGCTTTTGGTCTGGTGTTGACCACCAATACCGCCACGATGTATTTATCGTTTGCGGCACTGGCAGTGGCAGTGGCCTATCCCTACGCCAAGCGCATCGTGTCTATGCCGCAGGCGGTGTTGGGGGTGGCGTTTAGCTTTGGCATTCCCATGGCCTATAGCGCGGTGCAAGGCGCGGTGCCATGGACGGCGGCGCTGCTGCTCGTGGGCAATTTGTTTTGGGTGCTGGCCTACGACACCGAATACGCCATGGTGGACCGCGACGATGACTTGCACATCGGCATACGCACCTCGGCCATTACGCTAGGGCGCTGGGACGTGGCGGCGGTAATGGTTTTTTATGCCGCTTACCTTGGCATTTGGGGCTTTTTACTGGCGCAGACGCTGGTCTATCCCGCTTGGATAGCAGGCATGGCAGTAGCGGCTGCGCAAGCGCTGTGGCATTACCGGCTGATACGCCTGCGCGAGCGGGACCCCTGTTTTACCGCCTTTCGGCAAAACCATTGGCTAGGCTTTGCGGTGTTTGTGGGCATTGCGCTGAGCCTACCCTGGTAGCGCGCTTATGCATTTAAGCGCCTCGCACACCTGAGAAGCACACCACGCCAGGTTGGGTCGGCAGACTGCTTAAGCATCTACACACCAAAGATGCGTGCCAAACGCACGCCAAAACCTTGTATCCACGGCGCTACATAGCGAAGGCGCGGGCGCTTGGCTTCGCTGGCTTTTACGATGGCGGCGACCACCGAATCCGTGCTTTTGGCTTCTAAAAAACTGAATGTGCGTTTTTCTTCGGCCTGCAATTTTTCCCTTTGGTCATGGAAGTAGGAGTCCGGGCCCATCCAGGCGTATTTGCTGGCGCTCATGCTTTGGTTAAAGCCGGTGTGGATGGCGCCGGGCTCGACCACGCAGACGGCAATACCTTTGCCTAGCTGATCCATTTCGGCACGCAAGCCCGCCGCTGCGGCCGATAGCGCGAACTTGGTCATCGAATACGGCATGACAAAGGGAAAGGGCACGCGCCCAGCGATGGAGCTGATAAACACCACGGTGCCGCGCTGGCGCGCAATCATGCCGCGCAATGCCACTTGCGTAAGTGCCAGAGTAGAAAACAAATTCACTTCAAATAAGCGGCGCACCCGGTCCATATCCACTTCGGCCAGCGAGCCCGATTCGCCCAAAGCGGCGTTGTTCACCAAGACATCGATGTCACGCCCGGCGATCAGCGCGCGGTCTTGCGCGCTGGTGATATCGAGCTTGAACACTTCGATGGACAAACCACGCGCTGCGCATTCCTGGCGCAAAGCCTGCGCTTGCTCTTCATTGAAAGTGCTAGCCAACACCTGGTGGCCGCGCGCGGCCAGGGCCAAGGCGGCGTCGTGGCCAATGCCAGTACCGGCGCCGGTGATAAGAATGGTCTTGCCCATGGTCTGGACTTTCTAGTAATGACAGCGGTGATGCAGCGCATAGAGCCAACTGCCCCTGGATCTCCACCCGACGGCAGCTGCCGCAAGGTAAAAATCGGCGAAACAGCCGGATAAGGGCGCCTAAGGAATGGCCTGTTAAACACCCATTCCGTGATTGCGAGCGCAGCGAAGCAATCCATTTTTGCTTGCAAGCCAAGCACTTATGGATCGCCGCGTCGCTGCGCGCCTCGCGATGACGGAAAAATGCAGGCCGTTTCCGCCCGCAGCGGGGTTTATTTAGCCTTCAGGCACTCGCTCATGAACTTTTTACGTTCATCGCCTTTGAGGTCTTTGGTCTTGGCGTCGGCATTGCAGGTCTTCATTTTGTTTTGCTGGGGCGTACCGGCTTCGGAGGCGGCGGGTGCTGGCGGTTTGGCGCTCAGGCATTCGCTCATGAACTTTTTGCGTTCGTCGCCTTTGAGGTCTTTGGTTTTGGCTTCGGCGTTGCAGGTGCCCATTTTGTTTTGCTGATCGGTCGCTGCCGATGCACCACCGGCGATCAAAGCCAGGCTGAGAGAGAGCGCAGTAAATACCAGTTTCATACAAACCTCCATGCATTAAATAAATAAAACGCTGTTGCGGCGCCAGCAGGTTCTGCTGCGGGCGCCAGCATACAACGCCTGTGCGACATGGCACGCCGACCAGGTGGCGCGCGCCTGCTTTGCTTGATACAGCACAAGCACTTGTATCAGTTATTGGCAGCGCGCGGCGCTACTGCAAGTGCCACCGCCTAAAATCGCCGTTATGCCTTCCGTTAAAACCGAACTTCTGGCAGCGCTGGCCGCTTCGCTGGAAACCCTGCTCCCTGGCGCAGGCAGCCAAGCAGCCCTAGAGTCGCCCAAAGTCGCCGCCCATGGCGACTTTGCCAGCACTGCCGCCATGCAATTGGCCAAACCCCTCAAAAGCAATCCGCGCCAGGTCGCCGATCAATTGCGCAGCCTGCTGCTGGCGCAAGCCGCTTTTATGCAGTGGGTGCAAGACATTGACATTGCCGGGCCAGGCTTTATCAATATGCGCTTGCGCCCTGAGACCAAGCAGCAAGTGGTGCGGGAAATTTTGCACACCATTGCCGGCTTTGGCCAGCAAGCGCCCAAGGGGCAGCGCGTGCTGGTGGAATTTGTGTCCGCCAACCCAACCGGGCCTTTGCATGTAGGCCATGGCCGCCAGGCGGCGCTGGGCGATGCGATTTGCAATTTGCTGCACACCCAGGGCTGGGACGTGTACCGCGAGTTTTATTACAACGACGCCGGTGTGCAAATCAACACCCTGGCCACCAGCACACAATTGCGCGCACGCGGGATGCGCCCGGGCGATGCCGGATGGCCCACCGACCCCGAGGACCCGGCCAGCAAAGCTTTTTACAACGGCGACTACATCGCCGACATTGCCGAAGACTTCAAAGCCGGTAAGACGGTGGTGTCGGACGATAGGCAATTTACCGCCAGCGGAAATATCGACGACCTGGACAACATCCGCGAATTTGCCGTCGCCTATTTGCGCCGCGAACAAGACCTAGACCTCAAAGCCTTTTCCCTGCACTTTGATAACTACTACCTGGAAAGCAGCTTGTACAGCAGCGGACGGGTGGCCGCCGCAGTCGAAAAATTGCAAGCCGCCGGTAAGACTTATGAGCAAGACGGCGCCTTGTGGCTGCGCTCCACCGACTACGGCGACGATAAAGACCGTGTCATGAAAAAGCGCGACGGCAGCTACACCTATTTTGTGCCCGACGTGGCCTACCACATCGCCAAATGGGAGCGCGGATTCAGCAAAGTCGTCAACATCCAGGGCACCGACCACCACGGCACGATTGCCCGGGTGCGCGCCGGTTTGCAAGCGGCTGGCGTGGGCATCCCGCAGGGCTACCCGGACTATGTGCTGCACACCATGGTGCGCGTAGTGCGCGGTGGCGAGGAAGTGAAAATTTCCAAACGCGCGGGCAGCTATGTCACCCTGCGTGACCTGATTGAATGGACCAGCGCCGATGCGGTGCGCTTTTTCCTGCTCAGCCGCAAACCGGACACCGAATACACCTTTGACGTGGACCTGGCGGTGGCCAAAATAACGACAACCCGGTGTATTACGTGCAGTACGCGCATGCGCGTATTTGCTCGGTGCTGACGGCCTGGGGCGGCAACAGCGCGCAACTGGCCAGCGCAGACCTGGGCCCGCTGACTAGCCCGCAAGCGCAAGCGCTGATGCTGCTGCTGGCCAAGTACCCCGATATGCTGAGTGCCGCCGCACAAGATTTTGCGCCGCACGATGTAACCTTTTACCTGCGCGAGCTGGCCGCCTGCTACCACAGCTATTACGATGCCGAGCGCATTTTGGTGGACGAAGAGCCGGTGCGCCTGGCGCGCCTGGCCCTGGTGGCCGCTACTGCGCAGGTATTGCACAATGGCCTGGCGGTGCTGGGGGTAAGCGCGCCGCGCAAAATGTAATTATTCAAGGCAACAAGACATGCAAAAACAACGCGGCGGAACCTTTTTGGGTTTTGTATTGGGATTGGTGGTCGGCCTGGGCATTGCCTTTGGCGTGGCGCTGTACGTCACCAAAGTGCCACTGCCCTTTATGAGCAAAGGCCAAACCCGCAGCGCCGACCAAAACGACACCGAAACCAAGAAGAACAAAGACTGGGACCCGAATGCCTTGATCACTGGCAAACCGGCGCCCAAAGCCTCGGCCCCTACGGATGCTGCCAGCAGCGTCGTACCGCCCGCGCCAACACCTACTCCTGCGACACCAGCGGCCACCGCGCCGCCCCCATCACCGGCTGCCGACCCCATCGGCGCCCTGGCCAATGCCAAGGCCGCATCTGCCGCAGTGCCTGCAGGGCAAACCACTTATTACGTGCAAGTGGGTGCTTTTCGCTCCTCGGACGATGCCCAAAGCCAGCGCGCCAAGCTGTCGCTTTCCGGCGTGGAGGCTGCGGTGACAGAGCGCGAACAAGGCGGTCGCCCGATTTTTCGCGTTCGGGTCGGGCCCTTTGAAAGGATAGAAGAGGCCGAGCGTGCCAAAGACAAATTAGACAAGTCTGGTACAGACACCGTCCTGGTCAAAGTGCAGCGCTAGCGTAGTAATGCTAGCCAAAGCAACATTTTTTTCGGAGCCCCTATGACACCCACCCGACGTGATTTCGGCCAACAAATCCTGACGGGGCTAATCGCCTTGCAGGCACCAGCTATCGCGCTGGCCCAATTCAAAAAGCCGATAGCCGGTACCGACTACCAAGTACTTGAATTGCGCGCGCCGGTAGAGGCGCCTACCGGGAAAATCGAGGTGGTGGAGTTCTTTTGGTACAACTGCCCGCATTGCAACGCCTTTGAGCCCACACTGGCCGATTGGGTGAAAAAACTACCCAAAGACATCGCCTTCAGGCGCGTGCCGGTTGCGTTCAATGACAGCTTCGTGCCGCAGCAAAAACTCTATTACACATTGGAGTCCATGGGCCTGCTCGACAAGCTGCACGCCAAGGTGTTTGCGGCCATTCACGTCGAAAAACTCAATCTATCCAAGGCCGAGGCCATTGTGGAATGGATAGGTAAAAACGGCGTAGATCAGGCCAAGTTTGTCAAAGAGTACAACGCCTTTGGCGTGGTCACCAAAGCGCAAAAAGGCTCACAGCTGCAAAACGCCTACAAGGTGGAAGGCGTGCCTGCGCTGGGCGTGGCCGGGCAGTTTTACACCGACGGCACCATGGCGCGCAGCATGGAACGGGCGCTGCTGGTAGTGCAATCGCTCGCGGATGACCTGCGCGGTAAGCGCACCTGAACCCAGGCCTGCGGCTGGTACGCGAGCGCAACTTTCTTACCCTCCGGCCGCGCCACTGATGGGGTTTTGAAAAGCGGTGGCTAGAATGCACGAATAATGCTTTCAGCAATTTTCGTGCCTTTATGAAACCCATCTTTATTCTCTGCTTAACGCTGGCCACCGGGCTGCTCCAAAGCGCATGGGCCGAAAAAGCCGACCGCAACAAGCCCATGCATATCGACGCCGACAGCATGCGCTACGAGGATGCGCAGCAACTCACTGTATTTACCGGCAAAGTCGTGGCCACAAAAGGTACGATCGTAATTCGTGGCGCGAAAGTCGAAGTGCGCCAGGACTCAGCGGGTAACCAATACGGCACGGTCACCGGCACCCTCAAAGAGCGCGCATTTTTCCGCCAAAAGCGCGACGGCGTGGACGAATTTATCGAGGGTGAAGCCGAGTCGCTGATTTACAACGGAAAAACCGACACCGTTCGCCTTGAAACCAATGCGGTGATGCGTCGTTTTCGGGGCAATGTCTTGGCCGATGAGGTGGCGGGCGCGATCATCAACTACGAAAACAGCACCGAAAAATTCTCGGTCGATGGCAGCGCGACAGGCGCAGCACCGGGGCGTGTGCGCGCAGTGATTACCCCCAAACCGGATAACAACCCGGCCAAAACCCAATGAAATCCGATAGCGCCACCGTGCTGCAAATGGACGCCCGAGCGGCCCAGGCGGGCGCGGCGCACGACACAGCAATTGGCGTGCTGGAAGCGGCACACCTGCAAAAGTCCTACGGCGCGCGCAAAGTAGTGCAAGACGTGTCCATGTCGCTGCGTACCGGGGAGGTAGTCGGTTTGCTAGGGCCCAACGGCGCGGGCAAGACCACTTCTTTTTACATGATCGTCGGCCTGGTACGCGCCAGCGCAGGCACCATCACCATAGACGACCAGCCCATTGAGCACATGCCGATTCACCGGCGCGCGCGTTTGGGCCTTGGCTATTTGCCGCAAGAACCCTCTATTTTCCGAAAGCTCAATGTCGAGGACAACGTGCGTGCCGTTCTGGAGTTACAGCGAGACGCCAAAGGGAAAGCCTTTTCCAAGGTGGACATTGAATCGCGCCTCACCGCTTTGTTGCAGGATTTGCGGGTCGAGCATTTGCGCCTATCGCCCGCGCTGACGCTATCAGGCGGCGAGCGCCGCCGGGTCGAGATCGCGCGTGCGCTGGCGACCCAGCCGCGTTTTATCCTGCTGGACGAGCCCTTTGCCGGGATTGACCCGATTGCGGTGATCGAAATACAGCGCATCATCAATTTTCTGAAAAGCCGCAACATCGGTGTGCTGATCACCGACCACAATGTGCGCGAAACCTTGGGTATTTGCGACCACGCCTACATCATCAGCGAGGGCCGAGTGCTGGCCCAGGGCCTGCCGTCCGAGATCGTCGAAAACGCCGAAGTGCGGCGCGTCTATCTGGGCGAGAACTTCAGGATGTGAGGCCATGAAACAAGGCCTGTCGCTACGCGTCTCGCAGCATCTGGCGCTCACGCCCCAGTTGCAGCAGTCGATACGCCTGTTGCAACTCTCCACCTTGGAACTGTCGCAGGAAATCGAGCAAATGCTCGAAGCCAATCCTTTCCTGGAAATGGACCACGAAGCCGCCGAGCGCGAGCAATTTGGCTTGGAACAAGTCGACAGCCTAGTCAGCCAGGGCGACCGACTGAGCGAGGCGCCCACACCAACGGTCAGCGACTACAGCAACACCGTAACCAGCGACAACACGCGCGACGAAGAGGCCACGCCGCTGTCCGCCGAGCCCCGGCGGCGATGACGCCATCAGCTGGGAAGGCGATGGCACTACCGAAACCACCCCCGACGACGGCGAATGGGGCGGCGATGCCAAAGCCAAATCCAACAACCTGGGCGATGACGAAGACAAAGACGCCACCGAACTGGCGCGGGTGCAAGAGTCTTTGCAAGCCCACTTACACCGCCAAGCGCTGCGCTTGCGCCTTAGCGACAGCGACCAGGCAGCGTTGCGCTTTTTGATTGAATCGCTCAATGACGACGGCTACCTGGAAGACACTTTAGAAAGCCTGGCCCAGGGCCTGGCGGGCGACGACTATGAGCAGGTGGAAGACCTGGTGCACCACTTCACGGTCGCCTTAGGCATGTTGCACAGCCTGGACCCCGTGGGCGTGGGCGCGCGCGATTTGGGTGAGTGCCTGCGCTTGCAAATTGCCGCGCTGCTCGCCGGCAGCCGCGCCGAACTGGACGAGGACGACTACCCGGTAGACCCGGCCGATGACGACGACGACACCGCCATCTTGCGCCACCGCGCCGAGGTGCTGGAAGTGGGGCTGCGTATTTGCCAGCAACCTTTGGATTTGCTGGCGCGGCGCGACATCAAGCGCCTGGTACAAAACGGCGTCGGCAGCGACAGTTTGGTGCGCGAAGCGATTGCGTTGATCGCGCGCCTGGAGCCCAAGCCGGGACGGCGTTTTGTGGATGTGGAGCGCAACATCATCGTGCCCGATGTGCTGGTCACCGCCATCCACAAAGAAGGCATGACGCCGCGCTTTCGGGTGCAGCTCAACCCCGAAGTGATGCCGCGCCTGCGGGTGCACGATATTTACGCCAACGTACTGCGCAACCACAAAGCCAGCTCCAGCCACGCTGGCCTGCAGCAACGCTTGCAAGAAGCGCGCTGGTTTATCAAAAACATCCAGCAGCGTTTTGACACGATATTGCGCGTCAGCACTGCCGTGGTGGAGCGCCAGAAAAACTTCTTTACCCATGGCGAACTGGCGATGCGCCCGCTGGTGCTGCGCGAGATTGCGGAAGAGCTGGGCCTGCATGAGTCCACCATCAGTCGCGTGACTACCGCCAAGTACATGGCTACGCCCTATGGCACCTTTGAGCTGAAATATTTTTTCGGCTCCGGGCTGGATACCGAATCCGGGGGCAGTGCCTCCAGCACGGCGGTGCGCGCCATCATCAAGCAATTTATCCAGGCTGAAAACCCCAAGAAACCGCTCAGTGACAACCAGTTGTCCGAGATGCTGAAAGAGCAAGGCATTGAATGCGCACGCCGCACCGTGGCCAAGTACCGCGAAGGCCTGAAGATCGCGCCGGCCAGCTTGCGCAAAGCGCTGTGAGCGCGCCCCACCACGCACTCCACAATGCGCCCCGGCGCAGCACCACGGCATGAACCAGTTACAGATTTTTTTACCCTGCGCCGCTGGCGTGGAAGACTACTTGTGTGGCGAGGTGCAAACGATTACCGACTTGCCCGCGCAGTCGATTCAGCGCTGGCGCGGCGGCGTGATGCTGCAAGGCTCGTGGCGCGCGGTGTTGTTGCTCAATCTGCATTGCCGCCTGGCGCAGCGCGTGATGGTGCAACTCTCGCAAACCGACTACCGCAGCGAGCAGGACTTGTACCGCGCCGCCGCTGCCGTGGCCTGGGAAATTTGGTTTACCCCCAAGCAAAGCATGAAAGTAGAAGTGACGGCGCAGCACAGCCCGCTGACCTCGCTCAACTTTGCTGCCCTCAAAATCAAAGACGCGGTGTGCGACCGCTTTCGCGACAAAGCCCATGGCGTGCGCCCGGACGTGAACACCCGCTGGCCCGATGTGCGCATCTTTGCGCACCTGACGACCGACCAGTGCGCGCTGTACATCGACACCTCGGGCGAAGCGCTGTTCAAACGCGGCTGGCGCGAAGATACGGGCGATGCGCCACTCAAAGAAACTCTGGCTGCCGCCATGATTGCCGCCAGCGGCTGGGCCGATGGCGACGCCGATTTGCTGCCCCTGTACGACCCGTGTTGCGGCAGCGGCACGGTGGCGATTGAGGCGGCGCAAATCGCCTGCAATATTCCGCCCGGCCTGTTGCGCCAGTTTGCGTTTGAAAAATACCTGCCCTTTCAGGCGCATGTGTGGCAAGCCATCCGCGAGGAGGCGAAAGCCCGCATCATCCACCCCGAGCCCGGCGACGCGCCCCTGATTTACGGCAGCGATGTGTCGCACCGCATGGTAGATTTTGCCGAGCGTAACGCCCAGCGCGCCGGTGTGGCCGGGGTCATCAGCTTTCGCGGCGGCGATGCTTTGCAGCGTATGCCCCCTATTGAAGGCGGCGGCATGATGCTGCTCAACCCGCCCTATGGCGAGCGGATTGAAGTAGGTGGCGTGGCCGGCGAAGGCGCGCGCTTTGGCGCGCGCGAAGTGGCGCAGACCGAAGAAGGCGGCGCGTTTTTTAACCAGCTAGCCAGCCACTGGAAAAAGCACTTCAGCGGCTGGAGCGCCTGGGTGCTGACGCCGGACCTGAAACTGCCAGGCAAGATGCGCCTGAAAGAATCGCGCCGCGTGCCGCTGTGGAACGGGCCTATTGAATGCCGCTTATTCAAGTTTGATTTGGTGGCTGGGCGGATGGATAAAACTAAGGCGGAAGTTGTGGCGACTCCGGGCCAAGCGCAAAGCAAAGTTTGACACGGCGCTGCACTATTGCATGGCAACACAACTAAGGAAGCTCTGCATAAGTGCAAATCCGTCATTGCGAGCGCAGCGAAGCAATCCATTTTGGTTTGCCAATCAAGCACTTATGGATCGCCGCGTCGCTGCGCTCCTCACGATGAGGGACTTGTGCAGACCTTCCCTAAGCGCTTCAGAGCAAAGCGCGAAAACCGAAACCTTTGCTCCAGCGGCGACCCGCGCCGACACCGCGCAGCGCCCGCTGTGGGTGCTGGATACCAACATCGTGCTCGACGTATTTCTCTTCGCTGACCCCGCCGCCCAGCCGCTGCGCGAGGCCCTGGCCCAAGCGCACATTCGCTGGATCAGCACCGCGCCTATGCGTGAGGAATTGGCTCGCATTCTGGGCTACCCGCATATCGCCAAACGCATGGCTTTTTACCAGCGCAGCTTTGAGGACTTGCTGCACGCCTATGACACACACAGCCACCCAGTAGAAGTAGCTCCACGCGCCCCGCTGCGCTGCAAAGACCCGGACGACCAGCGTTTTATCGACCTAGCGCTGGTGCACCAAGCAGGCTTGCTGAGTAAAGACCACGCGATGTTATGCATGGCCAAGCGTTTGCGGTCGCTGGGAGTGCCGTACGTGGGCGCCGTGTTTACCTGAATAAGCTATGCACCAGTACAAACTGGTCATTGCGAGGCCGAAGGCCGTGGCAATCCATGGCTCCATGCCTGCATGGATCGCCGCATCGCTGCGCACTATGGCTTTGGCGAAAGCGCACTACCTGGGCTTGAAGCGGTGCGTGCTTTTGGCGCACCGCCGACCACCCCATCCGGTGGAATGCAAAACCCGACTTGCACTGTAAAAATAGAGGCGATTTTGTTGAGGGTTTCCACCGTAGGGTTTCCTGTTCCACTTTCAATCTGCCGCAGCGCCTGGACGCTGATTCCGCGGTGCTTGGCAAACTCTGGCTGCGTGAGCTGGCTCATTTTTCGCATGGCGACCACCGCCTCTGCGATAGACAATTCGCCCCTGCGAATAGATGCGTAAAACCGGTCGCGACGCGCCATTTGCGCATCGGTCGACGGTTTTGATTTGAGTCGTTTATCCATGGCTTGGCACATTCTTTTGGATAGACGGCAAGCGCGGTAGTCGCTCCAACTGCTGCCATTGCTTGTCGATGGACTTTTTGCATTGCGCAAGAACGTCTTCTTCCACGCCGCAATCCTTGGCTATTTTTTCCAGGTCATAGGAGCGGCCAAACTCATTGAGCGCGTGTTGTATGAGGGGGATTTCATCGCCAGGCAGCTCGAGGTTTTCGATTATTTGTGTCCAGTCATCTTGGCGCACGCCCTGCTTGTCGCGCCACAGGCATGACCTGGCGACCACTTCAGGGTCTTTGAACATGGGCGCAAAGTCAAACAAGGGCGTTAAGGCGATTTGGCCATCCACCGTCCTTTGGATAGCGGTATTGCGCGCGTGGTTGTCGGTATTGCGCATGGCAAGGTTTAAAACATCGCGTTTGATGAATTCGATGGTTTGCGACAAAGGGTCATCGACTACATCGCGGATGCCGGCCAGCAGCGATTGCTGTGTGTGGCTGTGCCCGAATCCGCGCTGGCCCACTATGCTGGCCACGCTTTCTTGGTGCAGCCGATGGAGCACTCCATCTTGCCGTATCCGGTCAAAACGGCGCACAAAAAGCATTTCTCCCAGCAGCTTGTGGTCATTCCTGCAATGGAGCCCGCAGGCCGCTGCCAAGCGCAGGTAGGCAGCCTCGTTGCGCAGCACGGCGCGGTCATCGTCATGGCGGCCTCGGGGCAGCTTTACCAGCCAATGTTCGTGCGCCATGCTGTCATCAAGTGCCAGGTCTGCGAACCATCGACCATCGGCATTGGTGGTCAACAAAAACTTAGGGGCTACGCCTTGCACGCCGGTAGTCCCGGCTGCCAGCATGGAGTGCAGGGTGATGTGTTCAAGAAACTCCTCGCTTCGGTCGGCGATGTCTTCCAAGGCAAATCCTGTTGCCGCTACTTGGGACGGGTCCTTCGCTGCTTCGTCTTTGTAAAAGTACACCGCCGAGCTAATCCGCAGGTTCCCGACAGGATTGAAAGCGCCCGCCATCAGCAGCGGCGCAATCACATCGTCATCCGCATCTGCCAATTGGAGCTTGGACAGCAAATAAGCCCGGCCCCTGCCCTGCGGCACCAGGTCATAAAGAAAGGGCGCCGGGCGACGATCAGGCTCTGGGCCCGTCAAGCCCTCCACCATGGGCTCAGCGGCGATAGCCACCGGAAGCCGCAGCGATACCGGCACGCCGACTCCACCAAACACATAGGAATCCAGGTAGTTCACGCGCATGCGATTACTGGAAAACGCGGTCAATTCCGCAGCGGCATGCCACTCGCCCGCGTGGTGCAGCTCAATAAAGGTTTTTTGGGGGAATTCCATTATTTATATATTTTAATGGATAATAAAGTTAAAATATAAAT
>CAIPZV010000015.1 GCA_903869595.1 uncultured beta proteobacterium | reverse complement strand
GGCACAGATTGG
Source organism: uncultured beta proteobacterium (assembly GCA_903869595.1). Taxonomy (GTDB): domain Bacteria; phylum Pseudomonadota; class Gammaproteobacteria; order Burkholderiales; family Burkholderiaceae_C; genus Allorhodoferax. The sequence goes on along the minus strand of CAIPZV010000015.1, from coordinate 9,517 downwards.
TGGTACCGCCTTCAAACCAGCGCGCAAAAGGCGGGTTGCTGTAATCGCAAATCGTTTTAGGTTGCGTCTGCCAATCGATGCGCTGTGCCTGCTCTGCCCAGAAGGCGTCGCGGTCGTCGATAGAGCGGCGGTGAAAGGCTTTGTAGTCGGGCATATCGGTCTCCACATAATGTTCTACGCCGGGGCCGCGTAGCTGGGCAGATTATGAACATACAACTTGCTAGTGGCTGACTAGGGCAAGCGCATCAACCCCATGAAAGCACTTATTTAATCAGCGCCTGCACCGCGCGAAACTGGGGATGGTCGGCATGGCGCAGCCATTCAAAGGCCACCATTTCGGTTGTAAGCAGTTCAGCGCCGGCACCGGCCAGACGGTCAAAGGCGGCATCACGGTTGCGCTCGGTACGCGAACTGCAAGCATCGGTCACCACCCAGACCTCGAACTCGTCTTCTAGCAAAGCCAGCGCGGTTTGCATCAGGCAAACATGGGCTTCGCAACCCGCCAGCACAATGGAGGGGCGCAGGTTTTGCTCTTGCGCCGGTTTTTGCAAATGCTTGGGCAAGCTGCGCGCATTGCCACCTGCGGGCTTGACCGGCGGGCGCAGAATCTCGGACAAACCATCCTCCACGCCACTGAAATGGGTTTTTTGCAGGCTTCGCAAAAGGCGCAAAGCAGCAAGTGCCTTAGTCGCCTCCAAAAGTGGCTCGGCGGTCGGCCCCAGCCGGTCCGGGCTTTGCTCCAGCAACACGGTGGGAACTTGCAGCAGCGCAGCCAAGCGGGCCAGACGCACCGCGTTGGCCATCACCTGCGGCGCGTCAAATAACGCGGGCATCAAACGCGCCTGGTAGTCCACCAACACCAGTTGGCTTTCCTCAACATCGAGCAACATGGGCATTCTTTCCGATGGCTAAAAGCGCAGAGCATAACCAGTCGCCGAGATGTGGCGTGCACCATATGGGTGCAGTCATCCCTGGTGAAACCAGACGGCGTATTAGGGCTATGCGATCCTGCACATGCGCCGCCTAAGATTCCTTTAACATCACTTTTAAATCTTAATTATTTATATAAATCAATAACTTAAATAATATACCTCATGTAAATTTTACTTGACGTACCCCCGCTTGTCGGCTACAGTGCGGCCATGCAATTCCCCTCTCGCGTCGCCCTTTTACTGGTTTTTGCCTGCGGTATCAGCGCCGCGCAAACTGCGCCAGCCAACGACGATTTAGGCAAATTCCTGACCGACAAAGGCATGCTCAACCGCATCAGCGAGGCGGGCAACCAGATGCAAAACCAGGCCTCCGATCTGGTGGTGGGCGCAATGGGATTTTTAGGAGTGCCCTACCGCCGGGGCGGCAACAGCGCCGAGAGCGGCTTTGATTGCAGCGGTTTTGTGAAAGCCATGTACGAGCAAACCATCGGTTTGGTGCTACCACGCAGCGCGGCGCAGCAAGCCGCAGCCACCCAAACCATCGACAAATCAGAGCTCAAACCCGGCGATTTGGTATTTTTCAACACCATGCGCCATGCTTTCAGCCATGTGGGTATTTACGTCGGCAACGGGAAATTCATTCACTCGCCCAAGCCCGGCGCCGAAGTGCGCGTCGAGGACATGGGCCTCGCCTATTGGGCGCGCCGCTACGACGGCGCTCGCCGCGTACAGCCCGGCAGCAGCGCCACCCCCCTAAGCGCTAATTCGCGCTAAACGAAAACTGGCCCGGATTGCGTATCGGGTCCACGCCCACGTGAATGGTGTCTTTGGGTACAAAGCGGCCTTCTAAAAGCAATTTGGACAGTGGGTTTTCTAGGCGCTGCTGGATCGCGCGCTTGAGCGGCCTAGCGCCATACACCGGGTCAAAACCAACCTTCGCCAACTCAGCCACGGCCGCGTCTGACACCTCCAACACATAGTCCATACGTGCCAAACGGTCCATCAAGGTTTGCAGTTGTATTTTGGCAATATTGGCAATATGGCTGGCGTCCAGCGCGTGAAAAACCACGGTCTCGTCAATCCGGTTGATAAATTCTGGCCGGAAATGGTTTTTCAATTCGCCGGTCACCGCGTCTTTGATGTCTTCGCGGTCCTGGCCGACCATGCTTTGGATCAATTGCGAGCCGATATTGCTGGTCATCACAATGACGGTGTTTTTAAAGTCCACGGTGCGGCCCTGGCCGTCGGTCAGGCGTCCATCGTCCAGCACTTGCAGCAGCACGTTAAACACATCGGGATGGGCCTTTTCCACTTCATCGAGCAGCAGCACGCTGTAGGGTTTGCGGCGCACCGCCTCGGTCAGGTAACCGCCCTCCTCATAACCCACATAGCCAGGGGGCGCGCCTATCAAACGGGCCACCGAATGCTTCTCCATGAACTCGCTCATGTCCATGCGGATCAAATGGTCCTCGCTGTCAAACAAGAAACCGGCCAAGGCTTTGCACAACTCCGTCTTGCCCACGCCGGTAGGGCCCAAGAACAGAAAGGAACCGGTGGGACGGTTCGGGTCCGACAGGCCCGAGCGGGAACGGCGAATGGCGTTGGCCACGGCGCCGATGGCCTCGTCCTGGCCAACCACGCGCTGATGCAGACGCTCTTCCATCAGCAGCAGCTTTTCGCGGTCGCCCTGCATGAGTTTGGCGATAGGAATGCCGGTGGCGCGCGCCACCACTTCGGCGATTTCTTCGGCGCCTACCTGCGTGCGCAGCAATTGCGGCATCGCGCCCTCGCCGCCTTTGGCGCGGCCTGCCTCGGTGTCTTGCGCCTCTTTGAGGCGCTTTTCCAGACCGGGAAGTTGGCCATATTGCAGTTCGGCCACTTTGGTGAGGTCGCCCTTGCGCGTGAGGGTTTCGATTTGCTGTCGCAGGACGTCAATCTCAGCACGAATCTGGGCGCTACCCTGGGCCGTGGCTTTTTCCGCCTTCCAGATTTCGTCCAGGTCCGCGATTTCGCGCTGCAAGCTGCTGATTTCCTCGTTGATGAGTTCAAAGCGCTTGATGGAGGCTTCATCTTTTTCCTTTTTCACCGCTTCGCGCTCGATCTGTAGCTGAATCAAACGCCTGTCCAGCTTGTCCATCACCTCAGGTTTGGAATCAAGCTCAATCTTGATCTTGGCCGCTGCTTCGTCTATCAGGTCAATCGCCTTGTCCGGTAAAAAGCGGTCGGTGATGTAGCGGTGGCTCAGTTCGGCCGCCGCCACGATGGCCGGGTCGGTGATGTTGACGCCGTGGTGTACCTGGTAGCGTTCTTTCAGGCCACGCAAAATGGCGACGGTGGCTTCTACTGTAGGTTCGCCCACCAAAATCTTTTGAAAACGCCGCTCTAGCGCAGCGTCTTTCTCGATGTATTTACGGTATTCGTCCAGCGTGGTCGCGCCCACACAGTGGAGCTCGCCACGTGCTAATGCGGGCTTGAGCATATTGCCCGCATCCATCGCGCCTTCGGCTTTACCAGCGCCGACCATCGTGTGCAGTTCATCAATAAAGACGATGGTTTGGCCCTCGTCTTTGGCCAAGTCTTTCAAGACGTTTTTTAAGCGCTCTTCGAACTCGCCGCGGAATTTGGCCCCCGCCAATAGCGAAGCCATATCCAAGGACAAAACTCGCTTACCTTTTAGTGAATCAGGTACTTCGCCGGCCACGATGCGCTGGGCCAAGCCTTCCACAATCGCCGTCTTGCCCACGCCGGGCTCGCCAATCAGTACCGGGTTGTTTTTAGTACGGCGTTGCAGTACCTGGATGGCGCGGCGGATTTCGTCGTCCCGGCCGATCACCGGGTCTAGCTTGCCAGCGCGGGCGCGCTCGGTCAAATCCACGCAGTATTTTTTGAGTGACTCACGCTGGTCTTCGGCGTCGGCGTTATCTACGCCTTGCCCGCCGCGCACTGCCAATATGGCAGCGTCCAGGCTCTTGCGGCCCAAGCCCAAAGACTGTGCCTGCTTGGCAAATTCCGACTTCGCCTCGCTCAAGGCCACCAGAAACAACTCGCTGGCCACATACTGGTCGCCACGTTTCATGGCTTCTTTTTCGCAGGCCTGCAACAGACTGACCATATCGCGCCCTACCTGCACTTGGTCCTGCCCTTGCACTTGTGGCAGTTTGTGCGCGGCTGCATCGGCCATGGCCAGTAGCGAAGGCACATTCACCCCGGCGCGCTGAAGCAAAGCCTTGGGGCCGTCCTCCTGGCGCAGCATAGCGCCCAGCACATGGGCTGGTTCGATATAGGCATGGTCCTGGGCCAGCGCCGCGCTTTGCGCTTCACCCAGCGCTTCTTGGAACTTGGTCGTTAATTTGTCAATTCGCATGCAACCTCCTTAGTTAGGGCTCAGCTTGGGGCCAGTGCTGCATTTTCAAGCAGCACAGGGCGCCCCACCCTGACTAAAATCAAGCCAATGAACATCCACCAGCTCAATGTGCAGTATGACGAACGGCAAGACCGCTTGCTGGTTCGGGTCAAAACCGTGCAAGAGCAGGAAGTGCGGCTCTGGCTGACCCGCCGCATCGGCGTCAAGCTGGTAGAGCCGCTGATGACCACGGTCTCGCGCATCGAGGCTTTAGACCCCGCCGTCACCGTGGCCGACGAAGAATCCCGAAAGATTTTGGTCCACCTCAAGCAAGAAGATTTTTTACAAAAAGCCGATTTGCAAACCCCCTATTCAAGCACCACCACCGCACTTCCGCTCGGTGAGTTGCCCATGCTGGTGACCGAAGTCACCATCCATTTGCACGCCAATGGCCTGACCCAATTGGTGATCAAAGACGGCGGGGATGAGGAGCAGGAGGCGCGCACCTGCACGCTGAATTTGCAGTCCTTTATGGTGCACGGCCTGCTGCATTTGCTGCAACAAGCAGTGCACCGCTCGCAATGGCTGGACCCCGTGGAAGCGCCGGACCACGAAGAGAGTGCAGCCGAAGCCGCCCAGGCACGGCGCATGCAGAAAAAAATCTATACCCATTGATGGCAGGCAGTATTTCGCTGATTTCCCGGGGGTTCAGGCTTTCAGAGTAGGTAAGGTGTAGACACCCAGCAGAGAGCGCTTGGCTACCCGAAGCAAATTCAAGCGTTGGGTTGGTGGATACCCCAGCGGGCTAAAGCGGCATCGTCGCTAACACGGGCATCCACCCAGTGCGCGCCGTCTAGGCCTTGTTCTTTTTTCCAAAACGGCGCTTGGGTTTTCAGGTAGTCCATCACAAACTCACAAGCCTTGAAGCTTTCGCCACGATGAGCCGAGGCGGCAGCAACCAGCACCACCGGCTCAGTCGGGTGCATCACGCCGACGCGATGCACTACCCGCACGCCGTAAATATCAAAACGCTGATGCGCCTCGTCAATCATGGCTTCGATGGATTTTTCCGTCATGCCGGGATAGTGCTCCAGCTCCAGGGTTTGCACGCTACCGGCGTGGGCCACATCATGCACATTACGGTCGCGCACGGTGCCTAAAAAAGTACACACCGCCCCGATGCGCGGGTCGTTTTGCTGCAAGGCTGCGATTTCTTCGGAAACGTCAAACCGCGCTGTTTGAATCCGTACACGGGCCGTGGCGCCACCGTCTGATGGAGCAGAAGACTGGCTCATAGCAGCACCGCGTGAACCTGAAAGCACAGGAGCAAAAGCAAGACCATGCTCAGCCTCCCGTCACCGGCGGGAAAAATGCCACCTCGGCGCCAGGTATTAAGGCCGCGCCTTCCTCGCACAAAGTTTGGTTTAAGGCCATGCGCAATACCCGGTCACGCCCGAGCGCCTGCGCCGCCAGGCCACCAGATTGCACCAGTTCATCACGCAACTGGCCCAGGGTTTGCGCCTGCGTTTCAAGCACCTGGCCGCTGCTGCCCATGGTTTCACGGATGCTGGCAAAGTATTTAAGGGTGATCTGCATACAAATATCTTTAGGCGCCTGACCGGTTCAGCCCAGCAAATCGCCGAGGCTGATGCATTGCACCATATCCCCGCGCGCAATCGTGCGGCCCGGCGGGTTGTCCAGCAAACCGTCGCCCCAGACCACGGATGTCAGCACACCCGAGCTCTGGTTGGGGAACAGATCAAGGCCGCCTTGCGCGTTGCGCTTGACACGCAAAAACTCTTGCCGCCGGTCAGCACGCGGCCAATCAAAGTCGGCGCGCATTGGCTGGCTGGGCAAAGCCACATCCTGAACGCCCTGCATGCGCAGCAAAAACGGGCGCACCAGCAGCAAAAAGGTGACAAAGCTGGAGACGGGGTTACCCGGCAGCCCAATAAAGTGCGCCGCGTCCACGCGCCCATGCGCGAAAGGCTTGCCCGGTTTGATAGCGATTTGCCACAGGTCTAATTGACCCAGTTGCTGCACCGCCGGCTTGATATGGTCTTCTTCGCCCACTGACACGCCACCGCTGGTCAGCACCACATCATGCACTTGCGCCGCGTCGCGCAAGGCCTGTACCGTGGCATCCAAACGGTCGGGCACGATGCCTAAATCCGTCACCTCGCAACCCATACGGCGCAACAAGGCCGCCAGGAAAAAGCGATTGGAGTTGTAGATAGAGCCCGGCACCATGTCCTGCGGCGCCACCGTGCCCGGCATGACCAGTTCGTCGCCGGTAGAAAACAAGGCCACGCGCGGCTTGCAAGCGACTTGCAACTGCGCCAAGCCCACGCTGGCGGCCATGCCTAGCGCGGCCGGGCCCAGGCGGGAACCGGACTGCAACACCGTGGAACCGAGGGTCACGTCCTCACCACGGCGGCGTATCCATTGGCCAACTTGGGGCTGGGTCTGCACTTGTATCGCGGGGCTTGACGCGTTCGTGCCCGGCACTTCCTGACAATCTTCCTGCATGACCACGGCATCTGCGCCAGGCGGAATCGGCGCGCCCGTGAAGATGCGGGCTACCGTGCCCGCTTGCAGCGGCGCGCCTTGGCTACCGGCTGGAATACGTTGCGATACCGGCAATGCGCGCCCCGGCGCCACATCGGCGCAGCGCAAGGCATAGCCATCCATGGAGCTGTTGTCCTGCGGCGGCACTTCCAATGCCGACACTACCTGCTGCGCCAGCACCCGACCATCGGCCTGCAAGGTGCTGCACATTTCCGTGCGCAACTGCCTACCGTCCAAGGCCGCGAGCAATTGCGCCAGCGCGGTTTCCAGTGGCAAGAGGGGGCTGCGTGGTGGCTTGGACATAGCGGTGGGTCAGTCGCACGCCGAGGCGATATAAGCCTTGAGCGCCTGCACATCCGCATCCATGACGCGCACGCGTTTGGGCAAGGCTTCAATGCCCGTGAATTTAGCGGGGCGCTCCGGCTGGCGGCCCAGCGCTTCCACAATCGTGGAGGCAAATTTGATCGGTAAAGCGGTTTCCAGCACCACCATAGGAATACCGGCCTCGCGGACTTGCTGCGCGACTTTGAGGCCGTCGGCAGTATGGGTGTCGACCATCAAGCCAAAGCGTTGCCAGATGTCGCGGATGGTGGCGATGCGGTCGGCGTGCGTACTTTTGCCGCTGACAAAACCGTAATGCGAAGCGGCCTGCGCAAACAGCGGGTCGGCATGCAAATCGAAAGCTCCGGTGCGCGCCAGTCCCGCGCCAAACAAGTCCGCCACACGCAGGCTGTCGCGGCCCAGCAAATCGAACACAAAGCGCTCAAAATTGCTGGCCTTGGAAATATCCATGGAAGGGCTCGACGTTTCATGCGTGTCCGCACTCCCTCGCACGCGGTACACACCGGTCCGGAAAAATTCGTCCAGCACATCGTTCTCGTTGGTGGCAACTACCAATTTCTCGATCGGCAAACCCATCATGCGCGCCACATGGCCGGCGCACACATTGCCAAAGTTTCCGCTGGGCACACAAAAAGAAACGCGCTCGGTATTGTTGCGGGTGGCCTGGAAATAACCGGCAAAGTAATAGACCACTTGCGCCATCAGGCGCGCCCAGTTGATCGAATTGACGGTGCCGATTTTGTAGCGCTGTTTGAAGGCCAGATCATTAGAGACGGCTTTCACCATGTCCTGGCAATCGTCAAACACGCCACGTATGGCGATGTTATGGATGTTGTCATCGAGCAGGCTGAACATCTGCGCCTGCTGAAACGGGCTCATGCGTCCGTCCGGGCTGGTCATAAAGACGCGCACGCCTTTTTTCCCCCGCATCGCATATTCCGCAGCGCTTCCGGTATCGCCACTGGTGGCGCCAAAAATATTCAGCGTTTCGCCGCGCCGCGCCAATTCGTATTCAAACAAATTGCCCAAGAGCTGCATAGCCATGTCTTTGAAAGCCAGCGTCGGGCCATTGGACAAGGCCTCTAGGTACAGGCCCTCTTCCAGCCGCTTGAGCGGCACTATCGCCTCGGTTCCGAAGACCTCTGAGGTATAGGTCTTACGGCACAAGGCGCGCAAATCGTCGGCGGGAATGTCGTCCACATACAAGGACAAAATCTCAAACGCCAAGTCCGCATAAGGCAAGCTGCGCCAGCGGCTTAATGTGGCGCTATCGACCTGCGGATAGTGCATCGGCAAGTACAAACCGCCATCGGGCGCCAGGCCTTCGAGCAATATCTCACAAAAGCGCTTGGGCTGTGCATGGCCTGTTGCGGCGCGGGTGGAGATGTACTGCATCAGGCCAACTCTTCCTTGCGAATGCGCACGATGTTTTGCAGCACCGTAGGCAATGCCTGCATGCGCGCCAGCGCTGCGTCCATATGCGCTTCCTGGCAATCGTGCGTGAGGATGATCAAGTCGGTTTGGCTGGCGCTGTCGCTATCGACTTCGTCGGCTTCGCGCTGCAGCACCGCATCGATGCTGATATCGGCTTCGGCCAATATGCCAGTCACTTTGGCCAGCACGCCAGCCTGGTCAGCCACGCGCAAACGCAGGTAGTAGCTGGTGACGACCTCGCTCATGGGCAGAATAGGCAAATCGCTCATCGCATTGGGCTGGAAGGCCAGATGCGGCACGCGCTGCGCCGGATCGGCGGTGTGCAGCCGTGTTACGTCTACCAGGTCGGCGATGACGGCGCTGGCGGTGGGCTCAGAACCTGCTCCCTTACCGTAATACAGCGTGGTACCCACCGCGTCACCTTGCACCACGACGGCGTTCATCGCTCCCTCGACATTTGCAATCAGGCGTTTGGATGGCACCAAACTGGGGTGCACGCGCAATTCGATACCTTCCGGGCGGCGCTTGGCAATGCCCAACAATTTGATCCGGTAACCAAGCTGTTCTGCGTAGCGAATATCCTGCGCCGAAAGTTTGGTGATGCCCTCGACGTAGGCCTTGTCAAACTGCACCGGGATGCCATAGGCGATGGCCGACATGATGGTCACCTTATGGCCAGCATCCACGCCCTCAATATCAAACGTCGGGTCGGCTTCGGCGTAGCCTAGGCGCTGCGCCTCTTTCAGCACATCCGCGAAATCGAGGCCTTTGCTGCGCATTTCGGACAGAATGAAATTGGTGGTCCCGTTGATGATCCCGGCAATCCACTCGATGCGATTGGCCGTAAGACCCTCGCGCAGCGCTTTGATAATAGGGATGCCACCGGCAACAGCTGCCT
>CAIPZV010000014.1 GCA_903869595.1 uncultured beta proteobacterium | reverse complement strand
GCTTGTTTGAGCGAAGCGAGTTTGCGCCCGACCCCGGGCGGCGCGAGTAGCGCAAGGCAGCACGTAGGGCCACGGACTTTGGCTCGCCATTCTTTTGCTTATCTTTTCTTTGGCGAAGCAAAGAAAAGTAAGGCCCGCGGCAGGCGCAAGCCCTGCGGCAGGCAACAAACCGGCTGCAAGCCAAAGACATGGAGCCTTTTCTTTGGCTGCTACTTTCTTTTGGCGAAGCAAAAGAAAGTAGCTCGGCCTACAGGCCGAAACCGGTATTCAAAAAAACAGCGGCCAAAGCCTGACTTTCCATAGCCGCATAGCGGATCGCCACATCGCTACGAGCCTCGCGCTGAGGTTCTTTCCCCAGTTTTCCTTAGGGAAAAACACTAAGTATTCGCCTAGCCACAAGTGGTAATCTCGCTGCCATGCAAGCTGCCCTGTCCACCCCGCCCGATACACCCTACCGCGACCGCAAGCGCTACGCCTGGCTCTTATCGCTCTTAATCCCCACCACCGTACTGGTAGGCCCGGGCTTGATGGTGTGGACGGGCGATGCGCGCTTGCTCTGGACGCCAGTGTTGTTTTTCTACTGCATCATTCCCATGATCGATTACTTCATGGGCGAGGATCTGAGCAATCCGCCCGAATCGGCGGTTCCGGCCCTGGAAGCGGATATTTTTTACCGCTGGATTACCTACCTTCTAGCGCCGGTGCTGTGGGCTGCATTTATTTTCAGCGCCTGGTTTGTTGCGACACACGATTTGCCGCTCCATGGCTGGCTGGCCATGGTGATGATTTGTGGCGCAGTCGGTGGTTTTTGTATCAATCTGGGCCACGAGCTGGGCCATAAAAATACGGCGCTAGAAAAAGCGCTGGCCAAAATCGTGCTGGCCCCTTCGGCCTATGGGCATTTTTTCATAGAGCACAACCGCGGCCACCACCGGGATGCAGCCACTCCGCTAGACCCGGCTTCGTCCCGCATGGGTGAATCGATTTACCGCTTTGTGTTGCGCGAGATGCCGGGTGCCTGGATGCGCGCTTGGGAACTGGAAAGCACACGTCTGCGTCAAGCCGGTTTACCTGTGTTTTCTTGGCACAACCATATCCTGCAACCGGCTTTGCTCACCCTGCTGCTGTGGGCGGCTTTGATGGCCTGGCTGGGGCCGCAGATATTGTTGTTTTTAATCATGGCTTCTTTCTGGTCCAACTTTCAGTTGACATCGGCCAACTACGTAGAGCATTACGGCCTGCTGCGCCAGCAAACCCAGGGCGGGCGCTACGAGACTTGTAAGCCCTACCATTCTTGGAACAGCAACCATATTTTTTCGAACTGGATTTTGTTTCAGCTGCAACGCCATTCGGACCACCACGCGCACCCGCTGCGGCGTTACCAGTCGCTACGCCATTTCGAGGACTTGCCCACGCTGCCTAGCGGCTACTTTGGCATGTTTGTGGTGGCCTATATCCCGCCGCTTTGGTTTTGGATGATGAACGAGCGCCTGCTGGCGCGTGTGGGCCGCGACACCGCCAATATCAACCTGGACCCCGCGCGCCGTGCCGCGCTAGTGCGGCGCTACGAGCTGGTGGAAACACAAGGCACCTAGGCCTGAAATACCTATTGCACCGGTACCACCTAACTACTTCAAACAAGGCGTTAGTGATCTGAGCAAGGCATCTGCCTCCGCCCTCTACATATTGCGCCGGTACTGACCACCCACTTCAAACAAGGCGTTAGTGATCTGACCGAGTGAGCAGACGCGCACTGCGTCCATCAACACCTCAAACACATTGCCGTTGTCAATCACTGCTTGCTGCAAACGCTTAAGCATGGCAGGCGCTTCGTGGGCGTGCGCGGCGTGAAATGCCTGTAGGCGCGTTAACTGGTTTTCTTTTTCTTCTGGTGTGCTGCGCGCCAACTCTAAGGTTTCGAGCACTTGCTCGCCATGCGGGTTACGGAAGGTGTTGACACCGATGATGGGCAGCTCGCCGGTGTGCTTGAGCATTTCGTAATGCATGGATTCGTCCTGAATCTTGCCGCGTTGGTAGCCGCTTTCCATGGCGCCCAAGACACCACCGCGCTCGGAGATTTTTTCAAATTCGGCCAGCACGGCTTCTTCCAACAGTTCGGTCAATTCCTCAATGATGAAAGCGCCTTGCGAGGGGTTTTCGTTTTTCGCCAGCCCCCATTCGCGGTTGATGATGAGCTGAATCGCCATCGCCCGGCGTACGCTGTCTTCGGTGGGGGTAGTGATAGCCTCGTCAAAAGCATTGGTGTGCAGGCTGTTGCAGTTATCGTAAATCGCGATAAGCGCTTGCAGCGTGGTGCGGATGTCGTTGAACTGGATTTCTTGCGCATGCAGGCTACGACCGCTAGTTTGGATGTGGTATTTGAGTTTTTGGCTACGCTCGTTGGCGCCGTATTTTTCTTTCATCGCCACCGCCCAAATGCGGCGCGCGACGCGGCCCATGACGGTGTATTCCGGGTCCATGCCGTTGCTAAAGAAGAAGGACAGGTTGGGCGCAAAGTCGTCAATATGCATGCCGCGCGCCAGATAGGCTTCAACAAAGGTAAAGCCATTGGACAGCGTGAAAGCCAGTTGCGAAATCGGGTTGGCACCAGCCTCGGCAATGTGGTAACCGCTGATGGACACGCTGTAGAAATTGCGCACCTTATGGTCCACAAAATACTGCGCTACATCGCCCATCACCTTGAGTGAAAACTCGGTGGAGAAGATACAGGTGTTCTGGCCCTGGTCTTCTTTCAGGATGTCGGCTTGCACCGTACCGCGCACGTTTTGCTTGACCCAGGCGCGGATGTCGGCCGCTTCTTGCGCATCTGGCTCGCGGCCTTTCTCGGCACGGAACTTGTCCAGATTCTGATCAATGGCCGTGTTCATGAACATGGCCAAGATGCTGGGCGCAGGGCCGTTGATGGTCATGGATACGCTGGTGCTGGGGCTGCACAAATCAAAGCCGCTGTACAGCACTTTCATATCTTCCAAGGTGGCAATGCTCACACCCGAATTGCCCACTTTGCCGTAAATGTCGGGCCGCAAGTCCGGGTCGTTGCCGTAGAGCGTGACTGAATCAAAGGCGGTGGACAGGCGCTTGGCCGGCATGCCCTGACTCAGCAACTTGAAACGCGTGTTGGTGCGAAAGGCGTCGCCCTCGCCGGCAAACATGCGCGTGGGATCCTCACCCTCGCGCTTGAAAGTGAAGGTACCGGCGGTGTAGGGATAGTGGCCCGGCACGTTGTCCAGCATTAGCCACTGCAAGATTTCGCCATGGTCTTGGTATTTGGGCAGCGCCACCTTAGGAATCACCGTGCCGCTGAGCGAGGTAGTGGTCAGGGCGGTGCGCATTTCTTTGTCGCGCACTTTGACGACCAATTCGCTGCCCGCATAGTCTTGCTGCATTTGCGGCCATTGCGCCAGCAAAGCGCGGGCATCGGCGTGTTGCTGCGCTTCACGTTCACCGGCCAGCGCCAGAGCGGCTTCGGCAGCGCGTGCTTTGACTGGGCGATCCACTTGCAGCATGGCCGCAGCGGCGCGCAGTTGCTGGATTTCGCGGGCCAGCGCGGCCTGCGCCCGGGCGCGCTTTTTATAGCCGCGCACGGTGTCGCTGATTTCGGACAAATAACGGGTACGCGCCGGCGGCACCACCGGCGTTTGGTTGGAGCTAAAGCGCACGTTCACGCGGGGAAGCACGCCTTGCACCGGAGTTTGTAAGCCCAGTTCCTGCAAACGCAGCAACATGGCCTGGTAGAGCGCGGTCACACCGTCGTCGTTAAAGCGCGCGGCCATGGTGCCAAACACCGGCATGGCTTCGAAAGGCTGGCCCCAGGCTTCGCGGTTGCGCTGTACTTGCTTGGACACATCGCGCAGCGCATCGCCCGCACCTTTGCGGTCAAACTTGTTGATAGCGACAAACTCGGCAAAGTCCAGCATGTCGATTTTTTCGAGCTGGCTGGCCGCGCCGAACTCGGGTGTCATGACGTACAAAGGCACATCGACCAAAGGCACGATGGCGGCGTCGCCCTGGCCTATGCCCGAGGTCTCGACCACCACCAGGTCAAACCCAGCGGCCTTGCAAGCAGCAATCGCATCGGGCAGGGCCTGGCTGATTTCCGAGCCAAATTCGCGCGTGGCCAGCGAACGCATAAACACGCGAGGCGCGTTATGACCCGCAGCCCAAGGCGCTATCGCATTCATGCGGATGCGGTCACCCAACAATGCGCCACCGCTCTTGCGGCGCGAGGGGTCGATGGAGATCACCGCAATACGCAAGCTGTCGCCCAAGTCCAGGCGGAAGCGGCGAATGAGTTCGTCGGTGAGGGAGGATTTACCGGCGCCCCCGGTGCCGGTGATGCCAATGGTGGGCACTTTGGCAGCCGCCGCCTGCGTGCGCAGGGCTTGCAGCAGGTCCGGTGCGACTTTGCCCGCTTCGACGGCAGTCATCAGCTGCGCCAGCGCGCGCCAGGCGGCATCGCTATGGCCTTGGATGGCTGCTAATTCTTTGGGCGCAAAGCTGGAGAGCTCGCGATCGCAGCGCATCACCATCTCGCCGATCATGCCTGCCAGGCCCATTTTTTGTCCGTCTTCCGGGCTGTAAATGCGGCTCACGCCGTAGCTTTGCAGTTCGCGGATTTCTGCCGGGACGATCACCCCTCCGCCGCCGCCAAACACCTGGATGTGCGCGCCGCCCCGGCTTTTGAGCAAATCGACCATGTATTTGAAATACTCCACATGCCCGCCCTGGTACGAGCTAATCGCAATGCCCTGCACGTCTTCCTGCAAAGCGGCGGTGACCACTTCTTCGACGCTGCGGTTGTGGCCCAAATGGATGACCTCGGTGCCCATGCCTTGCAAAATGCGACGCATGATGTTGATGGCGGCGTCGTGCCCGTCAAACAGGCTGGCGGCGGTCACAAAACGCACTTTGTGCGTGGGGCGGTAATTGGCAAGCGCCTTGAATTCTGCGGATAAATCGGTCATGGTGAAACAGCCTTGGTGCGGGAGCGAAAGGGTTGGCCGGTGGCGGCATTGACGTTTACGTAAACGTCAACTGTAAACCATTCCCGGCGCTTGGCGATAATGCGCCCAAACTTTCCTCTGTTTATGACTTTTCTGGCGCTCGACATCGGCAACACCCGTCTCAAATGGGCCCAGTACCGTGCAGCGCACCCCGGCGCAGCCCTACTGGCCCAGGGCGCTGAGTTTTTAGAGAACATCGACAAGCTGGCCGACGGCGCCTGGAGCCGCCTTCCCTCCCCCACCCATGTGCTAGGCAGCGTCGTGGCCGGGGACGCCGTCAAGCGCCGCGTAGAACTGCAAATGGAGCTCTGGGACGTCACCCCCCAATGGGTAGTGGCCAGCGACACTGAAGCGGGCGTTAGCAATGGCTATGACCACCCCACCCGCCTGGGAGCGGACCGCTGGGTGGCCATCATTGGCGCCTACCACCGCATGCTGGCCCAAGGCGCGCCCCGGCCTATGGTGGTGGTTATGGTGGGGACGGCAGTCACTGTCGAGGCCGTATCGGCAGACGGGCGCTTTTTGGGCGGCATGATTATTCCGGGCCACGGCATCATGCTGCGCGCCCTGGAGTCCGGCACCGCCGGTTTGCATGTACCCACCGGCGAGGTGCGCCCCTTCCCCACCAATACCAGCGATGCACTCACCAGCGGCGGCACCTACGCGATTGCTGGTGCGGTGGAATGCATGGTGCAGCACGTGCGCAGCCACTGCGGCGGCGAGCCCCTGTGCATCATGACCGGCGGCGCCGGTTGGAAAATGGCCCCGTCCATGACCCGCCCCTTCGAGCTGGTGGACAACCTGATTTTTGATGGCCTGCTGCACATGGCAGCGCTGCGCTTCGGGCCGGGTTCGCCTTAAGCCGCCAGCCAAGCCTGCGCCAGGCGCACCCAGTAAGTAGCGCCCAGCGGCAGCAAAGCGTCGTTGAAGTCGTAGCTGGGGTTGTGCAACATGCAGGGGCCGGCGCCGTGGCCGAAGTCGCGGTGGGCGCCGTCGCCGTTGGCGATAAAGGCATAGCAGCCGGGTTTGGCCATCAACATGTATGAAAAATCTTCCGCGCCCATGGTCGGCTCCTGCGCCTGCACCCGGTCTACGCCCACGATAGAGGCCATGACGTTGCGCGCGAACAGGGCTTCGGCTTCCGAGTTGATGGTGGGCGGGTAATTGCGCGAAAACTCGAAGCTGCATTCGGTGCCGAAAGCGGCTGCGGTGTGCTTGGCGATCTCGCGCATACGCGCCTCAATTTTGTCCAGCACTTCCACGGTAAAAGTGCGCACCGTGCCCTCTAAGGTGCAGCTATCGGGGATGACGTTGGTGGCCTCGCCGGCATTGATCATGGTGACGGAAATAACGCCGGCCTCAATCGGTTTGATGTTGCGGCTGATGATGGTCTGAAAGGCCTGCACCATTTGGCAGGCCACGGGCACCGGGTCGATGGCATTGTGCGGAATCGCCGCATGCCCGCCTTTGCCGCGCACCACGATTTTGAATTCATTGCTGGACGCCATCACCGGGCCGGGGCTGGCGGCAAACTGTCCCACATCGCCGCCCGGCCAGTTGTGTAGTCCAAAAACTGCCTCGACCGGGAATTTTTCAAACAATCCGTCGGCGATCATCTCGCGCGCACCGCCGCCGCCTTCTTCGGCGGGTTGGAAGATGACAACCACCGTGCCATCAAAGTCGCGGTTTTTCGCCAGGTGCTGGGCCGCTGCCAGCAGCATGGCGGTGTGGCCGTCGTGGCCACAGGCGTGCATGCGGCCCGGATGGCGGCTGGCGTGGGCAAAGGTATTGAATTCCTGCATGGGCAGCGCGTCCATGTCCGCGCGCAAGCCGATGGCGCGCTTGGACGTACCGGCCTGGATGATGCCGACCACGCCGGTGGTGCCCATACCCCGGTGGATAGGAATACCCCAGGCGCTGAGCTGGGCAGCAACCACATCGGCGGTGCGCTCTTCCTTGAAACAGAGTTCGGGGTGGGCGTGCAAATCGCGCCGCACAGCGGCCATGGCAGGGGCGTTTTCCACAATTGCGTCGATTAATTCCATGGCGGGCTTTCGTTGTGCAGTGCTTCAAGGGTCAGGTCGCTGGGCTCATTGGAGGCGGGCAGGTGGAGATGGCGGCACAATGGCTTTTTCTTCCAGCCCTTGTGCGGCAACGCCCGCGCCTTCCTACTATGCCAGAAGCCAGCACCGTGGCGCACAGCGCCAGCCCCCACGCGCCGCCCAGCAGCAGCCACCAGGTTCTGGGCGCCTGCCCGCATGACTGCCCGGACACCTGTTCCCTGCTAACCACGGTGGAAAACGGTATCGCCATCAAGGTGCAGGGCAACCCACACCACCCGCAAACCGACGGCGTGCTGTGCAACAAAGTAGCGCGCTATACCGAGCGCACTTACCATCCGGAACGCCTGTTGCAGCCGCTCAAGCGCAGCGGCCCCAAGGGCTCGGGCCAGTACACGCCGGTCAGCTGGGATAGCGCGCTTGACGACATCGCCGCACGCCTGCAAGCCATTGTGCAAGACCCCCAGCGCGGGCCGCAAGCGGTGCTGCCCTATAGCTATGCCGG
This sequence comes from uncultured beta proteobacterium, assembly GCA_903869595.1. Classification (GTDB taxonomy): domain Bacteria; phylum Pseudomonadota; class Gammaproteobacteria; order Burkholderiales; family Burkholderiaceae_C; genus Allorhodoferax. The sequence goes on along the minus strand of CAIPZV010000014.1, from coordinate 108,899 downwards.
CACCATGGGTTGGGTGCAGGGCGACGCCATGTCTTCGCGCTTTTTCAACCGCATGGGCGCCTCCAAACTGGATTACACGATTTGCTCTTCCGCCGGGGCTGCGGGGCTGGACTACACCTTGGGCGTACGCAAAGGCATGTTGATTGAAAACTTTGCCCACGCCAATCTGATTTTGATTTGGGGCAGCAACCCGATTACCAGCAACGTGCATTTTTGGCGCTATGCCCAAGAGGCCAAGCGCGCCGGGGCCAAACTGATTTGCATCGACCCGCGCAGCACCGAGACGGCAGAAAAATGCCACGAACACATCGCGCTAAAGCCCGGCACCGACGCGGCACTGGCCCTGGCCATGATGCACCAGCTGATTACCCATGATTGGCTGGACCACGATTACATCGATAACTACACACTGGGCTGGGAGCAACTGCGCGAGCGTGCGCTGCAATGGACGCCCGAACGCGCGGCCCAGGTCTGCGGCGTGCCGCAGGCGCAAATTGAATCACTGGCGCGCGACTACGGCCAGGCCATGCTGCGCGGAGAGAGCGCGGCCATTCGCTTGAACTACGGCATGCAGCGGGCGCGTGGTGGCGCCAACGCGGTGCGCGCGGTGACCTGCCTCCCCGCGCTGATCGGCGCCTGGCGCAAACCGGCGGGCGGCATGTTGCTCTCCAACTCGGGCGTACATGGCTTTGATGACAGCGCCCACACCCGCCCGGATTTGCGCCCCGCCGGGCCATGCCGCACCATCAACATGAGCACCATCGGCGACGACTTGCTGCGCCCGGCCAGCGCAGAGTTTGGCCCAGCCATTGATGCCTTATTTGTGTTCAACAGCAACCCGGTGGCCATCGCGCCCGACTCGGGCAAAGTGGTGCAAGGCTTTGCCCGCGAAGACTTGTTTACCGTGGTCTTAGAGCATTTCCAGACCGACACCGCCGACTATGCAGACTACATCTTGCCGGCCACCACGCAGATAGAACATTGGGACGTGCACACCACCTACGGCCATACCGACGTGCTGCTCAACCGCCCCGCTATCGCGCCCATGGGGCAAGCCCGCTCTAATGCCGAAATTTTCCGCAACCTGGCGCAGCGCATGGGCTATACCGAGCCCTGCTTTGCCGACCAAGACGAGGCCCTGTGCCGCACCGCTTTCGATGCGCGCATTAGCTTTGATACTTTGTTGCAAGACGGCTTTGTCAGCCTGCCACTGCCGCAAGCGCCGTTTGCGCAAGGCGGCTTCCCCACGCCATCAGGGCGCTGCGAATTTTTCAGCGCCCGCATAGCCGCCATGGGCATGGACGGCCTGCCCGACTACCTGCCCAATTACGAAGCGGCCGGTGCCAACGCCGCCTATCCACTGGCCATGATTTCACCCCCGGCGCGCAATTTCATGAACTCTACGTTTGTGAATGTGAAAAGCCTGCGCGGCATCGAAGGCGAACCCAAAATTGAAATCCACGCCCAAGACGCAGTGGCCCGCGCCATTACCGATGGCGACCTGGTCCGCGTGTTCAATGACCGGGGCCAGTACCACTGCAAGGCCGAGGTCAGCAGCCGCGCCCGGCCCGGCGTGGTCAACGGCCTAGGCGTGTGGTGGCGCAAGCTCGGGCCCAGGGGCACCAATGTGAATGAACTAAGCAACCAGCGCCTCACCGACCTGGGCCGTGGGCCCACGTTTTATGACTGCGCGGTGCAAGTGGAGAAGTGCGCGGCTTAGCGCAGCGCCATCAAATCCTGCTCCACCATCCAGAGCCGGTCTTGGCCCCAGTAGCCGGGCAGGTCGTTGACGCGAAAACTGGGCACGCCCCACAAGTCCATGTCCAGCAGCTCCAGCCGGTTGCTGGCCGCCACGGCGCGCCAACTGTCATCGGTCAAGGCCTTGTCCACAAACGCTTTGTCCAAACCCGCGCGCGCGGCAATCGCATGCAAGCCGCTGTCGGTGCCTGCGTCTATGCCATCGGCCCACACGCCTTGTAAAAACGACTGCGCCAATGGCAAGCCTGCGCCGGTTTTCATGGCCTGGTGCAAAACCGCATAGCCGCGCTCCACTGGCTTGCCCACCGGGTCCACCAAAAAGCCGTAGCGCATGCCTACGCGCTGCGCTTCGCGCGCCACATCGGCCACGATGTACATGGATTTTTCACGTGGCACGGCCAGGCCACGCATCACCATGGGCAGCACAAAGCGTATCTGCAACTGCGCGCCGTAATGCTCGGCCAACTGGCGCACACGCGGCAAGGCGATATAGGTGTAGGGGCTGCGGAAAGAACAAAAATAATGCAACTGCGCTGGGGGCTTGCTTGCGATATGCACCGCAGGCGCGCTGTTCAAGGCAATATCGCGCACGGGCACCAGCAGCGGAGTGGCGGGCTCGCGGCACAGACCTTCGTCGCGCAGGCGCTGCTCCAGGTAATGCAAGCGGTCTATGCCCCAATACCACTCGCCGCCATAAAAAAATGTCGCGCCCAGGTAGTGGCCCAGTTGTTTGCGCAGCTCGGTGCCCGCCGCTTTGGCAGCTTGCGCATCCGCATGGACATTGCCCTGCACTTGGTTTTGTGGCTGCGCTTGCCCACGCCACAAAGCTTGGCTAATGGCCGCTGCGTCCACCACAAAGCGACCCGCCTGCAAGCTGGCGGCTAGCGCTGTCTCCGCAGCGGCCACAGCAGCAAGATCAGGCTGCGATGTCGGCGCTTCCAATCCGTTAGCACTTGCCAACAGAGACGCATCCCGCAAAGACCAATGCCCCAAACGTTCCCGGTCCGGCGCTGCCGAATCTTCGGGTGGGCTGACCAAATGGGCCAGCAAGTCCACGTCATAGCGGTGGCCCAAGCGCTCCAGCAATTGCACGCACAAATAGCTGTAGGGGTCATCGGTCTGGTGGAAGTAATGGATTTGCGCAGATGCGCCCTTCATGCGGCGCACCAAGCTGGCGCGCGTGCGCCCCCATTGGCGCACGTCGGGGTGGGTCAGCACACGGACGACGTGTTTGATAACTGTATTTTTGAGGACAGACATGGGATTTTTGGAGGACTATAGAACGGCTTGCTTGCGGATGCCACACGCTAGATTGCACTGCGCCAGCATACATAACTGTAGGGTTCTAAGCCTGCACGCACGACGGGGGTTAACCCGCGATGTGTCGCGCAAAGCGCAGGCTGTGAAATACACATCCCCGCCAGCCAAACGCACCTAAAAGTCCGGTTTTTCTAAGGCAGGTCTGCATCAGTCCGTCATCGCGAGGAGCGCAGCGACGCGGCGATCCATTAGTGATTGATGGGCAAGCCAAGATGGATTGGTCCGCTGCGCTCGCAATGACCGGTTTAGACTTACACAGAGGCGCCCCAAGGCTCAAGGTCTGTCTTCGCCCTCGCCCAGCAGCTTATGCAATAGCACGCCCCCAAGCGCACCAACCAACTGCGCCAGCACAAAACCTGGCGCATCTTGCGGTGCAATTCCGGCAAAGCTGTCGCTCATCATGCGCCCGAACACGGCGGCTGGATTGGCAAACGAGGTGCTGGCGGTAAACCAGTAAGCGGCGCCGATATAGCAAGCCACCAGGGCCGGCGTTTTGCCCACGGGCGCACGCAAGATCACCAAGAGCAGTCCGCCGGTGGCCACCGCCTCGGCCAGCCATTGCGCAGGGCCGGTACGCACTTTGGCGGACCATTGCAATATCGGCAGTTCAAACATGGCATGCGCCAGCCAGGCGCCCAAAGCGGCGCCCAGCAACTGCGCCAGTACGTAACCCACCAAGCGCTGGCGCGGTAGCGCTTTGCGCCAGGCCATGACCAATGACACGGCAGGATTGAAATGCGCGCCACTGACCGGGCCCAAGGTTTCAATCAGCACCCACAAGGCAAATACGGTGGCAAAGGTGTTGGCCAACAAAGCCACTGCCCCATTGCCGCCTGCCAAGCGTTCGGCCATGATGCCCGAGCCAATCACGGCGCATAACAGCGCGCAAGTGCCCAGGCATTCAGCCAGGTAGTGGGCGTGGCGCTTCATGGCTGCGCCAGGCGCCGCGCCTCGTTCTCAATCGACAGCTTGCCCAGGCTGGCTGTTGGCAGGCTGGTAAACAGCTCCAAGCGGCGGCGTATTTGGTGCAGCGTCTGGGTGAATGCGGCGCGCTTGTCATCGTCGCTGCCATCGCCTGCGGACGGGTCGGCATAGCCCCAATGCGCAGTAGCGGGTTGGCCTGGCCAATAGGGGCAGACTTCCCCGGCGGCGTTGTCGCAGACGGTAATCACCAAGTCCATATGCGGCGCATCGGGCGCGGCAAACACATCCCAGCTTTTGCTGTGCAGGCCATCGGTGGCAATACCGTTTTTGCGCAAAGTCTCCAGAGCCAGCGGATGGGGCTGCTGTTGCGCGCGCGGACTGCTGCCGGCCGAATAGGCCACGAAGCGGCCTCGCCCCATGTGGTTCAGCAAGGCCTCGGCCAGGATGCTGCGCGCCGAGTTATGGGTACATAAAAAGAGAACGTTCAGGGCTTTGGTGTCTGACATAGCGCAGGGCCTTCAAGGGGTGGAACAAAGCGCATTTGCGCGGGTGGCATCAACTTCGCAAACGCCGCCCTGGCAACAGTTGTCGCTCAGGTAAGACAGCACTTGCTGCATACGGTCGTAGTGCGCCCGGTAAATCAGGTTGCGCCCGGCGCGCTCTTGCGAGACCAGGTCGGCATGCATCAGTTCTTTGAGGTGAAAAGACAAGGTGTTGCCTGCCACCTCCAAGTGCGCGGACAACTCGCCCGGCGTTAAACCGGCGGGGCCCGCTTGCACCAGCGCCCGAAAAATATCCAGGCGCGAGGCCTGGGCCAAAGCGGCTAATGCGCGGACTACATCAATTGATTCCATAATTCGATGATAGTTGAAATATATGACTTTAGCGTGACAGTTTTGGCTGCACACGCCACCCTGCACTTGGCCAAGGCGGTGACACACAGCCGCAGTGCAGCTATATTGCAAGCGGCTGCACGCAGCGCCCTCCTTTTTGCACGGAACCTTATGCCCTACGCCCACATCCTGCTAGACCAGCAAACACCGATTGCCACCCTGACGCTCAACCGTCCCGACAAGCGCAATGCCTTGTCGGCGGACATGATGCGGGAGATCACGCATGCGCTGCGCGCGGTGGGTGACAGCGATGCGCGCGGCATCATTCTGGCGGCCAATGGCCCGGTGTTTTCGGCAGGCCACAGCTTTGCGGATATGGCGGGACAGGACCTGGACCATTTGCGCGCTTTGTTCGATCTATGCACCACCATGATGAACACGGTGCAAGCCTTGCCGCAACCGGTGATCGCCAAAGTGCATGCCCTGGCCACGGCAGCGGGTTGCCAGCTCGTGGCGACTTGCGACCTCGCGCTAGCGGCCGATAGCGCCAGCTTTGCGATACCCGGGGGCAAGGCCAGCTTGTTTTGCCATACGCCGCTGGTGGCGGTGGCGCGCAATATCGGCCGCAAGCGGGCTATGGAAATGGCGCTCACGGGCGATGCTATTGACGCGGCCACCGCCGCCGACTGGGGCCTAATTAACCGGGCGGTGCCAGCAGCACAACTGGACGCCGCAACGCTGGATTTAATCAGCCGCGCCAGCCGGGGCTGCGCCGTCTCCAAAGCCATGGGCAAGCAAGGCTATTACCAGCAAATCGACCTACCCCAGCCCGAGGCCTATGCCGTGTCTGGCGAACGCATGTCCCAAGGGGCCGCGCGTGAAGCGGCGCAAGAGAGCTTTCGCGCGTTTTTAAACAAGCGCAAGGCTTAAGCCACCACGGCTTCAGCCGGTACATAGGCATAACCCAAGGTTTGGGCCACCGCTTCGTAAGTGACCTGGCCCAGCGCCACGTTCAAGCCCTGGCGCAGGTGAGAGTCTTCACGCAGCGCCTGTTTCCAACCCTTGTTGGCAATCGCCAGGGCGTGGCCGATGGTGGCGTTGTTCAGGGCAAAGGTGGAAGTACGCGCCACGGCGCCAGGCATATTGGCCACACAGTAATGCACCACGCCATCGACCATAAACGTCGGTTCGGCATGCGTGGTGGCATGCGAGGTTTCAAAGCAGCCGCCCTGATCGATGGCCACATCGACCACCACCGCGCCCTTTTTCATGGCCGCGACCATGGCGCGCGTCACCAGCTTGGGCGCGGAGGCGCCGGGGATGAGCACGCCGCCAATGACCAGTTCGGCATCCAGCACCGCGTCTTCCAGGTTTTGCACACTGCTGTACAAGGTGTGTATGCGGTTGCCAAACACCAGGTCGAGCTGGCGCAGGCGATCGACATTGAGGTCGATCACGGTCACGCGGGCACCCATGCCGACGGCCATTTGCAGCGCATGCGTGCCCACCACGCCCGCGCCCAAAATCACCACATGCGCAGCGGGCACGCCGGGCACGCCGCCTAGCAACACGCCCATACCGCCCTTGGACTTTTCCAGATGCGCCGCACCCGCTTGCACCGCCATGCGACCGGCCACTTCGCTCATGGGCGCCAGCAGCGGCAGGCCGCCGTGGGCGCCGGTAATTGTCTCGTAGGCAATACACACCGCGCCTGATTGGACGAGGGCCGCTGTTTGCGCCGGGTCCGGCGCCAGATGCAAGTAGGTGTACAAAATTTGACCAGGCCGCAGCATGGTGCATTCCTGCGCTTGCGGCTCTTTGACCTTGACGACCATGTCCGCCTGCGCAAACACGCTGGCGGCGTCAGGCGCAATCTGCGCACCGGCCGCCTGGTACTGCGCATCCGTCAAACCGATGGCGGCGCCCGCGCCAGTTTGCACCAGCACGCTATGTCCGTTGGCGCACAAATCGCGCACGCTGGACGGCGTCAGGCCGACGCGGTATTCATGGTTTTTGATCTCTTGGGGTAGTCCGATAAGCATGGCTTGTGTCCGCTAAATTGAGGTGGAGGCGAGTGTGCGGCAGGCAGTTTTTAATTAACAGTTTTATGAAAATTAAGCTATATTCATTAGCAACGCTAATAAATAAAGACCATGCAAATTTTTGACCCGCACGCCCTGGAATGCCTGGCCGCCATCGTGGAAGAAGGCAGTTTTGAGCGGGCGGCGCAGCGCTTATCCATTACCCAATCGGCGGTGTCGCAGCGCTTGCGCACCTTGGAGGTGCAGGCCGGTGCGGTGCTGATCGTGCGCACGCGGCCACTCAAGGCCACACCCGCCGGGCGCTATTTGCTTAAGCACGCGCTGCAACTACGCCTCTTGCGCGCCGACTTGGGCCGCGACCTACAGGCGCTGGCGCCGCGCGAGGCGCAAAGCACGCAAGGGCAAGAGCGCATCGCCATTGCCATCAATGCCGACAGCATCGCCACCTGGGTGTTACCAGCCTTGCAAACGCTGGTGCAAGACGGCATGGCGCTAGAGATCATTACCGATGACCAGGACTTCACCCACGAATGGTTGCGCGAAGGCCAGGTGCAAGCCTGTGTCACGGCGCTGGCCAAACCGCTGCGCGGCTGCCAGGTGGTGCAACTAGGGGTGATGGACTATGTGGCGGTGGCCAGCCCCGACTACGCCGACCAGCATTGCCCCAAAGGCTTACATGCCCATGCCTTGGCTGACATGCGCTTTCTGGCCTTTAACCGCAAAGACGATTTGCAAACCCGCTTTGTGCGCAAAGCCTGCGGCCTGAAAAACCCCGGCTTGCAACAAAATTTTTTGCCCAGCGCGCATGGCCGCGTGCGGGCCGCGCTGCAAGGCTGGGGCGCGACGGTGGTGCCGCTTTTGCAAGTGGAGGAGCTGCTCAAAAGCGGCGCGCTGCGCGACCTGGCGCCCAAGGTGCGATTGCCTGTCGCCTTGTACTGGCATTGCTGGAAACTAGAGTCGGCCCTGCTGCAAGCTTTGACCGCAGCGGTGCGCAGCGGCGCGGCCAAAGCGCTCAAAGCTCAAGTTGCCTGAGCCACCCAGTCCAGCAACTTAAGCCGCTGCACTTTGCCCGAGGGGCCGCGCGGCAAGTCTTGCACAAAGTGAAATACCTTGGGCGTTTTATAGCGCCCCAGATGCTCATGGCAAAACGCGCGCAAAGCGGCTTCATCGGCAGCGCAGCCTTCGCGCAGCACGATGCACACCATGATCTCTTGGCCGTAATGCGCATCGGGCATGCCAGTGGCCGCAGCGTCGAGCACGCTGGGGTGGCGTAAGAGCACTTCGTCGATCTCGCGCGGCGCGATGTTCTCGCCGCCTTTGATGATCAGCTCTTTGATACGCCCGGTGACAAAGAAAAAACCATCGGCATCCCGGTGCCCCAGATCGCCGGTGCGCAGCCAACCGTCGGGCGTAAAGCTAGCGCGGGTGGCGTCCGGATTTTTGTAATAGCCCTGCATCACTTGCGGGCCACGGATGGCGATTTCGCCGGTCGTGCCATCGGGCACTGGGCGCAAGTCGGCATCAATGACGCAGGCCTCGCAGCCCGACGCTTTACCCACTGAACCGAGCTTGCGCAAGGTGGGCTCATAAGGGTTGGAAAACGAGGGCGCAACGGTTTCCGTAAGGCCCATGGTTTCAATGACGCCGATGCCAAAGCGCTGTTCAAAAGCCTGTAAATGCGCTGGCGGCAAGGCGGCTGAAGCGCTGCGACAAAAGCGGATGTGGCCCAAGCTTTCGCCTTTTGGCGCAGCGCCTTCGAGCAAATAAGAAATCATGGTCGGAACCACGTTAACCCAGGTGCATTGGGCGTCTAAGGCCTGCTGCCAAAAACGCGCCGCCGAAAACTTAGGCGGCATCGCCAGGCTGCCGCCATGGGCCAGCGGCGCCAGCATGGTGACGGCAAAGGCGTTGATATGGTAGAGCGGCAACACCGCCAGCACGCGGTCGCGCGCACCCAAGCGGTGTTCGGCACTAATAGCCATGGCATTGGCCGCCAGATTGGACTGGGTCAGCACCACGCCTTTGGGCACGCCGGTAGTGCCCGAGGTGTACATCAGCAAAGCCATGGCCTCGGCTTGGGGTTCAGGCATGGACGTAGGCTGCAAGGAACCGAGCAGGCTGTCATCGGCATCCATATCCGGGCTGCACACCAGTAGGCCCACGCGCCGCGTCAAGGTGGCCAACACGGCTTGCACGCGCTCGGCCCAATCCGGGCTGGCGATCACCACTTTGCAATCGCTGTGCTCCAACACATAGCGCATTTGCTCCGGGCTGGAGAGTAGATTGACCGGGTTCACGCACCAGCCGCCATGCATGGCGCCCAGCAACAAGCGCAAAGTGTTCAGGCCATTGGGCATGACCAGGGACACGGTGTCGCCCGGCTGCAAACCCTGGCCCATGAACAGCGTAGCGACCTGGCCGCAGTAATGCGAAAGCTGGGCAAACCGCATGGTCGCGGGCGCATGGCTTGGGCTTTGCGCGTTGGCGTCACCGGCATCGAGCGCCAGTGCATATAGCGCATCGGGCCGCACCGTGGTTTGCAGCTCTAAAAGCGCACGCACCGTGCGCGGCAGCAAATCCTGGCTCATGCGCGACCGTATTTGGCGAAATAGTCCGCCAGCAATTGGTCCTCGGAAGGCACGTGCTCGGGTATGGGGCGCGAGATGCGGGTGATGTTCAGGTAGTGGCGGTAGTTCATGTTTTCAGAAAAATTGTTTTTGCCCCAGGTGCCGCAACCCATGGACAGGCTAAAGGGCAAGCCGTTGTCAAAGCTGCCGCCGGTAGCGATGCAATGCGCCTGATCCACGATCACGCGCGAGACCGGCAGCCGCAAACCCAGCGCCAGCGCGCGCTCGGGCCGCGCACTGTGCAAGCCCACCGAATGGCCCGCGCCTTGGAATGCGTAAATGCGCTCCACCGTGGCCATCGCCGATTCAAAATCCGCTACGCGGAAGATGGTCAACACCGGACACAGTTTTTCGCCCGAAAACGGATAGTCTTCGCCGGTTCCCGTCTCTTCCACCAGCAACACGCGCGGCTGCAAAGCCGCCACATCCAACAGGCCCGCACGCTGCGCCACCACCGTCGCGCTTTGGCCGATAACGGCGCTAGAGAGCTTGCCATCGGGCCACATCAGCGCTTGCAAGCGCGCTTTTTGCGCGGCATCGAGCAAGACCGCACCACCGGCTTGCAAGGCTTGCAGAAAAGCGGGCGCCGCAGCGTCCAGCACCACCAGGCTGTTTTCCGACGAGCAACTGGTGGCGTTGTCAAAAGTCTTGGAGCGCAAGATGCGCTCGGCCGCTAGCGCCATGTCGGCGCTTTCATCGACGATGCCCGCCACATTGCCCGCGCCCACACCAAAAGCCGGTGTGCCGCTGGCATAGGCGGCGCGCACATTGGCTTGCGAGCCAGTGGCCACTACCAAATCGCAAGCCGCCATCAGCGCATAGGTGGCCGCTTTGCTAATCGGCGCGGGCAGCACTTGCACCAAATCGCGCGGCGCGCCGATGCGATCCAGCGCCGCGTGGATGTATTCCAGCAAGCGCGCACTCGTAGCCCAGCCTTTGGGCGAGGGCGCGACGATGACCGCATTGCGGCCTTTGAGTGCATTGATGATCTTGTTGGCCGGGGTGGCCGCCGGATTGGTCGATGGCGTGATAGCGCAGACCACCCCTACCGGACGCGCGATTTCGGTAATGCCGGTAGCAGGGTTGTCGGAAATAACGCCTACCGATTTCGCGCCCTGCAAATCGCGCAACAAGCCCAGGGTTTTGCGGTAGTTTTTGCGCAGCTTGTCGGGCACATAACCGATGCCGGTGTCTTGCACCGCCAACTCAGCCAAGGCCTGGTTGCGGCCCGGCTCCAAGATCGCCCAGGCCGCTGCGGCCACCAGTTCATCCACCCGTGACTGGTCGTACTGTTCGGCGATGCGCTGCGCGGCACGGGCGCGCTGCAGCAAGCCCTGCACGATGGCCTGCGCTTCTTGCTCGGCAGGGCTTTGGATCGCAGGCGATGTCGTGACGGCCATGCTCAATCGGCCTTGATATTGGCGTCTTTAGCCAGTTTGATCCATTTGGGTACTTCGGCTGCAATGGTTTTGGCCAGCGCTTCGGGCGTGCCGCCCACCGCATCGGCGCCTTGGTCCAGCAATTGGGCGCGGATGGCCGGCTCGGCCAACACGGTGTTGAGCGCTTTGTTCAGTTTGTCGATGATGGCGCGTGGCGTTTTGGCCGGCACCAGCATGGCGTACCAAGAGTCCACTTCAAAGTCCGGCACGCCGGCTTCTTGCATGGTGGGCACGTCCGGAAACGCCGGGCTGCGCTTGGTGGTGGACACCGCCAGCGCACGCAGCTTGCCCGCTTTGACCTGCGCGGCTGCCGCAGGAATAGACACCCACAACAAAGGCACCTGGCCGCCGATCACATCGGTTACTGCCGGGCCACCGCCCCGATAGGGGATATGCGCGATTTGCGCGCCGGTGCGCAACACCATGAGTTCGCCAGCCAAATGCCCAGGCGAGCCATTGCCCACCGTGGCGAATGAAAACTTGTCCGGCGCGGCCTTGGCTTGTGCCACTACATCGGCCACGCTGCGCACCGGCACCGCCATATTGGCCGCCAGCAATTGCGGCAGCGAAGCGACCAAGCCCACCGGCTCAAAGTCTTTGATGGTGTCAAAAGGCTGCTTGGGGAAGATCGCTGGGTTGATGGTGTGCGAGCTCAGGGTAAATAGCACGGTGTAGCCATCGGGCGCCGCCTTGGCCACGATGTCGGTGCCCAAGGAGCCCCCCGCGCCGCCTTTGTTGTCGATCACGATGGGCTGGCCCAGCGCCGCTTGCAAGCGCTGTTGCACGATGCGCGCCACCACATCCGTGCCACCGCCCGGTGGATAGGGCACGACGAACTTGATCGGCTTATCCGGGTAAGCGCCGTCAGCCAAAGCGGCCAGGGGCGCGGTCAGAGCCAGGCTGAGCACGGTACTGATACCAACGGTGCGGCCCAGAAGGCTGCGGCGGGAATGGGATAACGGGAATTTGGACATGGTTTTCTCCTAGTGTGGGGCGCTTTATGGGGCCGGTGGCTAGCGCTTACCTCACATTTTGCACGCTGGCGACGCGCTGGCTATAGGGGTTAAACCGACAGGGCCGCTACCTTGAGGCCTCAAAAACCCATGGCATGGCAATTGCAAAGCTATCACTAAGTAGTAGACAAGACCCGCAAATACCTGCCAGAACCCTGCCATCGTCGCCGTTCCGACAGTTTGCGCCCCACCTTTGCCCGGAGAAACCAGATGCCACAGCCGACCTTTAACCTGACACGCCCACCCCTGCTGCGCTGCTTCGGAGGCGCTCTCGCCCTGGTGATTGGTCTGAGTGGGGCTAGCCTTGCCGCCGCATCCACCACCAAGCCATCTGCGCCTGCCTCTATAGCGTCCGTAGACCTGAGCGGCCTCAAATCCAGCCACGGCTACACCCCGGCCCTGGGCGAAAGCCTGGAGCGCATTGTGGCCAAAACCATGCCCGAAAGCCCTTTAAGCATGCAGGTGCTGAGCCAGGCCTTTGTGCTGCTCAACCCCCAAGCCTTTGGCAGCGCCAAGCCGCAGCGCACGCAAAGCACGGCCACCCTGAAAGTGCCCAACCACAACCAGTTGATACAACTGGTGTTGGCGCGCAACCCGGCAGATGCCGCGCTGGCCCGCGCCACCGAGCCCGTCGCAGTCAAGGCCGCCACCGCGGCCCCGCGCCCGACTGAAAAACGCGAAAACTGGGTGCGTTATGCCGGCGGCCCCATCAAAACCCCCTCCAGCTTTGACGGCAGCGCGCCGGACCGCAGCGGCTGGGTGCAATACCTAGGAGCCGCCTTTACCCGCAGCTGGAATGGCGAGGCCAACAACCGCGCCGAAGCCCGCAGCTGGGTGCAATACCCCTCGCTAGGGCGCGCCACCCCAGCTCAAAGCGAAGTGAGCGCGGACAGCGCCAAATGGGTGCAATACCCTGCTGTGGCCCGCGCCGCCACGCCAGCGGCCCAGCCTGAATCCAAGGTGGACACCAGCGGCTGGGTGCGCTTTGTAGCCAACCGCCTCTACCCGCAGCAGCAATTCGCGCAATTGTTTGACTAAGGCCACGGCCCCCAGGCCAGCTGCCTCGCTTAGGCATTTACGCTTACCCCAGGGAAACGCTTTCGGTTATTAATTTTGTATTTAACAACGTTTTATTAAATTACTAATTAATTTGTGCATAATAAAAGGGATTGAAACCCCTGCCGCACCAATACTTCTCGCTTAGCCCCACCCGCGCGTGGTGAGCGCAGCAAGCCTGATGCGGCGTATTTATTGGCACGCATGCAAACCCTCCACCGCCAGTCCGGAATGACGCTGATCGAGCTCATGGTCACCGTGGGCATCTTGGGCGTTGTGATGGGTATTGGCATTCCCAGCATGCGAGGCATCAGCGAGTCCGAAGCGGTGCGTGGCCATGTCAGCACCTTTTTTAGCACCCTGCGCTACGCCCGCTCCGAAGCCATCCGCAACCGGACGCAAGTCGTGGTGTGTCCCAGCAACAATAGCGAAAGCGCCAGCCCCAGTTGCTCGGATGGCTTAACGGATGACTGGGCGCAGGGCTGGATTATTTTCGTGAACCGCGATGCGGATACCGACTACCGCTATGACGCTACCAAAGATACCTTGTTGCGCGTACAAGGGGCGATCAGCACCAGCGGCGGGATTAATGAAGCTACAGGTGGCGCGCCCAATAAATTCGTGTACCGCAGCACGGGCATATTGCGCGACGGTGGGGCTAGTTCGTTTACCTTCGATGCAAAAAGCCTGAACGCCAGGCAAAGAAAACTTGTTTGCATCTCCATGCAAGGTCGGGCACGCGTGGAAACCAACACAAGTTGTAGTTAATCTGCAAGCTTGCCTCATGATTCAGAAAACCACCCTGAGTAGCCACGTTCTGGCGCGCGCCCTGCGAACGCAGCAACGCGGCTTCTCGCTGTTGGAGATGATGATCGCGATATTGATCATGTCCTTTGGTGTGACCGGCGCAGCGCTCTTGACGGTGGCAACAGTTCAATACAACAAAACCACGCAATACCAAATGGTGGCCCAGCAAATTGCCAACCAACTGGCCGAGTCCATGCGCGCCAACACCGATGGATTTATGGCCGATTCCTATAAAAAGGAGGATGCCTATTCGTCCAGCCGCGCTGCAGCCAGTGTGCCTGACTGCGTACTCGAGGTGGCATGCACCATCAGCGAAATCGCAAGCATAGACAAAGCAAAAACAGCCAACACCTTGATTCAATCCTTGCCCGGTGGCGATTTCAATGTGCAGCGCAGTGGCAACCGCGCCGATATTTGGATTATGTGGCTCGAGCCTAGTGCTGCATCCACGTCCTTTGGCACCGTCAATTGCCGTAGCGCTGCCGTTAGCGGCGTAAGCCCTGCACCGAGGTGTCTGTATTGGCGGGCAGCGATATGAAAACCGGCGCGGACCGTTGCAAGCCAGAATACGGCTTCAGCTTGGTGGAATTGCTGATCGCCATGGCGATCGGTTTGGTGCTGCTGGGGGCGATACTGTCTGTCTATTTAGGCACTAGCGTGGCAGTGCGCCAAAGCGATACCGTCAGCCGCATGAATGAGGATGCCGCCATCGCCTTAGAAACCCTGGCGCGGCATATCCGCATGGCCGGTTATAGCGAACCACTGGTGATGGCGGGACGCAATGCTGCCGCGATCGACGGTGCCCAACGGGTAGCGCAGATTACCGACAGCAATTTGGCGGGCGAAGGTCTCAAGGGCTGTGATGGCGGCTTTGACAGCAGCACCGCCGATTGGAACAACCTGTCTTGCAGATCCTCCAGCACGGGCTCGGACGCGATTGCCGTGCGCTACCAAGGTGATGAATACAACACCGACCCCAATGCCTCCAACAATGCAACCGACTGCTTGGGCCAAGCGGTGACGGGAACGACCGCGTCGGCTGTCAGTGGTCGCCCGGACTATGTGCTGGTCCAAGCGCGGTTTTTTATCAGTAGCAAACAAGAACTAAGTTGCGCAGGCAATGGCAGCGCGAGCGGCAGCCCGAACTTTATCGCGCAGCCTCTGGTCGGTGGCGTAGAAAAAATGCGCTTGCGCTATGGCATCGCCAGTGACACCGCCGAGAACCAAATCGTACGCTTTGCCACCGCAGACCAGGTCAATGCACTGGGCGGCACCGCAGAGCAAAACTGGGGGCAGGTGGTGGCGGTGCGCATTTGTATCCAAATGGTCGGTGCCGACCCAGACCAGGGCCAAGCAGTGTCCTACTACGACTGCGATGGCGTGAAGCAATCCCCGAGCGACAAATATTTGCACCGCACGTTCAGCACGACGGTCAGTGTTCGCAACCGCGTAAGGATTGCCCAATGACCGCTTTACAAATCCTTGTGCATGGCCATCGAGCGGCAGCGGACCGAGAGCGCGGTATCGTGCTCTTACTGGTCTTGATTCTGTTGATGGTCCTCTCAGGCGCCGCCATTTGGGCTGCTAAAGCGTCAATTTCTGGGGAGCAGGTGGGCAATAACTTGCGCATCAACGCTAGCGCCCAAGAATTGGCCGAATTAGCACTGCGTTACTGCGAGGACGGAGTCATCAAAGCCGACACCAGCTTCACCATCGTGCCCTTTCCTGCCACTGCCGCGAGCAGCCCGCTGCCAGTGGCTTGGCAGACACTGAGCAAATGGAAATCACCCTCCACCACATTTATGGTGGTGCCAAACGCGCAATTGCAAGACGCCTTAGGCCGCACGCCCACACCTGCTCCGCTATGCATGATCGAAAAAATGCGGCTTGCGCCCGCTGATATGCAAGCGATGCAAGGCTTTTTAATAACCGCACGCGGGTTTTCGCCAGACTATGGGGAGGCCAGCGACGGCGCCATCACGTCGGGTACCGATGCCTGGGTGCAATCCATGATTCGTTTTTAGGAGCACGCATGCACCCGCCCAAGTACCTGATGCGCCTTTTTGTCTGTTATGTCTTTTTAGCTAGTAGCGTCTATGCCGACATCGCAACGCAGCCTCAGACATCGCAATCCTTGGTGGCACCCAACCTGGTGGTTACCTTAGATGATTCCGGCTCCATGCACGACGAATGCGTTCCCGGCGCCCTCTGTATAAACAGCAGTACCAATGTCGGCAGTGTCTTTCGCCCTATGGTCCATCCACCCATCGCAGCGATTCCCTATAAGCCTTCCGGGTCTACTTCTAATCACCCGCTATTTACCGGTGTACTCACCTACGACTTGAGCGGATTGTCGGACGCAGAGAAGCTGGTAATAGTCAAACAGCGTTCATCAGACTTTATGGGCTTTAACACGTATTACGACCCGAAAGTCAGATACAAACCCTGGGTTAAAGCTGACGATAATTCAACATTACCCAACGCATCTATTTCTGCGCGCTTTAATCCTAATGTTGATAGCGAAACGATGGACTTGCGTAACGAAGTTACCCATACCGCCAAGTTTTGCACCAGTCCTACCGATACCAGCACCTGCCGCGATCAGTCGCAAACCTTTAAGCCGGCGCAGTACTATGTGCTCACGCCTGGTCGCTCGGGCGATCAACTCACCGATTTCACGCAAGTGATTATTGCTGATGGAACTTTATTTACGAAAGCTTCAGCCCGAGATGACTGCGCTGGCAGGGACTGCACCAAGGATGAAGAATTACAAAATTTCGCTAACTGGTTTAGTTACTCCAGGGTGGCATCCAAATATGCCGGCGATGCCCTCACCTTCTTTCCAGCCAGCTACGACACCACTAGCCTGTATGGCCGGCAAATGCATTCGTCGGCCATTAACCTTTCTTACTACAACCCCACACGTCGCTACAGACCCTGGCTTAACGCAGACGGAAGCTACTACCCCAATGCCAGTACCAGCGCGGCACCTTACGACCCAAACTCCCCCGCCTACACACTTGACTTAACCCAAGAAATAAGGGCTTCCGAAATATTTTGCGTTGGCAAGTACCGCAACCAGTGCGAAGCCAGTACGCAGACTTTTTACCCTGCACAGTACTATGAACTGATAAGCGGCGATGGCACTGCGCTGGCGCATTTTAGGCAGGTCGTTATTAATACAACGAGCAGTTTTGCCAAAGCTGCAGACCGTAGCGATTGCCTTGGTATCGACACCTGTACGCAGACCGAAGAGTTGAAAAACTTTGCCAATTGGTTTACTTATTACCGCACCAAATGGTTAGCGGCCAAGGCAGCGATTTCGCAAACATTTGCGGGGCTGCCGAGCACATTGCGATTGGGCTATGGCGTCATCTCGGTACCCACAAGTAGTGCCAATATCATCGATGGGGTAGCCACTGGCACATTGCAGCGTGGCGTACGCACTTTTGACGGTACCAGCCGTAGCCAGTTTTATGACTGGCTGCTCAACCTGCGTACTGCTGTTGGGGCAGGAACACCGCTGCGTCGGGCCATGGTGGGTGTCGGCAATTACTACAGGCGTACCGACAACGCCGGTCCATGGGGAGAGATACCGGGCGGCAGCAGTACCGCGGACCATAAAATTTGCCGCCGTGCGCTGCACATGCTGATTACTGACGGAGCGTGGACCGGAAGCATTGCACGTGGCCAAAGCCTCACTGAAATAAACAATGTTGTTGGTGCGCCTGGTGGGTCGCTGGTAGGTGTCAATGTGGATGGTAGCTCTGCATTCCCATGGAGGGACGGTACGGCCAATACCTTGGCGGATGTGGCCATGCATTACTGGACAAACTTGCGGCCTGACTTAAGCGGAACTGTGAGTTCACCACAGGCTGAAAAAGACCTGGGTCGCAACGCCAATTGGCCCCATATGGTGAATTACATGATTGGCTTCGGTGTGAGCGGAACACTTGCCAACCCAGCGGACAGTGAAGCACTGAAAGCCGGCACAAAGACGTGGCCTGCCCCTGTCGACGAAAATAGCAAAATAGATGATCTATGGCACGCCGCTTGGAACAGTGGTGGCCTGTCCTTCAGTGCCAATGACCCACTGGCTTTAAGCACCTCGCTGGGCACGATTATCGAGTCGATTAATCAACAATCGACTACGGATGCCGCGGTGATCTTACCCAGCCGTTTCATTAGCTCGGATTACGTCTATGTGCCCTCGTACGCCAAGACAAGATGGTCGGGCGATTTGATGGCCTATACCTTTGATAGAAGCATCGGGGACAGGGCGAAAAAAGCGGACGGAAGCTATGCAGATGCCACCTGGTCTGCTGCAAATAAATTAGACGCACTCTCGTCCACAGCGATTGCAGCGCGAAAAATATACACACTCAAAGGCGCAGCGCGTTTTGAATTTACTTACACCAATTTAACTACGCAAGGTCTGATTCCGACGCTCACCTCGGACAGCACCGAAGCAGCGGACTTAATCAATTTTCTGCGCGGCGACAGAACCAAGGAAGGTTCGACCTACCGAAGGCGCGCGAGCAGATTAGGGGATATTGTCAATTCTTCGCCGCTGCTTGTGTATAACGGCGAGGACAACGCGTATGACTTTTTACCACCTCCTGCTGACGGAAGCACCCGCGGCGATTACCGCACCTATTTATTGCACAAAACCAAGCGTAAAGGCTTGGTTTTTGTGGGTGCCAATGATGGTATGTTGCATGCTTTCGATTCCATCACGGGCGACGAAATATTTGCATACATTCCTAAAACCGTACTGGGTAATTTGAAGCTGTTGAGCAACACCGAGTATGCGCACCGTTATTTCGTGGACGGCCCCTTGGTGGAAGCCGATGTCTATGACCAAACTGTCACGCCCACGGACAGCGATACGGGGTGGCGCAATATCGTGGTCGGTACCGGGGGTGCGGGTGGCAAAAACATGTTTGCCATCAAAGTGCCCGTGGTCTCCACGTCCAACGCCAATACCCTGCATGCACCCGGCGCATCGGATATTTTGTGGGAGATTAATGCCGATGACGCAGGCTTTAGTGGGCTAGGCCACGTAATGCAAAAACCGGCAGTAGGCAGGATGCGCGATGGCACCTGGGTCGTGATCGCGGGTAATGGTTATGTCAACAGCGGCGGTACCGCGAAGCTGTACATCATCAATGCCCTGACTGGCGCCTTGATCAAGACCATCAGCCCCAGCGTATCCAGCATGGCCAACAATGGCCTCGGTGGTGTACGCTTGGTACTGGATTTGAATCGTCAAATCACGGGCGCTTATGCAGGCGATCTATTAGGCAATCTTTGGAAATTTGATTTTTCTGACACCGATAAGGACAATTGGGCCCTAGCGTTTGGCGGCAAACCCTTATTCAAGGCGCAATATAGCGTGACCCAGAACGGCATTACAAGCACCCAAGCGCAAGCTATTACCGCGGCCCCCGGATATCTGGCGCATCCACAAGGGGGCAATTTGGTAATTTTTGGAAGCGGGAAGTTATTTGATACGGCTGACACGGACAATACGGACGTGCAGTCCTTGTATGCGGTATGGGACAAGGTGCCTACCGGGGAATCCTCAGCCGCTACGACCACCACCGATGGCGTAAGCACTAGCGTTATGGTCGCACCTAGCAGCTTGGTTGAGCAACAGATGACTGCCATCTACAACACCGACTTTTTCACGGCCACCAATAATCTGGTGAATTACACGAATAAGCGCGGTTGGTTTATCAATTTGAACATGAGCCCCGCTGGACTGCGCTTTGTTTTTGAGCCTCAATTTGCCGTGGGTAAAGTGTTTATGCAAACCCTGTCGCCCAAGGGTGGTGCCACCGACGCTTGCTCCCCCTTTACCGGAAAGACCGTCAATTTTGTGCTCAACGGCCTAACCGGCAGCTCTTCGTCACCCACTTTTGACCTGAACCAAGATGGAAAAATCGACAGCCTAGACGCAGTAGATTCTGCCGGCAACCCTGTCAACGCCGTGGCGTTTGTATCCAAGGACACCGGCCGGGCTGTCTTTACCCAACGCGTAGGCTTTAGCGTCAGTTCCGGCGTAGTGACCAATGCAGTAGGTCAAAAAATTCTGATCGGCACCAAAAATATGGTGCGCCGGACTTGGCGGCAAATTATCCGGCGACCTAGCCCGGCATGAGCGCAGCTATCCGTCTGATTGATGTTCTTATCCCCTCTTTTGAAGCAAAAAACTATGCAACAACGCGGCTTTACCTTGATAGAAATCATGATTGTGGTCGGCATCATTGGTGTGCTGGCGGCTATTGCGATTCCCAGCTACCAGGACTCGGTACGCAAATCGCGCCGTGCCGAGGCGCGTGCGCAGTTGCTCGAAGTGGCGCAGTACATGCAGCGCTTTTTTTCGCAAAACGACAGTTTCGCGACTTCCAAGGATGGGGCTGCGGCCACCGTTCCAACCGAGCTGGCCAGGGTGCCACGTACCGCTACCGCCGGCGCGCAAAGCTATGACATCAGCTTTGCTACGGCTGCGTCCGGTGCCAGCAATCCCAGTGTCGCCTCTTTCAAAATCCAGGCGGTACGCAAGACCGGCGGGCCGATGGCCAGTGATAAATGCGGCGACTTCACCCTAGAAAATACCGGCGTGCGCGGTGCTTTGAATGCTAGTGATACCGCTGCGAATTGCTGGAAATAAGCAGTTTTATTTACGCCTGGCGCCGCCCCAAAACCAAATAGTAAAGTCAGGCTTTAAGTGCGCGATGGCCGGGGGGGAAATTTGGCGCACTCGGGTTGAAGCAACTAGGCCCGCGCTATATGCGCCTTGCACGCACCAGCAAACCCAGTACATCCCCTAGCGCTTGCGCAACCGTCTGGTTTTGCAAATCCAACACTGCGCTGCGCGCAAAGTAAGCGCTGAGGTCCAGCCCCAGCCCCACCGCGCACAGACTGATCTCGGCCTCGCGCTCCAACTGGCGTGCGCTGTGTTGCAAATCGCGGTCCAGGTAATGCGTGTCATTGGCCAGCACCGTTGCGCCGTCCATGGGGCTGCCATCGGAAAACACCACCAGCATGCGGCGCTCGGCGTCTTGCGTGCGCAAGCGCTCTGCCGCCCAGCGCAAGGCCTCGCCATCAACACATTCCCGAAAGATGTCTGCCTTGAGCAAAGCCGCCAAGCCCGGCTTGCTGCGCCGCCACGGCTCGGTGCTGTCTTTGAAAACCATATGACAAAGCTCATTAAGCCTGCCCGGTAGCGCGGGCTTACCAGCACGGCGCCAATCGCGCATCACGCGGCCGCCATTCCAAGTGTTGGTGGTGTAGCCCAGCACCTCGGTGGCCACACCGGCCATGTCCAGCGCACGGGTGAGCACATCCACCAGGGGCGCGAGTTTGTCCATGTGCTGCTTCATGGAGCCGGAGCAGTCCAACAACAAAGTGAGCGCCACATCGGCGCGCGGTGCGCGTTGGGGCAGGCGAAACACGCGGTGCTCATCCGGCTTGGCCACCAATTGCGCCAGGCGGCTACCGTCGATGTAGCCGCTGTCTTGTCCGCTTTCCCAGCCATCGACTTGCGGCACAGCCAGCAAAGTCTGTAAGCGCCTGGCCAGACCCGCCGGGCTGACGCCGCTATTGCGCACGCCCAAGTCCAGTTCGCTGCGCAGTTCTTGCAACTGGGCAGCGCGCACCAGATCCGCTGTGCGTACTTCGCGGTCATAGCGCGTACTAAACACCCGGTAGCTGTGCACCGCGTCTGGCTGCGCATCACGCGCGTCCAAAGCGCTGGCAAAGCCGCTTTCCTCACCGGCCTCAAAGTCCACCCATATTTGCAGCCAGGCGTCTTCTTCGTCCTTGTCCTCGGGAGCAGCTTTGTCGGCCCTGCCCACCGCTTTCGAAGCGCCCTCAGCCAGATCGGCCACCACCTGGGCAATCGCCAGCGCGTGTTGCGCGTAGAGTGCTTGCTCATGGCGGCTGCGACGCAAGGCGGCTAGCGCGTGGCCGATATGCGGTACCAGGCCAAAGCGGGTGGCTTCGAGCATGTCTTCCAAAGCTTCATCAACAGGCTCGGCGGTCACCCGCGCCCGGCCTATTTGCGCCACCGTCAGCAGCAACATGCCTTGCGCCGACTCATGCAAACGCGCAGTCACAAAGGCATGCGACCAGGCCGCAAAGCGCGCAGACATATTTGTGCGCACGCCTGGCCATTGCGCAGGCACCAGGGACTCGGCGCGGTATTGCTCCAGCACATCAAACACCCGCCGCGCCATCGCCCGTTCGGGCCGCAATTGGCGGTGCAGTTGCGCATCACTAAATCGCAGCCGCAGCGCAATGCCATCGGCGGCGCCGCGAAATGAGACCACGGTCGCCACATCGGGCAGGCTGGCAATGGGCTGCGGCAAGGCATGCTGCGGGCTGCGTATGCGGTTTTCTGGATTAGCCCCGTGTAGGGCACTTAGTTCTGTGCGCCCATCCATTGGCGTGCGCTGTTCTGCTTGGACAATCTGCGCGGGCTGCGCTTGCACCTCGGCCAAAAGCTTGAACTGCGCCTGCGGATGCAAATGCGGCGCAAAGCTGGGCAGCGCACGATCCCCGGCGTACCAGTGTGGGCCGCGGGCATGTACCTCGCGCCGCGCGCTCAGGGCGCGTAAGGTGGCGGCGCACAAAGCGTCCAGGCGCTGTTGCCTGCGCACTTGCGCTTGCACAGTGTGAACCGGGTCTGCGCCCATGCTGGCTCTTTCAGGCAGCGGGAAACAATGGGCGGTCAAAGCAGCGCTGAAAGTATTCAGCCACCAAGGCGTGCTCGGCTTCGTCGCATTTGTTCACATAGGTCAGGCGCAGCGCGGTGGCCAAGTCACCAAAGAGTTGCAGGTTTTCGGCCCAGCTAATCACGGTGCGCGGCGACATCAGGGCCGACACGTCGCCAGCGGCAAAGCCTTTGCGCGTCAGGTCAGCCAGCGCCACCATTTGCAGCAGTAAGTCAGGCTGCGCAGCCATCGCCGGTACGCGCGCCTGCACGATGGCGGCTTCTTCCGGCGCGCTGAGGTAATTGAGCGCGGCCACCACATCCCAGCGGTCTAACTGCGCATGGTTGAGCCGCTGCGCGCCGAAATACAAGCCGTTCAGATTGCCTTGGCCGATGGTGTTACTCGTAGCAAACAAGCGAAATTGCGCATGCGGGTGGATGACGCGGTTTTGGTCGAGTAAGGTGAATTGCCCGTCGCGCTCTAGCACGCGCTGGATCACGAACATCACATCAGGCCGGCCCGCGTCGTATTCATCAAAAATCAGGGCCATGGGCCGCTGCAATGCCCAGGGCACGATGCCTTCCTGAAACTCGGTGACCTGTTGGCCTTCGCGCAGCACCACGGCGTCCCGGCCCACCAGGTCCAGGCGGCTGATGTGGCCGTCCAGGTTGACGCGTACACAAGGCCAGTTCAGGCGCGCAGCCACTTGCTCGATGTGGGTGGATTTTCCGGTGCCGTGCATGCCTTGCACCAGCACGCGCCGGTTGTGCGCGAAGCCCGCCAACAGGGCCAGCGTCACATCCGGGTTGAAGCGGTAGGCATTGTCGATGGCCGGGACCAGTTCACTGCGCTCGGCAAATGCAGGCACCTGCAAATCGCTGTCGATGCCAAAAGTGCTGCGCACCGGAACTTGGTGCATGGTGGGCGGGGTGGGCAATGTCATACGCGCATCCAAGGTGACTAAATGAGTGTGAAAGCTTTCGCTAGTTAGACGTAAACGCGTACGCTAGTGCTTTGGCAGATATAGGGCGCGCAAATCGCAGTCAGCCTCACGCTCGCTGCGCATCATCGTGCCCGCTGCCCGCGGGCGTGGCATCGGCTTCGATCTGGCTCAAGGCCTGGGCCGCGCTGTGCAAAGCCGGCAGCAAGGCCAAGGCTTTATCTGCCGTCATGCGCATCAAAGGCGCTTGCACCGCGACGCACAAATTAGCCCGGCCCAGCGCCGAGGGCACGGCCACTGCCACGCACAAGAGGCCAGGCAAAAATTCTTCGTTGTCCAAGGCAAAACCCTGGCGTTTGACGGCGCGGATTTCGGCCTCCAGGGCCTCGGGCTGGGTCAGGGTTTTGGGGGTATAAGCCTCTAGCGGCACATGGGCAAGCAGGCGCTGGCGCTGGCCGGGCGTCATCTGGCTTAAAAAGATTTTTCCGCTGGCCGAGCAATGCACTGGCACGCGCGAGCCTGGGTGCAGATAAAAACGCAGCGGCGCCGGTGTCTCCACCCGGTCTAGGTAAATCACTTCGCTGCCGCTCAGAGCCGTCAGGTTGCAGCTTTCGCCGACGTCGCTCACCAGTTTGCGCAGCACCGCGTGGCGCGCGCCGTGGGCGGTGTCATTGAGCAGCAAATTCTCGGCCAGGCGGCGAAGGCGCAGGCCGGTGCCGTACAAGCGTCCGTCGCCGCTGCGGCTGAGCAAATGCGCGGCCTCCAGTTGCTGCAACATGCGGTGCAGCGTGGGCTTGGGCAAAGCGGTCTCGTCGGCTAGGCTTTGCAGCGAAAAATACTGGTCCTTAGAGGCAATCACCTCTAAGAGCGCAAATAGGCGCAATGTGGGCGTGTCCCCATTAATTTCCGGGGGCAGCGCGGGGGACAAGGCGGTGAGCGTAGGCATGGCCTAATGATAGCGCAATCTTGTTTAAATATCAATAAACGGAACTTTTTGTTTCGAATACTAGAATTTTTATTGCACCGATGCCTATTTTTCGCTATAGTCCACTCAAATTCCGGTTTCCGGAATGATTTGTACCATAAGCCGGATTTTTTGGTGCAATGCAGCAAATTTTTTACCCAGGAGAAGCTTTTATGCCCCAAGCCCCCCAAGACAATCGCAGCGTCGTTAGCGGCGTGCAAAAAATGACGCCTTCCGAGGCTTTTGTCGAGACCATGGTCGCCAATGGCGTGACCGACATCTTCGGCATCATGGGCTCGGCATTTATGGACGCGATGGACATCTTCGCCCCCGCCGGTATCCGCTTGGTGCCGGTGGTGCATGAGCAAGGCGCAGGCCACATGGCCGACGGCTACGCCCGCGTTTCGGGCCGCCACGGCGTGGTGATCGGGCAAAACGGCCCAGGCATCAGCAACTGCGTCACCGCCATTGCCGCCGCTTATTGGTCGCACAGCCCGGTGGTCATGATCACGCCCGAGACCGGCACCATGGGCATGGGCCTGGGCGGCTTCCAAGAGGCGCACCAGTTGCCTATGTTTCAGGAGTTCACCAAATACCAGGGCCATGTAAACAACCCCAAGCGCATGGCTGAATACACAGGCCGCTGCTTTGACCGCGCTATGTCAGAGATGGGCCCGACGCAGCTGAACATTCCGCGTGACTATTTTTATGGCGAAATCCAGTGCGAAATCCCCAAACCCATGCGCGTGGAGCGCGGCCATGGCGGTGAAAACAGCCTGGCCGCC
Source organism: uncultured beta proteobacterium (assembly GCA_903869595.1). Classification (GTDB taxonomy): domain Bacteria; phylum Pseudomonadota; class Gammaproteobacteria; order Burkholderiales; family Burkholderiaceae_C; genus Allorhodoferax. The sequence continues at coordinate 83,671 of CAIPZV010000014.1, read as the reverse complement.
GCAGTGGAGATGCTGGCGCATGCCAAGTTCCCGGTCATCTTGTCCGGCGGCGGCGTGGTGATGGGCGACGCGGTGGCCGAATGCGTGGCCCTGGCCGAGCGCCTGGGCGCGCCGGTGGCCAATGGCTATTTGCGCAACGACTCCTTCCCCGCCAGCCACCCGCTGTGGGCCGGCCCGCTGGGCTACCAGGGCTCTAAAGCGGCGATGAAGTTAATCGCACAAGCAGACGTGGTCATCGCCCTGGGCTCGCGCATGGGCCCGTTTGGCACGCTGCCGCAGCACGGCATGGACTACTGGCCCAAGGATGCCAAGATCATCCAAGTAGAAGCGGACCACACCAATTTAGGGCTGGTCAAGAAAATCACTGTCGGCATCCATGGCGACGCCAAAGCGGTTGCCAAAGAACTGCTGCGCCGCTTAAGTAGCATGACCTTGGCCAGCGATGCGACCAAGGCCGCACGCGCTGCCACCATCGCCGCCGAGAAAGCCGCCTGGGAAAAAGAGCTGGACAGTTGGACGCATGAGCGTGATACCTACAGCCTGGACATGATCGAAGAAGCCAAGGGTGAACGCACGCCCACTGGCGGCACGTATTTGCATCCGCGCCAGGTGCTGCGTGAGCTGGAAAAAGCCATGCCCCCGCGTGTGATGGTGTCCACCGACATCGGCAACATCAATGCCGTAGCCAATAGCTATTTGCGCTTTGACGAGCCACGCAGCTTTTTCGCACCCATGAGCTTTGGTAACTGCGGCTATTCGCTGCCCACCATGATCGGCGCCAAAGCCGCCGCCATGGACCGCCCGGCCGTAGCCTACGCGGGCGACGGCGCGTGGGGCATGAGCATGTCAGAACTCATGACTGCGGTGCGCCACGATATTCCGGTTACCGCCGTAGTTTTCCATAACCGCCAATGGGGCGCCGAGAAGAAAAACCAGGTGGACTTTTACAACCGCCGCTTTGTAGCGGGCGAGTTGGAGAGTGAAAGCTTTGCGGGCATTGCGATTGCCATGGGCGCCGAAGGCATTGTGGTGGACAAGCTGGAAGACGTGGGCCCTGCTTTCAAGCGCGCTATCGACATGCAAATGAAGGAAGGCAAAACCTGCGTAATTGAAATCATGTGTACCCGCGAACTCGGCGACCCCTTCCGCCGCGACGCGTTGTCCAAACCGGTGCGCTTTTTGGACAAGTACAAGGACTACGTCTAAGTCGCCCGGCATTCACCACAGGCCGCAGCATGGAGAGCACGCATCCGCGACTGCAAGCGCTGATGGCCCGCGCCAGCGCGCAGGCCGGCAAGCGCCCGGACGCGCTGGGCCTGGTTTATCCCTGCGACGCGCTGGCACTAGACGCGGCGCGGCGCATCCAGGACAGTGGAATGGCGCGCCCGGTGCTGATCGGCCCGGCTTCGCTGATTGCTGCTGCTGCGGATGCAGCCCAAGTGGATGTGCGTGATTTCGAATTGATAGACAGCGGTAGCGCAGCACCGGATGCGGCCTTGCATGCCTGCGCGCTGGCGCGCAGTGGCGATGTGCGCGCCTTGATGAAGGGCTCGCTGCATACCGACGAATTGATGGCTGCGGTGGTGAACAAAGAAGCCGGGCTGCGTGGCAATAGCCGTATCAGCCATGCTTTTGTGTTTGACCTGCCGCGCTACCACAAGCTATTGGCGCTGGCCGACTGCGTGGTGAACATCGCGCCCGATCTGAAAACTAAAAAAGACATTTTGGGCAATGCGGTGGCCTTGCTGCACAAGCTGGGTATTGCCAAGCCCAAGGTCGGCATCGTGGCCGCCGTAGAGGTAGTGAACCCGTCTATTCCTGCGACGCTCGATGCACAAGCTTTGGTGGATATGGCGCAGGCAGGCGCCTGGCCGGGCGCCATAGTGGAAGGGCCTTTTGGTTTTGACAATGCGTTCTCAGCTGAGGCGGCGCGCATCAAAAAAATCGAGTCCCAGGTAGCTGGTGACGCAGACCTCTTCATCATGCCGGATCTGAACGCCGGCAATATGCTGTACAAAAGTTTTAACTATGTGGGCGGTGGCGATTGCGCTGGGCTGGTACTCGGCGCGCGTGTGCCCATCGTGCTGACCTCGCGCGCGGATTCGCTGCAATCGCGCATGGCCTCGGTGGCTCTGGCGGTGCTCGCCGCTGCGCCGGGCTAGCGCACGCATTTGCCCATCCGGTCTATGCAAACCCGATAACAAAAATACCTAGAGACAAGCACCATGTTTAAATTTTTGTCCTCTGAGCCCCTGCACCAGCCGCTCGATGCGCCCACGCCGGTCGATGAGACCACCATCAAATGCACCACCTGCTATATGTGCGCCTGCCGCTGCGGCATACGCGTGCATTTGCGCGAGGGCGAAGACGGTCCCGAGGTGCGCTATATCGATGGCAACCCCAACCATCCGCTGAACCAAGGTGTGATTTGCGCCAAAGGTGCCTCGGGCATCATGAAACAAAAATCACCTGCGCGCCTAACGCAACCCTTGCTGCGCAAAGCAGGCAGCGCGCGCGGTGCTGCCGAGTTTGAGCCTATCAGTTGGGAACGCGCCTACGAGCTACTAAGCACGCGTCTGGCCCACATCCGCGCTACTGACCCGAAAAAATTCGCGCTGTTCACGGGCCGCGACCAAATGCAGGCGCTCACCGGTTTGTTCGCACGCCAGTTTGGCACGCCCAACTATGCAGCGCATGGCGGCTTTTGCTCGGTCAATATGGCCGCAGGCATGATTTACAGCATAGGCGGCAGCTTCTGGGAATTTGGTGGGCCGGACCTAGAGTGCGCCAAGGTCTTTGTCATGATTGGCACAGCCGAAGACCACCACAGCAATCCCATGAAGATTGCGATCTCCAAATTCAAGCGCGACGGCGGGCGCTTTATTTCCATCAACCCGGTGCGTACCGGCTACTCTGCGATTGCCGATGAGTGGATTCCCATCAAACCCGGCACCGACGGCGCGCTCTTGATGGCGCTCTTGCATGAGCTGATCCGCACCGACACACTGGACCATGCCTTCTTAAAGCGCTTTACCAATGCGCCGCAATTGGTGGTGCTGGACGAGGGCGCGCGCGAAGGCCTGTTTGCCTTTGACCCCAATCCGGAAAAAGGCCCGCCGGGCGATGGCCGCAACCCCCACAACAAACTGATTTTTGACAAGGCCAGCGGCACCGTGCTGAACGCCTACCCCGAAGGCATTGCAGATGGCTGCGACCCGGCCCTGGAAGGGCACTACACCCTGGCCGACGGCACACGGGTGGCCCCCTCGTTTCAGTTGCTGCGCGATCGCGTGGCCAGTTGCACACCGGAGTGGGCCGCAGCCATTACCGGGATTGCCGCCGAGCGCATCGTGGCGCTGGCGCACGAGATGGGTCACGCGGCCTTGCAACAGGCGTTTGAATTGCCCATCCCTTGGACCGATGCCTGGGGCAAACTGCACCCGACTACGCAAGCCCGTCCGCTAGCGTTTCATGCCATGCGCGGCCTGGCGGCGCACTCCAATGGCTTTCAAACCGTGCGCGCCTTAGCGGTGCTGATGAGCGTGCTGGGCACTATCGACGCGCCCGGCGGCTTTCGGCACAAAGCGCCCTACCCGCGCCACATCGTGCCCAATTACCGCGCCTTCAATTCGCCGGAAATGATTCAACCCAACACGCCGCTCAATGCCGCGCCACTGGGCTTTCCAGCGCACCCTGACGAGCTGGCCATCAACCCGGACGGCTCGCCCATACGCATTGACCACGCATTCTCCTGGGAGCATCCGCTGTCCGCGCACGGGCTGATGCACAACGTCATCACCAATGCCACGCGCGGCGACCCCTACCGCATCGACACCTTGTTGATGTTCATGGCCAATATGGCTTGGAACAGCACCATGAACACCATGGCGATTCGCGAGATGCTTAACCGCAAAGACGAGAGCGGCGAATTCATGATTCCCTTTCTGGTGGTGTGCGACGCCTTCCAAAGCGAGACCGTGGCCTTTGCGGATCTGGTCTTGCCCGACACCACGTATTTGGAACGCCACGATGTGATGGGCATGCTGGACCGCCCTATCTCGGAATTTGACGGCCCGGTAGATTCGGTGCGCGTGCCGGTGGTCAAGCCGCTGGGTGAGTGCAAACCTTTTCAGGAGGTGTTGATTGAGCTGGCCGGGCGCTTAAAGTTTCCGGCTTTCACTACCGCAGAAGGCGGACGCAAGTTCACCGGCTATCCGGACTTTGTGGTGAACTTTCAGCCACAGCCTGGCATCGGTTTTTTAATGGGTTGGCGTGGCAAAAACGGCGACGAACATTTGCGCGGCGAGCCCAATCCCAAGCAATGGGAAGCCTACGAACAAAACAACTGCGTGTTTCAGTACCACATGCCCGAAAGCATGCACTACATGCGCAACTGGAACCGCGAGTACCTGGACTTTGCCAAAGAAAAGGGCTGGCGCCAAAAGAACGATCCAGTGCAATTGGCGATTTACTCCGACACGCTTCAATCCTTCCGTTTGGCCGCACAAGGCAAAGCCGAAGGCCGCCAGCCGCCCGAGCATTTGCGCGAGCGCATAGACACCTATTTCGACCCGCTGCCCTTTTGGTACGCGCCCCTGGAAGACGCCGCCACCGACCTGGGCAGCTACCCGCTCAACGCCATCACCCAGCGGCCCATGGCCATGTACCACTCTTGGGATTCGCAAAACGCCTGGCTGCGCCAAATCCACAGCCACAACTACCTCAACGTCAACCCGCGCACCGCACTGGCCGCCGGCATAGCGGACGGCGGCTGGGCCTGGGTGGAAAGCCAATGGGGCCAAGTGCGCTGCATGGTGCGCCATAGCGAAGCGGTGGAGCCCGGCACGGTATGGACTTGGAATGCGATTGGCAAAGCCGATGGCGCCTGGCAATTGGCCCCAGGATCGGATGAAGCGCGCAAAGGCTTTTTGCTCAACCACCTTATCTCGGAAGAACTGCCCATGCGCGGCACGCCCAGCGGCACAGTCAGCAACTCCGACCCGATTACCGGCCAGGCCGGTTGGTATGACGTTCGGGTGCGCATACGCCCGGCTTCGCCCGATGAAGCGAGCGAGACCTTTCCCCAAATGGACAGCATGCCCACCGTGCCCGGCGTGGTGGGCAAAGCGGCGCAGGTGTTGCGCTATTTCGCAGGAGGCAAAAAATCATGATCCAGTGGCTCAAAGAACTTTTGCAATCGCAACTGACCGAAGGTGCCGGTGGCGCGGTGCAAGATACATCGCCCCCAGTAAGGGTGCGCGCGCGCCAAGGCGAAACATTGGCTAAGCAACTGGCTTTGGTGATTGACTTGAATGTGTGCGTCGGCTGCCAGGCCTGCGTCACGTCCTGCAAGCAATGGAACACGTCGGGCAGCGCCGGGCCCCTGGCCGATTTGAACGCCTATGGCGCCAACCCCACAGGCACGTTTTTCAACCGGGTGCAAACCTACGAGGCGGGTGAATTCCCCGGCACCGACACCATCCACTTTCCCAAAAGTTGCTTGCATTGCGAAGACCCGCCTTGCGTGCCGGTCTGCCCCACAGGCGCGAGTTACAAACGCGCTGAGGACGGTATCGTGCTGGTTGATTACGACAAATGCATAGGCTGCAAATACTGCGCCTGGGCTTGCCCCTATGGCGCGCGCGAATTGGATGAAGAGCGGCAGGTCATGACCAAGTGCACCTTGTGCGTGGACCGGGTGTACGACCCGCTGCTGCCCGAGGCGGACCGCCAGCCCGCCTGTGTGCAAGCCTGCCCCACCAATGCACGCTTGTTTGGCGACATCAAAGACCCCGAGAGCGTGGTCAGCAAAGCCATTGCCGAGCGCGGTGGCTACCAGCTGATGCCCGAGTGGGGCACGCAAGCGGCGAATCACTATTTGCCCAGGCGCGTCACGGCAGCGACCACATCGTCCACGCCGCCTGCGGGCAAGGAGTAAGCGTAATGCATCCGGCATTCTCTATTTTGTTTTTCACCACGCTTGCTGGTGCCGCACAAGGGCTGCTGGTCGCGCTGGCACTGGCGCAGATTAGCGGCATAGCGATGGACAGCGGCTTTGTGCTGCAGGCCATTGCGCTGGGTCTGGTGCTGCTGGTGGCGGGTTTGGCGTTCTCGTTTTTACACCTGGGCCACAAGATGCGCGCCTGGCGCGCGGTGCTGATGTGGCGCACGTCTTGGATGTCGCGCGAAGTCATTGTGCTGCCCGCCTATATCGGCCTGACAGCGCTGTGGTGGCTGGCGCTTTATACGGGCGCTGATAGCGCGCTGGCAGCTGTATTGCCATGGGCCATCATGATTGGCGCGCTAGTGCTTTGGTACTGCACCGCCATGATTTATGCGTGCCTACGCTTTATTCAAGAATGGGCGCACTGGAGCACAGTGGCTAATTTCATCCTCATCGGTTTGGCATCAGGCAGTGTGCTCACCTGCGCGCTGGCGGCTTCTGGCGGGCAAGCGATGTTGCTCAGTGCGCTGGCCCCGTGGGCTACTGCGGCTACGCTGCTGGCGGCCCTGGTGCGCTGGTTCAGCCTGCGCCGAAATAGCAGTTTGCGCCATGCCTCCACACTGCAATCGGCCACCGGTATCCAGGCCAAGCGCTTAGTACAAAAGTCCATGGGCATGTCAGCTGGTGCGTTTAACACTCGCGAGTTTTTTCATGGCGCCAGCCAGTTGGTGTTGCGTAACGTACGCTGGGCTTTTGTCTTGGGTTTGTTCGTGCTTCCCATCGGGCTTGCGCTATGCGCCCTGAGTAGCGCCAGCACCTGGCCTTGGGCCTGGGCCTCCTTGCTGCAAGCCCCCGCACTGATAGCAGAGCGCTGGGTGTTTTTCGCACAGGCCAAGCACCCGCAAAATTTGTATTACCAGGTGGTGGGCTAGGCGTATTAAGCGCCACGAATACAGCGCAACACACAAAGCAAAACGCCAACCCTAGGGTTGGCGTTTTGACTACAGCGCTTAGCTGTTTGATTGGTTGCGCGAGAAGGATTTGAACCTTCGACCTTTGGGTTATGAGCCCAACGAGCTACCAGGCTGCTCCATCGCGCGGTAAGGGTTTAATTATACGCGCTTATTAGACTTCAGGCGTATCAGTGGCAGCAACTTCGGTGCGTTCTACCAATTCCACCAAGGCCATGGGCGCGTTGTCGCCGACGCGGAAACCCATCTTCAAAATACGGGTGTAGCCGCCGGGACGGGCCTTGAAACGCGGGCCAAGTACATCGAACAATTTGCTCACGCTATCGCGGTCCCGCAGGCGGTCAAAGGCCAGGCGGCGGTTCGCCACGGTAGATTCTTTGGCCAGGGTGATCATGGGTTCGACCACGCGGCGCAATTCCTTGGCCTTGGGTACCGTGGTTTTAATAGCTTCGTGCGCGATGAGCGAATTCATCATATTGCGCAACATGGCCAAGCGGTGTGAGCTTGTCCGGTTGAGTTTGCGTAGTCCGTGTCCGTGGCGCATAGTAGATTTCCTTTTTTTGATTCGAAGGCAGCCGTATCAGGTACTGCCCGCAGCGCTAGCCTTTGCAGGCCTGCAATCCAAGCGAATTAACGCTTGTCTAGTGTGGCCGGTGGCCAGGCTTCGAGCTTCATACCCAAAGTCAAACCGCGCGAAGCCAAAACTTCTTTGATCTCATTGAGAGACTTACGACCCAGATTAGGCGTCTTCAGCAACTCGTTTTCGGTACGCTGAATCAGGTCACCGATGTAATAAATATTTTCTGCTTTGAGGCAGTTGGCCGAACGCACGGTGAGTTCGAGTTCATCGACCGGGCGCAACAGTATCGGGTCAAACTTGGCTTCACGGCCAGCGCTCGGGGCACCAAAGCCAGGCAGCTCATTGCCCTCAAGTTGGGCGAACACGGCCAATTGCTCCACAAGGATGCGCGCCGAAGAGCGCACTGCGTCTTCTGCACTGACCGCGCCATTGGTCTCGATATCTACCACCAGCTTGTCCAGATCGGTACGCTGCTCCACGCGGGCGCTTTCTACCACATAGCTCACGCGCTTGACGGGCGAGAACGATGCATCCAAGATCATACGGCCAATGGATTTGGTGGGCTCATCGCCATGGCGGCGCACCGAACCAGGCACATAGCCACGCCCTTTTTCCACTTTGATCTGCATGTCCAGCTTACCGCCAGTAGACAAATGCGCGATGACGTGATCAGGGTTGATGATTTCGACGTCGTGCGGTGTCTGAATGTCTGATGCAAGCACCACACCCTCGACATCTTTGCGCAAGCTTAGGGTCACTTCATCGCGGTTGTGTAATTTAAACACCACGCCTTTAAGGTTCAAGAGGATGTTGACCACATCTTCCTGGATACCGTCGATAGACGAGTACTCGTGCAAGACGCCAGCAATCGTCACCTCGGTGGCTGCATAGCCAGGCATAGAAGACAACAATACACGGCGCAAGGCATTGCCCAAGGTGTGGCCATAGCCACGCTCAAAAGGCTCCAAGGCGACCTTGGCGCGGTTCAGGCTGACTTGTTCAACGGTGATCGACTTGGGTTTCAACAAACTATTCTGCATTTCCACTTCCTCTCAATACCCCTGACTCGTTACATCAGTAAGGCTGGTGAAGCACCTACATAGCAGCGAACGCCACATAGGGACGAATTTAACAACAAACCTGATTAACGCGAATACAACTCAACAATGAGTGATTCGTTGATATCGGCACCGAACATATCGCGGTCTGGCACACTCTTGAAAACGCCTTCGGCCTTGTCGGCATTGACGTCCACCCACGAAGGGATACCCACCTGCTGGGCCAATTGAAGCGCTTCGACCACACGGTTTTGCTTCTTCGACTTTTCACGCACAGCCAAGGTATCGCCAGCCTTGACCATGTAAGAAGGAATGTTCACCGATTGGCCGTTGACGGTAACCGCTTTGTGTGACACCAACTGGCGTGCTTCAGCGCGGGTGGAGCCGAAACCCATGCGGTACACCACATTGTCCAAGCGCGACTCGAGCAAGGACAAGAGGTTGGCACCGGTGTTGCCTTTGCGGCGATCGGCCTCTTCAAAATAGCGGCGGAACTGACGCTCCAACACGCCGTACATGCGTTTGACTTTTTGCTTCTCGCGAAGCTGCAAACCGTAGTCAGACGTACGGGCACCAGAGGTGCGGCCATGCTGACCGGGCTTGGACTCAAATTTGGCCTTGTCACCAATTGCGCGGCGTGCGCTCTTGAGAAACAGGTCTGTGCCTTCACGGCGTGAGAGTTTGGCCTTGGGGCCTAGATAGCGTGCCACTTGAACTTCCTTTTTATGTCATCTGCCGCAATTGCTTGCGGGAGCTGCCAGCCGGAGCTGGCAGCGGTGGGCTTTGTTGAAATTAGATACGACGGCGTTTCTGGGGACGGCAACCGTTGTGCGGTACCGGCGTCACATCTGCAATCATATTGATGCGGATGCCCAGCGCTGCCAAAGCGCGCACCGACGATTCGCGACCGGGGCCGGGACCCTTGATCTCGACATCGAGGTTCTTGATACCCTGCTCCAAAGCGGCGCGACCGGCCACTTCAGATGCCACCTGGGCAGCAAAAGGCGTCGATTTGCGCGAACCTTTGAAACCCTGGCCACCGGACGAGGCCCAGGACAAAGCATTGCCCTGGCGGTCGGTGATGGTAATGATGGTGTTGTTAAACGAGGCGTGCACATGTGCGATGCCATCGGCAACGTTCTTGCGAACCTTTTTGCGCACGCGTTGTGCTGCGCTATTGGTAGGAGCTTTTGCCATAGTGATCTCTTAGTGCGTCTTATTTTTTCAAGGATGCTGCAGCCTTGCGCGGACCTTTGCGGGTACGGGCATTGGTGCGTGTGCGCTGTCCGCGCATTGGCAAACCACGGCGATGGCGGAAGCCGCGGTAGCAACCGATGTCCATCAAACGCTTGATGTTCATCGTGGTCTCGCGCCGCAAATCGCCCTCGATAGTGAACTGGCCAATCGCATCGCGAATTTTTTCCAGATCACCATCGGTGAGGTCTTTGATTTTTTTGGAATATGCAATGCCGCAGGCTTCGCAAATTTTGCGTGCGCGCGGACGTCCAATGCCGAAAATGGAGGTAAGTCCGATTTCCGCATGTTTGTGCGGCGGAATATTGATACCAGCGATACGTGCCATATTTTTCCTCTAGAACTCTAGCTATCAACCCTGACGCTGCTTGTGGCGCGGATCTGTACAGATCACACGCACCACGCCCTTGCGACGGATAATCTTGCAATTGCGGCAAATTTTCTTGACCGAGGCCGAGACTTTCATTTCTATTCTCCTAAAACTACCAAAGCAACCTTAACTTGCGTCTCGGCCACTATTACCTGCCACATCCATCGGCCAGCTGCTTTGCAGCCAACCCCCTATTTAATTTCAAGCCCCGCTTAGGACGACTTGAAGCTCGCTTTCTTCAGCAACGAGTCATATTGCTGCGACATCAGGTAGTTTTGTACCTGCGCCATGAAATCCATGGTGACGACCACAATAATCAGCAAAGACGTTCCACCGAAGTAAAACGGCACGTTGTATTTCAAAATCAGAAACTCAGGCAACAAACACACAAAAGTGATGTACACCGCACCAGCCAGCGTCAAGCGCAGCAAAATTTTGTCGATGTACTTGGCCGTGTGATCGCCAGGACGTATACCGGGAATGAAGGCGCCGCTCTTTTTCAGGTTGTCCGCGGTTTCCCGGCTGTTAAATACCAAGGCGGTATAAAAGAAACAGAAAAACACAATTGCGCTGGCATACAGCATCACATACACCGGCTGGCCGGGGCTGAGCGTGCTGGCAATATCTTTAAGCCAATGCATGGACTCTCCGCTACTAAACCAGTTGGCAATCGTGGCCGGTAACAAAATAATCGAGGAAGCAAAAATCGGAGGGATCACACCGGCCATGTTGAGTTTGAGCGGAAGGTGCGAGGACTGACCGCCATAAACCTTGTTGCCCACCTGGCGGCGTGCGTAGTTCACCAATATCTTGCGCTGGCCGCGCTCTACAAAGACCACAAAGTAGGTCACCAGCGCCACCAGCACCACAATCACGAGGGCTATAAATGGGCTCATCGCTCCGGTACGCACCAGTTCCAGCAAGCCGCCAATGGCGTTGGGCAGACCCGCTGCGATACCACCGAAAATCAATATAGAAATACCGTTACCCAAACCGCGCTCTGTAATTTGCTCACCCAGCCACATCAGGAACATGGTGCCCGAAGTCAGGGTCACCATCGCGGTAATACGAAAGCCCATGCCGGGGGACATCACCAAACCAGCCGAGGACTCCAGCGCCAGGGCAATACCCATGGACTGGAACAAAGCCAGACCCAAAGTGCCATAACGCGTGTACTGCGTAATCTTGCGGCGTCCGGCTTCGCCCTCTTTCTTCAGTTGCTCAAACGTAGGCACTACATAACCCAGCAATTGCATGATGATGGAGGCCGAGATGTAGGGCATGATGCCCAGCGCAAATACGGTAAACCGTGACAAAGCGCCGCCGGAGAACATATTGAACAGGCTCAATATGCCGCCTTGCTGACCATTGAACAATTGTTGCAATTGATTGGGGTCAATACCCGGCACAGGAATATGCGCGCCCACCCGGTATACCACCAGGGCGAGCAGCAGGAACACCAAGCGGCGACTCAAGTCGCCGTACTTGCCGTTCTTAGCTGTTTGCGCGGAGGTACTTGCCACAGGCTTGTCTCAAATCAATTAGGCGACGCTGCCGCCAGCCGCTTCGATAGCCGCTTTGGCATTGGCGCTTGCGCCAATACCGGTCAGCTTCACAGCCTTGGTCAATGCCCCGGTTTGAATCACTTTCACCACCTTGGCAATCGGCGCCACAACACCGGCTTGCTTGAGCGTGAGCATGTCCACTTCGGGTAGTCCCAAAACTTCCAGCGTCGTCAACGTAATTTCGGCGTTGTACTTGAGCAAATGGGATTTGAAACCCCGCTTGGGCAAACGGCGATGCATAGGCATCTGGCCGCCTTCAAAACCCACTTTGTGGTAGCCGCCCGCACGCGACTTTTGACCTTTATGACCGCGACCGGCGGTTTTACCCAGACCCGAACCGATACCACGACCGACGCGACGCTTGGCGTGCTTGGCGCCTGATGCAGGCTTGATGCCATTGAGTTCCATCATCTGCCCCTTACAGCACTTTGACCAGATAGCTGATCTTGTTGATCATTCCGCGAACGGCCGGCGTGTCTTCCAACTCGCTGGTGCTCCCCATTTTGCGCAGGCCCAGGCCACGCACGGTGGCACGGTGGGATTCTTTGCAACCAATGGGGCTACGCACCAATTGGATTTTTACGGTTTGAGGTGTAGTCATGACTAGTCTCCGATCAGGCGAAGATCTCTTCGATGGATTTGCCGCGCTTGGCAGCAACCTGCGAAGGCGTGGTGGAAATCGACAATGCGTCCAAAGTGGCACGCACCATGTTGTAAGGATTGGTCGAACCATGGCTCTTGGCCACGATGTCGGTAATGCCAACCACTTCAAACACAGCGCGCATCGGGCCGCCAGCGATGATGCCGGTTCCCTTGGGAGCCGGAGCCATCATGACATTGGCGGCGCCGTGGTGACCCATCACTTGGTGGTGAATCGTGCCGTTCTTCAGGCTGACTTTGATCATGTTGCGACGGGCTTCCTCCATCGCTTTTTGCACCGCTGCTGGCACCTCTTTGGACTTGCCTTTGCCCATACCGATACGGCCATCGCCGTCACCGACCACGGTCAAGGCGGCAAAGCCCAGAATACGACCACCCTTGACCACTTTGGTCACGCGGTTGATCGCGATCATTTTTTCCCGCAGACCGTCCTCGGGTCCTTCGACCTTGCCCTGCATTTTTGCTTGTACTTTAGCCATGGTTCGTTCCGATCTGCTTAAAACTGCAAGCCTGCTTCGCGCGCCGCGTCAGCCAAGGCCTTGACCCGGCCGTGGTAGGCAAAGCCTGCACGGTCAAAGGCAACTTTTTCGATGCCAGCCGCTTTGGCTTTTTCAGCCACTAGCTTGCCAACCATTTGGGCGGCGGCCACATTGCCACCTTTACCCGAACCACCCAGCGCGCTGCGCACATCGGCCTGCACAGTGGAAGCGGTTGCCACGATGCGATCGCCAGTACCGGCAATCACGGTAGCGTAAATATGCAAATTGGTACGGTTGACCGTCAGCCGCGCAACGCCTTGGGTTGCGATACGGATACGGGTCTGACGCGCTCTGCGAAGACGTTGCTCTTTTTTCGTCAACATAGTGCAGTTCCTTATTTCTTCTTGGTTTCTTTGATGGTGATCTTCTCATCCGAATAACGGATGCCCTTACCTTTGTAAGGCTCAGGAGGACGCACACCACGAATTTCCGCTGCGATCTGGCCTACGCGCTGACGGTCCGCACCCTTGATAGAGATTTCCGTCGGCGTGGGCGTTGCCACCGTGATACCGGCAGGCATATCCATATTGACGGGATGCGAAAAACCGATAGCGAGATTGAGCTTATTACCAGTAGCCTGGGCCTTGAAACCCACACCGACCAGATTGAGCTTCTTCTCAAAGCCCTGGGTCACACCAGTGACCATATTGCTAACCAGCTGACGCATGGTGCCGGACATGGCATCTGCGGCACGCGAGTCATTGGCGGGCAAGAACACCAGCGAACCGGACTCGTTGGAAATTTTGACCAATGCGTTTTGCGCCAGATGCAAAGTACCACCGGATGCCTTGACGCTGATCTGGTCTTCCTTGATCTGCACATCAACGCCAGCGGGGATGCTGACAGGACGTTTACCTACTCGGGACATAGTTATTTCTCCAGATTGCAGCTTAGGCCACGTAGCACAGCACTTCGCCGCCTACGCCATTGGCGCGCGCTTTGCGGTCTGTCATCACGCCTTGGGGCGTGGTCACAATCGCAACACCCAAGCCGTTTTGCACTTGGGGAATCGCGTCGCTGCCGCGGTACACACGCAAGCCGGGGCGGCTCACGCGCTCGATACGCTCGATCACCGGGCGTCCTGCGTAATATTTCAAGGCAATTTCCAGTTCCGACTTGCCAGCGGCAGTCGTAACTTTGAAGCCGTCGATATAGCCTTCATCTTGGAGCACCTGTGCAATAGCAACCTTCACTTTGGAAGAAGGCACCAGCACGGTGGGCTTGGCGACCATTTGCGCGTTACGGATACGCGTCAACAGGTCGGCGATGGGATCACTCATACTCATATCGGGTTCTCCTGCCGCTTACCAGCTCGCTTTGACGATGCCGGGGATTTCACCGGCAAACGCCATTTCGCGAATTTTTGCTCTGGCCAGACCAAATTGCTGGAACGTGCCACGGGGACGACCCGTGATGGCGCAGCGGTTACGCTGGCGTGTGGGGTTGGCGTTGCGCGGAAGCTTTTGCAAGTCCAGACGCGCTGCGGCGCGCTCGTCGTCGCTGCGCTTGGCATCGCCTGCGATCGCCTTGAGCGCAGCATGCTTTTTCGCGTATTTGGCGACCAGTTTGTCGCGCTTGAGCTCACGCTCGATTAAAGCCATTTTTGCCACTGGTCACCTCAATTCTTGAACGGGAAACGAAAGCCCGACAACAGCGCCTTGCACTCTTCGTCAGACTTTGCGGTCGTGGTGATACTGATATTGAGACCACGCAAAGCATCAACTTTGTCGTACTCAATCTCAGGGAAAATAATTTGCTCTTTCACGCCGATGTTGTAGTTTCCACGGCCATCAAAAGCGCGTCCGGAAATACCACGGAAGTCGCGTACCCGGGGCAGCGCCACGGTGACAAAGCGGTCCAGGAATTCATACATCTGCACGCCACGCAGCGTGACCATGCAGCCAATCGCTTGACCTTCGCGGATTTTGAAACCGGCGATAGCTTTTTTGGACTTGGTCACCACCGGCTTTTGGCCGGCGATCTTGGTCAGGTCAGCAACCGCGCTGTCCATGACTTTCTTGTCCGCCACCGCTTCGCTCACACCCATATTGAGTGTGATTTTGGTGATACGGGGGACTTGCATGGGCGACTTGAAACCAAACTTGGTCATCAAATCGGGCGCGACTTTTTCGCGGTAGTGTTGTTGCAAACGTGCCATGTTTATGCCGCCTTGATTTCTTCGCCGCTGGACTTGTAAACGCGAACGCGCTTGCCATCGGCCTGTAGCTTGATACCCACACGGTCCGCCTTGCCCGATACCGCATTGAAAATAGCGATATTGGACTGGTGGATTGGCATGGTTTTGTCCACGATGCCGCCGGTAGTTCCCTTGAGCGGGTTGGGCTTGGTGTGCTTCTTGACTTGGTTCACACCTTCAACGAGCACATGCGAATCGTCGCTGCGCAATGTCACGACGCCGCGCTTGCCTTTGTCCCGTCCTGCGATGACGATCACTTGATCGCCCTTGCGAATCTTGTTCATAGCCTGTCCTTACAAAACTTCGGGAGCCAGGGACACGATCTTCATGAACTTCTCGGTACGCAATTCACGCGTAACGGGTCCGAAGATGCGGGTGCCGATGGGCTCGAGCTTGGCGTTGAGCAACACTGCTGCATTGCCATCAAACTTCACCAGCGAGCCGTCCGCGCGGCGGATGCCTTTGGCGGTGCGAACCACTACGGCGCTGTAAACCTCGCCTTTTTTGACGCGGGAGCGCGGCGCAGCTTCTTTGATGCTCACCTTGATGATGTCCCCTACGCTGGCGTAACGGCGGCGTGAGCCACCCAGCACCTTGATGCAGAGGACCGATTTCGCGCCGGTGTTATCGGCGACTTCCAGTCGAGATTCAGTTTGGATCATGTCAGTTTTTCCCAACTTGCACCGGAAGCGCCACCTCGGATTACCGAGAAAACGCGTACCAGTCAGTCTTGGGCCCGCTGTCCTCAGCCCGAACCGTTCGGGCTGACTCCATGTGGGCAGAATCTTCAGCTTTTACAAGCGAAGCCCACGATTATGCACTATTTTTCGCAGCTTCCCCGGCTTTTTTCCTGTCCTTTTTAAGGAACCAAGGAAAAATGGGCGCAAATTTCCAGGAAATCGGTCTCGCCGCCGTCCTGGCCCAGTTCTTCGGCGATCAGCGCGGCCACTTGGCCGGCCACGCTCGCGGCTTGCTGCGCATCCAGAAACAAGAGGCGGGAGCGCCGCGCCAACACGTCTTCCACCGTCAGCGCATATTCATAGCGCAGCGCGAAACGAACCATGGCCTCCGACAAGCCCGGGCTGATCCAACGGCCCGCGCCCGGCAGGGATTGGACTAACGATTGTTCGGCGCCATAAGAATGCAGCCCGGGTGGCAGGCTGAGCGAAGTAACAGGGGATTGCGCCGAGGGCGCACCTACCATCCGAGCCTGTTGGGTCGAGCAAGCGGGCAAAGTTGCCAGTAAGCGGGCCTCCTGGCATGCAGCCAACACGTCCTCGGCCATTACCCGGTAGGTCGTCCATTTGCCGCCAGTCACCGTAACCAAGCCCGACCGGCTAATGGCGACGGTGTGTTCCCGGCTCAGCGTCTTGGTGTCTTGGTCGTCTTGGTGTTTGACCAGGGGGCGCAAGCCCACCCAGATGCTGCGTACGTCGGCGCGGGTGGGTGCGCGGCGCAGGTAATGCGCTGCCTCGCCCAAAATAAAGTCCACCTCTTGCTTGAAGGCCTGCGGCTCGCGGGACAAGTCCTGGCGCGGGGTGTCGGTGGTGCCCAAAATGACTTTACCCAACCAGGGCACGGCAAAAAGCACCCGGCCGTCCGAGGTTTTGGGCACCATCAGGGCGGTATCGCCGTCCAGAAAACTCCGGTCCACCACCAGATGCACGCCCTGGCTGGGCGCCACCAGCGGCTTGAAGGCGGATGCGTGCTCCTGCTGCGCGTCTTTTTCGCGCAAAGCGTCCACCCACACCCCGGTTGCATTGATCACGCATTGGCTGCGGATGCGGTACGGTGTGCCGCTGCGGGTATCGGTGCATTGCAGCCCGGCAATGCGGCCGCTTTCATACAACAAGGCCTCGGCCCGGCAATAGTTGACCAGCAAGGCGCCGTGTTGCGCTGCGGTGCGGGCAATGGCGATCGCCAAGCGGGCGTCATTGAACTGGCCGTCCCAGTAACGCACGCCACCGCGCAGCCCTTGGGTGCGCGCGCCGGGAATCAAGGCCAGTGTCGCCGCATTGCCTAGTAGCTCGGTCTTGCCCAGGCCTGCATCGCCAGCCAACTGGTCATAGAGCTTGAGGCCCACGCCGTAAAACGGCTTTTCCCACCAGCGGTAAGCCGGCACGACAAAGTCCAGCGGCTGCGCGATGTGGGGCGCACTCTGAAGCAAGGTGCGCCGCTCGTGCAAGGCTTCGCGCACCAGGGAGACATTGCCCTGCCCCAGGTAGCGCACGCCGCCATGGACTAATTTGGTAGAGCGCGATGAGGTGCCCTTGGCAAAATCATGCGACTCGATCAGCACGACTTTGAGGCCGCGCAGCGCCGCATCTAGCGCAATGCCCAATCCAGTCGAGCCACCGCCGACCACGGCCACGTCATACACCGCATCCTCACCCAATCGGGCGAGAATCTCGGCGCGTGGCGCGGGTGATGCAGGGTGCTGGTTGGCCATAAATCAAAACAATGGGACGTGCCGCTTCCCACCGGCTAAGGGCACATCCTTGAAATTGCGGGAGCGTGGCCGCCCGGCGCTGAGCCAGACGGCCACTAAAAACACGGGCCCCAGGCCCGTAGCGGCTTAGCGAACCTTGCCGGCTTTCCACGCATTGAGCAACGTGTCATAGGCGATGGTCTCGCCCTTTGGCTTTTCATTCGCCAGCTTCTTCCACGGCGCACCCTTGTCGCTTAGCCATTTGGAAGGATCGCTCTTGGGGTTGAGCTTAGGCGCGCACTTGGCCATACCTGCGCGCTCCAGACGGCTCATTACCTGGTCCATTTCCTCGGCCAGGTTGTCCATGGCAGCTTGCGGGGTCTTTTCACCCGTCACAGCCACTGCCACGTTTTTCCACCAGAGTTGAGCCAACTTGGGATAGTCAGGCACATTGGTACCGGTAGGCGTCCAGGCCACGCGGGCCGGGCTGCGATAGAACTCCACCAAACCACCGAGCTTAGGCGCCATATCGGTCATGGTTTTGGACTGGATGTCGCTCTCGCGGATCGGGGTCAAGCCGACCACAGTTTTCTTCAGAGACGTGGTTTTAGCCGTCACAAACTGGGCATAGAGCCAAGCGGCTGCGACTTTGTCCGGATCGTGGTCTTTAAAGAAAGTCCATGAACCTACGTCCTGGTAGCCGTTTTGCATGCCTTGCTTCCAGTAGGGTCCATTGGGGCCGGGGGCCATGCGCCATTTCGGGGTGCCGTCGGCATTGACCACCGGCAGGCCGGGTTTGATCATGTCCGCAGTAAAGGCCGTGTACCAGAAGATTTGCTGGGCAATCTGGCCTTGGGCAGGCACGGGGCCTGCTTCACCGAAGGTCATGCCGATGGCTTCCTTGGGTGAGTATTTCTTCATCCAGTCGATGTATTTGGTCAAGGCATAGACCGCAGCGGGCGAGTTGGTTGCGCCACCACGGGAGACCGATGCACCCACCGGCGTGCACTTGTCATCGGCTACGCGAATGCCCCACTCATCAATCGGCAGACCGTTAGGTATGCCGACGTCAGCGGTGCCTGCCATGGACAGCCATGCGTCTGTGAAACGCCAGCCCAAGGAAGGATCTTTCTTGCCGTAGTCCATGTGGCCATAAATCGGCTTACCGTCGATGTTCTTCACATCATTGGTAAAGAAGGCGGCGATGTCCTCATAGGCGCTCCAGTTCAGCGGCACACCTAGGTCATAGCCATACTTGGCTTTGAACTTATCTTTGAGGTCCTTGCGGTCGAACAAATCGGCGCGGAACCAATAGAGGTTGGCGAATTGCTGCGTCGGCAATTGGTACAGCTTGCCGTCCGGTGCGGTGGTAAAGCTGGTGCCGATAAAGTCTTTGATATCCAGACCCGGGTTGGTGTAGTCCTTGCCTGCGCCGGTCATGTAATCGGTCAGGTTCAGAATTTTGCCGTAACGGTAGTGGGTGCCGATCAGGTCGGAATCGCTAATCCAGCCGTCATAAATCGACTTGCCCGATTGCATAGAGGTTTGCAGTTTTTCAACCACGTCACCCTCTTGGATCAAGTCGTGCTTGACCTTGATGCCGGTGATCTCCTCAAAGGCTTTGGCCAGTGTCTTGGACTCATACTCGTGCGTGGTGATGGTCTCGGACACAACCGAAATTTCCTTCACGCCCTTGGCTTGCAGCTTTTTAGCCGCTTCGATAAACCACTTCATTTCATCTAGCTGCTTTTCCTTGCTCAGCGTCGATGGTTGAAATTCGCTGTCGATCCATTTTTTAGCTGCTGCCTCGTCTGCCCACGCGCTGTTTGACAGCAAGCAGGCGACTGCGACAGACACCATTGAATACCGTAACTTCATGCTATGTCTCCTCGATTGATGAACACCCCCTACTTTCAAAGGCTGCTTCGGCTCCAGGGGAAAAGGGAACCGATCCTTCACACTCAAATCAACCCTTACGCATGACCCAGGCCAACACGGCCATGGACAGAACAAAACTAAACCAAATCGAAGGGTCTTCGGGCAGGCTGAGTAACTCAGCCAAGCGCCCACTTAAGCCCAGAAAAGCCAAATTCACATAGGCGGCGCAGAGCAGGCCGATAAACAAGCGGTCGCCTCGGGTGGTTTCTAGGGGCAAGAAGCCTTTGCGCATCACGGTGGGGGACTTGATCTCCCATACTGTCATACCCACCAACATCAAGGCAATGCAAATAAAAAATACCGCGACCGGCGTCGTCCAGGCCATCCACTCAAACATTGCAAATCTCCTTGTGCATAGCGTCTTAGACCCGCCCCATGGCGAAGCCCTTGGCGATGTAGTTGCGTACAAACCAGATCACGATGGCGCCAGGCACAATCGTCAGTACGCCAGCAGCGGCCAAGGTGGCCCAATCCATACCGGCAGCGGACACGGTGCGCGTCATGGTGGCCACAATCGGTTTGGCATTGACGCTGGTCAGCGTGCGCGCCAGCAGCAATTCCACCCAGCTGAACATGAAGCAAAAGAAAGCGGCCACGCCCACGCCCGCTTTTATTAGCGGTAAGAAAATGCGTACAAAAAATCGGGGGAAGGAATAGCCATCGATATAGGCCGTTTCGTCGATCTCACGCGGAATGCCGCTCATAAAGCCTTCCAAAATCCAAACCGCCAAAGGCACGTTAAACAGGAGATGCGCCATGGCCACCGCCAAGTGCGTATCCATCAGACCCACCGTGGTGTAGAGCTGGAAAAAAGGCAGCAGAAAAACGGCGGGCGGCGTCATGCGGTTGGTCAGCAGCCAGAAGAACACATGCTTGTCACCCAAAAAACTGTAGCGCGAAAACGCATAGGCGGCGGGCAAGGCCACCGCAAGCGATACCACGGTATTCATGGCCACATAAATCAGGCTGTTGATATAGCCCGAATACCAAGACACATCGGTCAGGATGAGCTGGTAGTTCTCCCAGGTGAAGTGCTGGGGGAACAAGGCAAAGCTGGCCAGAATTTCGGTATTGGTCTTGAAGGACATATTGACCATCCAATACACCGGCAACAAGGCAAACACCATATAGGCGATCAAAAAGATGGAGCGCTTATGAAACCGCTTCTCATGCATGGTCGGTCTCCTTGGCTTGGGTGCCGACACGCTGCATCCAGTTAAACAAAATAAAGCACAACAACAAAATAATCAGGAAGTAAATGAGCGAGAAGGCAGCCGCCGGCCCCAAGTCAAACTGGCCTACGGCTTTTTGCGTGAGGAACTGCGACAAGAAGGTGGTGGCATTGCCCGGTCCGCCGCCGGTGAGCACAAAAGGCTCGGTGTAAATCATGAAGCTGTCCATAAAACGCAGCAGCACCGCGATCATTAACACGCCGCGCATCTTGGGCAACTGCACATACCAAAAGACCGCCAGCTTGCTCGCGCCATCAATGCTGGCGGCTTGGTAATAGGCATCGGGGATCGAGCGCAAACCGGCATAGCCTAAGAGCGCGACCAGCGGCGTCCAGTGCCACACATCCATCAGCAACACCGTCAACCAGGCGTGCGTAGCATTGCCGGTATAGCTGTATTCGATGCCCAAGCCTTGCAAGGCCGCGCCCATGAGACCAATATCCGAACGCCCAAATATTTGCCAAATTGTGCCCACCACGTTCCAGGGAATCAGCAGCGACAGCGACACCACCACCAGCACGACCGAGGCCCGCCAACCCTGGGCCGGCATGGACAAAGCCAGCGCAATGCCCAGCGGAATTTCGATCAGCAACACGGCCAGCGAAAACGTAATCTGGCGCAGCAAAGCGCCGTGCAACTCTTCGTCGCGCATGATGGCGACAAACCACTCCGTGCCCACAAAAATACGGCGCTCGGGCGAAATAATGTCTTGTACCGAGTAGTTCACTACCGTCATCAAAGGCAGGATGGCGGAAAAAGCCACGCACACCAGCACCGGCAGTATGAGAAACCAGGCCTTTTGGTTGACCGGCTTGTTGCTCGCGCTCATGCCACGATCTCCTCGTTACGGTAAAAACAGCTTTTGTCATTGAGCACCTGGCACCACACCGTGCTACCCACGGCAAAGGGTTCGGCCATCATCGCTAGGCGCGCTTTGAACACCTGCCCTTGCAGGCTGGCGGTGACGATGAAGTGGGTGCCCACATCTTGCACTTGCTGCACTTGCATGGCCAGCGCGCCTTCAAAACTGCTGCCTGCGCAGCGTACGTATTCGGGGCGTATGCCCAGCTTCAAATCCCCATGGGGCAAATCGGCTTGTTCCGCTGCGAGCGGCAAGGCCATACCGCACACTTGCAAGCCCTGCGGCCCCATGTGCGCAGGCAGGAAATTCATGCCCGGTGAGCCAATGAAATGGCCGACAAAGGTATGCGAAGGCCGCTCGAATAACTGCGCCGCCGTGCCCATCTGCACTGCGCGTCCACGCGTCATGACTACCACTTGCTGCGCGAAGGTCAGGGCCTCTACCTGATCATGCGTGACATAAACCAGCGTGAGTTTGAGTTCGCGGTGAATTTGCTTGAGCTTGCGCCGCAACTGCCACTTCAGGTGCGGGTCGATCACGGTTAAAGGCTCGTCAAACAAGACTGCCGACACGTCCGAACGCACCAGGCCGCGCCCGAGCGAAATTTTTTGTTTGGCATCGGCCGCCAGCCCCGATGCGCGCTGATTGAGCTGGCCGCTCAAGTCCAGCATCTCGGCGATTTCGCCTACGCGTTGGCGAATCTGCTCGGCGGGCATCTTGCGGTTGCGCAGCGGAAAGCCCAGGTTTTCCGCCACCGTCATAGTGTCGTAAATTACCGGGAACTGAAACACCTGCGCGATATTGCGCTGCTGCGGCGTGGAGCGCGTGACGTCCTGTCCGTCGAAAAACACCGTGCCTTGCGAGGGCTGCAGCAGGCCGGACATGAGGTTGAGCATGGTGGTTTTGCCGCAACCCGAAGGGCCAAGCAATGCATAGGCGCCGCCGTTTTCAAACGACATCTTTAAAGGCAGCAAAGCGTAGTCGCTGTCTTGTTGCGGCTTGGGTCGGTAGGCGTGGGCCAAGTCCAGGTCGATGCGCGCCATGTCAGTGCACCCCTTCGCGCGACGGGGCCAGAGCCAGCATGCCGGCGCTGTCAAACACATACACATCTTGCGGGCGGAAATAGACCGGCATGGCATCGCCTAGATCAAAGTAATGCACCCCGGCCAGTTGCGCCACCATGGCGCCCAGCGCGGTATCTAGATGCACAAAGGTGTCTGAACCGGAAATTTCAGCCAAGGCCACAGTGGCATCTACCGCCACATCACCGGCACGCCCCTGCACGCGCAGGGCGCTGGCGCGCAGGCCCGCAGTGACCGGTCCGGCTGCCAGGGCGCTTGCGAGCGCAACGCTGCTGGCATCGGCCAGCACCAAGGCCTGGTCTTGCACCTGCGCAGCAAAGAGGTTCATAGGCGGATCGCTAAAAGCCGTTGCCACGCGGATCGAGCGAGGCCGCTGAAACACCTCGGCGGTGGGGCCGTATTGCAGCAATTCCCCCGCGTCCATCACGGCGGTATAGCCGCCCAAAAGCAAGGCCTCACCCGGCTCCGTGGTGGCATACACCACGGTGGAATTGCCCGCCGCGAACAAGGCACTGAGTTCGTCGCGCAATTCTTCGCGCAGTTTGTAGTCCAGATTGACCAGGGGCTCGTCCAGCAACATCAAAGGCGCGCTTTTGGCCAAGGCGCGGGCCAGCGCCACGCGTTGCTGCTGCCCGCCGGACAACTCCGCCGGGTAGCGCTCCAGAAACATCTCGATGTGCAGCTTTTCGGCCAGGACCTGCACCCGCTGGCGTACGCCGGTTTCGCCCCGCAAATTCAGCGGCGAAGCAATGTTGTCAAACACCGTCATGGAGGGGTAGTTGATGAACTGCTGATAGACCATGGATACATTGCGCTGGCGCACCGGCACACCCACTACGTCCACGCCATCGACTAACACGCGCCCGCTGCTGGGCACATCCAGTCCGGCCATGATGCGCATGAGGCTGGTTTTGCCCGCTTGCGTGGCGCCCAAGAGCACAGTCACGGCGTCAGGGCGCAAGTCCATGTCCAGCGCATACAGCCAGGGCTGCGCGCCTACTTTTTTGCTCACCGCTTGAAGACTCAAGTCCATCAGACACCCTTGATCGCTCGCACCAAATAAGCGCGTTGTAAATTCGAATGTGACAATTATTGTTCGAAATTATTCGTTTCAACTAGGTGTTTACCCTAAAACTATTCCTTTCGGTTCGATTTAAAGTGTGTGTACCCTCTTTACCTAAGACTCGAACCATCGGCGCATGAACCCTAATCCACGACAAATCAAGCTCTTAAGCGTAGTGCGGGCCCAAGGCTCGGTGACGGTAGAGCGCCTGGCCGATACCCTGGAAGTGACGCTGCAAACCGTGCGCCGCGACGTCCAGCGCCTGGCCGACGAGGGCCTGCTGGCGCGCTTTCATGGTGGCGTGCGCGTACCTGGCTCCACGGTGGAAAACCTGGCCTATCCGCAGCGCGAAATCCTCAACGCCCAGGGCAAAGCGCGCATTGCGCGGGCCGTGGCCGATGCCGTGCCCAATGGCTGTTCGCTGCTACTCAATATCGGCACCACCACCGAGGCCATCGCCCGGGCCCTGACCAAGCACGAAGGTTTGCGCGTGATTACCAACAACCTCAATGTGGCCGCGATCCTGAGCGCCAATTCGCAAAGCGAGGTGATTGTGGTGGGCGGCGTGGTGCGCGGGCGCGACCAGGGCATTGTGGGCGAGGCGGCGGTGGACTTCATCCGCCAGTTCAAGGTGGATATTGGCCTCATTGGCATCTCCGCCATCGAATCCGACGGCTCGCTACGCGACTTTGATTACCGTGAGGTAAAGGTATCGCAAACCATTATTTCGCATGCCCGCGAGGTTTGGCTGGCAGCGGACGCCAGCAAATTTAACCGGGCTGCAATGGTGGAAGTGGCGCAACTCTCCAGCATAGACCGCCTGTTTTCGGATGCGATACCGCCGGAGCCATTTATGGACTTGATGGCCGAAGCGCAGGTACGATTTACGCTGGCGGACGACTGATTACGCCGCCAGCCCGACCACTGCCTTCCCGCCACCTTTGGATACCAAACCGCCATGACCTACCTGCTCGCACTTGACCAAGGCACCTCCAGTTCACGCAGCATCGTGTTTGATGCGCAAGGCCGCATCGTGGCCATGGCGCAAGAGGAGTTGACCCAGTTTTACCCGCAGCCCGGCTGGGTGGAGCACGACCCGCTGGAAATCTGGCGCACCCAGTTGGCCACGGCGCGCGATGTGCTGGCCAAAGCCGGTATTAGCGCGCAGCAAGTGCACGCCATCGGCATCACCAACCAGCGCGAAACGACAGTGGTCTGGAACCGCAAGACCGGCCAGCCCATTCACAAAGCCATCGTCTGGCAGGACCGGCGCGCCGAACCCGCGTGCGCCGCGCTGCGTGAACGCGGCATGGCCAATACCATTCGCCAAAAAACCGGCTTGCTGGTAGATGCTTATTTTTCCGGCACCAAGCTGCAATGGATTTTGGATAACGTGCCTGACGCCCGCGCGCAGGCAGCGCACGGCGAACTGGCCTTTGGCACGGTGGACAGCTGGCTCTTGTGGCAATTAACGAACGGGCGCGTGCACGCCACCGATGTGAGCAACGCCGCGCGCACCATGCTCTTTAATGTGCACAGCAACACCTGGGACGCAGAGCTGCTGCAAGCGCTCAACATCCCTGAGGGCCTAATGCCCCAGGTGCTGCCCTCGGCTGCGCACTTTGGCGAGATCGAGCCAGGCCTCTTGGGCCACAGCATTCCCGTAGGCGGCATGGCGGGGGACCAGCAAAGCGCTTTGTTCGGCCAGGCCTGCTTTAGCGCCGGTATGGCCAAAAACACCTACGGCACCGGCTGCTTCATGCTGATGCACACCGGTACGCAATTTCACACCTCGACCAATGGGCTGATCACCACCAGCGCAGCGCAGCCTGGTACCCACCCCGAATTCGCCTTGGAAGGCAGCGTGTTTGTAGGCGGTGCGGTGGTGCAATGGCTGCGCGACGGCCTGGGCGCGATCCGCAGCAGCGCCGAGGTGCAAGCGCTGGCGCAAAGCGTGCCCGACAGCGGCGGCGTGATGTTGGTGCCGGCCTTCACCGGCTTGGGCGCGCCCTATTGGAACCCCGAGGCGCGCGGCACCATGACCGGCCTGACGCGCGGCAGCACGCTAGCCCATATCGCCCGCGCGGCCTTGGAGAGCATCGCCTTTCAGAGCGCTGCGTTGCTGCAAGCCATGGCGCGCGACGCGCAGCAAGCGGGCGCTGCCGCCGTGACTGAGCTGCGCGTGGACGGCGGCGCCTGCGTCAATGATTTGCTGATGCAGTTTCAGGCCGATTTGCTGGGCATCAGCGTGCTCCGCCCGCGAGTGACTGAGACCACCGCCTTAGGCGCCGCCTACCTGGCCGGCCTGTCCACCGGCCTGTACCCCGACACCGCCGCGCTGAGCCAACTCTGGCAAGCAGAACGCCGCTTCGAGCCGCAAATCAGCCGCGCCCAAGCCCAGGAACAGATGCAGCGCTGGGAACACGCGGTGCGGCAAACCACGGCGGCCTAGCTGCGCTGCGCTAGCGAGGGCATAGTTAGACTCTGCCTGCCTTTTCACTTCCAGAGAACCCATCCATGCAGCAAGGCATCGCATTCATAGGCGGCGGCAATATGGCCAGCGCCATCATCGGCGGCTTGCTCAAGCAAGGCTGGCCTGTCTCCCACATCGAGGTAGTCGAGCCCTTTGACGAGGCGCGCGCCAAACTTAGCAGCCAATTTGGCATCAGCGCCCAGGCCCAGGCCGGCAGCTTTTTGACCCGCGCCGACCTGGTGGTTTGGGCCGTCAAGCCCCAAACCTTCAAAGACGCCGCCGCGCAAACGCAAGCCCACACCCACCCCGCCTTGCACCTGAGCGTGGCCGCAGGCATACGTAGCGACACGATTGCGCAGTGGCTAGGCAGCGAACGCGTGGTGCGCGCCATGCCCAACACCCCGGCGCTGATTGGCAAGGGCATCACCGCCCTGTTTGCCCGCGCCGCCGTCAATGAGACAGACAAGACACTAGTGAACCAGGTTTTGGGCAGCACTGGCGAGCTCATGTGGGTGGACGCGGAGGACCATATCGACGCCGTGACCGCGCTCTCGGGCTCCGGCCCGGCTTATATGTTTTATTTCATGGAAGCCATGCGCGAGGCAGGTACCGGCATGGGGCTAGAGCCCGCGCAGGCTTACCAACTGGCCATCGCCACCTTTATCGGTGCCGGTGAGCTAGCCAAGGCCTCACCTGAATCCCCCGAAACGCTGCGCCAGCGCGTGACATCCAAAGGCGGCACCACCTACGCCGCACTCAGCGCCATGGAAGCGAGCGGCATCAAACCCGCATTCATTGCCGCCATGCAGGCGGCGCATGCGCGGGCGCGGGAGATGGGGCAGGAGTTTGGGGCGGATTGAAGCCGAAACACTTCTATGTTGGCGTCGCCAATCGGGTCATGCGGCAACCCGCACCCGCCACGCTTTCGCTATCGCATATCGTTATTCTTGCGTGAACAAGGTCCAGGGTCTTAGGCTGCGTTTTAAGCCGCAAGGCCCCGTAAATAGGCCGGGGCCGGGGCCACCTCAACCGCACCCGCAGCAAACGCATGGCGCACATTGCGCACCACTTGCACGGCCTGCACTGGTCCCTGCTCACTGGCAAAACGCAGCAAAGCGCGGTGCGGCTTATCGTCGGAGAGTTTGCATTCCACCAAATGCGTGAGGCGCTTGCCTTCGCTGATGGCAAAGTCCACCTCGGCCCCGTCCTTGGTGCGTAGGTAGTGCAAGCCCGCTTCTTGGCCCAGCACATCATGTTGCCACTGCACTTGCTTGAGCAAGGCGGTGGCCATGAGGTTTTCGAAACGGATGCCCTCGTCGCCTTCGACCAAGCCGGTATCAAAAAAATACACCTTGGGCGCTTGCAAAACCGAGCGCCCAATGTTGTGGTGCCAGGGGCGCACCACAAACACGATGTACAAGGCCTCCAAAATAGCCAGGTATTTTTTTAGCGTCACCGGGGATACCGCCAGGTCGCGTGCGATGCTGGCCAGCGACAAAGGCGAGCCCACGCGGCTGCGCAGCATTTCGGCGAACAAGCGAATCGCCGCCACCTCCTGGATGCGCGAGAACTCCAGCACATCGTTGCGCACCAGGCCATCGAAATACTGGCGGCGCCAGCGCTGCGCCCCGGTCGCATCCGGGGCCAGGCAGGGCTCGGGAAAGCCGCCGCGCTCCAGCAAATGCGCTAAGGCTGCCTCGGGCTCTGCGCCGGTATGGTCGCACCATTCGCGCACCGAGATCGGGTGCAGGCGCAAGCCAAAAAACCGCCCGGCCAGCGACTCGCCACCCTGGCGAAACGTATCCATGCGCGCACTGCCGGTGACCAGTAATTGCTGCCCCGGGGGTTTGCCGTCGTACACGCCTTTAAGCCAGGCTTTCCAGCTAGGCATTTTGTGCACTTCGTCGAGCACCAGCAGCGACGCCTGCGGGCTCCAGCGCTGGTTCAGGATGATGGCGCGGTCTGCCGCCACGTCGTAATTGAGGTACTGCCCGCCACGCTGGGCTATCAATTGGCGCGACAAGGTGGTTTTGCCGACCTGGCGCGGGCCAGTCAGAAACACCATTTTGCTAGCCAGGTCGGCCTGAACGCGCTGGTCAAGATAACGTTGCATAGGTAATTTTTGCGACTTTTATTTATTATATTATTAAAAAGTCGCGACTATTTAATAAATATATCTAAAAAAGTCGCATATTTCTGGAAAGAACCACGCTTCCCTGGTCGCACTCAATGCCGCGGCGTAGTCCAAAAGCCTTCGCGGCTGTAGTGCAGCTTGAGGAAATCGATCCACAGGCGCAGGCGCAGCGCCATGTGTTTGCGCTCAGGGAATACGGCGTAAATGCCGTTGGGCGGCGCGGCAAATTCTTCCAGCACCGGCACCAGCAGGCCGGAGGCGATCTCGGCTTCCACCTCCCAGGTGCTGCGCCAGGCGATGCCCCAGCCGCCCAAACACCAGTCGTGCAAGACCTGGCCGTCCGAGCAATCGAGCGGGCCGCTGGGCCTCAGATGAATCACCTCGCTGCCCTCGGCCTTGGGTACGGTAAACGCCCAACCCCGGGTTTGCGAGGCATCGCTGGACAGCGTCAGGCAGTCAAAGCGCTGCAAATCCGCCGGTTGGGCGGGCCGTCCGTGGCGCGCCAAATAGGCCGGAGTCGCCACGCACATGCGCCGGTTGTCGGCCAGGCGCACGCTCACCAGAGAAGAATCGGGCAAATCGCCCACGCGCACCGCGCAGTCAAAGCCCTCGCCCGCCATATTGATTACGCGGTCGCTCAGGTTAAGCGACACCGTCACCTCCGGGTGCAGTTCCCGAAACAGCGGCACCAGCGGCGCCACATGGCGGCGGCCAAAGCCGGCGGGTGCTGTCAGGCGCAAATGGCCGCTGGCCTGGATGCCACCGGCGCTCACGCTGGCCTCGGCATTGCCCAGGTCGGTGATCAGACGCTGGCAGTCCTCCAAAAACGCCGTACCCTCTTGCGTCAGCGTCATACGCCGTGTGGTGCGCACCAATAGCTTCACGCCCAGGCGTTGCTCCAGCGCGTCGAGCCGCCGCCCCACGATGGCTGGCGCTACGCCCTCGGCCTTGGCCGCAGCCGTCAGGCTGCCGCGCAGCGCCACCGCCACAAAAGACTCCATTTGCTTGAGCTTGTCCACGGCCTACTCCTGCGGCAGGGCCAAGGTGCCCGCTTGCAGCATGGCGCTAATTTCGTCGTCGCTATAGCCCACGTCCAGCAAGACCTCGCGCCCGTGCTGACCCAAGCGCGGCGGATCCAGGCGAAGGCCCAGGCGTTCGCCGTCTAGTGTCAGGGGCAAGAGCGGCACCGAGGTGACGCGTCCATCGGGCAAAGTCATCGGGGCTAGACCACCGGTTTGCAGCAAATGCGGGTCGGTAAACAAATGCTGCGGGTCGGTAATCGGCGCAAAGGGCAGGCCTTCGCGCTCGAACACCGCAGTTAATTCCTCGCGCGTATGCGTGGCCAGACGCTCGCGCAGCATAGGCATCATCCAGGCGCGGGCGCGCACGCGGTCGTTATTCGTGGCAAGGCGCGTATCGGCGTATAGGTCGGCAAAGTTAAAGGCATCGCAAAACACCCGCCACTGGGTATCGCCCACCACCGCCAAAAAGATTTGCGCGCCATCCTGTACTCTGAACACGTCGTAAATACCCCAGGGCGAAATACGCTCAGGCATGGGCGCAGCGGGCTGCCCGGTCACCGCAAATTGCAGCATGTGCTGCGCCACCAAAAACACATTGTTCTCAAACAGCGCGGCCTGCACTTGCTGGCCCTGGCCGGTTTGCTGGCGCTGCATCAGCGCGGCCATGGCGCCCATGGCGCCAAACACGCCGCCCATGATGTCGTTCACGCTAGAGCCCGCGCGCAGCGGGTCGCCGGGCCGGCCCGTCATATAGGCCAGACCACCCATCATTTGCACTACTTCGTCCAGCGCGGTGCGGTGCTCATAAGGGCCGGGCAAAAAGCCTTTGTGGCTGACATAGATCAACTGCGGATGGCGGGCCGACAAGGTGGCGTAGTCCAACCCCAGCTTTTGCATGGTGGCGGGTTTGAAGTTTTCGCTGACGATGTCTGCCCGCGCTACCAGGCGCGCCACCACTTCGCGGCCCGTGGTGCTTTCCAGGTCCAGGGCAATACTTTTTTTATTGCGGTTAAACAGCGGATAAAAACCAGCGCCCACGCCCAGCAGCTTGCGCGTGCTGTCGCCCGCCAGCGGCTCGACCTTGACCACATCTGCGCCCATATCGCCCAGCACCATGCCGCAGGTGGGGCCCATGACCATGTGGGTGAACTCGACAACGCGGATGCCGGACAGGGGCAGAGTCTTGGATGTATTCATTTTTGTCACGAATGGATTGCTTTTTAGCATCATAGTATGCGCCAAAGTATCGAATAGAGTAGGGCACCGTGCAATTTATTGCGCGCGCTATTCCCTTTTCTGTTTCCAAGGAGCCCTTATGGCCACCGCCCGCACCACTATCGGACGACTGCATGTCGCCACCGAGTTACAAACTTTTATCGATACCGAAGTGCTGCCCGGCACTGGCGTCAAGCCGGCCAAATTTTGGAAAGGCTTTAACGCCATCGTGGCCGATCTGGCACCCAAAAACGCCGCCCTGCTGGCCGAGCGAGACCGCTTGCAAAGCGAAATCAACACCTGGCACCAAGCCCATCCCGGCCCGATAACTGACATGAAGGCCTACCAGGCGTTCTTAAAAGACATTGGCTATTTGGCACCCCTGCCCGCCAAGTCGCGCATCACCACGAAAAATGTCGATGCGGAATTAGCCATCCAAGCGGGCCCACAACTGGTGGTGCCGGTGCTCAATGCGCGCTATTCCCTTAACGCCGCCAATGCGCGCTGGGGCAGCTTGTATGACGCGCTGTATGGCACTGATGTGATCTCCGAAGACGGCGGCGCCACCAAGCTCAGCCCCAGCGGCAGGCCCTACAACTCCAAGCGCGGCAAAAAAGTCATTGCCTATGCGCGCAAGCTGCTCGACGAAGTCGCCCCCTTGCGCAAAGGCTCGCACAAAGACAGCTTGGCCTATAGCGTCAAAAACGGCAAACTGGCCGTGGCCCTGAAAGATGGCAGCAACACCAGCTTGGCCAAGCCCGCCCAGTTCCAAGGTTTTCAAGGCATGGCCAAAGCGCCCTCCTCGGTGCTCTTAGAGCACAACGGCTTGCACCTGGACATCTTGATCGACCACAACTCCCCGATTGGCAAAACCGATGCTGCAGGTGTATATGACCTGGTGATGGAAGCGGCGCTGTCCACGATTCTGGATCTGGAAGATTCCGTGGCGGTGGTGGACGCTGCAGACAAAGTGCTGGCCTACCGCAACTGGCTGGGCATTTTGCAAGGCACGCTCACCGAGACGATTAGCAAAGGTGGCAAAACTTTTGTGCGCGGTCTCAACCCAGACCGCGTCTACACCGGTGCGGACGGCAAACCCGTGGTCCTGCATGGCCGCTCGCTACTGTTTGTGCGCAATGTGGGCCATTTGATGAGCAACCCGGCCATCACCTACAGCGCCAAAGACGGCAGTACGCAGGAGATCCCCGAAGGCATTTTGGACGCGGTTGTCACCACGGCGATTGCCATCCACGACATCCAGCGCTCCAAGGCAGATGCCGCTGCCGGGCTGGTACGCAACTCGCGCAAAGGCTCGGTGTATATCGTCAAACCCAAAATGCACGGCCCCGCTGAAGTGGCCTTTGCCGACGAATTGTTTGGCCGCGTCGAGGCCTTGTTGGGCTTGCCCGAAAGCACCGTCAAGCTGGGCATCATGGACGAAGAGCGCCGCACCAGCGTTAACCTGCAAGCCTGTATCGCCGCTGCGCGCAGCCGCGTGGCCTTTATCAACACGGGCTTTTTAGACCGCACCGGCGACGAGATACACACTGCCATGCACGCCGGCCCCATGATCCGCAAAACCGAGATGAAAGCCACGCCCTGGATCGCGGCCTACGAGCGCAGCAATGTGCTAGCCGGCCTGGCCGGCGGCCTGCGCGGCAAAGCGCAAATCGGCAAAGGCATGTGGGCCATGCCTGACCTGATGAAGGCCATGCTGGAGCAAAAAATCGTACACCCCAAAGCCGGTGCCAACACCGCCTGGGTGCCCAGCCCCACAGCCGCTACGCTGCACGCCCTGCACTACCACCAGGTGCTGGTCAGCGATGTGCAAAAACAACTCGAAACCATCGACTTGCGCAAAGTACGCGCCGGTTTGCTCAATGACATGCTGACCATTCCTGTGGCCACCAACACCGGCTGGAGCGAGAAAGAAAAGCAGCAAGAGCTGGACAACAATGCACAAGGTATTTTGGGCTATGTGGTGCGCTGGATTGACCAGGGCGTGGGCTGCTCCAAAGTGCCCGACATCCACAACATTGGCCTGATGGAAGACCGCGCCACGCTGCGCATTTCCAGCCAACATATTGCCAACTGGCTGCTGCACCGCATCGTCACCAAAAAGCAAGTGCAAGCCACTTTTGAGCGTATGGCCGCCGTGGTGGACGGGCAAAACGCGGGAGACCCGCTGTACCAGCCCATGGCCGGCAATTTCAAAACCTCTAAAGCCTACAAAGCTGCCACCGACCTGGTGTTCAAAGGCCTGGCGCAACCCAGCGGCTACACCGAGCCGCTGCTACATGCCTGGCGTTTGAAGGTGAAGGCGCAGCGCAAATAATTGGGTACTTCCCTGCAAAGCAAAACGGCACCTGCGGGTGCCGTTTTTATTGTGTGCGAGGGATGGACTACACGCCCAAGAAACCCGCCAGCGCCGGATCGCGCAGCAAGTCCTGGCCACTACCTTGCAACACCACTTGGCCTTTTTGCAGCACGATGGCGGTGTCCGCGCGTTCCAGCACTTTGCGGTAATCGCGGTCCACGATCAGTGTGGCGATACCGCTTTGGCGTATGCCTTCGATCACGCGCCAGATTTCGGCCACGATCAAAGGGGCCAGGCCCTCGGTGGCTTCGTCCAGGATGATGAGTTGCGGATGTGTCATCAGGGCGCGGCCAATGGACAGCATTTGCTGCTCGCCACCCGAAAGCTCGGCGCCCAAATTGGACAGGCGCTCGGCTAGGCGCGGAAAGGTTTCCATCACCCGCGCAAACGGCCAATCGCTGCGCCCGTCGGTGCCCGGTCGGGCGGCCATCAGCAGGTTTTCGCGCACCGTGAGGTTGGGGAAAACGCCCCGCCCTTCGGGCACATAGGCCACGCCCAGGCGCGCCATTTCATGCGGGCGGCTTTTCGATACGTCCACCCCGAAAGCCCGGATGCTGCCGCTGCGCTCTGTCACATGGCCCAGCAGGGTGCGAATCAGCGTGCTCTTGCCCATGCCGTTGCGCCCGAGCAAACCCATGGTCTGGCCGCGCGCAATATCGACATCCACGCCATGCAGCACCTGGCCCGAGCCGTACCAGGCCTGGATGCCGCGGGCTTGCAAAATAAGCTCCGTCATTTGCGCAATGCCTTTGCAACGCGCAGCTGCAACAAAGTCCAGCCAGTATCTGTTGCAGTTGCAGTTGCAGTTGCCGTTTTTGTAGTTGTCGTTGTCGTTGCCTTTGTCAGCATCAGTGTTCCCCCAAATAAGCGACCCGCACTTCGGGGCTGTTGCGCACCGCCTCGGGGCTGCCGCAGGCGATGAGCTGCCCATTCACCAGCACGGTAATTACATCGGCCACGCGAAACACCGCGTCCATATCGTGTTCGATCAGCAGCATGGCGTGTCTGGCCTTGAGCGCCGTCAACAGTTCCAACATGCGCTCGGTTTCTTCGGCGCCCATACCAGCCAAGGGCTCATCAAGTAACAGCACCGAAGGGCGCGTAGCCAAACACATGGCGATTTCAAGTTGGCGCTTTTGCCCATGCGACAACAAGCCCGCTTCACGCGCCAATAAATCTTGCAAGCCCGCTTGCGCCGCTGCGTCTTGCGCGGCTTGCATGCTCTTGGTGCAACTGGCAGCGCTGCGCCACCAAGCCCAGGGCTGCTGGTGCATGGCTTGCGCGGCAAGCCGGCAGTTTTCCAGCACGCTAAAGCTGGGATAAATCGTGTTGCGCTGGTAGCTGCGGCCAAGACCTGCGCGGGCGCGGCGCGGCTGGCTCCAGCGGCTCACATCCTGCCCCAACAAATGCACCGAACCAGCAGACGCTTCCAACTCACCAGACAAAATATTCACCAAGGTGGACTTGCCCGCGCCGTTGGTGCCAATGACTGCATGAACGCTGCCGCGCGCCACGTCAATAGACACATTGTCCAAAGCGGTCAGCCCGCCCCAGCGGCGGCTGATGCCGGTACCGCGGAGCAAAACTTCGGCGCTATGCATGGCCTGCCTTTGTGGGCGTCGCTTGCGCCAAAGCACCGCCGCTGTGCGTACCGGGCTTGCGCCCGAACAACTGCGCTGGTATGCCCACCAAACCGCGCGGCAGCAAGGCCACGCTGGCGATGATGGTCAGCCCCAAGCCCAGATGCCAGTGCTTGGCGAACTCGCCAAAAATCGCCTCGGAGCGGAAAAATTCTTGCAAGAGCGCAAACGCGAACGCGCCAATCAGTGCGCCGCGCAAATGGCCCAAGCCGCCCAAAATAATGATGATGAGCACCTCGCCTGAAATATGCCAGCTCATCATTTCCGGGTTCACAAAACCATCTTTCACGGCAAACAAAAACCCAGCCAGTCCGGCAATACCACCTGACACCACAAACGCCGCCAGCTTGTACGGGTAAGTAGAAAAACCAGTGGCGCGCATGCGCTGTTCATTGACCCGGATACCGGCCAGCGCATGGCCGAATTTGGAGCGGCCCAGCAAGGCCAAAAATACAAAAGTGCCTAAAAGACAAGCCAGCGTAAAGCGGTACATCACCAGGGGCTTTTCCAGATCCAACCAGTCGCCCAGCGCCGGCTTCATCATCAGGTAAATGCCGTCGGTGCCGCCGCCCAAAGGTGTGTCATGCACCACGTAATAGGCCATTTGCGCGAAAGCCAAGGTAACCATAATGAAATACACGCCCTTGGTGCGCAAAGACAGCGCGCCTACCACCAAGGCGTAAGCGGCAGCCAGCAGCACACACAAGGGCAACAGTGTCGCCACCGAAGCAGGCCCGTCAGACGGTGACAAAAGCACGGTGGCATACGCGCCAATGCCAAAAAACGCGGCCTGCCCGAAGCAGACCAGGCCGGTCTTGCCCACCAGCAATTCCAGGCTGAGCGCCAGCACCGCAAAAATCATGATCTTGGTGGCCAAATCGACACCAAAATTACCCGCCACATGCGGGAACACGGCCAGCGCTGCAAAGCTGGCCAACACAAACAAAAATTTAGGAAGCTGCGCGCGCATTAACCCGCCTTGAACAAGCCATCGGGCTTCCACAGCAATATGACGGCCATCAACACATACACTAGCACGCCAGCCACCTGCGGCACCAGTACTTTGCCAAAGGTATCGACCACACCGATCAGCAAAGACGCCAACAAGGCCCCGCGTATCGAGCCGATACCGCCGATCACCACCACCACAAAACAAATAATCAACACCAGGCTGCCCATGCCTGGATAGACCGAGGACACCGGCGCGGCCACCATGCCCGCCAGCACCGCAATAGCCACCCCGGCGGCAAATACCACGCGGTAGAGAAACTTGATGTCAATGCCCAGGGACTGCACCATCTCGCGGTTGGTACTGCCCGCACGAATCATCATGCCTAGGCGGGTTTTGGCAAACACAAAGTACATGCCCAGCGCCAAGAGCAAACATACGCCGGAAATAAATAGGCGATACACCGGGTAGACCATCATGTCGCCCAGCGGGATGCTGCCGGATAAAAAATCCGGGGCTTGCACGCCGTGCACATCGTCGCCAACCAGCAGGCTGCGCAGTTCTTCAAACACCAGGATCAGGCCGTAAGTCATCAGCACTTGCTGCAAATGCTCACGGGTATACAGAAAACTGTAAAACGCCCACTCCAGCAAATAGCCTAGCGCGACGGCCAGGATCAAACCAAACAACAAAGTGGTGAAAAAGCCGCCGCCTACCGTAGCCGCCACAAAGGGCGCCAAGGCAAATGCCATGTACGCGCCGATCATGTAAAAGCTGCCATGGGCCAGGTTGATCACGCCCATGATGCCGAATATCAGCGTCAGACCCGAGGCCACCAAGAACAGCAGCAAGCCGTATTGCAGCGCGTTCAAGCACTGGATGAGAAAAGTGGTGAGGTCCATAAAAATACAGGGCTGTGCCTAACGCAGCGAGGCGTTAGGGCACAAGCCCTCGGGCTGATCGCTCCAACAACTTACATCTTGCAGCCGCGGCCCGGGTCAGCCAACTTGGCACTGGCCATGCCCACTACTTTGTTTTCTTTTTCCTTGGCGCTGGATTGGCGCAAGTAAAAATCTTGCACCGGGTTATGCGAGGCGGAAATGGTAAACGGGCCGCGCGGGCTGTCGATGGTGGCCTTGCGCAAAGCGGCAGAAATGTCGGTAGCCTTGGTGGCATCGCCTTTGGTGGCGTTCAGGCCAATAGACAGCATTTGCGCCGCGTCATAGCCTTGCACTGCGTACACATCAGGCTGCATTCTGAAGGTCTTGGCATAGTTCAAACGGAAGGCGTTGTCACGCTTGGTGTTCAGGCTATCGGCGTAATGCAAGGCGGTGAACAAACCGTCAGCGGCAGCACCTTCAGCATCGAGGTTTCCATCCGTCAAAAAGCCCGATCCATACAAGGGAATCGTGCCTTTGAGGCCTGCGGCTGCGTAGTCCTTGACGAATTTGACGGCGCCGCCACCGGCAAAGAAGGTAAACACTGCATCAGGCTTGGTAGCTGCAATTTCAGTTAGCAAACCTTGGAACTCCACGTTAGGAAAAGGCAGGCTGAGTTCTTTGACTACCGTACCGCCACCTTTTTCAAAGCTCTCCTTGAAGCCCTTGACCGACTCGTCGCCAGCGGCGTATTTCCAAGTAATCGTGACGACTTTTTTAATGCCTTTTTTAGCCATCACT
Organism: uncultured beta proteobacterium; assembly: GCA_903869595.1. Taxonomy (GTDB): domain Bacteria; phylum Pseudomonadota; class Gammaproteobacteria; order Burkholderiales; family Burkholderiaceae_C; genus Allorhodoferax. The sequence goes on along the minus strand of CAIPZV010000014.1, from coordinate 46,439 downwards.
TCGCCCATGGCGTTGCCCGGTTGCCAGTTGGAGAAAGAGCTACGAAAAATATTAGGGGCGCACATGGCCCCAGTAACCGCGTCGGCACCTGCGTTGGGCACGATCAACAAGGTGCCGCTTTCCTTGGCGGCTTTGGCCATGGCCATGGCGACACCAGAGTGAACCGAGCCGATCAACACATCGACCTGGTCGCGCTTGATAAGCTTGTTAACGTTATCCGTCGCCTTGGATGGCTCGGACTCATCGTCCACCTTGAAGTACTCCACCTCGCGTCCCGCGATTTTTCCGCCAAGTTCTGTGACATGCTGGCGGAATCCGTTTTCGATAGCCGTACCCAGGGAGGCAAAGGTACCGGTATAAGGAAGCATGAAGCCAACCTTGAGTTTGCCGGTGGTTTGCGCGGTGGCCAAACCAGCGCTCAAGGCAGTCAATGCCAGTGTAGTGCCGGTCCAACGGACCAGGAAATTCAAGGTGGAAAGCATGCGTAGTCTCCTTATAAGTGGTGCAAAAAATTAAACACTGCGGCGACTAGCCGCTCCGATTGATCGCGGTGCGGCGCATGGCCGCATGCGGCTAAGGTTAAAAGCTCAGTTGCTGCATGGCGGCGGGCCAATGTCTGAATATGGGTCAGCGTGCCGTATTCATCATCCATCCCCTGAACCGCCAAAACCGGGCAACGTAAAGACGCGATTGTGTCAGTAATTGACCAGGGGATGAAATCGGGCATCAACCAAGCCCGACTCCAGGCCCTAAAGACGGCGGGGGCATCTCGATGGTGTTTGCCCAAACGCGCAAGCAAGGGCTCGCGAACCTCCTGGGCTTGCAAAGCCGCAATCGCAGCAAGGGTTTTGGCTTCCACAAACAAATGCGGCGCCAGCGCAATGACTGCCCTGCAATGTTCCGGGTGCATCGCCGCGTACAAAAGTGCGATGGATGCGCCGTCGCTGTGGCCCAGTAACACCGGCGGTTCTTGTACCTGCAGCGCTTTAAGCAAAGCCGCAAGGACATCGCGGGCTTGGCGGTGCATAAAGTCAATGCCCCACGGCTGCGGGGGCGCGAGGTCTTGCGACTGCCCGTATCCAGGGCGCGAATAGACCAAGCCCCTGCACCCAAGGCGCTGACAAATGCGCGCGGGAAAGTCCTTCCACAGGGCCAGCGACCCCAAGCCTTCATGCAAAAACACCACGACCGGCCCCGGCGCACCCGGCGGGCCAACCCATTGGTACTCGATACGCGCCTGCCCCCCGGGATAGGCGATGTCTTGCCATTGCACGGACACGCTCAGGCCTGCCCCGCCGACAAAGCCCGCAGCTTGAAGCGCTGAATCTTGCCGGTCGCCGTCTTGGGCAGCTCAGCCACAAACTCAATCATGCGCGGGTATTTGAAGGGCGCCAACCGGTCTTTGACAAAGGCTTTGAGTTCGTCGGCGCTGACCGCTTGCCCCGCTTTGCGCACCACATAAGCTTTGGTTTTGGTCAGGCCGTCGGCGTCCAGCACGCCGATGACGGCGGCCTCTAGCACCGCCGGGTGCTCAATCAGGGTGGACTCCACTTCAAAGGGCGAGACATACACGCCGCTGACCTTGAGCATGTCATCGCTGCGGCCACTGTAGGTATAGCTGCCGTCCGCATTGCGGATGTATTTGTCGCCGCTGCGGGTCCAGGCGCCCTGAAAGGTTTCTATGGTTTTTTCACGGTTGCCCCAGTACAGCATGGCGGCGCTGGGGCCCCGGATGAACAATTCGCCGGTCTCGCCGTCGGGCACGTCCTGGCCGGCGTCGTCGCGCAGCGCGATGTCGTAGCCCGGCACCGGCCAGCCGGTGGTGCCGTAGCGCACTTGGCCGGGCCGGTTGGACAGGTAAATATGCAGCATCTCGGTAGAACCTATGCCATCGACGATGTCCACCCCGAAATGCGCTTTAAAGCGCTGGCCGATGTCCGCAGGCAAGGCTTCACCTGCCGAGGACACCAGGCGTAAAGCCGTAGCCTGGGCCGCAGGCAAAGCCGACGAGGCCAGCATGGCCGCAAACAAGGTGGGCGCGCCGTAAAACGCCGTGGGCTTTTGCCCACCCACGCCGCCTAGCAGCCGGTGAAACACCGCATCGGGCGTGGGCCGCTCGGCCATCAAAACCGTAGTGGCGCCAACGCTTAAAGGGAAAGTCAGCGCGTTGCCCAGGCCGTAGGCAAAAAACAATTTCGCCGCAGAAAAACACACATCGCCCGCGTGCAAAGCCAAGACGTCCTGGCCGTAGAGCTTGGCTGTCCAATAGGGGTTGGCGTGGCTGTGGACCGTGGCCTTGGGCCTGCCGGTGGAGCCGGAGGAAAACAACCAAAAACCGGGGTCTTGCGGATGCGTGGGCGCGCACTGCGCCATGGCGGGTTGCGCCACCAGCCAGTCCTCCATCGCTATGCAGCCTTCGGGCAGCGGATGTGCAGCACGCGAGACCACCACCTGGCGCAGCTCGTGCGGCTCCAGGGCCATGGCTTCGAGCAACACTGGCAACAGGGCCTGCGACACCACGGCCAGTTGCGCGCGACTCTTGCCCAACATATAGGCGTAGTCCTCGGCCTTGAGCAAGGTATTGGCCGCCACCGGCACGCTGCCCGCGTACAGGGCGCCCAAAAACGCGCAGGGCCAGTCGATGCAGTCGTGCATCAGCACAAACACCCGCTCTTCGCGGCGCACGCCACCGGCCTGCAAGGCGGCTGCCACCGCCTGCACCTGGTGGGCCAGCTCGCCATAGCGCAGCGCGCGCTGGTCATCCACATAGGCCAGGCGCTCGCCATGGACGGTATTGCAGTCCAGCAGGTACTGCGCGAAATTGAAAACCTCAGCCTGCGGGTCCATCGCCGTGGTTTCTGCCATGTTGTTTGCTCCTCTTTATCGCTCGGTCACTTTGTAGCACGCGGGGCGGCTTATCGCTTCGCCAATTGGTCGGGCCAACTTGACAAAGTTTGCGCTATCGCAGCTTGCAGCTTCCGAAAAAATGCATTATTGTGCGTAAGCGGACCTTAAATTCATTTTTCCACCATGTCAAGCACTATATTGCATACAGACACCGAAATTTCGACGGACAGCGCGGCGAGCAGCGAGGACAAGCACCCTTATTTGGTCGGTTTGGGCCAGCGTGTGGGTGCGCTGCGCGCTCGCCGGGGCATGACGCGCAAGGCGCTGGCAGCAGCGGCGCAGGTGTCCGAGCGGCATTTGGCGAACATGGAATACGGCCTGGGCAATGCCTCGGTGCTGGTGCTTTTGCAAGTAGCCAAGGCTTTGCAGTGCACTCTGGCCGAGTTGCTGGGCGATGTCAGCACCTCCTCGCCGGACTGGCTGATGATTCGCGAAATGCTAGAGCAATGCGACGCGCCCACGCTGCACCGGGTGCGTATCGCTATTGGGGAACTGCTGGGCACCGGCGGCGCGGGCCAGGAGCGCAGCACCCGCGTCGCCCTGGTGGGCCTGCGCGGCGCGGGCAAGTCCACGCTGGGGCAGATGCTGGCCGAAGACCTGGGCTACCCCTTCGTGGAACTGAGCCGTGAAATAGAAAAATTGGCCGGTTGCAGCGTGGCCGAAATTCAGGCCTTGTACGGCACCAACGCCTACCGCCGCTACGAGCGCCGGGCTTTGGAGGAAAGCATCCAGATCTACCCCGAGGCGGTGATCGCCACGCCCGGCGGCCTGGTGTCGGACCCGGCCAGCTTTAGCCTGCTGCTGGCGCACTGCACCACGCTGTGGCTGCAAGCGGACCCGGCAGACCACTTGCGCCGCGTCACCGCCCAGGGTGATTTGCGGCCCATGGCCGCCAGCAAGGAGGCCCTGCAAGATCTAAAAAACATTTTGGACGGGCGCCAGTCTTTTTATTCCAAAGCCCAATTTGCGGTCAACACCAGCGCCCAGGACTTGGAAGCCACGTTCGAGCTGCTGCGCGCCACGGTGCGGGGCTATTTGCAGATTGCGCCCTAAGCAGCAAAAAATGCTTGACGTGCTTTTGTTTTATGCACTATGATGCATTAACGTTAAATAAATGCACTTTTATGCGTATTTCAAAGTGAGTCCGCCATGAACCCTGAATCCTTTGTCAACTACCAGACCGAACCCAGCCAATACCGCCATTGGACGCTGAGTTTTGAGGGTCCGGTGGCCACGCTCAAGGCCGACTTTGACGAAAACGGCGGCCTGCGCCCCGGCTACAAGCTCAAGCTCAATAGCTACGACCTGGGCGTGGACATCGAGTTGCACGACGCCATCAACCGCCTCCGCTTTGAACACCCCGAGGTGCGCAGCGTGGTCATTACCAGCGCCAAGGACAAAGTGTTTTGCTCCGGCGCCAATATCTTCATGCTAGGCCTGAGCAGCCACGCCTGGAAAGTCAATTTCTGCAAATTCACCAACGAAACGCGCAACGGCCTGGAAGACTCCTCGGCCCATAGCGGCCTGAAGTTTTTGGCAGCGGTCAATGGCGCTTGTGCCGGTGGCGGCTACGAGTTGGCGCTGGCTTGTGACGAAATCCTGCTGGTCGATGACCGCTCGTCCGCCGTCAGCCTGCCCGAAGTGCCTTTGCTGGGCGTGCTGCCCGGCACTGGCGGCCTGACCCGCGTGACCGACAAGCGCCGCGTGCGCCACGACCTGGCCGACGTGTTTTGCACCAGCGCCGAAGGCGTGCGCGGCCAAAAAGCCAAAGACTGGCGCTTGGTCGATGGCCTGGCCAAGCCCGCCGAATTTGCCGCCCGCGTACGTGAACGCGCTCTGGCGCTGGCCGCGCAAAGCGACCGGCCTGCCGATGCACAAGGCGTGCAACTCACGCCTTTGCAGCGCACACTAAGCGCCGATGCCCTGCACTACAGCACGCTCAAGGTGGAAATAGACCGCGCCAAGCGCAGCGCGGTGTGGACGATTCAAGCGCCGAAGGGCGCGCAGCCCAACACCGTGGACGACATCGAAGCCCAAGGCGCGCAATGGTTCCCGCTGCGCATGGCGCGCGAGCTGGAAGACGCGATCTTGCATATGCGCACCAACGAGTTGGAGATCGGCATCTGGCTGATGAAAACCGAAGGCGACAGCGCCGCCGTGCTGGCCATGGACGCAGTACTGCAAGCGCAAGCCGGCCACTGGCTGGTGCGCGAAACCACCGGCCTGCTGCGCCGCACTTTCAGCCGCCTGGATGTCTCCTCGCGCAGCCTGTTTGCGCTGATCGAGCCGGGCTCTTGCTTTGCCGGTAGTTACCTGGAATTTGCGCTAGCCTGCGACCGCAGCTACCAACTGATGCTGCCCGACGATACCGCGCGCGCGCCGCACATCATCGTAGGCGAGCGCAACTTTGGCACCTACCCCATGGCCACCGGCCAAAGCCGTTTACAACGCCGTTTTTACGAAGAAGCCGGCCCGCTAGAGGCCGTGCGCGCCGCAGTCGGCCAGGCCTTGGATGCCGACGCCGCTTTCGCGCTAGGCCTGGTCACCGCCGCGCCCGATGACATCGACTGGGCCGACGAAGTGCGCATCGCCATCGAAGAGCGCGTGTCCATGTCGCCCGACGCCATGACCGGCCTGGAAGCCAATTTGCGCTTCAACGGCAAAGAGACCATGCACACCCGCGTGTTTGGCCGCTTGACGGCTTGGCAGAACTGGATTTTTCAGCGCCCCAATGCGGTGGGCGAAAAAGGCGCGCTCAAGGTTTACGGCAAAGGCGAACGCGCCGCCTTTGACTGGAACCGCGTGTAAGCACCCGCGCAAACCATCTCTCATCCAAACTACTTCACCACGCATTTAAAAACGGAGCCCCTCATGTCAGCCATCAACTACAGCGAAAAAATCCCCAACAACGTCGACCTTGGCGGCGACCGCACTTTGCAGCGCGCGCTTGAACAGTGGCAACCCAACTTCATCAACTGGTGGGACGACATGGGCCCCGAAGGTACAACCGACAACGAGGTGTATTTGCGCACCGCCGTCAGCGTAGACCCGCAAGGCTGGGCGCAGTTCGGTCACGTCAAGATGCGCGACTACCGCTGGGGCATTTTTCTGAACCACGGCGAAGCGGATCGCAACATCCACTTCGGCGACCACAAAGGCGAGAAAGCCTGGCAAGACGTGCCCGGCGAACACCGCGCCAATTTGCGCCGCATCATCGTCACGCAAGGCGACACCGAGCCAGCATCTGTCGAGCAGCAGCGCCACTTAGGCAAAACCGCGCCCAGCATGTACGACTTGCGCAACCTGTTTCAAATCAACGTGGAAGAAGGCCGTCACCTGTGGGCCATGGTGTATTTGTTGCACAAACATTTTGGCCGCGATGGCCGCGAAGAAGCCGAAGCGCTGCTGGAGCGTCGCAGCGGCCAAGAAGACAACCCGCGCATTTTGCAAGCCTTCAACGAAGAGACGCCGGATTGGCTGAGCTTTTTCATGTTCACGTATTTCACCGACCGCGACGGCAAGTTCCAGTTGTGCGCTTTGGCGGAAAGCAGTTTCGATCCGCTGGCACGCACGACCAAGTTCATGTTGACCGAAGAAGCGCACCACATGTTTGTCGGCGAGTCAGGGATCAGCCGCATCATCCAGCGCACCTGTGCGGCGATGAACGAAATGAAGACCGACGACGTGGGCAAATTGCGCGCAGCAGGCGTGATTGACTTGCCGACTTTGCAGCGTTACCTGAATTTCCACTTCAGCGTGACGATTGATTTGTTCGGTGCAGACGAATCGAGCAACGCGGCCACGTTTTATTCCACCGGCATCAAAGGCCGCTACGAAGAAACCAAGCGCGATGACGACCATGTGTTGCGCGGTCAAACTTACAAAGTGTTGAACGTGGTCAACGGCCAGTTGCAGGAAAAAGAAGTGCCTATGTTGAACGCGCTAAACGAAGTGCTGCGCGACGACTTCATCAAAGACTCGGTCGGTGGTGTCGAGCGCTGGAACCGGGTCATAGACAAAGCCGGTTTGCCGCACCGCCTGAGCGTGCCGCACAAAGCGTTTCACCGCAACATCGGCGCTTTGTCCGGCGCCAAGGTGTCGCCCGATGGCCGCGTGCTGTCGGAGAATGAATGGAGCGCCAAGGTGGGCGAATGGTTGCCCACGGCAGAAGACCGCGCGTTTGTGCAAAGCCTGATGGGGCGCGTGGTTGAGCCGGGCAAGTTCGCCAACTGGATTGCGCCGCCGGCCATCGGCATCAATCGTCAGCCGGTGGATTTTGAGTACGTTCGGTTTAATTAATTGCCGCTTTTGCGCTGAATCCGCGTGGCGGCAACGAATTACAGATGGTTGGTGTACAAGCGTTTGCTTTTTTGCTGAACCCGCGCGGTGGCTTTGAATTGCAGATGCCTAGTGTGTAAACGTTTGCTTTTTTGCTGGACCCGCGTGGTGGCAGCGGCAGGCGGGGTTCCTCATACGCGAGCGAAAAATCGTCACCCCGCCTGCCGCTGCCACCACGCTGCGAACGACGTTGTTGGTGCGCAGAATGATTCGAATTGCAGTTTTCGTCGAAGCGACGGCTAAGCCAGTCGCTGCACAAGTCCGTCATCGCGAGGAGCGCAGCGACGTGGCGATCCATGTAGGCTTGAAACCATGGATTGCCGCGGCCTGCGGCCTCGCAATGACGGGTTTGGGCTTATGCCGAGTTTCCCTATAGATTGAATTTGTTGCGTTAAAAGTCGCGAAAAAAATGCTCTTTACCTTGCGCTTCCAAACCCGCTACTTCGCAGAGGCCGCGCAGGCCGGGGCCGGGCGACGATTTTTCGCTTGCGTCATGAGGAGCCCGGCCTCGGCCTGCGTGGACTCGGGCTCAGCACAATAAGCTGGGGCGAATGGTCAAGCAAAAACAAGTGACTAAAGCCAGAGATCAATTAAAGACACAATCGCCATAACGTCACCACGAATCCAAGCCATGAGCACAGACACCGCCGAACTGCTACAGCAACATGTGATCGACCCCGAGGTCTGCATTCGTTGCAATACCTGCGAAGCTACCTGCCCGGTGGGTGCGGTAACGCATGACAGTCGCAACTACGTGGTGGATGCGGATAAATGCAACCATTGCATGGCCTGCGTGCCGCCCTGCCCTACCGGCTCGATAGACCACTGGCTGCCGGTGTTGCGCAGCAAGGCTTACACCCTGCAAGAGCAGTTGTCCTGGGACGAATTGCCAGCGCCGCTAGCGATAGATGCGGCGCAAGACGCTTCCACCATTACGCAGGTGTCCGGCAGTACCGCTTTTGAGACGGCCAGCAGCTCGGTGCAAGCCACTTCCAGTACCCAGGCCACAGCGCCGGATACCGATAACTTCAGTGGATTGGGTGCCACCGTACCGCCTTGGTCCGCAGCGCATCCGTACACCAATTTGCATGGGCCCAAGTCGCCCACCACCGCAACCGTGGTCGGCAATATGCAGGTCAATGAAGCGGGCACCGATAACGAAACGCACCACATCGTGCTGGACTTTGGCAGCATGCCGTTTCCGGTGCTCGAGGGGCAATCGATTGGCATTGTGCCGCCCGGTGTGGACGCTCAAGGCAGGCCGCACCATGCACGTCAGTATTCGATTGCCAGCCCGCGCAACGGCGAGCGGCCTGGCTATAACAATGTGTCCATCACCGTCAAGCGCGTGGTGCAGGACCACCAGGGTCACGCGGTGCAAGGCGTGGCGTCTAATTATTTGTGCGACCTTAAAACGGGCGATGGCGTGCAAGTCATCGGCCCGTTTGGCAGCAGTTTTTTGATGCCCAATCACCCCGGTAGCCATATCGTGATGATTTGCACCGGCACCGGCAGCGCGCCGATGCGCGCTATGACCGAATGGCGCCGCCGCTTGCGGGCCAGTGGCAAGTTTGCAGGCGGCCAGCTCCTGCTGTTTTTTGGCGCGCGCACGCAGCAGGAATTACCTTACTTCGGGCCGCTGCAAAAACTGCCCCAGGATTTCATTGACATCCACTTTGCGTTTTCGCGCACGCCCGGTCAGCCCAAGCGCTATGTGCAAGACGCGATGCGCGAAGCTGCTACGCAAGTGGCATCCCTTTTGCAAGACGGGCAAAGCCATTTTTATGTCTGCGGTTTGAAGAGCATGGAAGAAGGCGTGCTGCAAGCCATGCGCGACATTGCGCTGGGCGCGGGTCTGGACTGGGCGGCTATTGCCAAAGACTTGAAGCAGCAAGGCCGCTTGCAGTTGGAGACGTATTGAGCCATCCTTGACGGATGCAGCATTATTTTTAATGAGCAAACCTAAGCGCTAGCCCTATGAACCCGAATCTCTCTTCCGCAAAAGTCCTGGTCGTAGGCGCTGGCATCATGGGCGCGGGTATTGCCCAAGTGGCGGCGCAGGCGGGGCATGGCGTGTATCTGATGGACGCGCGAGAAGGCGCGGCGCAGCAGGCCTGTGCCAAGTTGCGCGAGAGCTTGGACTCGCTGCTGGCCAAAGGCAAATTTACCCAGGCGCAGGTGGACGGCATCCTGGCGCGCATCCAGCCAGTGGATAGCTTTGCCCAAGCCTTGGATGCAGGTTTGGTCGTCGAAGCCATTGTCGAAAACCTGGACGCCAAGCGCGCGCTTTTTGCCGATTTGGAAGCTTTGCTCAGCGCCGACTGCGTGCTGGCCAGCAATACTTCGTCTTTATCGATTACGGCGATTGCGAAAGGCCTGCGCGATCCTAGCCGCGTGGTGGGCATGCATTTTTTCAACCCCGTGCCTTTAATGAAATTGGTGGAAGTGGTGTCGGGCTTGCAAACCGCGCCGGGCGTGGCGCAAGCTATTTTTGATTTATCCAAAGCCTGGGGCAAAGTGCCGGTGCATGCGCGCTCTACGCCGGGTTTTATCGTCAACCGCATAGCCCGTCCTTTTTATGCCGAGGCGTTGGCGCTGATGCATGAACAGGCCGCGCGCCCAGAGGTCATCGACGCCTGCATGCGCGCTATCGGCTTTCGCATGGGGCCGTGTGAGCTGATGGACTTAATAGGCCACGATACTAATTTCGCGGTGACGCAAGCGGTCTATGCAGCCAACTTTTTTGACAAGCGCTACACGCCGTCGCTGGTGCAAAGCGCGCTGGTCGATGGCGGCATGCTGGGTCGCAAAAGCGGGCGCGGTATATACGACTACGCCGCTGGCAGCAAACCGCCATCGGTGGACACACCAAGCTTGCCCTTGCCTGCTATCAGCCACCTGCAATTGCACAGCCGCACGCACGATACACAAGCTATGACTGACTGGCAAGCGCGATTGGAAGCCGCTGGCATTACGGTGGAACTGGTGCCCGATAGCGAATGGACCGGCATGCAAGTGGGCGACTTGCAGATCCGCCAGACCGATGGCCGACCCGCATCCGCGCTGGGTGCGCAAGTGGTGGTGTACGACTGGCATGTGCCGCAAGGCGGCGCGCCGGTGCTGGCTTTTGCGGCGTCCAGCGGAGCTACTGAAGACAACATCGCCCTGGCGCAAGCGCTGCTGGGCGCGTTGGGTTTTGCGCCGCAGCGTGTGGCGGACCAGCCTGGCCTGGTGACGGCGCGCACACTGGCCATGCTCATCAACGAGGCAGCCGACGCGGTGCAACAAGCCGTATGCGACGCGGCAGGCGCTGATGCGGCCATGAAGCTGGGCGTGAACTACCCCGCAGGCCCGTTTGAATGGCTGGCACGCTGGGGCGCACCGGCGGTGGTGCAAGTGCTGGAGGCGCTCGGTGCGCATTACCGTGGTGAGCGCTACCGCGTCAGCCCCTGGCTGCGCCACGCGGTGTGGCAGACACACCATACCGCTCAAGGAATGTCTGCATGAAACCCAATCCCTTGTTGCGAGGCCAAAGAGCATGGGGCCGTCCTTGCGAGGCCGCAGGCCGTGGCAATCCATGGCGGCGTGCCTGCATGGATCGCCGCGTCGCTGCGCTCCTCGCGATGACATAGTTCAGCGATAACGAATTTTCATTTTTCCAATGCGAGACACACCATGCAAGACGCCTTTATTTGCGACGCCATACGCACCCCTTTTGGCCGCTACGGCGGCGCGCTGTCCTCGGTGCGCACCGACGACCTGGCGGCCATCCCCATCCGCGCGCTGCTGGAGCGCAACGCGGGTGTGAATTGGGCGGCGCTGGACGATGTGTTTTACGGCTGCGCCAACCAGGCCGGCGAAGACAACCGCAACGTAGCGCGCATGGGCGCACTGCTGGCCGGCTTGCCGGTGGACGTGCCCGGCGCCACCATCAACCGCTTATGCGGCTCCAGCCTGGACGCAGTGGGCAGCGCGGCGCGCGCTATCAAAAGCGGCGAAGCGCAGTTGATGATTGCTGGCGGCGTGGAAAGCATGAGCCGCGCGCCCTTTGTCATGCCCAAAATGGACAGCGCCTTTGGCCGCAACAACGCGGTCTATGACACCACCATCGGCTGGCGATTTATCAACCCGCTGATGAAGCAGCTCTATGGCGTGGACTCCATGCCTGAGACGGCGGAAAACGTGGCGCAGCAATTTGGCATCAAGCGCGAAGCCCAAGACCGCATGGCCTTACGCTCGCAAGAAAACGCCGTACGCGCCCAAGGCTTAGGGTACTTTGATACTGAAATAACGCCCGTCAGCATCCCCCAGAAAAAAGGCGAAGCCTTGCTGGTGGCGCGGGACGAACATCCGCGCAGCACGTCTTTAGAAGCGCTGGCCAAACTCAAACCCATCGTGCACGCGCAAGGCTCGGTCACGGCGGGCAATGCATCGGGCGTGAACGATGGCGCATGCGCGCTTCTGCTGGCCAGCGCCTGCGCCGCGCAGCAACACGGCCTGACGCCGCGCGCCCGCGTGCTGGGCATGGCGACGGTAGGCCTGGCGCCGCGCATCATGGGCTTTGGCCCGGCGCCTGCGGTGCGCAAAGTACTGGCCCAGACCGGACTGACGCTGGCGCAAATGGACGTGATCGAACTCAATGAGGCCTTCGCCGCCCAGGGCCTGGCCGTGTTGCGCGACCTGGGTCTGGCGGACGACGACGCCCGCGTCAACCCCAACGGCGGCGCCATCGCGCTCGGGCACCCTTTGGGTGCCAGTGGTGCGCGGCTGGTCACAACCGCGCTGAACCAGTTGGAGCGCAGCGGCGGGCGCTATGGGCTGTGCACCATGTGCATCGGCGTGGGTCAGGGGATTGCCTTGGTGATTGAGCGGGTGTAGAAGCCTGCATTGCCCACAAGCACCTATTCGTGATGTTTGGTGCGTGATGTGTTAGCATCAAAAACCAAACCACGAGGTGCATCATGCGAACGACCCTAGATATTGCCGACGATGTGCTTTTTGCCGCCAAGGAAATTGCGCATCGCGAGAAAAAGTCACTGGGACAAACGATTAGCGAACTCGCACGCCGCGCTTTCACGCAGCCCGCTGATGCCAATGGCTTGCATTCGGCCCATGGTCCCAGCAGCGCCTTGCTTGCGTCTGAACGCTTGGCGAGCTACGGCATTAGCCCTCTGCCCGCTAGGGGCGGCATTGTCAGCAACGAGCTGATTGAGCGCTTGCGCGATGCCGAGGGCATTTGATGCGCGCACTGCTAGACATCAACGTCCTCATTGCCCTGCACGACCGCGATCACATCCACCACGAACGCGCTGCGCTGTGGCTAGATGCGCACATTGCACACGGCTGGGCCAGCTGCCCACTGACCCAAAATGGCTGCTTGCGCATCATGAGCCAGCCCGGTTACAGCAAGCCCCAGCCATTGTCTGCGCTGGTAGTCATGCTGCAAGGTTCCACCGCCACAACTTTTCATCAGCTGTGGGCCGATGACATTAGTGTTTTGGATGCTGGGCGCTTTCACCACCCACACATCCATGGGCCACGACAATTGACCGATTTGTATCTACTTGGGCTGGCAGTGAAGAACGCTGGTCGATTCGTGACCTTCGATGCACGTATTCCCTTGAGCGCTGTGCACGGAGCGAGTCCTGCGCATTTGGTCACTTTGTAAGCAAACCGAATACCTAGGCGATGGCAAGCTACCCGAGGCACAATCGCCAAATGAACAACCACCCCCCCTTTATCGCCCCCCAAAAATTCACCTCCGCCGCCCAAGCGCTGGCGCAAGTGCAAAGCATTTACGCCCAAAGCATCGCGCACTTACGCGCTTGCATGCAGGCCTTTGTGGCGGGGGATGACAGCTTGGGCCATGTGCGTGCTTTCTACCCGCTGGTGCGTTTGCATACCGACACCGTGTCGCGCACCGGCAAGGCTGAGGGCGCGGGCCTGAGTTACGGCTTTGTAGCTGGGCCGGGACGTTTTGAAACCACGCTGACGCGGCCGGATTTGTATGGGCGCTACTACCTGGGGCAGTTTCAATTGCTGCTGAACAACCACGCCGTGGAGCTAGAAATTTGCACCAGCACGCAGCCTATTCCCGTGCATTTTTCTTTTGCCGACAACGACCATCTGGAAGGCGAGATGAGCGCCGAGCGCCGCGCCCGTATGCGCGATGTGTTTGACCTGCCGGACCTGGCCGCCATGGACGACGGCATTGCCAACGGCACTTATGCGCCCGGCCCTGGCGAGCCGCAGCCGCTGTCGCTATTTACCGCGCCGCGCGTGGACTATTCGCTGCACCGGCTGCGCCATTACACCGGCACGCTGCCCGAGCATTTTCAGAACTTTGTGCTGTTTACCAACTATCAGTTTTATATCGACGAATTTATCGCCCTGGGCCGCGCCGCCATGGCCGATCCGCACAGCCCCTACAGCGCCTTTGTGGAACCGGGTAACTTGACGACGCGCCGCGTGGCCAGCGTTGGGGCCGCAACGCAGGCCGAAGGCCACAGCCCGCCGCGCTTGCCGCAAATGCCGGGCTACCACCTGGTACGCGAAGACGGCAGCGGCATCAGCATGGTCAATATCGGCGTGGGCCCGGCCAATGCTAAAAACATCACCGACCATATTGCAGTGCTGCGCCCCCACGCCTGGATCATGCTGGGCCACTGCGCCGGCCTGCGCAACACCCAGCAACTGGGCGACTACGTGCTGGCGCACGGCTATGTGCGCGAAGACCATGTGCTGGACGAAGAACTGCCGCTGTGGGTGCCCATCCCCGCGCTGGCCGAAATCCAGGTGGCGCTGGAGCAGGCGGTGGCGGATGTGACCGGCCTGCAAGGCAGTGCCTTAAAAAGTATTTTGCGCACCGGCACCGTGGCCAGCACCGATAACCGCAACTGGGAACTGCTGCCGGACAACCAACCACAACGCCGCTTTAGCCAAAGCCGCGCCGTGGCCCTGGACATGGAAAGCGCCACCATCGCCGCCAACGGCTTTCGCTTTAGAGTGCCCTACGGCACTTTGCTATGCGTGAGCGACAAGCCGCTGCACGGCGAAATCAAACTCCCCGGCATGGCCAACCACTTCTACCGCGAACGCGTGGACCAGCACCTGCGCATAGGCATGCGCGCCATCGAACTCATGCGTGAACGTGGGCTAGACCAACTGCACAGCCGCAAGCTGCGCAGCTTTGCGGAGGTGGCGTTTCAGTAAGGCTTTACAGCCCCAAACCTTGGGGCCTTGGGAGAGGAATATTTCCTAACCAAAGTGCACTACGCATTGCATTTAAGTCACCGCCACCCAGTTGTCCAACATGAGGCCAGGCACCTTCGAAAACTCAGGTAGGTTGTTGGTAACCAGTTGGGCTTTCTGGCTCAAGGCGTGGGCCGCAATCATGGTGTCCAGGGAACCAATGGGCGTGCCTCGCCGCTGCAAGTCGGCGCGCAAATCGCCATAGACCCAGATCGCGGCTTCATCGAAGGGCAATATCGTGAGCGGTGCAAGAAACATCTCAAGCGCCTGCCGATTGCGCACTGAGCGGCTTTTGGCGACACCAAAAGCCAACTCGGCAGCCACCACACTGCAAAGCCCGATGTCCCCCATCCGATGCGCCTGAAAACGCTCCAGCACCTTGGGCGGCTTGGCGTTGATGATGTAAATGCAAATATTCGTGTCGAGCAAGATCATGGCTGAATGTCTTCCCGAATCTGCTCCTCGGGCTGCTCACGGCTTAGCTCAAAACCTGGCTCAAATGCATCCAAGCCAGCAGCGAGCATGTGCCACGGGTCATCCATCGGCAGCAGCAGCACCCCGTTGCCAAAGTGCTTCACCACGACTTGCGCACCAGCGAAGCGATAGGCTTTAGGCAGCCGAACGGCCTGGCTTCGGCCTGATTGAAACAGACGGGCGGTATCCATAGCGCGCTCCTTGATTGGTGACTACCGATGATAACTACCAATTTTCTGTTTGTCTATTCAATTGGTCACGTCCAGCGCCGAGCGGCACGTACCGGAGTCCGGTGATCAGCGATGGCGTAACACCAATCCACGACAATCCCTCCCCATGCCCCACCCCACCCCCAGTACCCCGCTGTTTTCCGCGCAGCATTTGTCCAAGCGCTTTGGCGCTAACACCGTCGTCGATGACCTGTCTTTTGACATTGCGCCGGGCGAATGCCTGGGCGTGATCGGGCCGAATGGCGCGGGCAAGACGACTACCGTGCGCATGTGCTTGGGGCTGACGGCGCCCGATGGCGGGAGCATCAGCGCGCTGGGGCTGCAGATGCCGCGCGATGCGCTGGCGATCAAGGCGCAGATTGGGGTGGTGACGCAGCTCGACACGCTAGACCCGGACTTCAATTGCGAAGAAAACCTGTTGGTTTATGGCCGCTATTTTGGGCTCAAGGATCGCGATATTCAAAAACGCATTCCTGCGCTCTTAGAGTTTGCTTCGCTCACCAGCAAGGCTAAGGCCAAGCCGGGCGAGTTGTCGGGCGGCATGAAGCGGCGCCTCAGTCTGGCGCGTGCATCGGTCAACGACCCCAAGCTGTTGTTACTGGACGAGCCCACCACCGGCCTGGACCCGCAAGCGCGACATCTGATGTGGGAGCGCCTACAAGCGCTCTTGCAGCAAGGCAAATCGATTTTGCTAACCACCCACTTTATGGATGAGGCCGAGCGCCTGTGTTCGCGCCTTTTGGTACTAGACCATGGCAAAAAAATTGCCGAAGGCAAGCCGCGCGATTTGATCGCCCAGCATTTAGAGCCCGATGTGGTGGAAGTGTTTGGCGTGGGCGCGCTAGAGGCGCGCGATAGCCCGCTTCGTGCCCTGGCCGCGCGCGTAGAGGTGAGCGGCGAGACGGTGTTTTTTTATACCGACCAAGCCGGCGCGCTATTGCAAGGCCTGGCGGCGTATCCGCAATTGCGCACCTTGCACCGCCCAGCCAACCTGGAAGATTTATTCCTCAAACTCACCGGACGCCAGATCCGCGAGGATGCCTGATATGAGCACCCCCACCCACCCCACCACTCTCCCCGCCTCTACCTCCTCCAACGCCCCCCAAACTCAAAGCCCCTGGCGCGCACCGCGCCTGAGCCTGCGTTTTTGGCCGGTGTTTCTACGCAATTTGCTGGTCTGGCGCAAGCTGGCGATTCCCAGCCTGCTGGGCAATATCGCCGAGCCGCTGATGTGGCTGGTAGCCTTTGGCTACGGCATGGGCGCGCTGGTGGGGCAGCTCACCATCGACGGGCAGCCCGTGTCCTATATCTTGTTTTTGGCCAGCGGCAGTATTTGCATGAGCGCGATGAACGCTGCGTCGTTTGAGGCGCTGTATTCGGCCTTCTCGCGCATGCATGTACAAAAAACCTGGGACGGCATCATGAACGCGCCGGTGGGCCTGGACGATATCGTGCTGGCCGAAATGCTGTGGGCCGCATTCAAGGCGCTATTTACCGTGACCGCCATTTTGGGCGTGATGCTGGCGCTGCAAATTAGCCACAGTCCTAAGCTGCTGGTGGCTTGGCCGGTGCTGCTGGGTGTAGGCATTACCTTTAGCTCGATGGCGCTGGTATTTAACGCGCTGGCCAAAGGCTATGACTTTTTTACCTATTACTTCACACTCTTCCTCACGCCCACCATGTTTTTAGGCGGTGTATTTTTTCCACTAGAGCAATTGCCGCCTTTGGTGCGCGCCGTGGCCGACTGGCTGCCCCTGGCCAACGCGGTAGCACTGGTGCGGCCTTTGTTTATGGACCAGTGGCCTAGCAATGTGCTGCACCATGGCGGCGTGCTGGTGGCGTATGCGGTGGTGTCGTTTTGGTTGGCACTGGGGCTGACACGCAAACGCTTTGGGCAGTAAGCAAAGCCCCCATGCGCATCGCCCTGATTGCCGACATCCATAGCAACTTGCATGCGCTAGAGGCCTGCCTGGAGCACGCCACCGAACAAGGCGCCGAGCGCTTCGCGTTTTTGGGCGACCTGGTGGGCTATGGGGCTTACCCGGCACAGGTGGTGGATCGCATCATGGCGCTGGCCGACGCAGGCGCGCTGGTGGTCAAAGGCAACCACGATGTGATGGCCGTGCATCCGCCAACCCTGGTGAAACAAGTGGGCGACCAAGGCGCGATCTGGACGCACGCCCAACTGAGCGATACGCAGCGCGATTGGCTCTCCAAGCTGCCCATGTCGCAGCGCTTTGAGAACCTGCTGGTAGTCCACGCCAGCGCCGATAGCCCCGAGCGCTGGCACTATGTGCGCGATGTGCTGGCCGCACAGCGCAGCCTGGACGCGGCCACCGCGCAGTGGCCCGAGGTGCGCTATGTGGCCGGTGGCCATGTGCACGAGCAAAACCTGTTTTACCGGGGCGTGGGTAATGCGCTCATGGCCTTCTTGCCCTGGCCGGGCGCCGCCATTCCCGTGCCAGCATACCGCCAGTGGTTGTTTACCGCAGGCTCGGCAGGCCAGCCGCGCGACGGCAAAACTGGCGCCATGTACGCTTTGCTGGACAACGACAAATCGCAATTGCGTTTTTTCCGCGTGCCTTATGACAGCGCGGCAGCCGCAGCGGCCATACGCGCAGCCGGCATGCCTGAGCAATTTGCCTTGCGCTTAGAAGGCGCGGTGTGAAGCTGCTGCAAAACGGCAGCACCCTAGACGGTTTCCGAATCGATAGCTGCTTGCACAGCGGCGGCATGGCGCATATTTACCGCGTCAGCTATGCAGATGGCCGCGCCGACCCCGGCTTTGCGATGGCCATGAAAGTACCGCGTATGGCCAGCGGCGACGGCGCAGAAAACATCGTGGGCTTTGAGGTTGAATGCAACATCTTGCAAGCCCTGAGCGGCCCGCATGTGCCGCGCTTTGTCGCGTCGGGCGATTTGCAACGCGTGCCCTATTTGGTAATGGAATATGTGCAGGGCCGCACCTTGCAGCATTGGGTGGAGCACCACGCCGCGCTGGACGCCGCGATGATTACCACCTTGGGCATAGGCATGGCCCAAGCCGCCCACGCATTGCACCGGCAAGACGCGGTGCACCTGGACTTGAAACCCGACAACCTGCTTTTGCGCAGCAGCGCGGCTGTGCGTAACGGTGCGGATGCAGGCGCGCATGCCAATTCGCCTACGGACGCGGCTTCGGGCGCCGCTATGGATGTGGCCGATCTGACCGTGCCCGCAGGCTCCATGCTTTTGCTGGACTTTGGCCTATCCTTTCATGCGCATTACCCGGACTTGCTGGCCGAGCAATTGCGCAAAGCCGTGGGCTCGCCGGCATGGATTGCGCCCGAGCAAGTGGTGGGCGTGCGCGGCGATTTGCGCAGCGATATTTTTGCTATCGGCGTAATGCTCTACCAACTCTGTACCGGCCACTTACCTTTTGGCAGCCCGCGCACGCCCGCCGGTGTACGCCAGCGCCTGTGGGTGGACCCGGTGCCGCCACGCAGCTACCGGCCCGAGCTGCCGCCCTGGCTGCAAGAAGTGGTGATGCGCTGCCTGGAGCCCGAGGCCGCGCGGCGCTACCCATCAGCGGCGCACCTGGCCTTTGACCTGGCGCACCCGGCGCAAATTGCCGTGAGCGCACGCGGGCACAACACTCAGCCCACTAGTTTTTGGACGCATACCAGGCGCTGGCTCAAGGCCGCCGGCATGCACTACCAAGCCAGCCCGCTGGTGTCCGAGCAAATCAGCCAAGTGCCTATCGTGATGGTGGCCTTGCCCTACGAAAACGCCTCGGACGCGACCTTGTATTTGCTGCGCGAAGCGGCTGCGCGCTCTTTGGGCATACGCCCCGGCGCCCGCCTGGCCTGCGTCACCGTCATCCCCGAAAGCTTAAGCAATAACAGCGTCGATGCGCAAAGCGAAACCAGCGTGCAGCGGCGCTACCTGGCCTGGCTGCACGAGTGGGCACGCGCATTGAACCATCCGGGCCACCAGACCAGCTGCCATGTGCTGGAGTCCGGCAACGTAGCGCAAGCCTTGATCGACTACGCCGT
Source organism: uncultured beta proteobacterium (assembly GCA_903869595.1). Lineage (GTDB taxonomy): Bacteria > Pseudomonadota > Gammaproteobacteria > Burkholderiales > Burkholderiaceae_C > Allorhodoferax. The sequence continues at coordinate 27,205 of CAIPZV010000014.1, read as the reverse complement.
AGGCAACCAGGTCCACATGATCGTGATGGGCGCCGCCACCCACGGCCTCAAAACCCAGCGCCTCATCGCCACCGTCCCGCTCAAAGTAGCCATGGCCGCGCCCTGCACCGTGATATTGGTGAAACAGGGTTTGCCGTTTGCGCATTTGGGGGGCATGGCGCTCGCTTCTGTCCAGGGCATTGCGTCCGAGCCAAACGCTAGTGCTCCAATTTAATGAGCCTAGCGCGTAAGCTAGATTTACCAGCCCCGCGCCAACCTTGCGTTGCTCACCCAAGTGGCATGAAAACCATTAGGCACGCGCTGGGGTAGCGCAATGCGTGCTACCGGGCCTTGCGCCACGTTGGCCGCATCAAAAATACTCACATAGGAGCGCTCGTCTTTCGCGTCCCACACAAAGCCAACCAGATAGCCATCATCTTCGTGGACGTGCTGGTCTTTGGGCGCGAAGCTGTGTTCGCTCAGCCACTGGTGCATACCGCCGTGGTAGGCGGTGCAGGTACCGGTGTGCAGGTCGTGGCGGGCGATGCCGCAAAAGCGCGGGTCTTCGGGCTGATCGCTGCTGCCCATCAAGATGTTCCAGGTGTAGCGCGTGGGCTCGCCCATGCGGGCGCTGTTGATGATGGGAAATTCTTGGTTCAGCACATCGTCGAGCACGCGCTCGCGCGTTTGGCCGGTGCGTAAATTAAAACGCCATTCATACAACATGCAGTCGATGCCCAGTTGTGCGATCAGGCGCGGCAGGCCGCTGGCATCGGGCGCGCCACGGCTATCGCGCTGCGGCTTGAAAGGCGTACCGATCATCACAATCTCGACACCGCCTTGGCCGTCGTCCTCTTCCCAGGCGTTGGCGACGTGGTACATATAGGTGGGGCTGGCTTCAAACCAGCGGATGTCTTGCGTGCTGCCATGGCGCGGCACCACGCCAAAGCGTGAGGGCAGTTCCGGGTAAAAGGCTAATTTGTGGCGACCTGCAGCCGCAGCCACCGGGTCTTGGAACAAAGGCAAATCATGCAGCACGGTGTAGTTGCGCGTGATGGCCATGTCGTGCGGCAAGCGTGGGCCGGGCAAGGGCACGGGGATCAGCGTGGTGAGCACGCCGCTTTTATCAAGCACGCCGTAATGCATATAGGGCGGCTCTTTGCCGTAGCAAAAAAAGATGAATTCGCCGGTGCGCTCATCGACCTTGGAATGCGCCGAGATATGCAAACCCGCCAGGCGCGGGTCTAGTGCCAGGGTGTCCACGGTAGAAAGGTCGCCGGGCCGCACGCGATACACCTCGCCACCCAGGTACCACATAGCCAGCAAATGGCCGGCGAAGTATTTGACGTCGGTGTTGGCCGTGTTTTTAAGCGGCATCTCGGGCCGGTCTTTGCGCGGCGGGTCTTTGATGCCTTGCCACAGCGCTTGGCCCGCCAGGGTTTCCTCTTGCAGGCCTTGGGTGTGAATCCAGCGGTTTTGGTAGAAGGCGCGGCCACCTTCAAAGCGCACCGCGTGCAGCATGCCGTCGCCGTCAAACCAGTGGTAACGGCCAGGCGCCTCAAAACGGCGGTTGGGGCCGTTGCGCACATGCATGCCGTGCAGGTCGCGCGGAATCACGCCCTGTACCTGCGTCAGTTGGACGGTGATCTCTTCTTCTACTGGGGCAAAGCCCCCTTGCAGGGTAATAACGTCGTTAAATCCCATACCAAACTCCAATTTTTGCGGGACGGTTGCACATTCTTGAACGCTAGCCTAGGGCAAGCGTCAAGGGCTGACAATCGGGGTATGCACCATGTTTTTGAAACGCTGACGCCCGATCTGGTCCTGGACGCCCTCGAATCGGTCGGCCTGCGCGGCGACGGTCGGCTGACCGCCTTGTCCTCGTACGAGAACCGGGTCTATCAGGTGCAACTAGAGGACGGCAGCGCCGTGGTGGCCAAGTTTTACCGGCCCGAGCGCTGGAGTGAGGCGCAGATTCTGGAAGAGCACGCTTTTGCAGAGGAATTGATGGACGTCGAAATTCCGGCCATCGGGCCGCTGCGCCTGGCCGGGGCCACGCTGCACCAGTTTGGTGGCTTTGGCTTTAGCGTCAGCCCGCGCCGGGGTGGTCGCCCCCCGGAACTGGACGACGAGGAAGTGCTGGAATGGATTGGCCGCTTTTTGGCGCGCATCCACACCGTGGGCGCACGCAAGCCTTTTGCCAGCCGCCCGGCGCTGGACTTGCAAAGCTTTGGGCAAGATTCGCGCGACTGGCTGCTGGGCCAGGACATGATTCCGCTAGACGTGCAAAGCGCCTGGGCCCGGCACTGCGACGAAGCGCTGGCCATGGTGGCAGCGCACCCTGCCCTGTGTGGCAAAAAAGCCGCCAGCGGTGAGGCGCAAATACGCCTGCTGCGCCTGCACGGCGACTGCCATCCGGGCAATATTTTGTGGACACCGACCGATGCCGCCGCCAGCGCCGGGCCGGGGCCGCATTTTGTGGACCTGGACGATGCACGCACCGGCCCGGCCGTGCAAGATTTGTGGATGCTCAGCAGCGGCGACCGGCGTCAGCGCAGCCGCCAGCTGGGCTTTTTGGTCGATGGCTACGAACAGTTCCGCGAATTTGACCGGGACGAACTAATTTTGATAGAGCCGCTGCGCACGCTGCGCCTCATCCACTACAGCGCCTGGCTGGCCCGCCGCTGGAGCGACCCGACCTTTCCGCAGAACTTCCCGTGGTTCGGCTCAAGCGATTACTGGCATGGGCAGGTGCTGATGCTGCAAGAGCAATGCGAAGCTATGCAGGAAGCGCCTTTGGTGGTGTAAGCCCCATAGCCTTTGCGCATCTTGAGTTCGGGCTTTATTGCGAAGCTACGGGCTTTAGGGATTGGCTCCAAAGCCATTGTTGCTCCCCCAGCATGACGGTGGCAGTCAGTCCGGTAAACGACACGAGGAAGACCAGATTAGTGATCTCAGTACTCATGCCTGCCAGTAGCAAATGGCAGCCGAAGATGAGTAGGGCAAACGAGACCATCCAAGCACTATCGCTAAGCCACTTGATACCGCGGATGGCGCAGTACAGCACAATCCCAAAAAGCGCACTACTGCTCACCAAACCCCATACACCGGAGTGAACGGTCTGCGTAACAATTTCATTGTGGAATCCATGGCTGGGGAATTCGCGTGTGAAGGCCGAAGCGTAGCGCATCAACTCGGGCGCGTTCATCAATTCCATCCACCCCAAATCGCCCCAACCGGTAAACGGACGCTCCAGAAAATAAAACCATCCCATACGATAAAAAGATATGCGCATGGTCACTGAGGTGTCCGGGTTCATGGCGTCCCAATGGTAATCACGTATTTCCCTTGCCATCAGCACAAATTTGCTGGCTAAATGAGGTTTGATGGTGAGCAACCCTGCAACCATCAGAAAAATTGCAGCAGTGAGCGCGAAAGTGCGCAACGCGCCTATTTTGGGTTTGAGAATATAAAAAATCCATAATACCAAGAACACCGGCAAACTTAACCATCCGGTGCGGCTGCCGCTTGCTACCGACAAATACACGCCACACACCACCGCAGCCAAGCTGAAGAGCCGTTGGAACCAGTGCATTTCCCGCCAGAAAAAACTCAAACCCAGAATGGTCAATAGTGCGAACAACAGACAATAGCTGCCAAAGGTCAGCGGATCGACAAAATACGTCGTCAAACCCACGCCCCAGTAACTAGGCCAAAAGCGGGTGAATAAAAATGTCCACACCAGAGTCAAAGGGAATGCGGTCCTCACCCAAAACAAAGCAATCGGCATGCCCCCTTGGGTTTGCTGCCAACCACGGCTTAGCGCTAAAAATATAGGAATACACAACACATAGCGCAGGGGTGCGTCAAATACCGGCAAGTCAAGCTGCTGACGCAGCAGTTGGCCGATCATTGCCGCTGCGAGCGGCCCTGCCAACATGCACACGATTAAAGTAGTGCTTAAAGGTCTGGGGGGTGACGCCGCTGGGGAAAACGGAGGTTTGGCGCTTTTGTGCAAATACCACCCAGCGGCTACTGCCAGTATCACCACCAGGACGTTGGTCCATTCACTGATCGTCAAGAAAAATACCGGCGAAGCCAGTAGCAGCGTACGGATACTCAGCAAATGCATACCCAGATCAAAGCCAGATAAAAGTATTTTCTGGCCGGGCTGCGTGCAACGTCATGCCATAGTTTTGCAATTCGTCACGGCGCCACTGACGATGCGATGCCTTGCGCTGGTATTGCTGCATTTTCCTCTCCCACCAGCCTTGATGTAACAACTCTCTGTCATTGACCCGCACTAATTCACGCTGTGGCGCAATACCCAGCACCATTTTCATATGCTCCTGCGTTACTGAACCGAAGTGGTGTATCCAAACACTACCGGTAGTCGCATGGGGAAGTTTGGAGCGACGCAAGTCGTTGAAAAAAATAGCGTCTTCAAAGCCGAGCAAGGCAGGATGCGATCTAAAAAAACCAATTTCCTGAAACAATGACCAGTGGATACACATGCAGATCGCGTTGGACGAAAACGAACGTGCCACTGGCTCCATTTTGTTTTGAAAATTCGCAGCAAAGTCGTCGAAGTCGTAATTCAACAATCCATCCACCCGGGCGGGCGACACCAGGCGCAGCTTGTTTTGGACCGCATGGGCAATCAATTTTTCTGCGAAATCGTGGGTGACCACAATATCGTTATTCATCACGATGGTCCATTCAGTTTGGAAGCCGAAAATGCCCTGGTTCCAAGCGGCGCCGCAGGATAAATTTTGTTTATTTAAGACCACTTTGCCTAGGCCTCTAGCGGCCAGGTAGTCTTGCGTGCCGTCCGTGGAGCAGTTGTCAACCACCACGACCCGGTCAAGCGGCGTGCCTGATCGCTCCAGACTGTCCACACATTGGCGCGTGTAGTCGAGGCAATTTAGGGTGGCAAAAGTGACGCTGTAATCAAACACGGGCAAACCCTTTGGAAACATTGTGTTGCGGAGAAATGGTCTGCCCAGTTGGGAATCTGCCACTGCACTTCGGCGCCAATTGTCGCCGAATAGCTAAGTTGCGTTGCTGTATTGCGGCCAGACACCCTGCGCGGCCTTACCCGGCTCCTGCAACACCGCCGGGTCAAAGGGCTGGCGGGCAAACACCGTGCGCAGCAATGGCGCGAAGTGCGATAAGGGGCGGCTGGGGTAGGCCGGGTCAAAAGAGGTCTGGTCATACAGCGCGCAAAAACGCTGGCAGCTATCAAACCAGGGGTGCTTGGCATAAGCCAGGTGGCCGTCATGGGGTTTACCCAAATGGTGCGCATAAAACTGCATTTGAAACAGGCCGTGCATTTCCACCACCCAGGTCACTTCGGCGCGCACATAGGGCCGAATAATGGCCGCCGCCATTTGCGAATGGTTGTCTGGCGCAAGCACATCGCCAATGTCGTGCAAAAGCGCGGCCACTACCATGTCGATGTCCGCGCCATCGTCTTCGGCGCGGCTGGCGCTTTGCAGCGAATGCTCCAAGCGGCTGATTTGGTAGCCCGGCAAAGATTCGCTCAAATCTTGCAAAGCCGCGAGCAAGCGCTCGGGTAGCGTCTGGATGTAGGCCTGCTCCAAGCTATGCAGCAGCTGGTAGTCTGCGGCCGTACCGTCTTGCATTTGGGTGAATGTCACGTGTTGCATACGCGCCTTTCCATTGGGGCTTATCGATCCAGCGCAATTGTGCACCCGCGCTGGCGCTGCCTTACTCGGCATCCTGCGGCAAAGCGCGCGGGTCCATTTGCAAAGCCGCTTGCGAGCTGGCGTCCATGATCACGTAGTCCGAGCGCGGCGCGGGCATGTCCACACGCTCGGTCTGGCCCAGCATGAAGTACCAGACCGTACCCGCCAGGCCTAGCAGCACGATCGCAAAGTACAGCATCAGGCTCTCGGGGCCCATATAGTCCATCATGCCGCCGGCCATAGTCGGGCCCAGGGTGGCACCTATGCCGTAGAGCAGCAACAGGCCACCCGTGGTTTCGAGCACTTTGGATGGCTCGATCAAATCATTGGTATGCGCCACGCTCAGGCCGTAAATCGAAAACGAAAGCGCGCCGTACAAAATGCCCAACATTACCAACAGGTTTTCATATTCACGGGCCAGGTAAAAGCCCACGGCGGCCAGCAAAGACGAAATCAAACACACCCAGATCAGCATCAAGCGCCGGTCGTAGCGATCCGACAAATGGCCCACCGGGTACTGGAACGCGGCGCCGCTCAAAATCGTAGCAGCCATAAAGGTGGCGGTGTGGCTATCGCTAAAGCCCACGCCTTTGCCAAACACATTGCCCAAGCTGTAAAACGTGCCGCTGATCAGGCCCGAACCCATGGCGGCGATGGCGCCAATTGGCGAGATGGCGAACAAGCGCACCAGGCTCATGGATGGCGCGTTGGTTTGCTTGGGTTCGCGGATGGTGGTCATGGTGGTGGGCACCAGCGCGAAAGAAAACAAGATGGATGCAAACGCAAAGGGCACAAAACCAAAGCGGTCACCCGCCAAAATCAGCCACTGCCCCAGCGCGGTGGACACACCGCTCACCGCCATATAGGCGGCAAACACTTTGCCCCGGCTTTCGCGCCCGGCCACCACATTGAGCCAGCTCTCGATCACCATGTAGAGGCCCACAATGCACAAGCCGGTGACAAAGCGCAGCAAGCCCCAAAACCAGGGATTGGTCCATAGCGCGTGCAGCACAGGCAAGGCAGACGCCACCGAGGCCATGACGGCAAACGCGCGGATATAGCCGACGCGGCGAATCAGCGCCGGGCAGGCATAGGTGCCATACACAAAGCCGGCGAAATAGGCCGACATGATCATGCCGGTGACCAGGCCCGAATACTTGGCCAAGCCCGCTTGCGCGCCGATGGCCACGGTTAACAGGGCGATGCCCACGACCAACATACTGACGCCTGACAGCAGCGAGGCCAGGGGCAGTGTCAGCGGAGAAAAACGGGGGAGTTGCATAAAACTTACACGAACAGACCGAAGCGGGCCGGCGAAGCGTCGATGGTGACACAGCCTGGCAAGCGCCAGCCCCCAAAAGGCGACGTTTTGCGCGCTAAGCAGGACAATTCTTTGCATTGGCGCATCAGAAAAATGGACCGGAAGCCGCAGGTCGCTTTTGGCGGAAAATGCGTCGCACCCTTAGCACTTTGGTGCAAACAGTCGCCCTACAGTGGTATTTGGATGGAACCCCCTGCATGCACCCACAAGCCTCGCTAACGCAAGAGCGCATTGACCTGGCCGCCGCCTTTCGCTGGGCCGCGCGCTGGGATATGCATGAGTCCATCGCTAACCACTTTAGCCTAGCGGTCTCCGAAGGCGGGAAACAGTTTTTGCTCAATCCGGTGGGTAGCCATTTTTCGCGCATCCGCGCCAGCGACTTGCTGCTGCTCGATGCAGACCAAGGCGACCAAGACATCGCCGCGCTAGGCGCCGACCCAACCGCCTGGAACCTGCACGCCATGCTGCACCAGCGCCTGCCACAGGCGCGCTGCATCTTGCATACGCACATGCCCTATGCCACCACGCTGTGCTGCCTGCAAGACTTTGAATGGCTGGCACTAGACCAAAACGCCTGCCGCTTTTACGGCCGCATTGCCTACGACCGGCATTACGCCGGTATGGCGCTGGATACGTCCGAGGGCGAGCGCGTTGCCGCCCTGATGCAGGACGGCAAAAGCGTGCTTTTTATGGGTAACCACGGCGTGATGGTGATTGGCCCCAGTGTGGCCCAGGCCCTGGACGAACTCTATTACCTCGAAAAAGCCGCCAAAGTGCAAGTGCTGGCCCTGTCCACCGGCCGGTCGCTAGCCCTCATACCCGACGCCGTGGCGCGCTTGGCCAGCGCCCAATGGAACGATTACCCTACCGACTCTTGCGCTTTGCATTTGAAAGCGCTTAAAGCCATCCTTGACCTCGAAGAAACGGACTACGCACTATGAATCCCAATGTCATCATTACCTGCGCACTGACGGGCGCGGGCGACACCGTCGGCAAGCACCCGGCCATTCCCGTGACGCCCACGCAGATCGCGGCGGCGGCGGTGGAAGCGGCCAAGGCCGGTGCTACCGTGGTGCACTGCCATGTGCGCAACCCCGAAACCGGCCAATTCAGCCGCGACCCGGCTTTGTATGCTGAGGTGATGGACCGCATCCGTGATTCGGGTGTCGATGTGATTGTCAACCTGACGGCGGGCATGGGCGGCGACCTGGAAATCGGCGCGGGCGAGAACCCCACCCACTTTGGCCCCAACACCGACCTGATAGGCCCCATGGCGCGCCTGATCCATGTAGAGCAACTGCTGCCCGAAATCTGCACCCTGGACTGCGGCACGCTTAACTTCGGTGACGGCGACACGATTTATGTCTCCACCCCCATGGCGCTGCGCGCAGGTGCCAAGCGCATTACCGAGCTGGGCGTGAAGGCCGAACTCGAAATCTTCGATACCGGCCACCTCTGGTTTGCCAAGCAAATGATCAAAGAAGGCCTGCTGGACAACCCGCTGTTCCAACTGTGCTTGGGCATTCCCTGGGGCGCACCGGCGGACACCACCACCATGAAAGCCATGGTGGACAACCTGCCGCCGGGCGCGGTGTGGTCGGCTTTTGGCATTGGGCGTTCGCAAATGCCCATGCTGGCGCAGTCGGTGATTTTGGGTGGCAATGTGCGCGTGGGCCTGGAAGACAACCTGTGGCTGGACAAAGGCGTGCCCGCCAGCAATGGCTCGCTCACCGAACGCGCGGCAGAAATCATCACCCGCCTGGGCGGCAAGGTCATGACGCCTGCCGAAGGCCGGGTGGCCATGGGCCTGAAAAAGCGCGGATAAACCAAGGAAAACTATGTCGTTTATTACTGAAATCAAGACTTTTGCTGCATTGGGCACCGGCGTCATCGGCAGCGGCTGGGTGGCGCGTGCGCTGGCCCATGGGCTGGACGTGATCGCCTGGGACCCGGCCCCCGGCGCAGAAGCCGCGCTGCGCGAGCGCACTGCCAAAGCCTGGGGCGCCCTCACCGCCCAAGGCCTGGCACCGGGCGCCACGCAGTCGCGCATGAAGTTTGTGGCCACGGTAGAGGAATGCGTGGCGCAAGCCGACTTCATCCAAGAAAGCGCGCCCGAGCGCCAGGACTTGAAGCTGGCGCTGCATGCGCAAATTACCGCCGCCGCGCGGCCCAATGTGCTGATTGGTTCGAGCACCTCGGGCCTCTTGCCCAGCGATTTTTATGCCGACGCCAAACACCCCGAACGCTGCGTGGTGGGCCACCCGTTTAACCCGGTGTATTTGCTGCCTTTGGTGGAAGTGGTGGGCGGCGTGAACACTTCGCCCCAGGCCATTCAAGCGGCGATGCAGGTGTATCGGTCTTTGAGCATGCGCCCTTTGCATGTGCGCAAAGAAGTGCCCGGCTTTATCGCCGACCGCTTGCTCGAGGCCATGTGGCGCGAGTCGCTGCACCTGGTCAACGACGGCGTGGCCACCACCGGCGAGATAGACGACGCCATCCGCTTTGGTGCCGGTATGCGCTGGTCTTTTATGGGTAGTTTTTTGATTTACACCTTGGCCGGTGGCGACGCGGGTATGCGCCACTTTATGGCGCAGTTCGGCCCGGCGCTTAAGCTGCCCTGGACCAAGCTGGAAGCGCCTGAGCTCACCGACAGCCTGCTCGACGCCGTAGCCGATGGCAGCGAAGTGCAGCTGGGCGGCCGCAGTATTGCCGACTGGGAGCGCTACCGTGACGACTGCCTGATGGCAGTGCAAGCAGCCGTCAAAGCCACCAAACTCAAACACGGAATTGCGCCCGATGCCTGAAACCTTGCTCACCTACGAAGCCCCGGTCATTGCCGACTGGGTGGACTACAACGGCCATTTGCGCGATGGCTTTTACATGGTCTTGTTCAGCTACGGCGTGGATGGACTGATGGACCAAATCGGCTTGGACGCGGCCGGGCGCAAAGCCACCGGGCACTCGATCTTTACGCTGGAAGCGCATATCAATTTTTTGCACGAGGTCAAACTCGGCGCCCAGGTGCAGGTCTATTGCCAGGTGCTGGGGCACGACGCCAAGCGCCTGCATGTGGGCCTGGCGCTGCACATTAAAGGCAATGACACGGTGATGGCCTATAGCGAGCAAATGCTGCTCAATGTGGTGATGGACGGGCCGCGTGCCAGCGCCTTTGCGCTCAATGTCGCAGCGCGGGTGCAGATGCTGGCCACCGCGCACCGCAGCCTACCGCGTCCACCCCACGTGGGGCGCGTGATCGCCCTACCCGCTGCCAAAACCGCTTAGGCCATGGCCGCTGCCGCCCCACTACCGGAACGCATGCACGGCGTGCTGCTGACCGGCTTTGGCGGCCCCGAACAATTGCAGTACCGCGAGGACCTGCCGGTGCCACTACCGCGTGCGGGCGAAGTGCTGATCCGCGTGGCGGCCAGTTCGGTCAACAACACCGATATCAACACCCGCGTGGGCTGGTACTCCAAAACCGTGGATGGCCCGACGCAGCACGCGTCCGTGGGCTTTGACGCCGCCAGTGACGCCGCGCCCACTTGGGGCGGCGCCGCGATGCAGTTTCCGCGCATTCAAGGTGCCGATTGCTGCGGGCATATTGTGGCTGTAGGTGCGGGCGTGGACGGCGCACGCCTAGGCCAGCGCGTGCTGGTGCGCCCGGTGCTGCGCAAGCTGGGCGGCGCGCCTTATGACTTTGATTACTTTGGCTCGGAATGCGACGGCGCTTTTGCGCAGTACGCACGCGTGGCCGCCAGCGCCGCCATGGCGGTGCAAAGCACCTTAAGCGATGCCGAACTGGCCTGCCTGCCCTGCGCGTATTCCACCGCTGAAAATCTGCTGACACGTGCCGGTGTGCAAGCCGGGGAGCGCGTATTGATTACCGGCGCATCCGGCGGCGTGGGCAGTGCGGCGGTGCAACTGGCGCACTTGCGCGGCGCGCAGGTGATTGCGCAGGCCGACAGCAGCAAACACGCGGCCCTCCAAGCCATTGGCGCACAACACAGGCTGGCCCGCGATGCCGATGTGGCGCAGGCCCTGGGTAAATACAGCGTGGCCGTGGTCATTGACCTGGTGGGTGGCCCGGCCTGGCCATCGTTACTGGAAGTTTTGCAGCGTGGCGGGCGCTATGCGACAGCCGGTGCGATCGCCGGGCCATTGGTGACTTTGGATTTGCGCACGCTCTACCTCAAAGACCTGCAATTGCTAGGCTGCACTTGGCAAGAGGATGCGGTGTTTGAGCAATTGCTGACTTATGTGGCACGCGGCGAACTCAAGCCGCTGCTGGCGCGTACCTACGATTTACGCGACATTGCACAAGCGCAGGCCGATTTTGTGGCTAAGCGCTTTGTCGGCAAGATCGCACTGCGCATCCCTTGAGCCTGCACCCGCGACGCATTAACCCCAAGTTTTCATCTTCTACTTACCAACACACGCAAGCTTCACGCACCATGTCTACCCCACCCCAAGGCCTAAGCACACCGCTTGAAGGCACCCCCGCCAAAGCCTGGGACGCCAGCGCCCCGATTGCTGCGCCCCTGTGCTTGCACCAGCCCCAGGTGCTGCCCGAATGGGTGGACTACAACGGCCATATGAGCGAGTCCTGTTTTTTACTGGTCTTTGGCGACAACTCGGATGCGTTTTTTCGCACCATCGGCATTGACGAGAGCTACCGCGATGTGGACAACAAATCTTTCTACACCGTGCAAACCCATATCCACAATATCCGCGAAGTGGCCGAAGGCGAACCCTTGCGCCTGACGCTGCAAGTGCTGGACGTGGATGACAAGCGCATGCATATTTTTCATGCGATGTACCACGGCAGCACCGGCGATTTGCTGGCTACCGGCGAGCAGATGCTGGTGCATGTGGACATGCGCCAAGGCCGCGCAGCGCCTATGCCCGATGATTTGTACCAACGCGTGGCGGCAGTGCACCGCGCGCACAGTGCGCTGCCCCGCCCGGCGCAAGCCGGTCAGCCACTGGGCATACGCCGCAAAGCCGCAAGCTAAATGCAGTCAGCCCCCAGATTTTTGACCTGCTAAAACCACTTTACCCCTGCTAAAAGGCCCCCCATGCAATTTGCCCTGAGCCATGAACACACCATGATCGTGGACACCGTCCGCGCCTTTGTGGAAAACGAGTTGTACCCGCACGAAGACCTGGTGGAGCGCACCGACGCCATACCGCCCGAACTGGTGCAGTCCATCCAAGCCAAAGCGATTGAAGTGGGTTTGTACGCGGCCAATATGCCCGCCGAATTAGGTGGCGGCGGGCTGGACAATTTCACGGTGGCGCTGCTCGAGCGCGAACTGGGGCGCGCATCCTATGGCCTGCAAATGCTGGTGGCGCGGCCTAGCAATATTTTGCGTGCCTGTCAGGGTGCGCAAATTGAGGAATACCTGCTACCCACGATACGCGGCGAGCGCCATGATTGCCTGGCCATGACCGAGCCCAATGCCGGCTCGGACGTGCGCGGCATGCAAACCCGCGCTACGCGGGACGGCAGCGGCGACAACGCCGACTACCTCATCAACGGCACCAAGCACTTCATCAGCCACGCCGATATGAGCGATTTTGTGGTGCTGTTTGCCGCCACCGATGTAGAAGAAACCAGCCACGGGCCGAAGAAAAAAATTACCGGCTTTTTGGTGGACCTGAACTCGCCCGGCCTTACCGTGCGGCGCGGCCCGGCCTGCGTATCCAACCGGGGCTACCACCAGTGCGAATTGTTTTTTACCGACTGCCGCGTGCCCGCCTACAAGCGCTTAGGCGAAGAAGGCCGGGGCTTTGATTTAATGGGCCAATGGCTGGGCGCCACCCGCCTGACGGTAGCTGCCACCAGCGTCGGGCGCGGCCAGCGGGTAATGGAAATGGCCACGCAATGGGCCGCCACGCGCAAGCAGTTTGGGCAGGCGATTGGCAAGTTTCAGGGCACGGGTTTCAAGCTGGCGGACATGGCGACCGAGCTGGCCGCAGCCGAGTTGCTGACTTTGCAAGCAGCCTGGAAATGCGACCAGGGCACCATGAGCGATTCGGACGCGGCCATGGCCAAGCTGTTTGCCTCGGAAGCGCTGGCGCGCGTGACCGATAACGCGCTGCAAATTTTTGGCGGCATGGGCCTGATGAGTCAATTGCCGATAGAGCGCTTTTGGCGTGATGCGCGGGTGGAGCGCATTTGGGACGGCACCAGCGAAATCCAGCGCCACATTATCTCGCGTGCCATGTTGCGCGTGCACGGCGGTTAAGCATGGCCACGGTGGCTGAGTCCAAAGCGCTGCGGCGTTTGTTTTCGCCGCGCCATATCGCGGTGTTTGGTGGCGCTTCGGCCCACGAGGTGGTGCGCCAATGCAAAGCTTTGGGCTTTGACGGGCAGATCTGGCCGGTACACCCCACGCGCACAGAGATGGACGGCCTGCCCTGCTTTGCCAGTGTCGATGCGCTACCCGAAGCGCCAGACGCCAGCTTTGTCGCCGTGCCGCGCCAGGCCACGGTAGACATCGTGCGCCAGCTAGCTGCGCGCGGTGCCGGGGGCGCAATTTGCTATGCCTCGGGCTTTGCCGAAGTGGGCGGCGATGGCGTGGCGCTGCAAGCCGAACTGGTGCAGGCGGCGGGCAGCATGGCGCTAATTGGCCCCAATTGCTACGGCATGCTCAACTATTTGGACGGCGTGGCCCTGTGGCCGGACCAACATGGCGGTCAGCGCCAAAGCCAAGGCGTGGCCTTGATCACCCAAAGCGGCAACATCGGCCTGAACCTGACCATGCAAACCCGTGGCCTGCCGCTGGCTTACCTCATTACCGTGGGCAACAAAGCGGGCAACAGCATGGAAAGTCTGGTCGAGAGCCTGTTATCAGACCCGCGTGTCACCGTCATCGGCATGCACATCGAAGGCCTGGACGATGTGGCCGCGTTTTCCCGCGTGGCCCTGAAAGCCTTGCGCCAGGGCGTGCCGCTGGTGGCCCTCAAAGCCGGTTCGTCTGCGCTGGGCGCGCAAACCGCCATGAGCCATACCAGCTCGCTGGCCGGGCCAGATGCGCTGTACGACGCCTTGTTTGCCCGCTGCGGCATCGCCCGCGTGCGTGATCCGGCGGGCCTGATCGAGACTTGCAAGTTTTTGCATGTGCACGGACCGCTGGCGGGCAAGCGCATTATTTCGGCCAGTTGCTCGGGCGGCGAAGCTTCTCTGGTGGCCGACCTGGCGCAACCGCGCGGTCTGGAAATGCCAGCCATCCCGCCCGCCGCCGACGCACGCCTACGCGAGGTGCTGGGCGACAAAGTGACGGTGGCTAACCCTCTGGACTACCACACCTATATCTGGGGCGATTTGGCCGCGCAGACCGCATGTTTTTCCGGGCTCATGGATTGCGGGTTTGACGCGACCCTGCTGGTGCTGGACTATCCACGCCTGGACCGCTGCCGCGCTGACAGCTGGGGCACCACCGTCGATGCCTTTGCGGCGGCGGCGCGTTATGGGGGCCACGGCGCTACGGTCGTCGCCTCCCTGCCTGAGGACTTGCCCGAGGACTACGCCAAGGCGCTCATGACCCAAGGCATTGCACCCATGCACGGCATTCCCGACTGCCTGGACGCCATCGCCCATGCCGCACGCATTGGCGCGGCCCGCACCCGCCTGGCGCAGTTGCAGCCACTGGCCGAGCTTGTGCCGCTGGCGCCCCCCGCCAGGGCGGGCAGCACCGCGCTAGGCGGACACCAAACGCCCATCCCCGCCGCGTCTAAAGGCGAACAGCAGGACACCGAGTCCGTCATTGCGAGGCCGAAGGCCGTAGCAATCCATGGGTTCATGGACTGCCGCGTCGCTAGCGCTCCTCGCAGTGACGGGGGTAGCACGCATGGCGAAGACGCACTTTTGCAAGCCTTCGATAGCTGCGCCCCATCCCACACCCTGGACGAAGCGGCGGGCAAGCAAGCGCTGGCTGCATTTGGCCTGCCGGTGCCGCGCGGCCGAGTGGTCAGTGCTGCCGAAGCCACAGACTTTGCCGACAGCCTGGGCTACCCGGTGGTGGTCAAAGCCGTGTCGGCCCAGCTAGCGCATAAAACCGAGGCCGGTGGCGTGCAACTCAACGTGCCCGATGCCCAAGGCGTGCGCGCCGCCGTGGCCCGTATGGCCGCGCTGTCCGACCGCTTTTTGGTGGAGCAAATGGCAGGGCAGGTGGTGGCCGAGATCATCGTGGGCGTGCAGCGCGATGCGCAGTTTGGCCTGTCGCTGACGGTGGGCGCCGGGGGCATCTTGGTGGAATTGCTGCAAGACGCGCAAACCCTGTTGTTCCCCGTGGCCCGCGAGGAAGTGCTGCAGGCCTTGCAGTCGCTCAAGTCCTGGCCGTTGCTGGCAGGTTTTCGGGGCAAGGCGGCGGGCGATGTGGATGCGCTGGTCGATGCCGTGCTGGCGATTGCCGCCTATGCCCAAGCCCACGCACACACGCTGCTGGAGCTGGACGTGAACCCGGTACTGGTGCTGCCCAAAGGCCAGGGCGTGCTGGCGGTCGACGCTTTAATTCGTTTGTCTGGAGAAGCCCATGGCTGAAGCCGTCACCTGCATGGCCGAAGGCGGCGTGCTCACCATCACCCTGGACCGGCCCAAGGCCAATGCCATTAACGTGGCCACCAGCCTGACGCTGTACGCCGCCTTTAAGCAACTGCGGGACGATCCGGCGCTGCGCGTAGGCATCATCACCGGCACCGGGCGCTTTTTTTCGGCGGGCTGGGATTTGGCCGGGGCCACCGAGGGTGAGGCCATAGACGCCGACCATGGGCCGGGCGGTTTTGCCGGGCTGACCGAGTTTTTTGACCTGGGCAAGCCGGTGATCGCTGCCGTCAACGGCCTGGCCATGGGCGGCGGTTTTGAATTGGCACTGGCCGCTGACTTGATCGTGGCCAGCGAAAGCGCCGAATTTGCGCTGACCGAGGTGAAGCTGGGTATGGTGGCCGACTCGGGCGGCGTGCTGCGCCTGCCGCAGCGACTGCCGCGCGCGATTGCGCTGGAATTGCTGCTGACCGGGCGGCGCATGGGCGCCCACGAGGCAGCGCGCTGGGGCTTGGTCAACCAGGTCGTCGCGCCGGATGCTTTGCTGGCCGCTGCCAGCGCGCTGGCGCAGCAGATCGTCCAAGCAGCGCCGCTGGCCGTCGGCGCGGTGATGGAAATCGCCAAAGCCACGGCGGGCATGCCGATAGCGCAGGCGTACCAGGCGCTGCGCGGCGGCGGTTTGCCGGTGTACCAGGCCATGCTGCGCTCCGAAGACGCTGCCGAAGGCCCGCGCGCCTTTGGGGAAAAACGCGCCCCGCGCTGGGCTGGGCGTTAAGCACCTGGGCCGAGCGCCAGCACTTAGGGACTCAATTTCAGGAATTGTCCAAGCCGCGCTGGATTGGCAAAAACCTAGGGAATATGCCGATGTTTTTGGCTTGAGTAGGGCTAATTATTGGATTACTATGGTTATAGAGCGCAAAGCTTATTGCACTCCGATTCCGTGTGGCCTGTTTTTTTCAGAGGGCCAGCGGAAACATGTTTATAAATCTGCTTGGATTGGAGAATTTCAAAAATGGCAAATGTCGAACACAACAGCGACTCAGGTATCGTCCTGGACCGTCGCCAAATCATTCTCGGAGCCTCCGCGGTAGGCCTGGCATCCACTTTGGGTGTCTCTCCGGCCATAGCGCAAAGCGCCCCGAAAAAAGGCGGTACGCTGCGTATGGGCATGGAAGGCGGCTCGCCTTCGGACAGCCTGGACCCCGTGACCTATGCGGACTCCATCCCGATCACCATGAGCCTCATGCTCTGGAACAACCTGGTGGAAGTGGCCGACAACGGGGACGCGACCGGCGAACTGTTCGAGAGCTGGGAAGTCAAGCCCGGCGCAGCCGACTGGACCTTCAATGTGCGCAAGGGCATCACCTTCACCTCCGGCAAAACACTGGACGCGGATGACGTCATCTATTCCCTCAATATGCACCGCGGTGAGACCAAATCGCCTGCCAAAGCGCTTTTGGCTGACATCAAAGAGATCAAAAAGCTGTCTGCTACCCAGGTGCAAATCACCATGAACAAGGGTAACGTGGACTTGCCGTTCAACCTGAGCGACTACCACATCATCGTGGTGCCCAATGGTTTCAAAGACTTCAGTAAGCCCGATGGCACCGGCGCCTTCACGCTCGACGAATTCCAACC
The DNA here is from genome assembly GCA_903869595.1 of uncultured beta proteobacterium. Classification (GTDB taxonomy): domain Bacteria; phylum Pseudomonadota; class Gammaproteobacteria; order Burkholderiales; family Burkholderiaceae_C; genus Allorhodoferax. Next base: position 10,014 of record CAIPZV010000014.1, on the reverse strand, counting down.
CGGTGTGCGCGCGACCTTCAAGCGCAAAGCCGGTAACTACTGGAAGCCCAACCGTGGCAATTTTGACCGTGTGGAACTCATCTACATCGGCGATGCCAACCAGCGCACCACTGCGCTGCAAACTGGTACCGTGGATATCATCAACCGTGTGAGCCCCAAGACAGCAGCCTTGTTGGCCAAAAACTCGGCGCTCAAAGTCTCGCGCACTCCCGGCATGGGCAACCGCTTCTGCTTCGTAGCACACACTGACAAGTCGCCCTTCACCAACCAGGACGTGATGCTGGCCCTGAAATACGGCATTGACCGCCAGAAAATCGTGGACAACGTGTACAGCGGCTACGCTTCTATCGGTAACGACAACTGCGTCGGACCGAAGATGAAGTTCTACAACCCCAGCCAGACCATGAACCGCTTCGACCCGGACAAGGCCAAGTTCCACTACAAGAAATCGGGCCACAGCGGCGCGATCGAATTGCAAGTGTCCGAAGGCGCGTTCTCCGGTGCTACCGATGCGGGTCAGATCTTTCAAGAGTCGCTGTCCAAGGCCGGTATCAATATGGACCTCAAGCGCGTCTCTGGCGACGGCTATTGGGACAACGTATGGCTCAAGCAACCGTTCTGCGCGGTCTACTGGGGCAACCGTCCGACTATCGACAACCAGCTCACCTCGACCTTTTACGGCGGCACGGGCAATCCATGGAACGACAGCCATTTTGTGAACGCAGAATTCAGTAAGGCGCTGGAAGCCGCTCGAGTCGAAATCGACCAGAAGAAGCGCCAAGACCTGTACTCACGCTGCCAAGAATTGGTGTCTCAAAATGCCGGTATGGTCAACTATGCGGTGCAAGACTATCTTGACGCGCACAGCACCAAGCTGCAAGGTCTGACACCTTCGGGCCGTTACGACATGGGTGACGACCGTATCCCTGAAAAGGGCTGGTTCGCCTAAATTTGCAAGCGCGCCGGTTTGGCAACAGACGGCGTCGCTGTGTGAATCCTAAAAAAGGGGCTGGGCTTATGCCCGGCCCCTTTTTTTATGCTTTCTTTGGTAAGCTTGTCATGGCGTTATGCTACGCGTGGCGCTGCAATTGCAGCGTCTTATTTTTAACTACCGATAGCTCGTCATGGCCAAGTTGATTGTGAACCGCCTGCTTTTGGGGATACTGACCCTGTTTGCAGTCTCGGTCTTGATATTTGTATGTACGCAAATTTTGCCGGGCGACGTGGCCTCGGCGGTGCTGGGCCAAGGCGCCACACCCGAAGCGCTGATTGTGTTTCGCCGCGAACTGGGCTTGGACGTTCCCGCCCACCTACGCTACTGGAACTGGCTGGTCGGCGCCCTGCATGGCGACCTGGGCGTGGCCCTGACCAATAAGCGCGTCATCATCGACGACTTGCTGCCGCGCTTACGCAACACCTTGTTCCTGGCCGGTTATGCGGCTGTGATTGCCATCCCCTTGTCCGTAGGACTGGGCGTGTTAGCGGCCATCAACGAAGGCAAGTTATCAGACCGTTTGTCCAACATTACGACGCTGATTGCCATCTCCTTGCCCGAGTTTTTTATCGCCTACCTGCTGATCATCTTTTTCTCGGTGCAGTTCCACTGGTTCCCCTCGCTGGCCATGGTGTCCAAAGGCATGTCCTTTGGGGACCGGGTATTCCAAACCACGCTGCCCGCCATTACGCTGACGCTCTTGGTCGCGGCGCACATGTTGCGTATGACGCGCAGCTCGGTGCTCTCGGTCATGTCCACGCCGTATATCGAAATGGCTTTTCTCAAAGGCGCGCCGCGCAAACGTGTCATCGTCACCCACGCGCTACCCAATGCAGCTGCGCCCATCATCACCGTGATCGCGCTCAATATGGCGTATTTGGTGGTCGGTGTGGTGGTGATCGAGGCGGTATTTGTGTATCCGGGCCTGGGCCAGTACATGGTCGATGCCGTATCCAAGCGCGATGTGCCGGTGATCCAGGCCTGCGGCCTGACGTTTGCCACCGTGTTTGTGCTGCTCAATACGCTGGCCGACATTCTGGTCATTGTGGTCAACCCGCGTTTGCGCCACCAGCGCTAAGCCATTTTCCAATTGCTAGCACCATGAAACTTTTCGGACACAAGCTCACCGCGTCTGCCACCTTTGGTATGGCAGTGATGGCGTTCTTTATCTTTATCTCTTTGTTTACGCCCTGGATAGCACCCTATTCCGAATCGGCCAACATAGGCGGCACCTGGGACGAGCCTTCTGCCAAGATGCTTTTCGGTGCAGACCAGATCGGGCGCGACATGCTGACCCGCATGATGTACGGCAGCCGTATGACGATTGGCGTGGCGATCGCTATTACGGCTTTGTCGTTTTTGATCGGCATCCTCACCGGCCTGGTCAGCGCCGTAGTAGGCGGTTGGGTGGATGTGTTTTTCACCCGCCTGGTCGATGTCATGCTGTCCATCCCCAGCCTGATTTTTGCGCTGATTATTCTGGGCGTTTTCGGCTCCAGCATCCCCACGCTGATCATGACGATCGCAGTCCTGGACTCGACCCGCGTGTTCCGCCTTTCGCGCGCGCTGGGCATGAACCTAACAGTGATGGAATATGTGGAAGCGGCGCGACTGCGCGGCGAAGGCCTATGGTGGGTGATTACCCGCGAAATTTTGCCCAACGCCTGGGCGCCGCTGGTGTCTGAATTCGGCCTGCGCTTTTGCTTTAACTTTTTGTTTATTGCCGGCCTGTCGTTTTTGGGCCTGGGCATTCAGCCACCGTATGCGGATCTGGGCGGCATGGTGCGCGAGAACGCTGCTGCGATCAACTTCGGCATGATGGCGCCCATCTACCCCGCCACCGCGATTGCGCTGCTGACGGTGTCGGTCAACCTGGTGGTGGACTGGATGCTCTCGATTGACGCACGGCCCTCGGGCGCGCAGGCTGAACTCTAAGAAAGACCGCAGGGTATGGATGATTCCACTATTTTGAGTATCAGCGGCTTGCGGCTGCTGAGTGTCGCGGGCAATGTCATTGTGGACAACGTCGATCTGCAATTGCAGCGCGGCGAGGTGCTGGGGCTGATTGGCGAAAGCGGTGCTGGTAAATCCACCATCGGCCTGTCCAGCATGTGCTATGCCCGCGCCGGTTTGCATATCGCCGGTGGCGAGGTGGTGCTGGATGGCGTCAACATCCGGGCGCTGGACGCCGAAGGCCGGCGCCAGGTGCGCGGCAAACGCATTGCTTATATCGCCCAATCCGCAGCCGCAGCGTTCAATCCGGCCCACAGCCTGATGGACCAGGTTTGCGAAGCGCCGGTTTTGCACAAACTGATGACACGCACGCAAGCCGAAGCCTGGGCGCGCGAATTGTTTGTAGCCTTAGACCTGCCCGACCCGCAAAACTTCGGTAGCCGCTACCCGCACCAGGTCTCGGGCGGGCAGTTGCAGCGCGCGATGGCGGCCATGGCCATGTCGTGCAGGCCTGACGTGCTGGTGCTCGACGAGCCCACTACCGCGCTGGATGTGACCACCCAAATTGAAGTGCTGATTTTGCTCAAGTCCTTGATCCGCCAGTACGGCACGGCGGCTTTGTACATCACGCACGACTTGGCGGTGGTGGCCCAGGTAGCCGACCGCATCAAGGTGCTGCGCCACGGCAAAGAAGTAGAAGAAGGCCTGACGCAGCAAATCCTACATGAGGCGCGCCAGGACTACACCGCCCGCTTGGTGGCAGTGCGCGGCGCAGCGGCCAGCGAGCGCGCGGTAGGCGCCACGGTGCAGCCCGAAACCGTGTTGAAGGTGCAAGACTGCCACGCCTATTACGGCGATTTCCATGTGGTGCGCGGCGTGTCGCTCGATGTGCAGCGCGGCGAAACCGTGGCGGTGGTCGGCGAATCAGGCTCGGGTAAATCCACCCTAGCGCGCATCATCACCGGCCTACTGCCGCCGCGCAGCGGGCAGATTTTGTTTCAGGACAAGGCGCTGCCTGCCACGCTCAAAGAGCGCAGCAAAGAGCTTAAGCGCACCATTCAATTGGTGTATCAAATCCCCGATGTGGCGATCAACCCGCGCCAGACGCTGCGCGAAATCATCGGTCGTCCGGTAGAGTTTTACTTCGACGCCGGACGCGCCGAAGTCAATGCACGTGCGCAAGAACTGATGACTTTGGTGGAGTTACCGCACGACTACCTGGAGCGCCGCCCTGGCCAGTTGTCCGGCGGACAAAAACAGCGCGTCTGCATCGCCCGCGCGCTGGCGGCCAAGCCTGACCTCATCATCCTGGACGAGCCCACCTCGGCGCTAGACCCGCTGGTGGCCGAAGAAATCTTGACGCTCTTGCGCAAATTGCAGCGCGAGTTAGGCTTGTCCTACATCCTGATTACCCACGATCTGGACGTAGTGCACCGCATCGCCCACCGCACTGCGGTGATGCTGCAAGGCCAGTTTGTGGCCTTTGACACCACCGACAAAATCTTCGAAAACCCCGAGCACCCTTACACCCAAAAGCTGATCACGGCCGTTCCTGAAATGCGCGTAGATTGGCTAGACGAGGTTCTGGCGAAGCGGCAGAAGGCAGCGGCTTAAATAAAGACGCATGCACACAGAAAAGGCTCGCAAATGCGAGCCTTTTTCATGGTGCCTCGTGGATAAGGCGAAGACACTGCGCTATCAGATGTTCGAGTCCGGAAACGAAGCCTTGCGCCTATTGACGTAATCCATAACCGCCTCGTCGGCAGCCGGGTCCAGGGCCGGGGCTTCGTATTCCGCCAAGTTTTTCTTCCACAGCGAATTAGCGCGCACCGACAAGTCCACGCCGCCTTCGGCTTCCCATTGCTCGAAGCTGTTGTTGTCGGTAATCGGCGAGCGGTAAAACGCGGTTTCGAAATTGGCCTGGGTGTGCGCGCAGCCTAAAAAGTGTTTGCCGGGGCCGACTTCGCGGATAGCGTCCATAGCCTGGCCGTTTTCGCTCATGTCCACGCCGGCCATCAAGGTGTGCATCATGCCGGCCTGGTCGCAGTCCATGATGAATTTTTCATAGCCCATGGACAAACCGCCTTCCAACCAACCGGCGGTGTGCAACACAAAGTTGACGCCGGCAAGGCAGGTCGGGATCATGGTGTTGGCGGACTCGGAGGCTGCTTGCGCATCCGCAATCTTGGAGCCACACAAACCGCCCCCAGAGCGAAAGGGCACGCCCAGACGCCGCGCCAGCGCCGCCATCACGTACAGCACCAGCGCAGGTTCTGGCGTGCCAAAAGTGGGCGCGCCTGACTGCATGGACACCGAGGACGCGAAACTACCCAGCACCACCGGCGCACCAGGGTTGACCAATTGCACAAACGCCATACCCGCCAGCGCTTCGGCCAAGGTTTGCGCACACGTGCCCGCCACGGTGACCGGCGACATGGCACCCGCCAAAATGAAGGGCGTGATGATGGTGGCCTGGTTGGCCCGCGCATAGACCTTGGCCGCGCCCAACATGGTCTCGTCAAAAGTCATGGGCGAGTTGGCGTTGATCAGGCTGATGCAGACGGTGCGGTTTTTGCCGGTGGCCGGGTCGATAAAGTTGTCGCCAAACAGGCGCGCGGCCATTTCTACTGTGTCTTGCGCACGCTCGGGCTTAGTCACCGAGCCCATAAAGGGCTTGTCGCTGTACTTCATGTGCGCGTAGACCATGTCGAAATGGCGCTTGTTCACCGGCAAGTCCACTGGCTCGCAAATTGTGCCGCCGCTGTGGTGGATGGAGTTGGCCATATAGGCCAGCTTCACAAAGTTTTCAAAGTCGTGCAAGGTGGCGTAGCGGCGGCCCTTGTCCAGGTCGCGCACAAAGGGCGAGCCGTAGGACGGCGCAAACACCGTGTTTTTGCCGCCGATGACCACGTTATGCGCCGGGTTGCGCGCGTACTGGGTAAATTGGCGCGGCGCGCTGGCTTGCACGATGGCGCGGCACATACCGCCGGGAAAGCGCACGCGTTCGCCCGTGACTTCGGCACCTGCTTTGCGCCAGATGTCCAGGGCTTCAGCGTCGTCGCGAAAATCGATGCCCACTTCTTCCAAAATCGTATTGGCATTGCGCTCGATGATGGCCAAGCCTTCTTCGTCCAGCACTTCGTAATAAGGGATGTTGCGCGTGATAAAAGGCGCGGCCTGTACCGCACGGGCCGAGCGTAAAGCGCGCTTGACCTCGCGGCCTCCTGCGCTACGGCGGGTGCGCGGCGCGCTATCGGCAGCGGTCAGGGTCACACTATCGTCCATGGCAAATCTCCAATCGGTACAAGGCTAGGGAAGCGCTACATAAGTCCAAAACCGTCATTGCGAGCGCAGCGAAGCAATCCATATTTGCTTGCGAAACCAACACTTATGGATCGCCGCGTCGCTGCGCTCCTCGCGATGACGGACGCATGCAGACCTATCCTAGGGGCATCAAGGAGTATCCCCAGAGCCCAAGCCTAGCCCAAGTCATACTGCGACACCTACTTGCATCTAAACGCCAGAGGGCCTGTCGCGCAGGCATCCTGGCGCGTCGTATGGCGAACAATACGCACCGTCTGGCCCGCTTCACAATCCTTGTTACCGACTTTATAGGGTTACCTCCATGTCTTTAAGCGTTTTTGACCTGTTCAAAATCGGAATCGGCCCATCGTCCTCGCACACCGTAGGCCCGATGAAGGCCGCCGCCATGTTCGCCAAGGCGCTGGCGCAGGACGGCATGCTGGCGGCTACAGCACGGGTGGAAGTGCGGCTCTACGGCTCGCTGGGTGCCACCGGTAAAGGCCACGGCACCGATACCGCCGTGATGCTGGGCCTGGAGGGCCTGATGCCCGACAGCATAGACCCGGACACTATTGATGCGCGGCTCAAAAAAATCCGCAAAGAAAAGATCCTGCACCTGCAAGGCAGCCATCCCATCGCCTTCGCTGAAAAAACCGATGTAGTGTTTTTACGGCGTGAAACCTTGTCTTTCCACCCCAATGGCGTGAAGTTCATGGCAATGGATGTAGAGGGCGGCTTATTGCAAGAGCGCCGTTATTTCTCGGTGGGCGGCGGCTTCGTGGTGTCGCAAGAAGACGCAGATGCCGAACACGCCGCCACCCAGCAAGCGCCGCGCATCGTGGCCGACCGCACGGTGCTGGCCCATCCATTCCTGAGCGGCGACGCCTTGCTGGCGATTACCGCCAGCACCGGCATGTCGATTGCGCAGGTGATGCGCGCCAACGAACACGCCTGGCGCAGCGACGCTGAATTGGACGCCGGTTTGGATGCGATCTGGGACGCGATGAAGGCCTGCGTGGCGCGCGGCATACGCACCGATGGCCACTTGCCCGGCAATTTGATGGTCAAGCGCCGCGCGGCCGAATTGCACCGCAGCCTGAGCAGCCGCCCCGAAGAGGCGCTGCGCGACCAATTAACCATATTGGACTTTGTCAACGTGTATGCGATGGCGGTGAACGAGGAAAACGCCGCCGGAGGCCGCGTGGTGACGGCGCCCACCAATGGTGCGGCGGGTATTGTCCCGGCAGTGATGCACTATTACGAACGCTTTATTTCAGGTGCCAACCAACAAGGCATACGCGACTTTTTGCTCACCGCCGGAGCCATTGGCATCTTGTACAAAGAAAACGCTTCCATCAGCGGGGCCGAAGTGGGCTGCCAGGGCGAGGTCGGCGTGGCCTGCTCCATGGCGGCGGCGGGCCTGGCCGCCGTAATGGGCGGCAGCCCGGCCCAGGTGGAAAACGCCGCCGAGATCGGCATGGAACACAACTTGGGCCTGACCTGCGACCCGGTGGGTGGGCGGGTGCAGAGTCCGTGCATCGAGCGCAATGCCATGGGCTCGGTCAAAGCCTTGAACGCCGCGCGCATGGCGATGCGCGGCGACGGCACGCACTTTGTGTCGCTCGACCAAGTGATTAAAACCATGCGCGATACCGGTCGCGACATGATGACAAAATACAAAGAGACGAGCCGGGGTGGGCTGGCGGTCAATGTCATCGAATGCTAAAAGGCCTCTGTGTTGCTTCAAAAACGGGTTGTACAGCTGGTAGTGCTGTGCCTACTGTGCGCGGGCAGCGCTGCCATGGCGCAACAAATTGGCATGTGCCGTCATCTATGCAATACCGAAAAAACCCAGTGTGTCAAAGACATTTCGCGGCCCATGTGGCTGGAAAGCGCGCGCATGTTTTTGGATAAAAACATCACGCTGTGGCGCAACCGCGATGAAAACAATGTGGACTCGGGTTCCTGGCTGCAGCAGCGCCAGGACAAATACCGCAATGAAAAAAATCTGACCATGGAGCAAAAACAGCAGTGCGACAGCAACTACCTGCAATGCACCATGGCCTGCGCAGACCCTAGTGCCAACGCTGTACCGCAAGCCCCGGCTTCTGGCCCTTTGAATCCTTCCCTAACGCCGCAATGAAAGTACCCACGTGAGCCACTTTTCTATTTTTGCGCTGGCGCGCAACGCCATGTCTTACCACGAGAACTGGCAAAAACAATGGCGCAGCCCCGAGCCCAAATCCAGCTATGACGCCATCATCGTCGGCGGCGGCGGCCACGGCTTAGCCACCGCCTACTACCTGGCCAAAGAACACGGCATGCGTAATATTGCAGTGGTGGAGCGCGGCTGGCTAGGCGGCGGCAACACTGCGCGCAACACCACCATCGTGCGTTCCAACTATTTGTGGGACGACGCCACACACCTGTATGAAAAAGCCTTGCAATTGTGGGAAGGCTTGTCGCAAGACCTGAACTACAACACCATGTTCAGCCAGCGCGGCGTGATGAACGTAGGCCACTCGCTGCAAGACATGCGCGACATCGAACGCCGCGTCAACGCCAACCGCTTGAACGGTGTGGATGGCGTGGTGCTGACGCCAGAGCAAATCAAGGCCATGGTGCCCATCATGAACACCAGCGCCAGCCTGCGCTACCCGGTCATGGGCGCATCCTTTCAGCCGCGCGGCGGCGTAGCCCGCCACGATGCCATCGCCTGGGGCTTTGCCCGCGCGGCCGATCGCCTGGGCGTGGACATCATCCAAAACTGCGAAGTGATCGGCGTGCAGCGTGAGGGCGACCAGGTAGTGGGCATTGAGACCACACGCGGCGTGATCAAGAGCAAAAAAATCGGCGTCGTGGCGGCAGGCCACAGCAGCGTCATCGCCAGCATGGCTGGCATCCGCCTGCCCCTAGAAAGCCATCCGCTACAAGCATTGGTCTCCGAACCCATGAAACCGATATTGCATACGGTGGTGATGTCTAATGCCATCCACGCCTACGCCAGCCAGTCCGACAAAGGCGATCTGGTCATCGGCGCAGGCATCGACTCGTATGTGGGCTACGGCCAGCGCGGCAGTTTCCCCATCATCGAGCACACGCTGCAAGCGATTTGCGAACTCTTTCCCATCTTCAGGCGCGTGCGCATGAACCGGCAGTGGGGCGGCATTGTGGATGTGGCGCCTGACGCCTGCCCCATCATTTCCAAGACGCATATCAAAGGCCTGTACTTCAACTGCGGCTGGGGTACTGGCGGCTTCAAAGCCACGCCCGGCTCGGGCTGGGTGATGGCCCACACCATGGCGCAAGACCGGCCGCATGCGCTCAATGCGGCGTTTGAGTTGAATCGGTTTAACACCGGGCATCTGATTGATGAGCATGGTGCGGCGGGTGTGGCGCATTAACGCGGAATTTAAAAATGGGTTTTTATCGTGTTTCTGATGTGAAGACTGGGGGGAAGAAAAGCTTTTTTGTCCCCCGCTGTCTTGTCCCCCGCTTCCCCCCCGCCCCTTCACCCCCTCGGGGGGTGAAGGGGAGCTTGAATACCCAATTTGGTTTTTTTGGGCCGGATACGGGTATTGGTGCGGGGCGTTGCGGTGCGGGTTTGTGCGCCCCGGTTGGTAAACGATACGGCCGTAGTCAATGGATGGGGGCTTGGCGCGGATGCGAGAGCGGGATAGCACGCGCGAGGGCCAGCGACAGCGGGCGCGCCAGCGGGCGCGTCTGCGCGCGCAGCGCGCCAAAAAGCGTGTGCAAGGTGAGCG
>CAIPZV010000013.1 GCA_903869595.1 uncultured beta proteobacterium | reverse complement strand
TGCCGGTGCGCTGGATTGACCAGGTGCTGGAGCTTGCCCTGGTTTCGCAGCCAGTACCCTTACCAGACGAAGAGCCTGTCGAGGCCGTAGCTGCGGTCGGCGCGGTGGTCGTCGGCCCGGTAGCGCCAGAGACTTTGAAACACTGAACCAAAGGTAAATTGTCGAAAGCGTGCGCCGCTGCCGAAAATGTAGAAATTGCACGCTATAATTCAAGACGTTTCGCGGGAATAGCTCAGTTGGTAGAGCGCAACCTTGCCAAGGTTGAGGTCGAGAGTTCGAGACTCTTTTCCCGCTCCACATTCCGAAAGGGAAGCCCAGTGCTTCCCTTTTTTCTTAGTTCGGGAAATCATTTCCGGACTGGAGTCGGTTAAGGCGCGGTAGCAAAGCGGTTATGCCCCGGATTGCAAATCCGGTTAGTCCGGTTCGACTCCGGACCGCGCCTCCAAGAAAACCTCGATAAATCAAAAACTTAGCGCATTGATGCGCCGGTTTCGTCTCCGGATTAAATCGCTTTGCCCTTCACCTGTCCTTTTGAAGTGAAGTTATGGCATCAGTACGTAAACACGGCGGCAAGTGGCAAGCTCGCACTGCCACAGGTCATCGCCACTACCCCATTGCCCCATATGAAGGTTGCGACGCGGCGTAACTATTGGCGTGGACTGGAGTTACCCCTGAAAAGAGGACTTTAAATCGTTGCCAGGCGTTGCACCATATTTGGAAACTGCGCCACCATTCGAATCAGCATCGATGCCTGTGCATTGGGCTTTGCCCGACCTGGTTCCCAGTTTTCAAGCCTCCGCGCGTTAGTGCGTAGGTAATGCGCAAACACAGGCCGCGACAAGCGCAATTGCTCGCGCACTTCAAGCGCCTGTTGCGGCAAAGTTACCGGCTATCCGTATGCGGCGATTTGGTGGCAGTTCAACAAAGGCTGCTAGCACCGTTAGATGGTGATTCTTAGATGGTGAAGTTATAAATTACGGCAGTTTGCCGTATAATCATATGAATACCCATTGAAAACCATGCCCGCTGCCATCCCTACCGCACGTCTTGAAGCCAGAATCAGCATCGAGCTGCATGCAATGCTCAAACGCGCCTCCCAAGCGCAAGGCCGAACCATGACCGATTTCGTCATCGGCGCCGTCCAGGATGCAGCGCAGCGCGCGATCGAACAGTCTGAAGTTGTTCGGCTCTCTATGGTAGACCAGGAGTGTTTTTCAAACGCCCTACTGTCTCCGCCAAAGGCAAGCGCAGCCCTGGAGCGCGCTTTTGCGCGGCGCAGCAAGCTTCTCCGTACGGAATGAGCTTTGGGCCGTTCCAGCTTGCGAGGCTCAGCGCCGCGCACGACCGGCTAGGGTTTCGCAGTGATTCCGAGCCGCTTAATCGCTACCTACGAGAGCAGGCCACTCAGGACATTCGCCGTCGTTTGTCAGCCTGCTTCGTGGCCACAACTGACGGACGACGTATCGCTGGCTACTACACCTTGGCTTCGGCAAGCGTACTCCTGGCCGATCTCCCGGTCAGTACCAGCAAAAAATTGCCGCGCTACCCAACCGTGCCCACCGTCCGCATGGGCCGCTTGGCCGTGGATCAATCATTTAAGGGGCAAGGTCTTGGTGGGGCCTTACTGGCCGACGCGCTCGATCGCGCCGCCCAATCGGAGATTGCCGCCTTCGCGCTGATGGTGGACGCCAAAGACGAGTCGGCCGTCGCGTTTTACTTGCATCACGGTTTTATTGCCTTGCCAGACTCCCCTCTTAAGCTGTTCTTACCGTTGGCATCCCTTCCTCGCACTTAAAGGGGGACGGCTTCCGGGTCCGTCTTGATCGCCGATGACGCTTCGCATCCTAGCGGCTTTGCACCGGGCATCTGAAGTCATCGTCCCAGGGGATGGGCGGTGCATCGTCGGCCTTGCAGGCAGCGTCGGTGGGCAGGCACTCTTTACGCAACTCCTTGAATTCCAATCGCAAGGCCACGCGACGGCTTTTTTCTGGCTGATTCAGGATGGCCGAATTGAACGACGATCCGCCCACCAGAAATTGTTGACGTATGGTTTTGCGGTCGGCCAGACTAGGCGCGTCCGGTGCGCTGGCGTCCAGTAGCACGCATAGCACGCGCTGCGAGCGCTCCAAGCTGAGGTTCAGGTTGTGCAGGTAACTGCCTTCTTGGCTAGCAAAGCCTTCCACCACGTAGCGTCGCAACCATTTGCGGCAATGGGGCGTGCGCGCTACGTCCAGCACTTCGGGGATTAACGCACGTAAAAACTCTATGCGGTCTTGGGACAACTGATTACCATTTTTTTTGAACTCAGCCAGCGGCCCAAAGTCGATGGTTTGCCCGCTGATTTTGACACCCCGAAATTCGGACCGCCGCGCAATTTTGTCCATATCGGCAATGCAGGCCATGATGGACTCTTCGCGGTCTTTGCGCTTGTCTTCAATCGATCGCAAGCCCTGGGTGACCACCATCAAGGCCACTGCCATAGCCACCAAAAAAAGCACCATCAAGGCCGTCATCAGATCTGAAAACGAAATCCAGAACGGCTTTTCTGCCTCTTCTTTAGAGCGCCTGCGCCGTGGCGTTTGCAATATAAACATGGCGCGCCTATTTCATCGCCGCCAGATAACTTGATGTCCTGCGCAATTCCGCCAACACATCCTGCATCACGGCCACTTGCGCTTCGGTAGCTACCACTAGGCGCTCCAGGTTTTCTTGCCCGGAGCCTGCTTCAAACAGGCTGTCGATCAGGTGTTGCAGGGCCTCCACTTGACTGTAGCGCGCACTAAGCAACGCTTTTTCCAACCAGGTAAACAGCATGGCCAGTGCAATGGCCAGCGCGGACACAAAAAACGCCTGCCCCACGGTTTGCACCAGCAGGCTGAGTTGGGCTTGCGTAGTGGCGGGGTCGGATACGTCGAAATGGATCAGCCCGTTAATCAAGCCTGAAAACGTACCAATAATCCCCAGGCCCGTCAGGATGCCGGGGACGTGTTTGTAAAAGTCGGAGCGCAATGGCGAGTCCACCAGTGCATAGTCCGAAAAAAAGGTTTCAGCCAGGGCTGAGGCACGCCAGCGCCGTGCTTTGCTACTGCTTGGATCGGGCAGCTCGTTGCGCTTGTCCAGCGCTTCGGAATACTCGGCCCACAGGCTGGAGAGCTGGGGGTCGCCAGCCACTTTGCTTTCGATGTCCGTCAGGTCCACGACCGCGCCGCCCGACTTAGCTTTCATGGCATTGAAAAAAAGTTCAGATAGCACCCGCACCCGGTTTTGCGGTCCCGCCGCAGTTTGGCCCGCTTGGATGTCGTCCCAGGGCACATGCAGGCAGTGGGCGTATTGCGCCCACAGATGCGCCATGCGCGGCTCGGTCATCATGTTGCTTTCCAGCCAGTCCAGATCGACCGTACCTTGGGTGGCGCTAGCTTTTAGGCTTTTTAATTTGTCCAGCACCTCCGCAAGGCGCCCTTTTAATTGCAATGCGGGCAGCACAAAGCGGGTCAGGAAATTCAGGGCGATTAGCGTTATGAGGCTGAGCACCAGCACCAAGTGCCATTGCTGCCAAAACCAGGTTTGAGTGAGGCTTGTCATGCGGGACGTTCCGTTGTTGTTTGGCTGCCAATTCAGTGTAGCGGACTTGCCTTGGGGCGCCTGCGGCTTCACGCGTCGTTGTAGATGCGCCTAATTTCCCTGATAACCGTGACCAGCTTTTGGACCCAGCGACAGCCCCTTATCTAAAGGCCTCGAAGCATTGGGACGATTTCTCAATATGAAAAACCTAATTTCATATTGCAGGAAATAAAATTCAAGCTATTGATTTATATAAGAAAATATTTTGTCTTATATAAGACATAAGATAGTTTTAGGCCATGGAGCCACTTAAAATTTGAACAACAGACCAGGCTTCGTACGACAAGTGCGCAGGGCCATGGGACGACCGATTTTTAATTAGCAGGAGTTTTTTATGGCAAAGCAGTTCAACATCTTGATTCTGGGCGCTTCCTACGGGTCGTTGCTTGGCAGCAAGCTACTCATGGCGGGGCATCGTGTCAGCCTGGTTTGCCGCAGCAAGACGGCACAGCTCATCAATGAGCAGGGCACACGGGTGCGCATGGCCGTCAAGGGCCGTCCTGGTATGGTCGAAATCGATTCGCGCAACTACCCTGGTGCGCTGAATGCAAAAACGCCCTCGCAGGTCCAAGTGGGCGAATACGACCTGGTGTGCCTGGCCATGCAAGAGCCGCAGTACAGCGACCCGGATGTGCGCCGCCTGATGCAGGACATTGCCCAGGCCAGGGTGCCTTGCATGTCCATCATGAACATGCCGCCCTTGCCCTTTTTGGCGCGCATTGATGGCATTGACACCGACAGCTGCCGCCCTTGCTATCTGGATCCGGAGGTATGGGACGGATTTGAGCCCGGCGTGATGACGCTGTGCAGCCCCGATCCGCAGGCTTTCCGCCCGCCCGAAGAGGCGCCCAATGTGTTGCAGGTCGGGTTGCCGACCAATTTCAAGGTGGCGCGATTTGCTTCCGAGGCGCACAACGCGATGCTCTCGCAATTGGACGCGGATATTGCCGCCGCCCGTTTAGTGGTCGATGGCGAATCCTTAGATCTTCCGGTCAAACTCAAGCTGCACGATTCGCTGTTTGTGCCGCTGGCTAAGTGGAGTATGTTGTTGACCGGTAATTACCGCTGCGTCCTGGCCGATACGGTGCAGCCGATTGAACAGGCGGTGCATGCAGATGTGGAGCAGTCCCGCGCCGTCTATGAATGGGTATCCCAACTTTGCCAGTCGCTGGGCGCAGCAGCCGATGACATGGTGCCGTTTGAAAAATATGCCGCTGCGGCAAAAGGCTTGCTCAAACCATCGTCTGCTGCGCGCGCGCTGGCCGCTGGCGCCACGCATATTGAGCGCATTGATTTGCTCATCAAACTGGTAGCAGATCAAAAAGCGTTGCGCTCAGACTCTGTGGATGAAACCGTGCGTCGCGTGAATGGTTGGCTGGAGCGCAACCGCCACGCCAGCGCTTTGGCAGCAGCCACACCGGCGGTAGCCGAAGCAGCCGCCTGATTGGCAGTTATCGGTGCAGGTGGCCGGGTCCGCTTGGGTGGGTGATTGCTAGAATGCCTGGTGCGCAATTTGATTGCGCAGTGCATCGAACCGGATGGCCGGGCACAACCCCCCGGTCGGCCAGGTGCTGATCGCGGGCCCGAGTGGTGAAATAGGTAGACACATCGGACTTAAAATCCGCCGCTTCGTGAATAACGGGCATACGAGTTCAAGTCTCGTCTCGGGCACCACTGCTAAGAATAGTGAAAAATGCGCAATTTTCCACTTCAAATTCTCGGAAATGCGCAACTTCTGCGCTTTTCGTCCCTGCGCTAAAACTCAAAAAATCGTTGCACAGTCGTTGCACAAAATCCCGCGTATGCTACTGTCAAATGTAGCCATATTCAGCCAACTGCCTTGTTGGCGCTAGCGTGGAGTAGAAACAGTGCCCCAAAAGATTGACGACACAGTACACATACTTGAAGGTAAGGCGACGCTGTTTAGGCGAGCCACAAGTCCTGTTTGGCATGTGCGCTACAAGATACGCGGCACTTGGGAGCGAATGACAACCAAGTGCCACAACTTGGAAGACGCTAAGCAGGCAGGTGTGGACATTGTGATGAACGCAATGTTTAGGGAAAAGAACGATTTACCTGTCGTCAGCAAACGCTTCAAAGCCGTTGCCAAACTTGCAATAGCGCGGATGGAAGCACTGCAAGCTGCCAAGCAGGGCAAGGCTACTTTCATAACCTACATACAGGCGCTGAACAAATACTTCATTCCGCTCGTTGGCAATCACAACATAGACAAGATTGACAACGCGGTGCTGACCAAATTCGACACTGAACGACTAGCGTTGATGGGCAAGCCACCAAGTGCCAGCGTACTCAACAACCACAACAGCGCACTGAACCGCGTGTTTGATGAAGCGTTAGAGCGTGGCTACATGTCACGCTTTCAAATTCCACTGCTGCGCAACGAAGGTGTTAAGGGGCAACGCCGTCCTGACTTTACGCTAGAGGACTACACAGCCATCTACAAAGGCATGCGCAAGTGGGTGAAGGAGGCACGTAAAGGGCATGAGACTGCACTGCGGGCAGTGCTGCGTGAGTATGTGTTGGTGTTGGCTAACACGGGCATACGGGCTGGCACAGAAGCAATGAACCTAAAGTGGCAGCACCTGTTTTACTTTGAAGAACAGGGCGTGCGCTACTTGGCGCTGAATGTAAACGGCAAGACAGGACACAGGGAAGTGATTGCACGGCAAAACACTTTTGGCTACTTGGACAGACTGCGCATGTTGAACCCTGCTTGGCAAGACGGAACATTTGAGGACTTCATTAAAGCCAAACACGACGCATATGTGTTTAGGTTGAATGGCAAAGACATGACGACTACATTTGGACGAATGTTTGCTCGTTTCCTAAGCAAGCATGAATTGCAGTACGATGCGCGAACAGGCAAAGAACGAACGCTGTACAGCCTACGCCACTACTATGCAACGATGGCGCTGACATACGACAGGATGACGATTTACACGCTAAGCAAGCACATGGGCACAAGCGTGAAGATGATTGAACTGCATTATGGGCATGTGCAGTTGCGTAAAAAGGCACATGCGATTGCGGGTGGAAAGCGGCTTGTTTAGTTTACTCATGAGGTACGGCAATTCGACGGTCACGCAGTAGAGGCGGTAGTGGTTCAAGGCGCTAATTTTAAATTTAATTTATATTAATAATGACTAATTTTTTCAAAAAAAGTTTCGCCTGTAAGCTTGCAATATGCTTAGTGACAAGTAGCCCCGCCATATTCGCCGGTCAACACTTTGTTGAAAAAGATGAATTTCACGGAACTACTTATATTTCATTTGCACTAACCTCCGTAGAAAAAACTAAGGCGGGATTTGACATAGACCTCTTAAATTTTGATAAAAATGAAAAGACTATGGATCTTTTTATAATGGGACCGATTGGAGTTGATTGTGGGAAAAAGGGCTTAGAGCTTAAATCGCAAGATGGAACGATTCATCCAATCGAAGCATTTGAAGATTCAAATATGAGAAATTGCATTGCTCATTCTGTTCCAGTTGATTGGCTTAACAAAAGTTTTTCACTACTTCTCCCAATGATAAATGGATCAGTTCTCATAGGGCGTATGGACACGACATCATTGAAGCCAGAGCGTTATATTAAGAAATAGCTTAATTTCAATGCGATCGAAGAAAATAATTAAGTCTTAAATCAACGTGCAAAATGTAAGATACGGAACTTTAAGAACTGCGACTAAATTTTTAACAAAGGAGACAGCAATGGCAACATCGACACGCAAGAAGAAGACGGTAGATGACTTGAAAGCAGACTTGGCAGCAGCAAAAGCTAAGGTTGCAGCACTAGAGCAAAAGGCTTACAAAAGTGAGCTAAGCGAGTTGATAAGCAAGAGCCACTTTGCTGCTGATTATAAGGTGATACAAGTAGCGTTTAAGGATGTGAGTGATGTTGCAATTTTGATGGAAATTGCAGCGGCGTGTGGTGCCAAGCGCATTCACATTACGCAAGCAGAACCCAAGCCTCGTGCTACAAAGCCAAAAGCGGCTGGTGCTGTAGCAAAGAAGACAGCGGCTAAAAAAGCAGTGAAATGAAATCTAAGGGTGCTTTATGCCGTTATCAAAAATTTCTCGCACGCCAATTCCAAGATTCACAAAAACGGAATTAAACGAGGCGAATAAATGTGCCATTGCACTTTGGTACGGCATTGATTTTCAAACTTGCAATCACAATCATAAAAGCGATGCCAGTTTAATGAGTGATTTCGCCCCTAATTTCTATCATTTTCACGAGAAAAAAATAAGATTTACACCCGACATATTTGTCGCTGATGTAAAGGAACTAATCAAAACCTGTGGCGTAACAAACCTATATCGCTGGATGAAAAGAATGGATTTGAAAAAAGGAATTGATAGTATTTACAAAGACGGGGGGTGTACTGAATTTTGTGTAAACGGTCTAATGGCGGGTAACCGTCGAACTTCCAGGAGTGGATATG